>JAIOPV010000081.1 GCA_021413735.1 Planctomycetota bacterium
CTGGGCTGAGGAAACGCGGTCCTTCAGACCGCAAAGACATCATCGGTGTTTGAGGTCTGAAGGACCGAGCTTCCTTAGCCCAGGCCAACGGCCTGGGGTCTTGGTTTACGAATTTAACCGTTCGAGCAATTTCGGCAGCACTTCCCCGGATGGCCCATACAAGCCGACATCCGCGAACTTGCTTGCCTCGGTGGGCGTCAGGTTGATCTCGATGACTTTCGCGACGGGGCCCTGCCTCCGCCCCTTGGCAACCGGGATCAGCGAAGCCGCCGGGTGAACGACAGCGGACGTTCCCACGACGAGAAGCACGTCGCATTCATACGCCGCGATCAATGACGGTTCCCAGATGTCGTTCGGCAAGCCTTCACCAAACCAGACGATATCGGGTCGTAATTGCCCGTAACAGTATGGGCATTCGGGAGCGTCGCCGAGCGCTTCGAGTCCGCGGTTTTCGACCTTCTTGCACTCCAGACATCGGGTGCGGTACAGGCTGCCGTGGATTTCTAGCACATTCCGACTGCCTGCGGCGCGGTGGAGGCCGTCCACGTTCTGCGTCACGAGCGTGAACTTGTTGCCCCAGCGTTCTTCGAACTTCACGAGTGCGTAGTGCCCAGGGTTGGGCTTCACGGTCTTCACGTTGGCCCGACGGGCGTTGTAGAAGTTCCAGACAAGTGCCGGGTCACGCTCGAAGCCATCAGGGCTGGCGACATCTTCGATTCGGTGACCTTCCCACAGGCCATCGGAAGCACGGAACGTCGGCACGCCGCTTTCGGCCGAAACGCCAGCGCCGGTCAGCACGCAGACACGTTCCGCGAGCCGCAGCCAGTCCGCGGCACGGGTCAAATCATCGTTGGTCATGGTTTCCTCCGGCGCAAGCCGGTTCGACGTGAAGGATAACGAATTCCAACGAATGCGACAACTCACGAGGGCGAGAGGTTCACCATCTTCGCCGCTTGCGGCGTAGCGCTCTCAAGAGCGCTACGCCGCAAGCGGCGAAATTACACCTCGGTCATCACCTTCGCGGCCGCTTCGCACAAGTCGCGGCTTTGCTCCTCGGTCGGAGCTTCGGCGATCACACGCACGACCGGTTCCGTGTTGCTGCCTCGAACGTGCAACCACCAGTCGGGACCATCGAGACGCAACCCATCGACGGTGTTCACGCGAGTATCGGGCCAATTCGCTTTCAGTGCGTCGAACGTGGCGGCCAACTTCTCGCGTGGCACTTCGTACTTCGTCTTGAGCATCGCATATCGCGGCAACTCCGCCACAAGCTGCGAGAACGGCTTTCCCTCCTGGGCCATCAGCGACAGGATGAACGCCATGCCCACGAAGGGATCGCGAACCCAGCCGACACGCGGGTCGATGACACCACCGTTGCCTTCGCCGCCGATGATCGCGTTGCATTCTCGCATCATCGCGACGACGTTTGCCTCGCCCACTGCGGAGCGATGGCAATCGCAACCGGCATCACGAGCGATGTCTTCGACCATTCGCGACGTCGACATATTGATGACGACCGGGCCTTTGTCTTGTCGCAGGCGGTACTTCACGGCGAGTGCGAGCGTGGCTTCTTCGCTGATGCAGGTGCCGGTTTCGTCGATGAGTGCGAGCCGGTCGGAGTCTGGGTCGAGGACGAAACCAACTGCCGATTCGGAACTCGCCACCCACGGTGCGACATCCGTAAGGTGTGCGGGAATCGGTTCGGGGGGGTGAGCAAAACGGCCCGTGGGGCTGCACTCGTACTCGACGACTGAACACCCGAGATCCTGAAGAAGCTGCGTGCCAAGCGGCCCGCCCGCGCCTGCGTTCGCATCGAGGAACACGCGGAACGCCTGGTTCGCAACCGTGGCGACGCTCACCGTATCGAGGACGGCGCGTGCGTGGTCGCCTTCCACGGCCGGCGGCACACTTTTGGTGCCGATGCCATCCCAGGCAGGTCGTGCGAAGTCGTTCGATTCGTAGAGTCCGCGAACGACGGCACCATTCTCGGCGGACAGCACGGCACCGTCTTCGCCGAACATTTTGAGGCCGTTCCACTGTGCCGGATTGTGGCTCGCGGTGATCTGGATTCCGCCCGCTGCCTGCAATTGCCGCACGGCGAAGCCGCAGGTGGGTGTGGGTGCGATGCCGATATCTTCGACGGTGCAACCGAGTTCGAGAAGCCCCGCGATGACGGCATGACGGAGCATCTCGCCGCTGGGTCTTCCATCGCGACACAGCACGACACGCTTGCCCGCGACAGTGGAACCGAACGCGGCGGCGAATCGTGCGGCGACATCGGCGGTGAGTCCACGCCCGACGATTCCCCGGACGCCAGAAACAGACACGATCAGGATGTTAGGCTCGGTCATACGCGATTCCTTGCGTGATTTGGGCGAGGCAATTCTAGGCAAGAAGAGCGGTCACGGATGCACACGGATGAAACACGGATAAGAACAAGACAAGAACCTGGGTTGCTTGTGTTATCTGTGTTTCATCCGTGGCTCTCTTTCTGTGCTCGTGGCAATGCTACACTGGGAATGTGAATCGACTCGCGTTGCTTCTGTTGTTGCTCGTTGGCTGTGCTCGCAGTGATCGTCCCGACAAGGTTTGGGGCAATCGCGGCGTGCAGGATGGCGAGTTCGTGCGACCACGGGCAGCGGTCATCGACCGACAAGACCGTCTGTGGGTGGTCGATTTCACGGCTCGCGTTCAGGCATTCGATCTCGACGGCAAACATCTTGGGGTTACCTTCCGCACGCCCGACTTCCGCAACGGTCGCCCCAGTGGATTGGGCATCACACGCGAGGGCGAACTGATCGTGTGCGATTCGCATTATCATTGCCTGCGAATCTACGGCGACGACGGCACAGAGCGTCGCGTCATCGGCGGCACGGCTGGCACCGGTCCCGGTCAACTCGGCTACGTTTCGGATGTCGTGCAGGACGGCGACGGCTTCTTCTACCTCTCCGAGTTTGGCGAGAGCGACCGCATCACGAAGCTCGACGCGACTGGCAACTTCGTCGCAACGTGGGGCACGTCGGGGATTGCTCCGGGGCAGTTTCAACGATTGCGAGCGCTTGCCCTCGGTCCCGACGGTAATCTCTACTGTGCTGATGCGTGCAATCACCGCATTCAAGTGCTGACGCGAACGGGCGAATTCGTTCGAGAATTCGGCGGCGAAGGGGCCGAGGCTGGGCGGTTACGCTATCCGTATGACGTGTCGTTCGGTCCGGGTGGCGAACTGTATGTTGCGGAGTACGGCAACCAGCGAGTGCAGAAGTTCACGGCGAACGGCGACTCGCTGGGCGTGTGGGGTTCGCCGGGCGGCAAGCCGGGTCAGTTGAGCAGTCCGTGGGCGCTGGCCGTGGACCGCAAGGGCCGTGTGCATGTGATCGACACCGAGAACCACCGCGTTCAGCGGGTGAAGTTTTAGGCAAAACCGACCCCAGGCCGTTGGCCTGGGCTGAGGAAACGCGGTCCTTCAGACCGCAAAGACATCACCGGTTTTTGAGGTCTGAAAGACCGATCTCCCTCAGCCCAGGCCAACGGCTTGGGATCTTGGGAACTATGACGTTCAAGATTAGCTAAGGCAACGCCCATGTCGTTCCTTTCCGATCTGCCGACGCTCTCGCTGCCTGTCGCGCTCGCGGCTGGTGCGGTGCTGTCGCTGTTCGGGATGTTCGCGGTTCTGCTCGTCTCGGGCCGCTGGTCGTTCAGGCTCGCGTCGATTTCGGGGGTGCTACTGCTTGGTTCGCTCGGCTCTCTCATCGCGGCCGATGTGCGAGACTCGCTGCGGACATTCGTGCGTTCCGTGCAGGGATTGGAAATCGTGCGGCCGTGGTGGCTGCTGCTGCTTGCGGTCGTGCCGTTCATCGCGATCGTCGCTCGCAAGAACCTCCGCGCCCTCGGACGCTTCCGGAAGTGGTTCGCGGTATCGCTGCGGTCGCTCGTTGTGGTGTCGCTCGTGTTCGCCCTGGCCGAGCCGCGAGTGCGACAAACCACCGAACACGCCACCGTCATCTTCGTGATTGATCGCAGTCTCAGCGTGCCGCCCGACTCCGACCCCAACCGTCGCGGACCCGACGGCGACCCCATCGACCGCCGCTGGGAACGCATCAAGAAGTTCGTGGATGAGTCCGTTCGCTATCGCGGTCCCGATCACCGTTCGGATCGCGCTGGCGTCATTCTCTTCGGGCGAACGCCGCGGCTCGTGCTGCCGCCCGCTGCCGTGGATCAACTCCCCATCGACGAACGCCGGGCTGGTCCCATCGACGTCGAATACACCGACATCGCCGCCGCATTGAAGCTCGCTCTCGCGGCGTTTCCCGAAGGCACTGGTCGCCGGGTCGTGCTGATTTCCGACGGCAACGAGAACCTCGGTCGGGCCGCGGAACAAGCACGTCTCTTCCAGAAACAAGGCGTGCAGGTTGATGTGCTGCCGTTGGCCGTGGGCTATCGCAACACGAACGAAGTGCTGGTACAGGAAGTCGAGGCACCACCCGCGACAACACCCGGTCAGCGGCTTCCCGTGCGGGTGCTGGTGCGAAACGCGAACCCGACGCAACCCGTCACGGGCACACTCGAACTCGTGCAAGTGCGGGGACGTGATGAGCCGCGATTCGTGCGGTTCAAGGGCACGCCAGCCGACCAGCAACCCGGTCCCGTGAAGGTCACCGTTCGCCCAGGCTTGAACGGCTTCGAGTTCCTCGACCTGCCAACCGACAACGCCATCGACCGCGATTCGTTCGTGTACCGTGCCCGCTTCACTCCGGATAACCTGCTCGGCGATCGCGTCTCGAACAACAGCGCCACGGCTGCGGTTCTCGCACGCGGCCAACGGCGTGTGCTGTTGCTTGAAGACCCCTCGGCCATCGGTTCACACTCGCTGCTGCTCGACACGCTGCGAGCGGCGAAATTCCGCGTCGATACGCTCCCCGCCGACGGCCTTCCCACTGCAGCCGACCTCGGCGAATTCCTCAGCACATACGATTCCGTGCTGATCGGAGATGTGCCGGCCGAGCGGTTCAGCACGCCGCAAATGGAAGTGATTCGGAGGCAAGCGGCAGAGCAGGGCATGGGCCTCGTCATGATTGGCGGGCAGAATTCGTTCGGCCTCGGTGGGTATCAGAAGACGCCCATTGAAGCCGCGTTGCCGGTCGATTGCGACATCCGCACGGCACAGGCCGCGTTGAAGGGCGGGCTTGTGCTGGTGATGCACGGTTCCGAGATGGCAGACGGCAACGACTGGCAGAAACGCATGGCGAAGCTGGCCATCGAACGGCTCGGTCCTGCCGACATGATCGGCGTGCTGTACTACGGAGCGAACGCGTCGTGGTACATTCCGTTTCAGTCGGTGGGCATCGACCGCAGCCGCCTCTTCACGCTGATCGACCGGATGACCCCCGGCGACATGCCCGACTTCGACCCGTTCCTGAAGCTCGCCGCCGACACGCTCGCCGACCCGATCCACAATCTCGCGGTGAAGCACTGCGTTGTGCTGAGCGACGGCGACCCGCTGTATGGTGCCGTCGGTCAGACCGCGACGGGAAAGATGGCCAAGAATGGCATCACCTGCACGACGATCGGCGTGGCGACGCACGGCAACGTCGAAGACACACGAATGCGGAACATCGCGGGTTCGACGAAGGGCAGTTTCTACCCGGTGAATGACCCTCGCCAACTGCCCGCGATTTACACCCGCGAGACCCGCCAGGTGAGTCGGTCATTTCTCGTGACTGACACGTTTACACCGCAGTTGCTCCCTGGCGGTGCCGGTCCGGTTGCCGAGTTGAACGCGCCGCTGCCGCCACTGCACGGGTTCGTTCGCACGACACTGAAACCCGGTAGCCGACCGGTGATGGCTGTTGAAGGGCCGCCAGCCGAGGACACACGGTTTCCGGTTGTCGCGTACTGGCAACCGGGGGTCGGGCGTGCGATTGCGTTCACGTCGGATACTCGCGAATGGGGCCGCGACTGGGCGAAGTCGCCGACCTTTGCGAGATTCTGGCCGCAGGCAATCGAGTGGTCGTTGCGATCAGTCGAAACCGGCCGCGTGAGCGTCTTCCCCGAAGTGCGTGATGGCCGTGTCCGCATGATCGTGGATGTTCGCGATGACAACGAGAAGCCACTGACGGGCGTGAAACTGAAGGCGTTCGTGAGTGCGCCGCGTGCCGGCGAAGCAGCTCCAGTCGTAACGTTACCTCGCACGGGGCCAGGCCGTTTTGAAGGCTCTTTCGCGGCAACTGAAGCGGGTGCGTACTTCGTGAACGTGCGGGTTGAGCGAGATGGCAAGGACATCGACGGGCGACGTGTGGGCGTCACTGTGCCGTATTCGCCGGAGTTCGCGGACCTCGAACCGAACCCCGCACTCATGCGGCATCTCGCGGAACTGACCGGCGGCGAAGTCTACTCCGAGGATGACGCGGAATTGGCAAAAGTGGCTCGGGCGGGCACGGTGTTTCGCCCGGCACCTTCCACGACGAAAGCCCTGTTGCCGTTCTGGGCGAGCTTGCTGATCGTGGCTGGCGTGCTGCTGGTGTGCGATGTCGCGGTGCGCCGGATTGCCCTGGAACCGCGCGCGTTGTGGGCGTGGGGCGTGCGTCGCTGGCACCACCTGCGAACCCGCTTCGACGTGGTCCCCGAAAGTGCGGGGCTGGGTCAGTTGTTGCGGGTGAAGGAAGCGGTCGCGGAAGTGATCGAGGAGAACCGCACGTATCGCCGCGACGAACCGCCCCCCGAAGATGACGAACCGCCGGAACCTCCACCACCGCCACCGAAACCTCCCCCTGCTGACGCAGGGGGCTCGCCAAAGCCACCCGAACCCGAAGCGGCCGACGACTATCTGAGCCGACTGAGCAAGGCGAAACGCCGCGGCAGGCCAGACGAGAATCGATAACCATACGATACCGCCATGAACACCAACGCCCCGCTGCCTGAACGCGCTGCCGAGTTCCGCAACCGCTTCGCCAACCTCGAAACCGAGATCGGCAAGGTCATCGTCGGTCAGCGTGACACCGTTCGCGGTGTGCTGACGTGCCTCTTCGTCGGCGGGCACGTTCTCCTCGAAGGCGTCCCCGGCCTCGGCAAAACGCTCCTCGTTCGCACGCTCGCCGATGCCCTCAGCCTGTCGTTCAACCGCATTCAGTTCACCCCCGACCTGATGCCGTCCGACATCACCGGCACGAACATCATCACCGAAAGTGCCGACGGTCGCCGCGACTTCCGCTTCCAAACGGGACCGCTGTTCGCACAGATCGTGCTGGCCGACGAAATCAACCGTGCGACTCCGAAGACGCAATCGGCACTCCTCGAAGCGATGCAGGAACACAGCGTCACGGTGGCGGGCGTCGTTCGGCAACTCGAAGAACCGTTCTTCGTACTGGCGACGCAGAACCCCATCGAGCAGGAAGGCACGTACCCGTTGCCGGAGGCGCAGCTCGACCGCTTCCTGTACAAGTTGCTGGTGCCGTTCACGACCCGCGACGAACTGATGGCGATCCTCGATCGCACCACGAAGGGCGACGCTGGCAAGGCTGCGAAGGTGATGGACGGTGCCGAGGTTGCGGTGTGGCGACGGCTGATCCGCGACGAGGTGATTGTGCCGACGCCGGTGAAAGATTACGCCGTGCGGTTGGTGCTGGCGACACATCCGAACAGCCCGTTCGCGGTGCCGGAGGTGAATCGATTCGTGCGAGCGGGTGCGAGCCCGCGTGGTGCCCAGGCTTTGCTGCTGACGGCAAAGGTGCGCGCGGTGTTGGATGGTCGTTTCAACGCGTCGTTCGACGATGTGAAGCAAGCGGTGAAGCCAGCGTTGCGTCACCGGGTGTTGTTGAACTTCGAGGCACAGGCCGAGAACATGGCCACCGACGCCGTGCTCGACACCGTGCTGACCGGCGTGAAGGAACGCGAAGGGTAATCACACCAGTTCGGAAGCATATTCCAGTGTCATCGCCTGCCCGAATCGCTCGCGGAGTTTCTTCTCCGCGTCCGATGACAGTCGTGGTTGATCGTACTCCATGTCTTGCAGGTCGAGCCTACACAGATTCGCGAACGCGGGATTCGTAAGCAGGATGTCCACGTCTTGATCGGTGATGATTGATCCCGTCACGAACAGCGCGTGCAGGTTGCTCAAATACTGGCACGCCGCGAGGAGGTGGAACGGGATGTTGCCCAGCCAGAGATACAGCAGGCGATTCAACTCGCGTGCCGCGAAAAGCGACTCGAATCCGAAATTCGCAGGCTGACTCCCTACAAGGTTCAACTTGTTCAGCCGTGGGAATCGGTCGCTGGCGAGAATCGCCAAGACGCCGGTGGCGGTGTAGGGAGAGCCATTGGCCATTACCAGTCCGAACCCGCGCAACTGCGGGAGCATCGCCGTATTCGCGAACGTCAACAGGTCGCTGTCCGTGAGATTCGGGCTGTACAGGGTGAGTTCGCTCAGATGTTGAACATCGGGCGAAGTGGCGAGTTCATTCAGTCCCGCTCCATTGATGTCACCCCCGTACCAAGTGAACCGGGCAACCCACCGCAGAACCGATGATGCGGCCCGAAGCACTGTTTCTGTGGTCGCGTTGTAGACAATAATGTGTTCGACGCCGACGTGCGCGAAGGCGTCCGCGAGTCTCATTAGTCCGAATTCGGAGTCGGTGAATTCGCGTGGGTTCCAATACATCACCAACCCGCGATTGAAGACAATTGAATCCAGACGTGTCCCAGGCACAGCGGTCAGCGGCGCGAGCCAGTGCGATCGATGCTGTTGGTTTAACCGAGTCGCTTCGGCACTCTGGCAAGGCCAATCGGGGGCCCCCACCGGCGCTCGCATCATCGCGATCTGAAGACGGATGAATTCCGCTCTCGCTTGGTCGTGTTCGTCGCCGTGTTCCTGCAACCAGTCAGCGAACACCAGCCGTGGCGTATCCTCGTCCGGGTTCGCGATGATCGCTGCCATCAGCGCACGCCGTTCGTCCATCGTGAAAGCTCCACGCTCTGCCGATCACTTCTCTGGGTACAACTCCCGAATCCCATTCTTGAGGCCGTAAACTCGCTCGACCTCGGCGTCTGTCAGCGGACGGTCGAACACAGCCAGATCGTCCTGATACCCGACGTAAGAGGCACCGAGGACCAAGAGTACCTTGGCGGGATCCCAGTCGAACGTCAGATCCCACTTCTCGATACTGCCCTACAACTTGCCGTTGATGAAGAGCTTGCCGAGCGGCTTGTTGGTCTTGTCGTTGATGTTCTCCACAGTGAATGCAACGTGAGTCCACTTCTCACGCGAGAACGGTGCCTTCGCGACCTGCACCATTGGACGTTTCTCGAACGGGATGTCGCCCCACGGCTTGTTGTCGGGGTTCCAGATGTTGAACAGCGGTCGGATCGCGTAGCGGAAGTAACGCGGCGTCTCATCCTTCGACCACTCGCAGAAGATGTAGCCTTTCTTGTTGTCGTCGCCGATGATCTGGATCGGATCGCAATATCCTGGCTCCAGGTCTTTGTCGGGATCCAACCGCAGCCACGCGGAGACGGTGCAACTCCAACTCTTGGCGTTGTAGCCGATCACTCCGCGATCCTTGAACGAGGGACGGGTCGCCCCCTTCTTGGGGAAATGCAGAGCCCCACCGAACCGCCCCGCGTCGGCGACGACCTTCACCTCATCGTTCGGCTTCGCCTGCACCAACTCCTTGCCTTGCTGAACGAAACACGTCTTGTCGCCACGGGAAAAGTCCGCGTCGAGCCCCTTGTCGAACGACGCATGCATGGTGAGCGACTTGGCGAGCTTCGCCTTCGCTGCTGTCTCGGCCTCGTCCAGAAATGGCGTTGCTTCCTCGGCACGTGTGGCCGCGAGCGTACCCAGCAGGACAACGCAAAGGAACGAGATCACTTGACCGGTCCGTTTCATTTCATGGCTCCTGGAACGGCCCGCGACAACGGGCAGGTTGAATCCTCGCCTCCTTAGTCTGCCCTTTCATTTCGCGGCAGGCAACGCCTTGGGTTCGCCTAGGCCCGTGAACTTCTTCAGGAAGGCGAGGAACTGCTCCAACAGACTCGCGGAGTTGCCACGCCGACCCTGAATCACCACCGACTCGGGCGTCACGACCACCTTGCCCGCGAAACCAGCGAGCACAATCTCGGCCTCGTTCGCGTCGCTCGCCACGCCAACCTTCACGCCCTCCGGTGGCGAGTCCTCAATCTGATCCACGAAATCTGCCACGTCCACCGGTTGCGCGAACTCGAAGACGAGACGATCGAACATGCTCCCAAAGACCGCCTGAAAGCCCGTTGATCGCACAAACTCCGGCCCCGACAGCCGACCAATTTCGCGTTGCCAGATCACTTCGGCCAGATCATCCGGATTCACGGTCACGCTCACGCTGTATTCGAAGTCGGGCGTGCGAATGTAGCCCATGCCGTCGCGCTCGGCGGACACGTCGAGATCCTTCCGCTTGTAGCCGAACTGCTCGCGAACCATGTCGAAGGTGTTGTCGAGATCGGCCTTGATGTCGGCGACCGCGGCGCGATTGACGTACTTGCGTGCCCAGTCGTTCACGCGGTCCGGCATGTTGTGCGACTTGCGATAGCCGGTCAAATCCTTGATCTTGCTGTTGCTCTCGGCACGGAAGACGACTCGCTTCATGCGACCCGGATCGAGCAGTTCGCTGCCCGGTCCGAGGAGCTTGCCGAGATCCGCGATCACGGACTCGGACTTGCTCTCGCCGAGCCGTTGCGGCACCTGTTCCTCGGGGGAATCGTAACTTCGACGCAGCGTTCGCGGCACTGCATCGACCAGGAATTCATGGAGTGCCTCGGCGGTGAGGCTTCCGTCTTTGGCGACGCCCGTTCGCGACTTGCCAGTGAACATCTCGATGAGGTGATGTCGCCAGATGCCGTGCCTGAGTGTTGCTGACTCGAACGACCGCTCCCCAGGCTCGCACGAGAGCAACCCGACGCAGTTCGCGGACGCATCGAACAGATTCGTCAGTTCGTCTGCATCGAGACCCGACGGCTCCACTTCGCCGGGCAACGTGAACGAATCGACATCGAGCAACACGCTGATTTCTTTGCATTTCGTCTTGTTCAACGCGGCGAGGAGATCGGCGACTGCCAGTGAGGTTTCGGCGAGATCGGGCGTGATGGTATCAGCACACGCAAGGTAGCCGCGACCCTTCTGACTGAATCCGCGTGTGACGATCAACACGAGAAGCGAGTCGGCTTTATCGACGAGCTTGGGGAGCCGGCGGAGGTGCGATTCGATGCTGGCTTTTGTGGTGCGTGTGCCGGCGATGAGGAAGCATTTCGCCGGATTATAGCCGGCGGCGGGTAATGCTCGATGCAACTCGGCACAGTCTGAGGCCGCGTAGGGAATCGGTGGTCCGGCCTCGAAATAGGTTTCGACGGCGATAAGCAAGGCGGCGCGGTCGGCCACGGGAATCACCTGTTTTGGTACAGCACGTCTGGCTAAGGCGTGAGTGTAGTCGAACCCAGCACGCGGTTCAAAGTCAGGTGATTTACCTCTACCTCGTTACAAGCGAGGTTCCTCACCCGCAAACAACAGCCCCACTCGGTTCAGCACTTTCGCCAGCGGCGGAAACTCTCGCTCATCGCGTCACTCCAATCACACCGACTCGTTTCCGTGACCCGTTCTGGGTATCAAGAAGAGAACCGCAATGTTCTGGAGGTTCACGCATGTCCGCACCGCACGTCGAACACGTCGAGATGACCGGCCACATTGTCGATTCATTGCTGCTGCCCAAAGTGCTCGACGCCATCCTGTCTCGCGGTGGGCAATACCACATCGAAACGCTGCGTCTCGGTGAACGGCAGGACGATCCGAGTTTCGCACGCCTCGAAGTGACCGCCGCGACCGCCGAACAACTCGAACACATCCTCGCGGAAATCCATCCCCACGGGGCTGTGCCGTCGCACGCGGCCGACTGCCAGACCGTCGCCGCCGACATGGACGGTGCGTTCCCCGACGGTTTCTATTGTTCCACGAACTTCCGCACGCAGCTCAGGCTGAAAGCGGACTGGATCGACGTCGAAGATCAAGAGATGGACTGCGGCATCGTCGTTGATCCCGAGGGCGGCGCGGCTCGCTGCATTCCGATGACTACCGTGTTGAAGGGCGACCGCATCGTCGTCGGTCGGCAGGGAATGCGGGTGTTTCCGCCCGAATCCGAGATTCGCAAACACGAACTGTTCGAGTTCATGGCAAGCCCCGTGTCGAGTGAGCGGCCCAAGGGCGTAAGCGTGCGAGAGATCGCCCACGCCATGCGAAAGACGCGCGCCGCTGGCGATAAGGTGCTCGCCGTGCTGGGGCCGGCGGTCGTGCATACCGGCGGCAGCGAACTCGTCGCGAAGCTGGTTCGCGATGGCCTCATCAACGTTCTGTTTGCGGGAAACGCACTCGCCACGCACGACATCGAACAGGCGTTCTACGGCACGAGTCTCGGTGTGTCGCTCGACAAGGGGTTGCCCACGAGCGAGGGTCACGAACACCACCTGCGAACCATCAACACCATACGCAGGATCGGCGGGATCAAGGCCGCGGTCGAGAGCGGCAAACTCACGTCGGGGATCATGTACGAGTGCGTGAAAGCGAACGCTCCGTTCCTGCTCGCGGGCAGCATTCGCGATGATGGGCCGCTACCGGAAGTGGTCACGGATACGCTCGTCGCTCAGGATGTCATGCGGCGATTAATTCCAGGCGTGGGCTTCTGCCTGATGGTGGCGACGACGCTCCATTCGATCGCCGTGGGGAATCTGCTGCCAGCGTGGGTGAAGGTGGCCTGTGTCGATATCAACCCGGCGACCGTGACGAAGCTCATGGATCGCGGCAGCACGCAGACCGTGGGAATTGTGTCGGACGCCGAGCCGTTCATCCGGGCGCTGGTGAACGAGTTGGATCGCTCGGCGATGCTGTGACCTGTGTGGAGCTGCGTCGAAATGCTTTGCGAGCCCCGGGGTGTGTGCCAATGTGAGCCAAAAGACCACGGAGGTAAACCCCGTGGCTCGCGAGGCGTTGGGATTTCTATTTGGCTCCGCAAGAGGAGAGGGCAAAAGCAACGCTCGTCTCACTTCTTTGGGAAGGCTTCGCCGGTCGGCAACTTCAGCTCGTCGCCGAAGCCGAACTTCTTGCGAAGATCGGGATACGCGGCGTGGGCCTCCTTCACTTCCTTGTCGAAGTCGAACAGCGGCTCCCCTGGCTTCGCCACGGTAATGGAACCTTCGTTCATCGATTCGCCAAGGACACGATTCTTGAAGACGTCCGGTGATGTTGCGCTTCGGTAAAACTTCCGCAGCGTCGGTCGATCTTCCGTGAGAAGCTTGTTCACGTCCGCGATGATCTTGTTGCCGTCCACGGTGTACGACGCCTTTCGACCATCCTTGACGAAGCCAACCACGGCGGTCACATCGCCGGGCAGAACGAACGTCGTCTTCATCTTGCAGTCGGTGAGCATGGCGATGAGGATGCCCTTGGCCGATTGCAGGTCGATCAAGTCATGCAGAATCTCCGCGTCGAGTTGCTCGTCGGTCAGCTTCTTGATCTCATCCGGCGTCTTCGGTTTCCGTTTATTCGGATCGGGTTTGCCGGGTTGGTCGGAGTCTTCTTTGCGGATCAGTTTCATCCCACCATCGGGGGTGCGGTCCAGCTTGAACTGTGGGTTCAGCAACGGGGAGCCGCCTTGTCGGGCGTAGTCGGGCAGTTGGCGAACGTAAGCGGTGCCGCCGAATTTGAACTTGCCATTCGGCGTGAACTCGGCGGACACATCCTTCCACGCGACCACCTTGGGGTTCTCGAGCATGCTGCGGAGGGTCTTGCGCAGCATGTCATCAATCGTCTCGTCTTGAGGGTTCTTTCCCATCGGTCCCGGAGGACCGCCCCCAAACGTTGGCGGCGCAATCGTCACGATATCCATGCGAATTTTGGTCGCGCCATCGGGGTTCATGGTGTAGGTGATCTCGCCTTCCACGCATCCCACGAGGGCAAAGCAGAATAGCCCTACAATTGCGAATCGAACTCGTTTCATGTGACGGACTCCAGATGTGAGGGAACCCGTCGAAGCGTATCGCCTTCGGTGAATGGCGTCAACCGACCGCGTTGCGGAGCCAGGTCAACTGGTCGGCGTTGTTCGGCTTACTTCGCGGAATGCAGTTGAAACGAGAGAGAGTTTTCGCCGCTCGTGATGGTCTGTTTCAGTGTGGTCGCGGTGTTGTACTTGGCAGGAATCACTGGCACTCGTTCGTCGATCATCCCGGTTCCGTCCGTACTGCTCATGCTCTGCACCCGTCGCCCCGTCTTCTTCGCGCAAACAATCTCGACCTTGTAATCGCCCGGTGAAGGACCGTTTTCCCCTTCGATCACGAATGTCCCGTCGTCCTGAACGATCCCTTGCGATTGCAACTGACCGACCGCAACCGGAACAAACACGATCGTTCCTGCAGGTGCTGGTTGGTCGTCCAACGTAATCTTCCCGGTCACTCGCACACGGGGCGGATTCGGGTCGGAGCTCTTCCCGCACCCGATAATGCCGACACACAACGCGACGCAGATAATCAGTCGCGTGGAGGCGACTCCCCCACGACGAGCCAATACGTTGCCGGTCATGAAACTACTCGGAATGCGGTGTGGAGAATCAGGCAAGTCGTAGAAATCACAGGTGTCACGGCAGTGGAGTTGTTTCGCCGCCCGCGGGACTCGCAGCGGCTTGCCAGGCAACGACATCGACATTGCTCGTCACAAATCGGACTGACCCATCCATCATCAGCAGACCCACGCCGCCAGTGTGATTGCTCTTGGCCGTGAGCTGATACGTGCCGAAATTACCCGTCCCCACACAAGGCGTTTTGGCGTCGCCAGCGCACCGTTCGGTGAGGTCGCTCACGTTTGCGTTCGGAAGGTAGTCGTGCGTGTACTGAACACAGCCGGTATCCGCGAACAATGCGCCGCGAGAGTCATTGTTCGATGACTTTCGGATCTCCGAGACGCCGGCCGTGTTCGATGTGCCATCGGTCAAGTCGCTGATGCTCATGTAGCCCGCGTGAATGAACGGGCCTTTCACAGTGAGTTGCGTCTGGTTGCTCGAAGGGTAGGCGCGAATCCACTTTCCGATGCCGGTGTTGCCGACGTAGTTCCCGCGAAAACCAAAATCCTGAGCGTTGTTCGAGATCGAGGCGTCGATGTCCGATGGGCATGTGAAGATGTTCAACTTGTAGCCGCGCACCGTCTGATTTTCGACCATCCACCAGCTCTTGGTGTGGTTGAACTGGTTGTACACGTTGCCCAGTTCCATGAACGGCAAAATCTGCTTGATCCACGAGCCGTACACTTTGTCGTCGCTCGCGGTTTCGGCGATGTGCCCATAGGGGAATCGACCGAGCGAGCCGTGATAATTGTGCAAGGCCAACCCGATCTGCTTCAGGTTGTTCTGGCACTTCATGCGGGCTGCCGCCTCGCGAACTTTCTGGACAGCGGGAAGCAGCAGTCCAATCAGAATGGCAATGATGGCAATAACGACCAATAACTCAATCAGGGTGAACCCACGACGATTTGGCATTTTCCACACGAGAGGAGAGAGAGCAGGCGAGCGAGATGCGCTCACTGTACGTCGCCGCTCGTGAGGTGTAAAGCGAACAGAGATGAACGTTTTCTCACATCACACTGAAGGAGTTCCGTCTTCGCCGCTTGCTCCGTTACAAGCGGCGAAAACCTCAGCCGATCGTTGCGTGGAACTTGATATCCCCGGTGGACAATTCGTACACGACTCCGACCACACGCACGAGACCATCATCCACGGCCTTCCGCAGCGTATCGCTGCGTTCCAGCAACATGTGTACGCTGTGCTTCACATTGCAATCAACCGCGTTGTGCAGCAGGGAGCCGGGTAGTGCCTGAGCCTCCGCAACGGCTGGGGCAATTTCTCGCAGAAGGAAGCCCAAAGCTCCGGGAGCGTTGTTCATCGTGAGCGCTGCCTTCACGGCCCCACAGTTCTCGTGACCGAGGACAACCAGCAACTTCACGCCCAGATTTGCGACGGCATATTCCAGGCTCGCCACTTCTGCTTCGCCGACAATGTTCCCCGCCACCCGCACCACGAAGATATCGCCTTCGCCTTGATCGAAGATCAGTTCAGGCGAAACTCGCGAATCGGCGCATCCCAGTAACGCCGCAAGAGGGTACTGACCCTGCGCGTGGAAACCGCGATCTTCGGTGGTCACCGTCCGGTGCAACCGTTTGTTTTCGAGGTAGCGCCAGTGACCTTCGAGCAGGCGATGAAACGCCTCTTCCTTGGTGAGACCTTGACCGGGTTCACGCGAACGATCGGCCGCATTCGACGAGTCGGTGGAGTCGGTTGACACGACAAGTTACCTGCTTGAGTCTGGGCTTCGGATTAGCTGGCGGAAAACGCCTCGTCGACGGTTTCCACGATCTTGAACATCTTGGTGAAGCCGCTGATGTCCAGAATTTTCTTGATGTTTTGGTCTGCGCCCGCGAAGACCATGTCGCCACCTTGCGCCCGGATTTTCTTGGCGGCAACAATGAGAACCCGCAGTCCGGCACTACTAATGAATTCCAACTGGGTCACATTGAGGACCAGAATTCGGATGCCACTGTCGATCATGGCCATCAACCGGGCTTCCAGTTCCGGGGAGGCGATCACATCAAGGCGGCCGATGACGTCAGCGACCAGATTACGGTCGCGATGTTCCTCTCGAATTTCCATAACTCACCCTGCCGTTCCGGCGTAATAACCTCCAGCATCCTAAGAGGCACACGGACGCGAAGGAAGAGGCACCATCAAAGTTCAGGAACCAAAAATTGGGCCGTGAAGTTATTCCGTGCCGCTCATTAGCGAAGATGTTCTCGGCCGGGTATGATCGTTCTTCGCGAGTTGGTGCGAACGTGGTCGGAGGCTGCGGCAATGGCGCTCGAATTCAACTGCTCCGCGTGTGAAGCGAGAATCCGCGTTCCGGACGAAATGGCCGGCCGGTTGGTTCAGTGCGGGCATTGTCGCGCGGCGGTCAAGGCATCCACCGTTGAACCGCTCGAAGCCATCCCCGTTTTGCCAGTTCCCGAGCCGCCGCCAATACCCGCTTATTCCCCACGCCGACGCTCCCCCGATTCCGACGCAACTCCGCCTCGCGACGATCGGGACTCGTTCGACGAACTCCCGAAGCGAACTCGACGACCGCGACGACCGCGGCCTGCTCCTCGCAGGGAAGCCGCGCCGCGGATGTCCGCGACTACCGCAATGCTCATGATCTTCGGCATCGTCGGGTTCTCACTGTTGGTGATTGGTGGTTTCATCGCATGGCGATTGATTCCGCCATCGACGAAGTGGCAATCCTTCGACTCTGTCCGGGGCGGGTTCAAGGTCGAGTTCCCAGCTCCGTCGAAAACCAATGTTGGTAACCGATTCGGAGTCTCCGCGAGATCTGGCAGCACGACTGAAGGCACGAGCCATCGCGGCATCGAGTACACGGTTGCCTGGAGCAACATTCCTGGGGGCCGCAACGCGTGGGTCACTGAGGATCAACTCTTCACCACCGCAATGGATGAGGTACGTCGTGCCGCTCCGTCGAGCGAATTCGCCACACGTGAACCTTTCAAGGTGAGCGGATTCCCTGCCCGCGACATGGTGATTACCTCGGTGGGCGATGGCGTCTATGTCGCGCGTGTCGTCGTTGCGGATTCGCGGATTTTCGTCTTGGTTGCCGGTGGACCTTCCGCGACTGCGGAACACGCCGATGTCCGTCGATTCCTCGACTCGTTCACGATCACCGATGTCGGCTTGCTCAACAGCGAAAAGCAACGCCTGGCGAATGCGGAGCGGGACCGCATTGCGACGGAGCAGGCACGCGCTGCCGAGGCGAAACGGATCGAAGCCGAAAGGCAACGGTTCGAAGAACAGCGGATCGCAGCAGAACGGGTTCGCGAACTGGCCGAGAAGAATCGCCTTCATTCGCAGATGATCGCGGAGCAGAACGAATCGTTCCTGAAGCCCCCCCGCGATGGACCAACATCGCCCCAACTGGAAGACTTCGCCCACGGCCTCGACGAAGTGGTCGCCTACAACTTCGAGGAGACCAAGGTCGATGGAGTGTGGGCCTCCGATGCAACGGGATTCGGGACCAACGCATCGGGATACATCCGCAGCGCGAGGCTGGGTGTGGGTGCTCGTGGGAATGCGGCTTATCTCGTGCCCAGTTCGACTGGCGCAAGTTATGGCGTGCTTGAAGAGGACCGACCCCCGATCCGCAGAACGTTCGAGAACCCACAAGGTTTCACCCTTGGTGGCTGGGTTCGCACACGCTACCGCGGCGTGGAGGTGTTCAGGGTCGGCACGGGCGACACGCCTCTCGTTCAGTTGACGGTCGGGCGGTCCACTGTCAGCGCTCGCGTTGCGGGAAAGCAGGAGTCGGCCGAACTCACGCATCCGTGGACTGCTGACGACGAATGGCATCACGTCGCGCTCGTGGTGGAGCGGAAGCCAACGGGGGCGGTCGTGCGGCTGTACTTCGATGGAAAGCTGGTGACCGTTGGAGCCGCGTCGGGGATGCCTGCTCCAACGTGGATGGTGATTGGAGGAATCACGTCGAAGGCCGGTGAAGGAACGAACCCGCCGGACTTCGATGGCCAACCGGCTCCGCTCGCGAAGGAAACGCTCGTTGCGGCCGTCGATGAGTGCTGCATGATCGCGCGGCCGCTCGTATACGACGAGGTTCGTTCGCTCGCGGGGCGGGCACCGCCACCCTCGCCGCTTGCAGTGAAACTCACCCCGGGAAAACATCTCGGCTCGTTGTCGTCCGTCGCGTTCGATCCAGCTCGGAAGATTGTGTGGGTCGTGACCAGTAACGACCCGTTCCGCTTCCCGCCGTTGGTGGATGGTCAAACTCCGACGGCTCCCGCAGCATCACCCGCGAAATTACGGAAGCTCTCGTATCCGGGACTGGAGCAACTCGCAAGTTACGACCTCCCCGGACCAGTGACCGCGACCGCGTTCGACCAGCCGCGAAATCGGTTGTTCATGGCGGTCACAGTTCCCAAGGGCGAACATCTCGCATCGAGCCAGGGTTGGCCCGCTGGTCTTGGCACGATTCAACGGTTCGACCTCGACACGATGCCCGCCAACGGAAAGCTGCTTCTCCCCGATGCCGAGAGCGAGGAGAAGTTCGCGGTGCGTGCGATGGTCGTTTCGCCCAATGGGGCGACGGTCTACTTCACAGCGAATGACGCCAAGACGATGCGAGGCCGGTTACCGGGTCTGGCCGACGTGCCCGACGGCCGCCTGTATCGCGTTACCGACTCGCTCTGTTGGTCGCCAGTACCGCTGCCTGGCAATGAGCAGATCAGTTGCCCCAACCGCATCGAGTTATCGGCGGACGGCAAGACGCTGTCGTTGTTCCGTCCGGTCACCAAAGGCGCTGCCGGTGCCGAATTGCTCGACGTTGACACCGAGAAATGGCAGATCCGCGAAGGGATCATGGCACACATTTATGCAGGCGACTGGGCTTCAATGAACGAACGGCGATACTTCGTTTCCACGGGAAGTAACGATCAGTCGATGGACGTTCACTCGCTACCGACGATCAAAAATATCTCTTCGTTATGGGGAATTGGTGCGACAGGTCGGCAGTATCTCGGCACCCTCGCGAGGGGTCGGTTGCTCGTCACTTCAGGGGCCGATCCGCTTCACATGAAACACGATCCGCAGAACCTGAACAGCCTGCGGATCTACGAGAGCACCGGGAAGAACATGGCACGATCGAAGCCGTGGAAGCCATTGGCGGAGTTGAAGGAATCAACAGATGTTCTCGTCGGCGGTCCGTTCTGGATCAGTCCCGATGGCAAGACGATCGTGTTCCGTTCCGGGCAGGTGGTGAATGTCGAGTCCATTTCGGACATCGCCCCGCGGCCAGTTCCCGCGACGCCAGCACCGCCTGTGGTGATTCGACCGCACACGCCGATCGCCCCGAGACCGCGAGAAAAGTTCTTGGAAGCAGACGTGGTGGCTGCCACGCAAATCCCCGGCTTAAAGTTCTACCTCCCGTGCGACAAGATCACCGACAACACGATCACCGACGCTGTTTCCGGCAAGGTCGTCGGTCAACTCGGCACTGCGGAATTGATTCATGGACCGCGGGGCCAGGCGCTGAGGCTCACCTCGGTGCGAGTCAATCCGAAACAGGAACCGATTCCTGGAATCACGATTCTTGACCCGAGGGTCATGCGTGTTCCAGCAGATAAGCCGTTCACCATTTCTCTCTGGGCACGAGGGAGTGCGGAGTTCCCCGGCGACGGAGCCTCTTGGGTGGCGTCCGGCATGTCGTGGACGGCAGACGACGAGATCAAGCGGACCTTGTGGCTCAGCAATCAGGTCAAAGTCCCGATCATGTCGCTTCGGGAACAACTCGACAGTAGCAATTCAAACAGTGACGTCAAGAACAGCGGGACTGTGCCGGTCGATGCCCCGACGAAGTGGAACCATTACACTCTGAGCCGCAACGAACAGAACGAAGTGATCTGGTGCGTAAACGGCACGGTCGTCAAGCAACGCGGGAAGTACGAACTTCCGCTCGACTACGACTCGTTCCGCTTCGTCGTGACCCACACGTTCGAGTACGTCGTGGATCTCGACGAAGTCTGCGTGTTCGACCGGGCGCTCACTTCCAACGAGATCCGTTCGCTGGCAGGTCGGCATCCTCTCGCGGCCGGTCAGACACTTGAGATTGTCGCTGCCGATCCCGGCGACATTGCTCCGAGGCCGAAGAGCACGCCGAAGAACCCCGGCGATATGGGGACGAAGACGCCAGCCATCGCAATCGCTCCGGCACCGCGAATCTCCTCGCAGCCATACCGGGGCGGACCGGTTCCGGCGGCGAGCGACATCAAGGGCTTAACCTTCTACTTGGCCTGCGACGAGATCGGCAACGACAACGTGAAGGATGCGGTTTCGGGCAAGTTCGTCGGAACGCTTCACACGGGCATTCTGGTAGACGGGGTACGCGGTAAGGCTCTGCGATTGGATCACGTCGCGACATCAAAACTTCCGGCGGCCCTCGACATCAGCGATCAGGCGAAGGCTTTCGCCTTTGGCGAGGGGAAGCCGTTCACGCTCTCGTTTTGGACACGTCGCATTGTCAGTGGTGCGGAGACGCAGCATTTGCTCGTATGGGGACTCGGGGATACGACCAAGTACCCATTCAGTGCGCTGGTGATTGGAGCTGAGCCTGGGATGTTCTATGGCAGCCTGGCTGAGGCCGAGAAACCGAAGTCCATCGGGGAAACGGTAGCCAGAGCGCATGGCAAGCACGACCGCTGGGCGGACTGGACGCACGTTGTCATGATTCGCGATGAGAAGAACGTCGTGCAGTTTGTCGTGAACGGCGAAGCAATGCGGACCAAGACCCCGATCAGTTTCCCGAAGCCGCTCAACTTCAAGGAGCTGTTTCTGGTTGCCTCGGAAGGCGAGAAAGTAACCTTCGACCTCGATGAGTTCTGTCTGTTCGACCGGGCACTCACGAACGACGAAGTTCAAACTCTTGCGGGCACGAAAAACAAACCGAAGCTGAGCGATCCCGACGACATGGGTGTGAAGGGCGTATCTCGTGCTCCACTGCCCAGGCTCGCGCTCGCACCTTACAAGGGCGGACCAGTCCCCGCACCGACCGACATCAAGGGGCTTGTCTGGTACCTTCCGCTGGACGGGATCGAGAATGGGAAATTGACCGAGGCGGTTTCCGGGAAGGCCGTTGGAGAACTGGGCACTGCGGAACTGATCTCAGGCGTGCGTGGTCGAGCATTGCGTCTCACATCCGAACCAGGACGGGGTGGTGAAGCCCCCATTCCCGGAATCACGCTTCAGGATCCGTCGCCGTTGCGGATTCCCGGGAGGAAGCCGTTCACACTGTCCGTGTGGCTGCGGTGGGAGAAAATCAACGACGCTCCAACATCGTGGGTGTTCAAGGGGAGAACGGCCAAGGAAGACGGCCTCGTGCAAGAGTTTCACCTGCGAAAAAACAACGTGATCTTCTTCGCGACGTTCACGGAATCGAACTTCAAGAAGAACCAGGGCCAGATTCTCTCCAACCACACAACGAGGATCCTAAACGCAACCGAGTGGAATCACATCCTTATCACGCGTGATGAAGAGACCGAGATTGCCCTGTATCTGAACGGTGTCAGCCTCTTCAAGGGAAAGGCTTTCACGGGTGCGGTGGACTACGACGTGTGTACTCTCGCGAGTGCGGGCGTCACCAAATGCATCGTGGATGTGGATGAGTTCTGCGTTTTCGACCGGGCTCTCACGATCGACGAGATCCAATCTCTAGCGGGCACAAAAGCCAAAGCGCAGCCAAAGGATTCCGACGACATCGCACCCAAGTTGTCGAGGGCACCGATGCCACGGGTACTTCCGCCACGGTACAGCGGTGGGCCTGTTCCGGCCGCGAGCGACATCAAGGGCTTAACCTTCTATTTGGCTTGCGATGAGATCGGCAAGAACAACGTGAAGGAGATGGTTTCGGGGAAGTTCGTCGGCACTTTGAAGTCGGGCGAACTCATTGATGGAGTTCGTGGCAAGGCACTGCGGTTGACCCATAAGCGCACCAAGGAAACTATCGCGGCTCTCGATTTGAGCGATCAAACCGAACTGTTCGCGGTCGATGAGGCAAAACCATTTACGATCGCGTTCTGGGCACGCCGTTCTCCGACCGAGCCCCTTTTCCGGACACCTCCAACGCTGTTCTCGCTGATTTCAAGTCCGGAAACGACTCCCTACACTTCAATGTGGTTTGGGGTGGATAGGCAGAGTCTCATCGGGTCCGTGAGCCAAAGTCCGAAAGGAAATGCTGTCAACGGGCGGGTCTACAACTACCTGAAGCCCAAGGTGGACGACTGGGCGGAATGGAACCACATCGTTGTTCTTCGCAACGAAAAGAACGTGATCCAGTTAGTCGTGAACGGCGAGTTAGTCGCCGACCCCAAGCCACAAGTTTCCTCGATGGCGATCACCTGCAAGAATGTGTTGCTGATGTCGACGAACATCGGGGAATCGACGTACGACTTCGACGAATTCTGCATGTTCAATCGAGAACTCACGAGCGACGAGATCAAGTCTCTCGCCGGTCGTGGCGAAAAGAAGTGATGCTCTGCGTTAGTAGCAGTGGGGGAATGAACGACATCGTCGCGGACATTTGGTGAAGGTAATTCCCCTCACCCGGCTCGCAAAGCCTCGCCGACCTCTCCCCCAAAAATCTGGGGGCGAGGTGGGGCTGGCTGGTCTTCTCTTGAAGGCTGATGGGTGTGATGAGCGGAAGAGGAATGCAATCACGCCCACCTCGCCCCCATGCTTTGATGGGGGAGAGGTCGCGACGAGTCTTCGAGTCGCGGGTGAGGGGAACAACGATTCTCCAACCTCAGCGGCAATGCGTCTCAGCGCTTTGCGTCTTCAATCGGTCGCGGTGGTACGATGCCGAACTTCACCGCGAAAGGTTCCAACGCCGCGAGAATGCCCGGATATAGCTTCACCCCTTCTTTGAGCGTCTGCCGTTTGCGTTCCAACCCACGTTGCCCTGGCAGTCTCACGGCATCCACGCCTGGAACCGGCGGCGTCGCTCGACACGCAGCCGCGAGCCAACCGGTCTCGCGCTTGAAGGCATCGGCACCGCCGAACGCTGACGGGTCGATCACCTGTATGAACACGGCCGCACCCCAGCGAGGCGGTGCGTCGGCTCGCCCGAACCCACTCAACCCCTGCGTCAGAGCTTCAACCATCAGGGCCAGCCCATATCCCTTGTGTCCGTGATCCATTCCCCCGATCGGCAACAGCGTCCCCGGCGAGTCACCGAACAATGCTTCTGGGTTGTCGGTTGGTTGGCCTGCGGAGTCCAACGCCCACGGACCGGGAAATCGCTTGCCTTCGCGACGAAGCCGAGCAGCCATGCCGTTCGTGGTAATTGATGAGCTGATGTCGATCATGATTGGGTCGCCGTCAGTTGGGATGCCGACAGCGAGCGGGTCCGGAGTGAACACGGCCTTGCGACCACCGAACGGGGCGACACTGGCAACAGCCGGATCGGAACTGGCGATGGTTATCATGAAGCCGCGGTCGGTAGCCCGTTGCAGGAATGCCGCGAGGCAAGCAATGTGATGACTCTCGCGAATGACGATCGTGACCAATCCGTGCTCGACCGCTCGCGCAACGGCCAGATCGACCGCCTTCGCGGCGAGCCACACGCCGGGCAATCGCCGACCGTCCCAGGTGACGACCCCGCCACGATCCGCGACGGTGTCGGGTTCACCTCGTGGCGTCATGCTACCATTGGCGAGGTCGCCGAGATACACGGACGCCAACTGAAGCCCGTGCGTGGTGTGGCCGAGCAAGTCGGCTTCGACCAACCCCGTGGCGATGGTGGTGGGTTTGTCGCCGTCGCACCCGGCAGCGGCAAACAGTGCGGTTGCGTATTCGATGAGGTCGCTGGCCTGATAACGGATGTCTTCGGCTGCGGTAGGCATCGGATCGGGTTCCCGGGGTAAATGGGTTCACGGCTATGATTGTAGCGGTCAAGCGGAGGTGATTGCCTTTCCTCCGCAGACCGCGGGCCCGAAAAAAGACGCGAGCATTCGCCCAGAACTTCGGCTATGCTTGTTCCTACTTGCCCTCCCCAGAACTGCTCAGTCCAACCTACCCGCCATCCCGCCCGATATCCCAGCAGTCGAACGCCGTCGCGGGATCGAATAGTGAGGCACCAGATGTCCGAGGCTCCGCGAGTGCGCCCCGTGCCGTCGTTTGCATACGCCCTTCTCGTGCTGTTCTTCGCGAATTGCACCGACCTTCACGCCGCCGATCCGTTTCAAGAGAAGGTGCTGCCGTTCCTGAACACGTACTGCATTGAGTGCCACAACGCGAAGAAGGCCAGCGGCGAACTCAACCTTGCGAAGTTCACTTCCGCCGACAAGATCCTTGAGGACTTCAGGCAGTGGGAGCACGTCGCCACCTTCATGAAGAAGGAAGAGATGCCGCCCGCGAAGGCGAAGCAACCACCCGCCGAACTGCGTGCCGAGATCCTTGCCCATTTGGAGAAGGTGCTACTCGGGCAAGCCCGCAGACTCTCCGGCGACCCTGGAGTCGTGCCGCCGCGCCGCCTCACCAATGCCGAGTACAACTACACGATTCGCGACCTGACCGGTGCCGACATTCGACCTGCGAGTTCGTTCCCGATTGATCCCGCGTCGGGCGAGGGCTTCAACAACACCGGCGAAGCACTGACGATGTCGCCGAACTTGTTCAAGAAGTACCTCGGTGCCGCGGAGTTGGTTGCTGACCACGCGGTTCTCACCTCGTCGGGATTGAAGTTCGCGCCGCATCCCGTGGTCACGTTCGCCGATCGGCAGAAGTTCTACGAACAGGCCATCATCACCTTTTACGAGCAACACAACGTCGATTACGAGAAGTACCTGACTGTGTTGTGGCTTTACAAACACCGGACCGCCGCGAGAAAAGATATCACGCTCGACGTGTGGGCGAAGGAGCGCGGACTCAGCCCGAAGTATTTGAAGTCGCTCTGGGATGAATTGCAGGCAGATGCCGCCGACAAGTTCCTGATGCAGTGGTTGCGTCAGCGTTGGAACTCGTTGCCCGCCCCGAAGAATGCCGAACCGACCGCAGGCGAAGTGCAATCGGCTGTGAGGTCACTGGCTGCCGACGTCACGCGAATCAGCAAGCAACTCTGTGCCGTGGAAACGCCCGCCATCGTGGCCAATGCTGGCAACGGACCGATCGAGCATCTCGAACGTCGGCGCCGCACAGCAGCGACTCGCGACACTCTCGAAAAGAGTCTGATCAGTAATCAGCGGTTCGTGGGCGAGTTCAAGAACATCACCGACAAGCCCAGCATCAAGCTCGTGATTCAGGTCGCCGATGCTGCCGACATCAAGGCCGACGGCTCCGTGATTCTCAACGGCACGTTCACCACGAATGACCAGACCACCGACGGCAAACGGAAGTGGTCGTTGCGTTCGCTTCTCGCGGCACACGCTCCGGAACAACTCGAAAAGCTGAAATTCGACGGCGACAGCCTCGCGTTGAAAGCTCCCGGCGTGCTGGAAATCGACATCCCCAGCAAGGCGTTTCCGCTCAAGGGTAAGGGCAGCGTGACGTTCACAGCCGAGTGCAAACTCGACGGCTCAAAGACCGGCATCGCGTTGGTTCGCGTGCTGGACCGACTGCCGAAAGCCGATGAACGCCCGGACTTCGCCGGCGTGCTGCTCGACCCCAAGAGCGAGATCGCCAAGCAGTTCGAGGCGTCTGGTGGTGCGTTCTGCAAGCTGTTCCCGAATCGGTTCGTGTACGTCGATTCGACGCGAGGCCTCTCGGCTGGCTTCCACCTCATCGAAGGCTTCTTCCGCGACGATCAACCGCTGTGCAATTCGGTGCTCTCCGACAAGGAGAAGCAGGAACTTGATGGCCTGTGGAGCGAGTTGTATTTCGTCACGGGCATCTGGGAGAAGATGCTTCGCGGGTTCGTGTTCTTCGAGCGTTCGGAGCGGAACTTCCTCAAGCACGCGGATTTCGACGCCTTCCGGGAAGAAGACCCGTTCCTCGTCAACGATGATGTCCTCGTGCGGTTCAAGGAAACGTACCTGAAGCGGTCGAACGTCAAGCTCACCGGCGACGAACTCGCGAAGCATCCGATCAGTATCTTCTTCGAGGACGTTCGTAACGGCTTGCGGTATCGAAACGAAACTCTGAAGCGCACGGAGCCGATGTACCTCAAGGATTTGCAGGCGTTCGCGGAGCATGCGTATCGGCGGCCACTGACCGATGCCGAACGCGCGAAGGTGACCCAGTTCTACCTCGATATCTGTGCCAACAAGGAGCACGGCACCGAGGCTGCAGTGCGGGCGTCGATCGCTCGCGTGCTGGTATCGCCGCACTTCTGCTTCAGGCTCGATGTTGCTCCGAGTGGCGAATCGGTCGCCGCGCTCTCGGATCTGGCGCTCGCGTCCAGGCTCAGTTACTTCATCTGGTCGAGCGCCCCGGATGAGGAATTGCTTGCCGTCGCGAAAGCTGGCAAACTCCACGAGGAGCCTGTCCTGCGTGAGCAGGTTCGCCGGATGCTCAAAGACCCGAAGGTGAGCCGATTCGCGTTGGAGTTCTTCGGGCAATGGCTCGGCTACCGCGAATTCATGACGCAGGAAGCCGTGAATCGGCAGGCGTTCCCGGCGTTCGACGACGCACTGAAGCAAGCCATGTTCGAGGAACCGACGCGACTCACGACGCACCTGATTCAACGCGACTTGCCGATTCTCGGTTTGCTCAACAGCGACACGACATTCGTGAACAAGAAGCTCGCCGGTCATTATGGCTTGCCATTCAACGGGCAGTCCGGGGAATGGGAACAGGTCAGCGGGTTGCACGCAGTCGGTCGTGGCGGGGCGCTCGGCATGGCGGTGTTCCTCACGAAGAATTCGCAACCACAGCGAACTAGCCCCGTGAAACGCGGCTTCTGGGTCGTTCACAAGGTTCTTGGCGAACACATTCCCGCACCGCCTGCCGATGTCGCCGTGCTGCCCGCGAAGGAAACCGACACCAACGGCAAGACGATCCGCCAACTGCTGAAGCTCCACGTCGAGGATGCGAAGTGCGCTCGCTGTCACGTTCGGTTCGATCCGGTGGGGCTGTCGATGGAAGGCTTCGACCCGATTGGCCGCAGTCGCACAAAAGACCTCGCTGGGCGCGCGATTGACAACGCGGTGTCACTGCCGAGCGGCAAGGAAGTTCGTGGCGTTCCCGAGTTCGGCGATTATCTCGCCACCAACCGCAAGGCTGAATTCACGAACACGCTCACGCACAAGTTCCTCGGATATGCTCTCGGCCGCTCGCTGCAACTGAGCGATCAACCGCTGCTGGATGCGATGCAAACGCAGCTAGCGGCGAACGATTACAAACTCTCCACGCTGTTCGAACTCGTGGCAACTAGCCCGCAGTTCCGGAACCAGCGCTGCAAGGATTTCACGATCTCGAAGTACAAAGCCGAACCACCACCCGGAGGCGGAAAATGATTGCCAAGTCGAAAGTCTCTCGTCGTGTCGCGCTGCAAGCCATCGGCGCAACCGTCGCGTTGCCCTGGCTGGAGTCGATGCCCGTGTTCGCGGGTGAAGCCGCGAAGAAGGCACCGCAGCGGTTCGCGTGCATGTTCATCGGCGACGGCATCTCGCCCCCGCATTGGTGGTCGAAGGGCAACGGCGCTGCGATGGAACTGGGGTCGAGCCTGGAACCGCTCGCGCCGTTCAAAGAGAAGATCAACGTCATCAACGGGCTGCACAACAAGGAAGGCGACGGCGGGCACGCGAAGTGTACCGGCAACATTCTCTCGGGTGCTGCGTTGCAGCGAGGCCGCACCATCAAGGGCGGCGTCAGCATGGATCAACTGCTGGCGAAGCACTACGAGGAAGAGACCGCACAACCGAGCCTCGTGCTGGGCTGCGAACAGCCGGTCAGCGGCTTCCACGAGAGCCAGTATTCGATGGTGTATGCGTCGCACATTTCGTGGCGCAACCCGGACTCGCCGATTCCGATTGAGTTGTATCCGTCGCTCGCGTTCGACAGCCTGTTCGGCGGCAAGGCGGGCAAGCTCCAGGGCAGCATCCTCGACGATGTGCTGGGTCAGGCGAAGGATCTCAGCGGCAAGGTGAGCGGCAACGACAAGGCGAAGTTGGAAGAGTACCTGTCGTCGGTGCGTGAAACCGAGCAGCGTGTTCAGCGCCTCAACAAGATGGCAAAGGACGACGCGCCGGCGGTGCCAGCGAATCAGCGACCGCCGGCCGGTCAGCCGAAGGACTTCCGCGAGTATTGCCGGCTGATGTGCGACATCATCGCGCTCGGGTTCCAGACCGATCGCTCGCGAGTCGCAACGCTGCTGATGTCACGCGACTTGTCAGGTCAGGTGTATCCGTTCCTCGGCATCCGCGACGACCACCACAGTTACTCGCACTCGAACGAGGGCAAGGAATTCCAGTCGATCGTGAAGTGTCACATCGAGCAGTACGCGTATCTGATCGACAAGCTCTCGAAGATGAAGGAAGGCGAGCGGTCGGTGCTGGACAATTCGTGCCTGATGTTCGTGTCGGAACACTGGAACGCGCACAACGGCAATCAGGTTCCGCTGGTGCTGGCTGGCGGGCTTGGCGGCACGCTACAAACGGGTCGCTCGCTGGACTACCTGAAGGCCGGCAACGACAAGCGGAAGCTGTGCAGCCTGTATCTGTCGATCATGGACCGGATGGGATTGAAACTGCCCGAGTTCGGCGACTCGAAGGAACGCCTCGCGGGGATTTGACGACCACGTTGAGCGGCGGACCCAACGGGGCGTTTCTAAAGCGTCGCCCTGTTGGGGCGACCGCTAGACGTTATCGAATGAATTGGTCGATGTAATCCGCTCCGAGCCCGATTGCGGCGTAGTGCGCCCGACACTTCGCGATGCGTGTGAACACGTCGTCGTAGCCCGTCGTTTTGCCATCGGGATCGACGTAGATCATCGCCCCGTTCACCTGGAAGAACGTAATCATCTCCTCGACGTGCGGCTCCACCACCAGCGTGTGCGTTTCCCCCGGCGTTTCGTAAACGTAGCTGCCCTCGCGTGCGATCCAGTCGTGTTCGAGATATCGCCACTCGCCCTTCAGCACGAGGCCATGCACGGGTTGCGGATGGCGGTGCCGCGACAGCACTCCTGCTCGCCGAACGCGAAGCAGATTACACCAGTAACCCCGTGATGCACACATCAGCAACGGCCGAAACCAGACGTTCGGCTCGACGGGCACCCACACCCGTTCGTCGGTCGGCATGATGTGCGGCACGACCAGTTCCGGCGGCGACTCCGCGGGCTGCTTGTGACGATACGGTTGCCATTTCTCGGCGTCAGACATGATGTTCTCCTCAGTGAAGTTCACACGCAGAGGTAGCCGCCATCGACGGGAATGATGCTGCCCGTCACGAACCGTGCCTGTTCCGACAGCAAGAACTCCACCACGCCCGCGATGTCGCCGGGATTGCCCCAACGCCCCATCGGAGTGCGTACCATCAACGCCGCTGAACGCGCTTCGTCCTCGGCAAGCGGGCGGGTCATCTCGGTTTCGATCCAACCCGGCGCGACGGCGTTCACGCGGATACCTTCAGCGCCCCACGCTGCCGCGAGACTTTTCGTGAGCTGTGCGACGCCGCCCTTCGACGCGGAATAACCAGGAACGAATGCCGAGCCGAAGAACGCCAACATCGACGCTGTGTTCACGATGGAACCGCCAGCGTCCAAGAGCGCCGCCTTCGCAGCGAGACACATTCGCATCGTGCCGACGAGGTTTACCTCGACCGTCTGACGGAAGCGGTCGATGTCGAATTCCGCCCCGCCACGTTGGAGGATGCCGGCGCAGTTCACCAACCCCGACAATCGAGGAATGCCAGCGAGCAGCTTCGCAACGGAGTCTTGATTCGTGACATCGAGCAACTTTGTCTCGATGTCCGATTGAGGACGGAAAGTGGAAAGTTCCGCTTCGCTGTGACTCGCGGCAATGACCCGATGACCGGTTGAAGCGAGCCGTCGGGCGACGCCTTCGCCGATGCCGCGAGTGCCACCCGTGACAAGCACCACCCGTTCCGAAACGACGTGTTCACTCACGCGATTTGTCCCCTGCTGCGTCGAAGCGAGAACTCGCTATTATCGACGAGTCCGCAGCGGCAGCAAGGGGATCGACCCATCGAGGAGAAGGAACGAGGTACGCAGAAAAAGCGGTTACTTCAGCTCGACGTTGTACGTGTGTGTCGGGCCGGTAACGTTCGTGACTAACCCCGAGGTTTCGGGGCTTGCGAGTGTTGCGGGGATGGAGACATACTTGAGGCTCGGATCGGGCTTGACGTCGGCAGACGTGGGATTCGCAATCGGTTTCAGGAACCCATTTTCGATCGAAACCTTGCATTCACCTTGTGGAACGCCCACGGCTTCATACGTCCCGTCGGCTTTGATGTCGCCAGCGCTGAGTTTGTTTGCGGCGGCAGCAGCTTGAAAAAGGATGCGTCCGCCCGGTAATGGTTTCCCACCCGGCAATGTCACTTTTCCCGACACGGTGGCGGTCGGGTCCGCCTCTTTTTTCTTCTCGCATCCAAAGCAAATAATCGTGAGAGCGGTAAGCAGGATCGTCGGCGATGTTCGTGGCATAATCGTTCACTGGACAGGGAAGAGGATGAATGAGGGATGCAGTCGACGCTGGATTTGTCCAACGGCAAGAACTACGAAGTGCAGCCAAATGACTGCACTTCGGGTGGGAGTATCAAATCAGTTGTCGTAGCAGACAAACTATTAGGGGAGCGTCACGATTTCGCCCAGAGCCCGAGTCGAAAGTGCGACGAGTGTGACCAGGTTTGTCGAGTTGTTCAGAAAACGAACAGACCCATCTGCAAAGACCATATTCGCTCCGCCGGTGTGCCCCGAGGAATATGGGATATTATTTCCCGTGTTATCGCACGTTCCGGCTGAACAGTTATTGGCCATGCCATGTTGATTAATTTGATATCGCGTGGTGGTGGTATTAAATGCTCGGTTATCAGTACCGGATCCATAGCTTGGCGGTGTTGTAGTCCAGCCGTTGGCACCCATCGTCCAGCCATGTGGACCCTGACTGGTAATTGCACCAAACGAACCGATGATCGGCTGGTTATTCGCGTCGCGGAGGTGATCGCTTTGTTCGCCGACGAGGAGTGTGTTGCTCGTTCCGTCCGAAATGCTCGTCATCGTGATTTTACTGTTCGGGAAGAGAATTCCGCCTCCGCTCACAATCCCGGCATTCCCTGTACTGATGAGACCAGCATCGTTGTACCCCCCCGCAACGCCAACGTAGGAGCTGAACATCTCCTTGTAACTTCCCGTGTTGGAGTAGGGAGAAAAATCAGGCAGCGGCGAAGAAGGGCAGCGATAGGGCTTCAGGGTGATGTTGCTGACCAACGCGAGATTGGCACCGTTTGAATACCCGCTGCTCGAGGCGAAACTCCATTTGCTGTAGATCGCACCCTGCTCGATGTACGGCAGAATGTAAACCTTCCACGAGCTGCCCCACGAACTGGCCACCCCACCCGTGCTGTTTTTGTCGGGTTCACAGCCCACGGGAAAGTTTTGATAAGTGTCGTGGTAAGAGTGAAGCGCTATCCCGAGCTGCTTCATGTTGTTGCTGCAAGACATCCGCGCCGCCGCTTCTCGAACTTTTTGAACAGCCGGCAGTAACAATCCGATCAGAATCGCGATGATGGCGATGACAACCAACAACTCAATCAGTGTGAACCCCTGTCGAGTTCTCGAAGAACAACGTGTACACATGGGCAATCCTCTCCATGACGCATGAGATGAAACCACAACGCAAGATGGGACCGGCAGAGCAATGATAACCGATGGGCGAGTGCAATTCGTTCATAATGATATCATTTTTTCCCGATAGACATAACCAAAAATGTCGTTCTTGTAAAGAATTTGGAAAAGATTATCCGGTGCTGAATGTTAGAATTATATGGTTTATATAATGATTAACTAATAAGCTCGGCGAACTTCACATCATTTCGCATCCTGGCTCACGCTTCGATGGCGGCGATTGCGTGAACCGCGTAAAATCGGCACATTCGGTAGTTTGGGCCGTCGTCACCCTCCGAGAGCTTCACCGTGAGTCGCACCACCCGTCCCGGTCATCGACCGGCGTTCATTCTGCTTGCCGTGCTTCTGTTCGCGTTTCCCGTCAAGGGTCGGGCCGATGAACTCGAAGACGTCCGCAAGGAAATCGCCGAGGTCGAGAAGCAGATCCTCGAACTTGGCAAGCGACTCGAGGATCTCAAGAACCGTGCGAATCCACCGGGGCCGGGCACGGTTCCCACGTCTGCCGTGAAGAAGATGAACTGGCGATGCGTCGGTCCCGCGAACATGGGTGGCCGCATCACGGCAATCGCCGTCGTCGAGACCGACCCCAGCACTTACTACGTTGCCACCGCCTCGGGCGGATTGCTCAAGACCACCAACAACGGCACCACCTTCACGCATCTCTTCGACCACGAAGCCACCGTTTCCATCGGCGATGTCGCGGTCTCGCCGTCGGAGCCGAACACCATTTGGGTCGGCACCGGCGAGAACAACCCCCGCAACTCCGTCAGCTACGGCGACGGCGTTTACAAGAGCACCGACGGCGGCAAAACATGGACGAACATGGGACTGAAGAAGTCCTTCCAGGTTGGAAAGATCGTCGTTCACCCGAAGGACGCGAACACGGTTTACGTTGGTGCTCTCGGTCGGCTCTATGGTCCGGGCGATGAACGCGGGCTGTTCAAAACCGAGGACGGCGGGAAGACGTGGAAGAAGATTCTTTACGTCGACGACAAGACCGGCGTGATCGACTTTCGCCTTGATCCGTTCGAGTCGAACACGCTGCTCGTTGGCATGTGGGAACGCAAACGCGACGGCTTCGACGGCGTATTCGGCGACGCCAAAGAATGGCCGAGTCCCGATCAGTACGGACCCGAGATCACCTATGGAGCGGGTGGCGGATTGTTCCGCAGCACCGACGCCGGCAAGACGTGGAAGAAGCTCACCGACGCGAAGCTCACGAACGGTCTGCCCACCGTGAAGACCGGCCGCATCGGGCTCGACTTCTCACGCAAAACCAAGGGCCTCGTGTTCGCCATCATCGACACCGAGAACATCGGCAAAGGTCGGCAGCCGCTCACGGTCACGATGGGCATTTCAAGCGACACGAACAAGGGCGGCGGCGTGAAGATTGAATCGGTAACCGAAGACGGACCCGTCGGAAAGGCTGGCATCAAGGACGGCGATATCATCACGGCCCTCGATGGCGTCAAGCTCACGGATTACGACGCACTGATTGAGTTCATGTCGAAGAAGAAGCCGGATGATGTCGTGAAGTTCACCGTGAAGCGGGGCGACAAAGAGCTGGACTTCGACGTGAAACTCGTAGCGAAAGCGACCGACGAACGGCCAATGGGGCCGCCGACGCTCGGCATCCAACTCGGCAACGGGTTGCTCGTCGCGGGCGTCGCTCCTGATGGTCCCGCTGCCAAGGCCGGCGTCAAAGCGGGCGACACGATCACGGCTATCGGCGGCACGAAGATTGACGACGCCAGGGCACTCACCACGGCAAGGGCAAAACTGAAAGCTGGCGACAAGGTGAAGTTGACCGTCACGCGGGAAGGTAAGCCGATGGAGTTCGAGTTGACGCTCGGAGCTGCACCGAAGGCCGTGACGCCGCCATTGCGTCCGTTTCAACTTCAGCCGGTGGTCGGTGGTCAGCAAGCGAACGTGCAGAAGGATCAAGGAACGACCGGCTACCAGACCGGTGGCGTATACGCGAGCAAGGACAGCGGCGAAACGTGGCACCGTGTGAACAGCCTGAACCCGCGGCCGTTCTACTTCTCGCAGGTGCGTTGCGATCCGAACGATGAAAAGGTTGTGTACGTTCACGGCGACTTGCAACTGTGGCGCAGCAACGACGGCGGCACGAAGTTCAGCAGTTCGCCGATCAAGGGCGTTCACCCGGATCATCATGCACAGTGGATCGACCCGAAGGACAGCAGGCACATGCTGCTGGGCGGCGATGGCGGCTTCTACACGACCTACGACCGCGGCGAAACGTGGGACCATCACAACTCGGTCGCGCTCGGGCAGTTCTACCACGTCAGCGTGGACAACAAGAAGCCTTACAACATCTACGGTGGCTTGCAGGATAACGGCTGTTGGGGCGGGCCGAGCCAGACGCTGCGCGGCATCGGTCCCGTGAACGACGACTGGTTGTTTCTCAACGGCGGCGACGGTTTCGTGATGCGTGTCGATTCCGCCGATCCGAATGTGGTGTATGCCGAGAGTCAGAACGGCGGCATGAACTGGCGGAATCTTCGCACGGGGGAAAGCCGCGGCATCGGTCGCAACTCGGTGAAGCCCGGCGAGCCGCTGCGATACAACTGGAACTCGCCGTACATCCTTTCGAGCCACAACCCGAACATCTTCTACAGCGGCTCTCAGTACGTCTTCAAATCGGTGATGCGGGGCACGGATCTCAAGGCGATTAGCCCGGACATGACCTCATCGAAGAAGGGCACACTCACCGCGATTGCCGAGAGTCCGAAGAACGCGGATGTGCTGTGGGCGGGCACCGACGATGGCAATCTGTGGATCACACGCGACGGCGGCACGAAGTGGGAGAACGTGCTCGACAAGCTGAAGGCTGCCGGGTTGCCTGGCCCGCGATGGGTGGCAAGCATCGAGCCTGGCCGCACGGTCGAAGGTCGCTGCTATGTGTGCCTCGACGCGCACCGCTCCGACGACGACAAGCCGTATCTGTTCGTGACCGAGGACTTCGGCCAGACGTGGAAACCACTGACCGCGAACTTGCCGGCGTTCGGTTCGACGCGGGTTCTGCGTGAAGACATCACGAATCCGAGCGTGCTGTATTGCGGCACGGAGTTCGGCGTGTGGGTGTCGATCAATCGCGGCGTTGCGTGGGCAAACCTGAACAACAACCTGCCCACGGTCGCGATTCACGAGATCGCACAGCCAACGACCGCAGCGGAGATTGTGGTTGGCACACACGGTCGCAGCATTTGGATTCTGGACGTGGCGAGCATTCGGCAAATGTCGTCGCGAACTGAGACGGTGGGCAAGGACGAGAAGACGATCGACCCGCTTCGCGAAGCTGTGACGCTGTTCGCACCAGCAACCGCGACCCGCTGGAAAATGGAGGCCGGTCGCGAGTCGCCGTACTCGAGAGACGCGAGGAAGTTCTACGGCACGAACCCGGTTCTCGGTGCGAGCTTCGACTATCTGCTGACGAAGTCTGCGAAGGCAGTTTCGCTGAAGGTCACCGACGCGGTTGGCACGATGGTTCGCGAGTTCCGCACGGCACCGGCTGAGGTCGGTTTCCATCGGTTGCAGTGGAACCTGAGCGGTCCGAAGGGCACGGTGCCCGCGGGTGGGTATCGTGTGACACTCACCGTGGACGGCAAAGACTACACGCAATTGCTGACGGTGGAGAACGACTTGAAGGCCGACCCGAAGGCGATCATTTCGTTCGTGGTGAAGCGTCGCGGCTTCGAGATTGAGCAGGAAGAATACGAGAAGTTGGAGAACGCTCCGAAGGTGTCGGAACCGAAGGAGGATTAAATGTATTAGCCCTGGAAGGGCGACGGATGGTAGCCAGGGGTGGAGCGAAGCGCAACCCCTGGTCCCGAGGCGAATCGTGGAAACCGGTTGCCGTGCGTTTTCGGTCAGCGGTTGCCGTGCGTTTCCGGTGTTTGGTTCGCGTTTCCAGGGGTTGCGCTTCGCTCCACCCCTGGCTACCATCCGTCGCCCTTCCAGGGCTAAAGGCATTTGCGGCGCTCATCGCTTTGTTGCGTGCGGCACATCGGGTAAAACGGAACCGTCCCTTCACGAGTTCCGAGGTTCCGCATGTTCCAACAGTTCCGCCCGGTGGCCGTTGCCGCCATGCTGCTCGTTGCCGGAGGGCTCACGTCCTCCGTGCGTCTGGAGGCCGCCGAGAAGCGGCCCATGAAGATCGAAGACCTCTACAAGTTCAAACGAGTCGCCGCGCCGCAAATCTCACCCGATGGCAAATCGGTCGTCTATCAAGTGTCCACGGTAGACTTCGACGCGAACAAGAGCAGCACCGCGTTGTGGCTCGCCGCAACCGACGGCAAGACGCCACCGAAGCAGTTCACCGACCCGAAAGGCAAGAAAGACACATCCCCGCACTGGTCGCCGGATGGCAAGAAAATCCTGTTCGATTCCACGCGGTCCGGTTCGCCGCAACTGTGGGTGATTTCCGCCGAGGGTGGCGAGCCGAAGCAACTCACCGAGATCAGCACAGGCGCGAACACCGGCATCTGGTCGCCAGATGGTGCACACATCGCGTTTGTGTCGTCGGTGTTCCCGGAGTTCAGTGAGAAACCGTTCGCGGAAGCCGACAAGCTGAACAAGACGAAGGACGACGAGATCGAGAAAAGCCCCGTGAAGGCGAAGGTGTTCACGAAGCTGTTCTACCGTCACTGGGATGAGTACGTCGGCGACAAACGGCAGCATCTCTTCGTGTGCAAGGCCGACGGCAGCGAACCCCGCAACGTGACTCCCGGCGACCGCGACGCGAACCCGACGAGTTCCACGTTCAGCAGCGGCGACGACTTCACGTTCACGCCCGACAGCAAGCATCTCGTGTTCACCGCGGTTCCGGAGAAGGAGGAATCGTGGAGCACGAACTACGAGTTGTGTCGGGTTGGCATCACGAACACGTCGCCGAAGTGGGAAACGCTGACCACCGCGAACAAGGCCGCCGACACCGGACCTAAGTTCAGCCCAGACGGAAAGAAGCTCGCCTGGCGTGCGCAGAAGAAGGCGGGTTACGAGGCCGATAGGTGGGAGATCGTCGTTGCTGAGGCGAAGCCCGAGGGGACGTTAACCACGCCTCCCACAGCCATCACGAAGTTGAGCAAATCGAGCATCTCCGTCAACGAATTTGTCTGGTTGAATGACACGGATTTTCTGACCACCATCGATATGTCAGGGTCAACCCCTGTGCTCGCGATTCCCGAGAAGGGATCAATGGTGCAGTTCGCGATCGACGGAATGCACACCGCGATCACGGCTTCTCCGAAAGCGGAGGGGCTTTGGGTGTGCATCAATTCGCGAATGGATCAACCTGGCGAAGTGATGGCTTGTCAGCAGCACGCCGATGGTTTTGACACTCCAAACCTGAGCAAGGCGAACGACAACCTCCTCGCTCAACTCGATCGACCGCGACCGGAATCGGTCAGGATTCCCATCGAAGGCGATGTGAAGATGCAGATGTGGGTGCTGAAGCCGCCGGGGTTCGACCCCAAGAAGAAATGGCCGGTCGCGTTCCTCGTTCACGGTGGTCCGCAAGGGGCGTGGGAAGACGGTTGGAGCTTCCGTTGGAACCCGTCGCTGTGGGCGGCACAGGGGTATGTCGTCGTGATGCCGAATCCACGGGGTTCGACCGGCTTCGGCCAGAAGTTCGTGGACGAGATCACCGCTGACTGGGGAGGGAAGTGCTACCGCGATCTCGTCGCCGGGCTCGATTACGTCGAGAAGTTGCCGTACGTGGACAAGGACCGCATCGGTGCAGCGGGGGCGAGCTTCGGCGGCTACATGATGAACTGGTTCGCCGTGAACGACATCGGCAAGCGGTTCAAGTGCCTCATCACGCACTGCTCGGTGTGGAACTTCGAGAGCATGTGGGGCACCACCGACGAACTGTGGTTCGACGAGTTCGAGCACGGGGGGCTGCCCTGGGAGATTCCAGGGAAGTACCGCGAGTTCTCCCCGCACGCGAAGGCCGCGAAGCTGAAGGAGAACAAGACGCCGATGCTCGTGATCCACAACGATTACGATTTCCGCTGTCCGATCGGGCAGGGGCACGAGTTGTTCACGACGTTGCAGCGTCAGGGTGTGCCGTCGCGGTTCGTGAACTTCCCCGATGAGGGCCACTGGGTTCTGAAGCCGAAGAACGGAGCGTACTGGCACAAGGAGGTGTTCGGCTGGCTCGCGAAGTATGCCCCTCCGGGCGGGAAGTGACACCAAATCCGCATCCGTATTCATTGGTCTTGTGCGAGCCCGAGGGCCAGCGAGGGGCCTGCAGAAACCCTCGCTGGCCCTCGGGCTCGGATGGTTCCGGAGATGGGGAAATTGCACAGGAAGTTCATCAGGTTAATCAGCGAACGACGCAACCGATGCACACTCATTGGGATGTGCTTCCCGAGCATCCAGCTGACAATGTTCTGATGGACTTTCTTCCGGACAGATGACATGGTTCCGGGTCTGAAATGGATGGTTCCGGGGAGGGGTGTGCATATCGCCCGGAACCAAGAATTAGCTCCAAATGGAGCTCTTTTCCTTGACATTGCAACATCCATCCTTTGGGAATTGACTGTTCGCCAAAGCGCCGCAACCGGGATTGCCCAGCCCACCCAGGGCACGTTAAAACAATTTTACTTACCGTCGCGCCCGGACGGGCCACACGTTTTCCTTCTGAGGTCATGCCGTGCCCGTCGTTTCCTGTCCGAACTGCCCCACGAAACTCCGTGTGCCGGACGGGGCCACCGGCAGCGTCAAATGCCCCAAGTGTGCTAAGCTTTTCCCGATTATTGCACCGGCACCAACATCAGCCGGGTTTGAAGTGGTGGACGAACCACCCCCCAGCCCGCCACCGCCGAAATCTGCCGCTCGGCCGAAGGCCGCCGCGCCGATGCCTCTCCCACCGCCTCCGCCACCTCCGCCGCCCTCGGCAAGCAAGTTCGCGTTTGATGTCGTTGAGAAGCCAAAGAAGAAACCCGCCGTCGAAGAGGACGAGGACGAGGACGAGGACGACCGCCCGAAAAGCAAACGCCGTCGCGACGATGACGACGAGGAAGATGATCGCCCACGCAAGAAGAGTCGGCGTGAGGAAGACGACGACGATTACGATGATCGCCCACGCAGCAAGCGTCGGCGCGACGACGATGACGACGACGATTACGATGATCGCCCACGCAGCAAACGCCGCCGCGACGACGACGACGATTACGATGATGATTACGACGATCGCCCGCGGAAGAGGCGGCGCGACTACGACGACGAAGATGACGACTGGCACCGTGCCCCGAAGAAGAAGGGGCCGGCAGGGTTTGCCGCTGCCAAAACCGGCGTGCTGCTGCTGAATATCTCGTTCTGGCTGCACGGCGTCTCGCTGGCGCTGCTTTCATTCTTCATTTTCCTGGCGTTGGTCGGAGCCTTCGACGGATCTTCGAGTTCGAGTTCCACTTCGCGGCGTCCTCCGCAGCGAGGTGGTTTCAACAACGACGACGACTACGGTTCATCCCGAAGCGGCAGTGGATCGGCTGAGTTCATCGCGAAATTGCCGGGTTTCCTTGGCGTTGCGAACTGGATCGTGGCGGGTGTGGGTTTTGGGTTCTGCATTGCCGGGCCTGTGAAGGCGCGGGCTATGGCAATCACCGCTGCTTCGCTCGCGGGGGCGCACCTCATTCTCGCTGGCGTTTCGATAAGTCATCTTGGGGGAGCGGTTGGGGGTTTTGGAGCGATGGGCGGAGGCGGGGACGTCGTGATGTGGCTCCTTTGGGCAACCACACTTCCGATCCTCGATACCCTCTTTCCGATCCTGATTATGGGCGGCACCAGAGGCATTGGATCGGATTACGTTCTCGCATTTCTCGCGGCGGGCTGCGAACTGGCCCGCATGATCTTCGCGATGCTGATGGTGAAGCGTCTGGCCGAGGCCGCGAAGGATTACGAGGCCGAAGAGAAGGCCCAACTCGGGGTAATGGGGGCGGTGGTCGCGGGCGGCGGGTCGGCCATTCTTGCGTTGCTCGTCACGCTGATCTACAAGACAGGTGCGATCGATGGCATGACGTCGGCGAAGATCTTCGGTGGCGGGTCAATCCTGCTGATCTACCTCGCATTCACTGCGATGAATGCCATGCCGATTTTCGCCACGATGACACTCCGGCGTTCCCTCGGCAGAAAAGCCAGAGGCAAGTGAGTTTGGATCAGTGGTGAATGAACACCGGCATCGTGACTCTTGGGCTCAGGTGTTTCCCCTCACCCGGCTCGCAAAGCCTTGCCGACCTCTCTCCCCGAAATCGGGGGAGAGGTGGGGGCGTTGCTTCTTCTCCTCAGCTCCAACCCACCATTGCCTTCACCAGAAGCCAACCAGCCCCACCTCTCCCCCGATTTCGGAGGGAGAGGTCGCGACGAGTCTTCGAGTCGCGGGTGAGGGGGAACACCTTCCTCATGTGCCAGCCACGATCTCTCGTCATCATCCCATCGGTTCTCAATGTGGGAGCCCGAACGCATAGTAAACGAGGCACATCAACGCCAACACGACAGAGCCAGCGGTCAGTTCCTTGGCTCGGCCAGCCAGCACTTTCAACAGCGGATACGCGATCAATCCCGCTGTCAGCCCGTTCGCGATGTTGTAGGTAAACACAATCATCACCAGCGTCACGAACGCCGGCACCGCTTCCGTGAAATCGTCGAAGTCGATCTTCCGCACGGATGCCATCATCAACACACCCACCGCGATCAGTGCGGGGCCATAAGCATACGACAGCGTTTGCAGCGGCTGGACAAGCGGGATGAAGAACAGCGTCACCGCGAACAACAAGCCCGTCACCACCGCCGCGAGGCCAGTTCTCGCACCTTCACGCACGCCGGTCGCCGACTCGATGAACGCGCCGCTCGTCGATGAGCCCACAACTGACGAGAACACGCAAGTCACCGCGTCCACCAGCATCGGCTTCTCGGGATCGGGGAAGTTGCCGTTCTCGTCGAGCATTCCACCCGCGGCACCGACGGCGACAAGCGTACCGAGCGTGTCGAGGAAGCTCATCAGAAACAGCGTCAGCAGGATCGGCATGAAGCTGAGTTTCAACGCGCCTTCGACATTGAGATGAAACGCGATTGGGGCGAGCGAGTAATCGCCGGTGAAGGGCATCGCCACGATGCCCTTCGGTGCGGAACCGACGCCGAGCACGAAGCCTGCCGCAGCCGTGACAGTGATTCCAATCAGCAACGCTCCCTTCACTCCGCGACACAGCAGGGCTGCCATCAGGAAAAACCCGCCGACGGCGAGCAGCACCTTCGTGTCGTGGAAGTCTCCGATCTTCACGGGAACAGGCGGCTTGCGGAGGAATTCCGTATCCGCGAGACGCAGGCTTCCGATAGGTGCTCCTTCCACGAAACTGGTCACGATGCCGGTTTCGTAGAGGCCAATGAAGCCGAGGAACAGCCCGATGCCTGCCGCGAAACTGTGCTTCATGCTGAGCGAAACCGCGTTCGCCAGCCACGTGCGAATGTGCAGCAACGTGATGACGACGAAGATCAACCCGGCGACGAAGACAGCACCGAGCCGCAACTCCCAGCCGATGCCCATTGCCGCCAAACCGAAGGCAATGAACGCATTCTCGCCCATGTACGGAGCGACCGCGATTGGCCGGTTCGCGTACAGACCCATGAGCAGACAGCCGAAGACTGCAACGAGAATCGTCGCGACCGTACTCGGGCCAATGGGCAACCCAGCGAACGACAGAATCGCGGGATTCACGACTATGATGTAGGCCATCGTCGCGAACGTAGTGACCCCGCCGAGAACTTCCGTGCGGAGGGTTGTGCCGTGTTCGGGAAGTCGGAAGTAGCGAGCGAGTGTTGTTCCCATGTGGGAACATTATGTTGGGTGGGCAGCGTTCCGCCAGCAGGCCGCATCGTCTCATCGGTCATCAGCCAGACCAGGTTTTTCGCGTCGTTGAGAAGTGGATTTTGAAGGGTATCCGCAAGCGGCGATTTGGAAAGCGATTGCGTCGGAAGAAATCCTTGGGGGTCGCTGAAACGGTCGTCATTCCGGGCTTGTGTGTGTCATTCCGGACTCCAAAACGTTTCCGGAAGAGGGGTGTGCATGTCGCCCGGAATCGATGAGAAGCCACCGATTGTTTGACTTCCAGATTTTGTTCGGCTCAAACTGATCCCCGGAATCCGGGGCACACCAAAATCGAGTGAACGAATACCGAGCAAGTCGCACTCACGGTGGCGAGAGTTCGTATCATAGACAATGTTGTCGTGCCCGCCCCCCAAGCTGTAGGTCCCGCGTGCCGCAATCTCGTGATGCCCAAGACCTTCCCATCGAACAACGCCAAACCATCTTCCGGACTCTGGTCGAAATCCAGGACACGGGCGTTGGCGTGGCTGCTGCTCGAACCGAGATCACCAAGCGATTTTCGGTAACCGATGCCCAGATCAAGGACATCGAACGCGAAGGGCTCGATCAACAATGGCCTCCGCTTTAGTGGGGCCTGCCATGCGGCCGAGTTCAGTCTCGCCGCCCTCGCCGTGCTGGATACAATTCGTCCCTGATGTCGAGCTTTATTTATTTTTATCTTGCTCGAATTTTGGACTCGACTGGCCCGCTTCGCTTCGCCAAACTTAACATCCCAAGCCGCAGCAAACGCGGCATACCAATTCACTCAGGTACTCCATTGTCTAGCACAGTTATCAACGACCACGCCACAAGCCCTCCCCCAGCTCCAGAACCTGACAACACGACAGGCATCAAGCCGGTGACGCTGGGAACGTACATCCGCAACACCGTCGGAATCGTCGCCCCGATGATCGGCGTCGGCGTTGCGATCTACCTGTTCTGGGGCCAGGGTTGCAGTTGGCTGGATCTCGGAATGATGGTCGTGATGTACCTCGTGTCGATGCTCGGCGTCACGATCGGTTTCCACCGATTGCTGACGCACCGCGGCTTCGAGACGACGAACACGATGCGATTCATCTGGGCTGTGTGCGGTTCGATGTCGATGGAAGCGCCCGTGTTCAACTGGGTCGCGATGCACCGTCGGCACCACCAGTACAGCGATGCCGTGGAAGACCCGCACTCGCCGCACCACAGCGGCCCCGGCTTCATCGGCTGGTGCAAGGGCTTCTTCCGTGCTCACGTTGGCTGGGCGTATGAACCAGACCCCGCGAACCTGTTCCGCTATATCCCGGACCTGCAAAAAAGCCCCTCGATGCGATTGGCGAACAAGCTGTTCGTTTTCTGGATTGCACTCGGGCTGGCGATCCCGGCGATCGTTGGCGGACTGGTGACGCAAAGTTGGGAAGGCGCTCTGAGCGGGTTCATCTGGGGCGGGCTGGTTCGCGTGTTCCTCGGTCACCACGCGACCTGGAGCGTGAATTCGATTTGTCACATCTGGGGCAGTCGGCCTTACGAGAGCAACGACCTGAGCACGAACAACCTGGCTGTTGGGATCGCAGCTCTTGGCGAAGGTTGGCACAACAATCACCATGCATTCCCGACGTCGGCTCGCCACGGGTTGGAATGGTGGCAGTTCGATCTGAGTTGGTTGGTGATTCGCGGGATGGAAGTAGTCGGTCTGGCGTGGAAAGTGAAGCTCCCGAGTGCGAACGAACTCGCCTCAAAGCGCCGCAACAAGAATGGGGCGACCAGCGAGACCGCGACTGGCGATCAATCGACTGCGGGTGCGGCACACTGACACGGGTAGCCGACGAGCCACGACCACAAGGGAGCGGACTCACCTTTCCCGCTCCCTTGCGGTCGCGGCTCGCCAACCGGAATCGCTGACGTTTCCGAATTCTTGCGATTCCCACTCACCGCCCGGCTATAGTGGGGTCGCTGTCGAAGTTTCTTGTTTGCTCACGAGCGAACAGAATCTCTTCTCTTGGGGACGTTGTCGTGGGTTCGCCTGCGATAACTTTCCGAGATTGACCGGCGCACCATCTGGCTCCGTTGGGATTCCGACTCGCGGGCCCACGGTTCTGGTCTTCCCTTCACACGACCGCCGTCGGTCGCGGAAAGAACCTGATGTCAACTGAACTGTCCGCGGGAACCCCTGCGAACGAATTGGTGCGTACTCGCAAGCCCGCCCGCCCCACCAAACTGAAACCCACGCAGCCCCCTCTCGAAGTCGCACCGGCGACTCCGGAAACCGTGTTGAACTTTCTCGTCCTCGACAGTCGTTTCGGCACGATGATCTACGTCATCCTCGAAACCGATCCGCGGAAGGAGCGTGAGTTCCCGGAGTTGAACGTGCGTGAAATCCAGTTGGAACGGCGACCCACCGCCCCGGGTACCTCGCCCCAGGACGCGGGGATTTGTGCGGGTGCCGCGATTGGCCGCGATCCGGCGCACTTGTATCGCTTCCGAGAGTTTGGTTCTGATCGTGCCGTGGCTGGTGCGGGGTTCATCCTGATCGAGCCGCGATATGTGGGTCCGAGCTGGCCGGCGTACGTCTCGGCGTTCCGACCAGATGGTGACAAGCCGCCGAAGCGTCATCGTGAAACCTCCCGCCCTGCCCGTGGCTGAAGAAGAAAATAAGTACCGAGATTGAACACAGCGCCACAGAGAGAAAACAAAGAGAAGAGTTGCGTTCGAACACTGCATTCTTCTTGTTTTCTCGGTGTCTCGGTGCCTGTGTGGTTCAATCTCTTTCTGGAATGGTCGCCGCGAGCGTGGTCGTGTGCCTACACTAAAAGAAACGACCCTCTGTCTCGGGATCGCAACCGCTTATGGCTTCCACGCAAGCCGGCCCACGCCACCCCAAAGGCCCGCCCAAAGCCGACCCCACTGAGGAGGCCGGCCCGTTTCTCTCAGCCCTTCTCGATTCCAGCGTCGGCTCCAAAATCCTCGTCGCGCTCACCGGGCTGGGTCTCGTCAGCTTCGCCGTCATTCACATGATCGGCAACCTGAAGGTGTTCCAGGGTCCGGACTCGATCAACGCTTACGCCTACTTCCTGAAGCACTCCCTCGGCGTGCTCATCTGGATCGCACGCGGTGGGCTTCTCGGTATCTTCGTGTTGCACCTGACGCTCGCCCTGCGATTGCAGTTCCGCTCGCGTGCCGCGAGGCCGGTGCCGTATCAGTATCCGGGTAGTGTGCAGGCAACGGCCGCGAGCCGCACGATGATGTGGAGCGGTATCGTCGTCGGGCTGTTCATCTTGTTTCACCTCGCACACTTCACGTTCGGCTGGGCGATGCAGGTGGAAACGGCTCCCGGCAAGTGGGAAAGCTACCTCGAACTGAAGGACTCGCAGCAGCGGCAAGACGTGTACAGCATGGTGGTTTTCGGCTTCACGAATCCGCTGCTCGTCGCGTTGTACACGGTCGCTCAGCTGGTGCTGTTCGTCCACTTGCTGCACGGTATCCAGAGTTCGTTTCAGACGCTTGGCTTGAAGAATCGGCGGTTCGCGTCGCTGATTAAACTGCTTGGCTTCGCGGTCGCGTTCACGATTCTGGTGGGCAATCTTGTTATCGTGTTCGGCGTGATGGCAGGTTACGCCCCGCCACTGTACAAGTCCGCGTGAACAAGACCGCGTGAAGCGGCCGCCCCAACGGGGCGCTGGCCTGACAGGGTATAACCACAAATGAAGCTCGAATCGAAAGTGCCGTCTGGTCCGCTCGCGGAGAAGTGGTCGCATTACAAGCAGCACCAGAAGCTGATTAACCCCGCGAACAAGTCGAAGTACACGGTCATCGTGGTCGGCACCGGATTGGCTGGCGGCGCCGCTGCCGCTTCGCTCGCGGAACTCGGCTACAAGGTGTTGTGCTTCTGTTTTCAAGATTCGCCACGGCGAGCGCACAGCATCGCGGCTCAGGGTGGCATCAACGCCGCGAAGAACTACCGCAACGACGGCGACAGCGTTTTCCGCCTCTTCTACGACACCATCAAGGGTGGCGACTTCCGCTCGCGCGAAGCGAACGTTCACAGGCTCGCGGAAGTGTCGGTGAACATCATCGACCAGTGCGTTGCGCAGGGCGTACCGTTCGCCCGCGAGTACGGCGGCTTGCTCGACACCCGCAGCTTCGGCGGCGCACAACTTCAACGCACCTTCTACTGTCGTGGCCAAACCGGGCAGCAGCTCTTGCTCGGTGCGTATCAAGCGCTGTCGCGGCAAATCGGCCTCGGCAACGTGAAGATGTTCCCACGTTGCGAAATGCTCGACCTCGTGACCGTGGACGGCAAAGCTCGCGGGATCGTGACTCGGCACCTCGAAACGGGGAAGATCGAGTCGTTCAGCGGCGACGCGGTTGTTCTCGCCACCGGTGGCTACGGTAACGTCTTTTTCCTCAGCACGAACGCGATCGGCTGCAACGTCTCGGCGACGTATCGCGCCTATAAGCGTGGTGCGGCGTTCGCGAATCCGTGCTACACGCAGATTCACCCGACGTGCATTCCCGTGACCGGCGATCATCAGTCGAAGCTGACGCTGATGAGCGAGTCGTTGCGGAACGATGGCCGTGTGTGGGTGCCGAAGAACAAGGCCGACTGCGGCAAGCACCCGCGAGAAGTTCCCGAAGATGCACGCGATTACTTCCTCGAACGCAAGTATCCGAGCTACGGCAACCTCGCCCCGCGAGACATTTCGAGTCGAGCCGCAAAGGAAGCGTGCGACGACGGCCGCGGTGTCGGTCCGGGTGGTCGCGGCGTGTACCTCGACTTCGCGGCAGCCATTGCGAAACAGGGTGAGCCGCGAATCCGCGAGAAGTACGGCAATCTGTTCGAGATGTACGAACGCATCACGGACGAGAGCGGCTACGAACGCCCGATGCGAATCTACCCGGCGGTCCACTACACAATGGGCGGCCTGTGGGTGAACTACGAGTTGATGTCGAACATCCCCGGCTTGTTCGTGGTCGGCGAAGCTAACTTCTCGGATCACGGTGCGAACCGCCTCGGGGCGTCGGCGCTCATGCAGGGGCTTGCCGACGGCTACTTCGTGCTGCCGTACACGATCACAAACTGGCTCGCGGACCAGAAGCCGGGCGTGACGCCGTTGGATCACTCCGACTTCAAACGCACCGAGGCCGAGGCGACCGATCAGATCAAGCGGTTGCTCGCGGTGAAAGGCAAGAAGACGGCCGTGGAACTGCACCGCGAACTCGGGCACGTCATGTGGGAACAGGTCGGCATGGCTCGCAGCAAGCAGAGCCTCGAAACAGCGATTGCCAAGATTCGCGGCCTGCGTGCCGAGTTCTGGTCGAACGTGAACGTGACTGGCACCGACGCAGACCTGAACGTTGCCTTGGAGCGTGCGAATCGGGTGGCGGACTTCATGGAGTTCGGCGAACTGCTGGCTCTCGACGCACTTCAGCGAGAAGAGAGCTGCGGGGCGCACTTCCGCGTGGAGTATCAGCAGAAGGACGAGACCGGTCAGCCGAACGGCGAGTGCGAACGCGATGACGACAAGTTCGCACACGTCGCGGCGTGGGAGTACGCGGGTGGCGAGAAGCAACCTGTGCGAAACGTGGAACCGCTCGTGTTCGACGTCGTGATGCCAACGAAGCGAAGCTACAAGTGACGTTCGTGTTTAGTGTTTGGTGTTTTGTGTTTTGGTGCGTGATTGGCGTGGCGTCGCCCCAACCACCAACTACGAACCCGCCAAACACCAAACACTAAACACCAAACACCAAACACAAATGAATCTAACGTTGCACATCTGGCGGCAGAAGTCTCGCACCGACGCGGGCAAACTCGTCTCGTACCCACTCGGTGGCATTAGCACAGATATGTCGTTCCTTGAGATGCTCGACACGCTGAACGAGAAGCTGATTCACGAAGGACAGGAGCCGGTGGCGTTCGACCACGATTGCCGCGAGGGGATTTGCGGAAGTTGTTCGATGGTGATTAACGGCCTCGCACACGGTCCGGAACGCGGCACGACGACGTGCCAACTGCACATGCGGAGCTTCCGCGACGGCGACCACATTTACATCGAGCCGTGGCGAGCGGCGGCATTCCCGGTGATGAAGGATCTCGTGTGCGATCGCAGTGCGTTCGACCGGATCATTCAGTCGGGCGGCTTCGTGAGCGTCAACACCGGCGGCGCGCCTGACGGCAACTCATTGCCGATTGCAAAGGTCGACGCCGACCGTGCGATGGACGCGGCGGAGTGCATCGGTTGCGGGGCGTGCGTGGCAGCGTGTCCGAATGCGTCGGCGATGTTGTTCTTGTCGGCGAAGGTGAGCCATTTGGCACAGATGCCGCAGGGCGACACGGAACGGAAGTCACGAGTGCGCTCGATGGTGGCGACGCACGACCGCGAGGGCTTCGGCCACTGCACGAACATCAACGAGTGCGAGGCAGCGTGTCCGAAGGAGATCAGCGTCGAGCACATCGCCCAACTCAACCGCGACTTCATCGCCAGCACGGTCAACGCCGTCGTGAATGGCTAACGTTTCCGCAGTGTCAAGGGTTCGCGTTGATTCTCATTGGTTCCGGGCGACACGCACACCCCTCCCCGGAACCATTTTACCTGTCCGGAAGAAACTATATCAGAGTATCCGGAACTATAATTGAACGAAATGGTTGTGGCCAAATTATCGCGATGCATGAATCGAAAACACGTCCGGAACCATGCCCGGAAGTGCAGGAATGTCACTTTCTCCCGGAAGAAATAATGTGAGAGCGTCGCTCGCCGATGCCGTAACCGTGAAAGTACGCCCCGACCGCTCCAGCTTCCTCTCGTCTCAATCAATCTGCAACCGATCTCCGAAGTGTTCACGCAAGGCGGTGAAATCGGGTCGATCAGATACTGAATCCTGAAGGCGGAAGATCAAAACGTTCCTAAACGCTGGAGAGTCGAGGATATGCAACCACTCCGCAGCGGTTGTGTTACACCCGGTGTACAATCTCAACTCTCGAAGTCGGGGAAACGGATTGCCCGTCAAATCCATCAACTGAGGTGGGTCGCGACCGACAAGAGTCAACTTCTCAAGTCGCGGCCAGTCATTCGCAGCGAGTGCGGTGAAAAAAGTGCGCACTGTCAATTCATCTTCATCGTAAAGATTCCATACCGACAAGTTTTTTAGGCGGTGGGATAGACCCGACTGGACAGCGGCTGCCATAATCCCAAGGACGGCGTTTCGAGGGGCGGTTGGGAAAAAAGAGTTAAGGTTCAGTTCTTCCAATCGTGGCGCCGCGGAGAAGAAAGCCGTTAAAGCCTGAGGGTTTGCCAAATCTGGGGGCTCGACAGAAATCTGTCCCACCAGCAACCTTGTTTCTTGCGTGAGTGCCACGACCCATTCTTCGGGGAACCCGAAAAAGCCCGTGAATTCCCAGTCCGTGAAATTCTGGAAGGTCAATCGGTCACAGAGATCGGGTAACAGGGCAGGGAGTTCGGACACAGTATCGGATTGCTGTCGGGCGACTTTGACACTTGGACGCGGCTCCGGAACGACGAGGCTGTCAACCGACTGCTTCAATAGCACATCGATCGGCGTGCAAATGCGGAATACGAACCCTCGCATAAAATCGATGCGGGGAGTACGGAACGATCCTTCAGTGTCTTCTGTGACAGAGACACGAAGGTTGGGACTTCGGACATTCGGGTGCGGATGCCAAAGGTGAGGAGACTTTCCATCAAGCACCCAAGCGAAGTGTGTCGTCCAGGCCTCTTTGTGTGCATCGAGAAGTTCCCTCGCCCGTTGAGCGCCTTTCAGCGCCATCGGGTCACGTGCTGACCGAAGAGAAGCGTCGATCTGCACACGGATGAACTCGGCCCGTTCGGGCTGTCCGTTCTCCTGAAGCCAGTCGGCGTATACTAGCCGCGGCGTGTCTTCGTGCGGATGCTCCCAGATCGCAGAGAGAAGTGCCTTCTCGTCCGACATCGCTTTGCTCCGATTATCCGACAATGCACCTCAATTGCGGGGCCACCACAGCAGTGCGAGACCGAAGACGGCCGCCGTCATGAGGACGATGAACGCATATCCGAGAGCGGTTCGTCGGGCTGTCGCCGTCTCTTCGGCACGTCCTGCAGCCGTCCACGCGACGAAATTCTGGCCGTCCTGAAGCTGCGCCAGAACATCCGTCAGGAAGCCTTGCCGTTCCGGGCCAACGCCGGTTGCAGCGAAGAAGCATCCGCCCGGCAACACGGCCTCATTCTGTTCAGGGGCCAATACCCGCGTGAACAGCCGAACAATCGCATCGGTTCGGGCATGGATCGCGACCGCAAGCTGAAACAGTTTCGCGTTCGCGGCCGGTTCGGTGACGGATGGCATCACGCGGTACACGAGTCGCGGCACCAACGTCGTCGTTTGCCAGCGAACCGACTCGACGATCAAGCCCGCACGGTCGGCAACGGATAGTCTCGCGACATACGGCAACTTCCGCCCGAGGCGTTGTTTGCGGCGAGCTACTGGAACGCGAGCCAGGAACTCGCTGAATCCGGGAATCTGCTCGGCATCGCAGACCACGCCAACGACCGGGCACCGAACCTGAAGAACCTCGGCGGCAGTCCGAAGATCCTCGGCCGCGAAGAATCCGGCCTGATTCGCAAGGGCCGGTGAGCGAGTACACGCTTCGGGAATCAGAACGAGAATCCCGTTCACCGGGCAGAGCGGGCGTCGAGTGCCGCGGATGAGACCGCACAGATGCCGGAATCGGGCCGTGAGCAACGCAATTCGTGCCGGGTCTTTCGCAAGTGGGACGGCGACTGGTGGCGCGACCTCGGCATCCGGCGGGGCGTCGGCTGCTGCTGCGAGCGTCGGGAACTGGTCGGCGATCGTGTCGGCAGCCGGATCATCTGCAGGGGCGTCGTCGGCGTCGGCGGTTGCGGATGCCCATCCCGCGAGGCCGCCGAGCAGGGAACATTCATCGGCCGCGACGAAGAAGGCATCTTTCGAGGCGAACAGTCGGACCGGCGGATCGCCAGCGGCAGCGTACTCGGTCGCTTTCGCACGGGCGGCTTCAAAGAGAGCAGCGTCTCCGCCGCGTGGTCGCCCAATGATGAGGAACACCGGCAAGCGATCGAAGGGAACGCCGGCACGCTCGGCAGCTTCGACAGCGGCGAACCACGCGGCGTCGATATCCGGGAACGCCGACGGCCGAGCGACCGGACGGAGAAGCCGCCACAGCCAGATCGCGGCCCACGCATTCGCGTACAAGATCAGTGCGAGGAGCGGGAGCCAGACATGGGCAAGCCACTCGGTCGGGGCTTCGATGTAGCGGATGAGATCGAACCGCTGATTCGCCCAGCCGAGAGCAACCAGCACCGCGACGAGAACGATAACGTGCAAAGCCCAGAACAGCGTCGAGCGTGCCCCGCGAGCAGACTCGCCGATCGGGATGAGAAGCCCGAAGAACGCGACAACCTTCGACCAGATCCAGCGGAGAAAGGTGAGCATGAGTCCGTTGTAGGTCAGGCTTTCGAGCCTGACTCTTCGGTGTTGTAGGTCGGACTTTCGAGCCTGACGCTACGGTGTTCGGAGTCAGGCTCGAAAGCCTGACCTACGTTTCAGGGCGAAAACCATCATCGCCCGCCGAGGCTCGACACGAGAATGAACGCTGCGATCGGAATCAAGACAAGCGCCACCGCGGCCCCCACGCCGAGCATTCGCTCGAATCGGAACTCGGCCCGCCGAGGTGGCGCATCGAATTCGGGGTCGGGTTCGAGGTCGAACGGCGACTCCGGAACCGGCAACTCACGGAGCGACTCCCGCGTCACATCCGACCATTCGCGGAGCTTGTTCGGATCGTCCGCGAGTGTGCCCCGGAAGCCGAGTTGAGCGCACAAGAAGAACACTTCCATCGCATCGACGTCGGCCGCTCCGGATGCGAGCTTCGCCTGATCCCAGAATCGCCACGCACGGTCATTCGTGCCGTACAGTTCGACTTCCAGTTTCCGCTCGTTCCAGCGATCCCGCCACGTCGGCACCTGAGTGAAGAGTTCATCCACCCAGCACACCAGAGCGTATCTGATACCGAGGAATCCGGCAGCGGGTGCGCTCGCCCGACCTGCCGGTTTCGGGCCGATCGTCGCCGTCATGGCCGCAGCCGAGAGAAGTTCCTTGAGCCGTGAGTGTTCCCGCTCGAACTCGAGTGCCCGCCCGGCGCTGAGTTGTTCGCGAACGCGGAGAGCGCTCGCGAACACCGGGTACGCGAACATCGCGGTGTCTTCGCGCAAGTGCCGTGTTCCATGGTTCTTGTTTCTTGTGCGGAGTCGATTATATCAGAAGGGGTTACACCGGCCCCCCTTCCGCGGTGAGAATCGATGTCCACTCGCGCGGTCCACTGGCACGAAGGGTTGTTCCTTCGGCCCCACCACCTCCAGGCGTCTCACCGCCATACGGAGCATCAATCACGACAACTTGCTGATACGCTCTCCCCATATGCCTGGGGTTGCCGCGTCCTCGACATCGACCCGGATGCCCTCGCGAACTGGCGCTTTCAGGTGCGTCGGCTGCGTGCTCGTCTGCCAGACGGAACGGCTGTCGATATCCCCGAAGACACGGCCCTTCCGCCGCTCGATCTGAAGCCGGGGCTCGAACGCGGTCCCAAACTCACCGTTTACCTCGCCGTTCCGGTGCTGCAACTCGGACGGCCGAACGCGACCGAGTCTGAAACGGGGTCGGCACTGTCACGATATCGGCTCGATTCTCAGGATCTCGAAGACGAGAACGCAGCCGACGACCGGGAAGCTGTCGTCGTTCGCCGCTTGAACGCGCAGTTGCTCACATCGGGCCAGGACTTCGCGGGCTACTCTGTGCTGCCGCTCGCGAAGATCGTGCGATCGAGTCGGGCCGACGGCCGCCCTGAGTTCGAGGCAGGGTACATTCCGCCCGTGTTGGGCTGCGACACATGGCCAGCGCTGTCACGGGACATCTTGCAGGCGATCTACGACCGCGTCGGCACGAAGATCGACGTCCTCGCTGGCCAGGTTCTCGACCGCGGGCTTGCGTTTGAAGGCGGCAATCAGGCCGACGTGATGATCGGGGCGCAACTGCGAGCGTTGAACGAGTTGTACGCCCTCCTTGCGGGGCTGGCGTTCACGTCGGGTCTGCATCCGGTGATGGCGTACATCGAACTCTGTCGCGGCGTGGGTCAGTTGTCGCTGTTCGGGCCGTCTCGTCGACCGCCGCCGCTTCCGCGATACGATCACGACGACATTGGCGGGTCGCTTTACTTCCTGAAGCGCTCGATCGATTCGCTGCTCGATGTGTTCGTGGAGCCGGACTACAAGAGCCGTCCGTTTGTTGGGGCCGGGCTGCGAATGGAAGTCGCCCTCGAAGCGGCGTGGGTCGAATCGACGTGGCAGATTTTCATCGCGGTGCAGAGTACGCTGTCGGGCGACGAGTTGATCCGCGTGCTGACGCAACCCGGCGTGCTTGACATGAAGGTCGGCAGTTCCGAGCGAGTCGATGCTGTGTTCCGAGATGGCCGCGAAGGGCTGCGGTTCACGCCGGTTCGGGCTGTCCCGCGAACACTGCCGCACCCGACCGGTGTGACGTACTTCCAACTCGCTACGGATGCAACCGCCGCCGAATGGGCAGCCGTGCAGAAGTCGCTATCGCTTGCAGTGCGGTTGAACGAGAACCTGATCGCGGGAAGCATCCACGGGCAGCGAGACCTGACGGTGCAAGTGGCGGGCAAGACGCCGACGTTGCGGTTCACGCTGTACGTCGTCCCACGAAAGAGCCTCAGCGCCGGTGATCTGGTGGTGTGAGCCGCATTCCCTTGATTCGTGTTCGTAGGCCGAGCCCGAGCGCCAGCGAGGGGTCCACAGTTCCCTCGCTGGCGCTCGGGCTCGGCAGATCCGCATCAATCCGCATTGGTACTCCCAACACGATTCCCTTCCTCAGAGATACGCCCCAATGGCCACGGTCAATCCTCGTTCGCTTTTCGAGAAACTGAACGGCACTACCAAACGCGCCCTCGAAGGGGCCGCCGGGCTGTGCCTGTCTCGCACGCATTTCCATGTCGAACTCGAACACTGGTTGCTGAAACTCACCGAGGCCACGAACAACGATCTCGCCGCGATCTTCAAGCAGTACGACATCGACCCGGCGAAGGTCCGGTCGCAACTCGAAAGTGCCGCCAACCGATTCAAGACCGGCAACGGTCGCGCTCCGGACCTGTCGCCGGACATCCTCGACACGGTCCGCGAGGCATGGGTGCTTGCGTCGCTGGAATACGGGGCGAGCCGCGTTCGCACTGCCCACCTCCTCGCAGCGTTGCTCACGGACCGCTCGCTTTCGGCACGCACGACAACGGCCATCCCCGAACTCGCGAAAATTGGTGGCGAACGACTCCAACGGGAACTCAAGGATCTGCTCCCGCGATTCAATTCGGAAGAGAACGAACAGGAAGCCGCTTCCGCCGCCGGTGGAACGACTCCGAACGGTCAGCCGGCTCCTGCGGGTTCCTCGAAAACGCCGTCGCTGGATCAGTTCACCGTGAACATGACCGCGAACGCGAAGGCCGGGAAGATCGACCCGGTTGTGGGACGCGATGCCGAGATCCGGCAGGTGATCGACATCCTCACCCGTCGCCGGCAGAACAATCCGATTCTGACGGGCGAGGCCGGCGTCGGCAAAACCGCCGTGGTCGAAGGTCTGGCTCTGCGGATCGCTGCCGGGGATGTGCCGCCACCGTTGAAGAACGTCGATCTGCGGTCGCTCGACCTGGGTTTGCTTCAAGCCGGCGCAGGGGTGAAGGGCGAGTTCGAGAACCGACTGAAGGCGGTCATTCAAGAGGTCAAGTCGTCGCCGACGCCGGTGATTCTGTTCATCGACGAAGCGCACACGATGATCGGGGCAGGGGGGCAAGCCGGGCAGAATGACGCGGCCAATCTGCTGAAGCCGCCGCTGGCTCGTGGCGAACTGCGGACCATCGCGGCGACGACGTTCGCTGAGTACAAGAAGTATTTCGAGACCGACGCGGCTCTGAAGCGACGGTTCCAGCTTGTGCGAGTCGAGGAACCGCGTGAAGCGAACGCCGTGCGAATGCTTCGCGGACTCGTGCCGGTTCTGGAGAAGCACCACAAGGTTCGCGTGATGGACGACGCGATCACCGAGACGGTTCGACTCTCCGTGCGGTACATGCCTGACCGCCAACTGCCAGACAAGGCCGTGAGTCTTCTTGACACTGTGTGCGGTCGCGTGTCGCTGAGTCAACTCTCGACGCCGCCGGCTCTCGAAGACTCCAAGCGAGAGATCGAATACCTTACGAACGAGATCAGTTTCTTGGAGCGAGAAGGCCGTGTGTCTGGCGGTGATCCTGAGAAGCTTGCAGATCGGAAGGCCCGCAAAGTTACCGCTGAGAAGCGAACCGCCGAACTCGAAAAGCAACTCGCCGCAGAGCAGAAAATCGTCGAGCAGATTCACGCGGTTCGCGACAAGCTCGAAGCGGTCACCGATGCCGTCGCGGGCGATCCCGCAGCGAGCGCCGAACTCACCAAGCTGACGGACGATCTCGCGAAGATTCAGGGCGAGTCGCCGCTCGTGTATCCGGTTGTCGCGGGGCAAGCGGTCGCGGAAGTGGTCGCCCGACTGACCGGCGTTCCGCTCGGCAAGATGGTTCGCAACGAGATCGAGACGCTGCTGAATCTGCCGAAACACATGCAGGAGCGGGTCGTCGGTCAGGATCACGCGATGGAAGCGATTGCCGAGCGGATTCGCACCGCTCGCACCGACCTCAGTGATCCACGCCGACCGGTGGGCGTATTCCTGCTCGTCGGCCCGTCCGGAGTCGGCAAGACCGAAACGGCGATGGCCCTCGCGGACCTACTCTACGGTGGCGACCGCAACATGGTCGTCGTCAACATGAGCGAGTACAAGGAGTCGCACAAAGTTTCTCGCCTCACCGGTTCCGCGAAGGGGTATGTCGGCTATGGCGAGGGTGGTGTTCTGACGAACGCGGTGAAGAATCGGCCGTACTCGGTCGTGCTGCTTGATGAGGTCGAGAAGGCGGACGAGTCGGTGCAGGAAATCTTCTATCAGGTGTTCGACAAGGGCGTGCTACAAAACGACACCGGCGAGGATGTGAACTTCAAGAACACGATCATCCTGCTGACGTCGAACGCGGGCACCGACACGATCATGAAGGCGTGTGCCGACCCCGAAACGATGCCCGACGCGAAGGGACTTGCTGAAGTGCTGCGGCCCGATTTGCTGAAGTGGTTCAAGCCCGCGTTGCTGGGTCGCATGGTGGTGGTGCCGTACTTCCCGCTTCGCGCTGAGGTCTTGAAGCGGATCATCGAACTGCAACTGAAGAAGATCGGCGACCGTCTGCGGGACAACCACAAGGCGACGTTCGCTTACGATGCGGCCGTCGTGGACACGATTCTGGCACGCTGCACGGAGGTCGAGAGCGGGGCGCGGAACGTTGACCACATCATTACTGGGACGGTGCTGCCCGCGATTTCGGACGAGATCCTGACTCGTATGGCAGAGGGCAAGACCGTGAAGTCGGTGAAGGTTGGCGTCGGCGAGGAAGGCAAGTTCACGTTCACCATTGAGTGAGACCTTGTATTGGTATGTACCCTGAAAGGGTTGCATCCCAAAGCCCAGGGTCGCCGCTTTGGGCGCACCCTGGGAAAGCGTGGCAGAACCATTTCACCGTAGGTTTCCCAGGGTGGCGCTGCGCTGACCCTGGGCTTTGGGATGCAACCCCTTCGGGGTAAAATCAGTTCCCTGCACCCCTCGACCCGACAACACTCTTCCACAGGTCGGTGACGGTTCCTGCCGTGCGGGCGCGGGGACCGGGCTTTGCCTGCGTCGCAGTCGGCTCGGCTGCCTGCGACTTCGCGGGCGTCGGGGTGGTGGCCACCGGCGCTGGCGTCGCACCCATCGGCACGGTCGCCCCTCGCAGCGGGTCGGTGAACGCTCCAATCAAGTGGTTGTTTTCGGCGGTGAGCTGGCGATACGCTAGCGCCGAGATGTTGACCCCGCGATTCACTGCGATGCGGGCGTCACGGATCAAGTCTGTCGGCGGATCGACCGCGACCGCATCATAGTAAGGGCACGGCCCAGCCGCGGATTCCTTTTCTTTCTCCTTCGGAGTCGCCTTCTCCGGCGGCTTCACCGGCTCCTGATACGTCGCCACACACACCTGCAACGCCGCATACGCCAGCGCTCGCACACACTCCGAGTTTTCCGACGGGAACCCATCTTTCGTTCCGCCGTTCACGGACATCGTCAGAGCCGCGATCGTCTTCTTCGAGCAGCAGCAACCGTTTGCGAACGCTTTCGCGGCCTCGATGCGGACGCACTCGCTCGGGTCGCCACGCAGCGCCGAAATCAGGGCAGGCTCGGCTTCCGGGTAGTATTTGCAACTCACCGTGCCGAGGTATCGCACTGCCGCTCGGCGAGCAGCCGCGTTCGCTTCGTCCTGCTTGATCCGGGCTGCCGCCCCTTCGGCGCTCGTGGCAGGCTTGGCGAGATCCGCAGGACTTGGTCCGCTACACGTTGGTCCAATCAAGCCGCCGGTCACCGCTCCGAGCGGGCTGAGCATCGAGTTGACCACCTTCCCAATCGCCGAGTTGCAGAACTTCGCCTTACACGCCGCCTTTTGGTCGGGCGTCATGCAGAACATGGAAAAGATGTTCCGCGGAGCCGCTGCCCCTGGAGTGGCAACTGAAGGTGTGATCGGCGGCGCCACAGGAACCGGAGCCGATGGGACCGATGGGAACTGCCCATACGCAACGAAGGTGAGCCCCGCGAACACGACGATGACCGTCCCGAATTTTCGCATCGGACCCCCTCCAGAAGTCATCTTTCCCCGGTCGGGCAGATACGCTATGAGCCCCCAGAACTCAAGACGAAAGTGCGGATCACGAAGGGTGCGCGGAATGACCGCCCGGTTCTACATTGGGCTCGTCGGCGTGATTGCCGTGTGCGTCGGACTGACGCTCACGGTCGCGGCCCAAGGTCCGCCAACCCCGATTCCAATTCCGATCCCGGAGCCAATGGCGGCCGACAAATCGAGTGTGCGCGACGCCCTCAAAGCCGTTCGGACCGGACTTGAATTGCCAGAGGTGTCCACCCCACCAGCCGAACTCCCGCAGAGCTTGCCAGCCCCGACGCCACTGCCAGTTGCCCCAAGCCCCGTTCCTGTTCCTGTTCCTGTTCCTGTTCCTGTGCCAGTTCCAGCTCTCCCGCCCCTTCAGGTTGGCGGACTGACGGTTGACGGACAGCAGATCGATCTCTCGATGTTCCGGAACCGGCTTGGAGGCGGCTGTTCGACCTGCGGGCACGACGACTGCGAAACCTGTGGCGGCTCACGCCACTGTTCGCCCGGTCGCAAGGCGTGCGAGCCGTTCCCGGCGAGGAACCGCTTCGAGCGTTTGATCGGCGTGATGTACGAAACCCTCTGCTGCCCGGACCCTTGCTACGATCCGAAATGGAACATCCTCGCGGATTCGGCGTTCTTCACTCCTGGGGCTCGCCCGGTATCGCAAAGCCGCTTCCGTTGGGATGCTGGCCCCGGTGTCATTCTGCCGGACCGAGCTGAATACTTCTGGGCACGCGCCGACGGCATGGGCCTGGGTCCGCGACCGACTTCCCCGAACAAGGTCGCCCGCAGCGTCGATTACAACGACCTCAGCATGTACACGGAAACGTCCGTCAACGGATCGTTATCGCTGATCTTCGACCTGACTTACCGAAGCAACGAGGCCACCGGCTCATCGTCGGCATCCGGCATCGGCGACATGGTCACCGGTACCAAGGCTCTCATGTTCGACCGCGAACTCGTCCAGCTCTCGTTCCAGTTCCTGACGTACCTGCCGACGGGTTCCTCCTTCAAGGGAACGGGAACCGGGCACGTCGCGCTGGAACCGTCGATCATTGCGGGCCTGAAGATCTCGAACGATACCTTCCTCCAGGCTCAAATCGCGGACCGGATTCCGCTCGGCGGCACGCCGGGGTACGCGGGCACGGTGCTGGCTTACAACATGAGCTTGAACCACATCCTGTGGCGGCCAGTGCGAGACGTGCAACTGATCGGCGTGTGTGAACTCAACGGGTTGATGTTCCTGAACGGCTCGTACACCGATCCGGTGCTGGGGCCGAATCAACCAGCCTCCGGGATGACCTATGTATCGCTCGGACCGGGCATGAGGCTGAACATCTGCGACAAATGCGACTTCGGAGTCGGGACGTCCATTGCTCTGACCGATCCACGCTTCGCGACCGCCGTGATCCGCACCGAGTTCCGTTACCGATATTAGCAGTTTGGCGAGCGGCGACCGCAAGGGAGCGGTCTACGTTTGAAACGGTGGCGGAATGAGCGAGATTGTGCCAGGGCTTGGGGAGGTAACTCCCCCTCACCCGGCTCGCAAAGCCTCGCCGACCTCTCCCCAAAAATCGGGGGCGAGGTGGGGCTGATTGGTTTGATTTGAAGGCAATGAATCAGGATGAGTTGAAGAGAAGACACTGCGCCCCACCTCGCCCCCGATTTTTGGGGGAGAGGTCGCGACGAGTCTTCGAGTCGCGGGTGAGGGGGAACTACATTCCCTCAAATCCTTCGCACGATCCTTCATTCCGCCACCGTTTCTGAAGTGCTTCACCACGACCTTGCGGTCGCAGCTCGCCAGCACCCCACTCATGGCGACAGATACAGGCTCAGGTCAGCGGTCGTGGTGACACCGGCAACAGCGGTCGCGGTTGTCGATGCCTTCCGCCGCGTTGCCACTTTCTCGGCTGTCAGCGAATACGCACCCGGCTTGAGATTTGGGAACAGATACTTCCCATCCGCGTCCGTCGTCGCCTTGAAGAGAGCCATCCCGCGAGCATCGAAGAGCGTCACTTCCAGGCCAGCCTGAGGGCGATTGCCTTCTGTCAACTGACCGCCGATTGCTGCTGGCTTTTCGGGTAGTGCTTCCACCGCTTCCACCGAAGCAAACGACGACGACGATAGTCCCGCTCCATTCACGGCAACGCATGTGATGTCGGTCATGCCCAGCTTGTCGCGCGGCAACTGCACCGCCGCCGACCATCGCGTCGGGTCTGTGTCGGAACGCACCCCAGGAATCGTCACAGTGCCCGGCAACGGCTTCCCATCCGGACCAAGTTTGCCGACGAAGAACACCACCGATGCCACGCCCGATTCGGGGTCAGTTACCTCGACGGTGACGGGTAACAGCGTTCCCTTCTTGACTTGCTCATGCAGGCCGCGAAAGTCTGGCATGGTTGGCGGCGAGTTATCGAGGATGACCGGAATTTCCTTCGTGGCAAGGACCGTCTTGTCTGCTGCGAGCAGTCTCGCAACGACCGTTCGCCGGCCGAGGAGCTGCGGAACCTCCCACGCGACCTCCCAATCCTCGATGACAGCCGCAAGATGCAGACCACCAGCCGCGCCAGGGGTAATGGTTGCATGCCTGCGACGAACCGCAGGAAGCGTGCGAACCGCTTCCTCGGTTGGCTCGCGACCCTGATCGTATCGCATCAGGCGTGCGTCGAGAGTAGCCCCCGGCGGTACACGGTCCGCACCAATGCGGAAGGCGACCGACCGACCCGGAGTAGATACCGGAGCCGACCGAAGTTCGAGATTCGGCGTTGTGTCAACAGTCGGCGAAACCGTGTCGCCGGTCCGCACGAAATCGACGTTCAGCCTGAACGCTCGCGTCACCCCATCAACGGTGACGCTGACCTGTCCCTGCCGTCTGGCTTCAGGATCGAGCACGAGACCGGAAGCGTCGAGCGTGAGTGGGCTGCTATCTGCAGGGATGCGGCCCGCGAACCGACCGGCGCGAATTCCACGCAGGCCAGGGACGTGAGCTTGATCGACCACGAGAGTCGCGACCGATGGGGTTGTCCCCAGGTCGCGGAGGGCGCGAACGGTCACGCCCAGACGGTTCTCGGGCCGCAGCGGAAGGGCAATCGGTTCATACGTTGCCGCTGACAATTCCACATACTCGAATGGCTCGCTAACAGCCAGCCGGAGGAAGCGAGTCTGAATCACCGTCGTTGTGTCTGTTGCGTCCAGCACATCAAGTCGGAGCGAGCCGGGCAGGTCGAAAGACGGAGTCGCTGCGGTTGGTGATTTTGCTGGGATTGGCGCAGCACCGGCGAAGGGCACGAGCCGCGTTTCGCCGGGACCAACCAGAACCTTGGCCTCAATCGCCGCGATTCCCGCGTCCGGAGAAACTGCACGAACCATCATTTCACGCTTCGCAGTGCCGCGATTGCGGACGAACACGAACAACGTTTCGCCAACACCCGGACGAATCCGGATGTCGTCGCCAAGCCCGACCGGATCGACCGGGACTCGATCAACAACGATCTCGACAGGGTTCACAAGGCGGCTGCCATCAATCGCAATGCGAACGAACGCCTGCCGACCACCCGAGCGTGCTTCAATCACGACTCCATCCGGGATTCGCCCCGGACTCGCGGGGTTTGCAACCTCTGCTCGCACGATGAGAGTACTGAGAGTTCCGCCACCAGCGGGGTCGGGCTTGAAGGCAGTCATCTCCGCGGTGACTCGAACGGTGTCTCCTGGCGGCAGTGCGCGAACTGTGATTGGAGCTTCGCTCAGAGGACCGGGGTGTCTCACTGTCACTCGGATTTCTGCGGTGGGGCGGGTCGCGGTCAACACAAGCGGCGGCGGTTCCTCGAAGACCATGAGCGGCGGCGGAACCACTGTATCGTTTCCAACAGCGATCTCAGCAGAGGCTACCGATTCCAGGAAATCGCGATCGAATCCGGCTCGCGCGATCTGCCGATGAGTCACGCCGGACCAACCGAAGAACTCGGCCCACGCGGCCTGCCTCGCCATGACTCGCGGTTCGCTGCCCATCGTATCGAAACGAGTCGGCGTGAAGCCCGGAAGCAAGATCGCGAGCATGTCTCGCTGGTCGGCCGGTGCGTCTAACAGGAGGGCGTCGAAGCCCGTACTCCAGGCCCGCCCCAGACCCACCGACAGTTCCATCCACGCTGGCGAATCCGGGCCAGCGTGTCTGGCGGTCTCAAGGAGTTTGGTGAGCGGATCGATGGTTGTGGCTGGTAGCCCAGCGAAACGCAGAATCGCGATGTGGCATTCCGCACGGATGGCCACTTGAGCGGCCGTGAACCGTCGGTCAGCAACTCCTTCTTCTGAGCCATAGGGAACGATCGGTGTCTGATGAATCGCCAGGTCGTCATTCTTATCGGCCGCGAGCGTCTTTTCGGCCAACCGGCGAGCGAGGTTCTGCCCGGCTTGGTCGAGAGCGGCTCGGCTTTCCTGGTTCAACCGTGGAAGCGAGAACAGGAACTCGATACTGCGAACCAGGTCCGGCGGGGCCGATTCTGTTGCTGCTGCCGACACTGCCCAGTCAACATCCGAGGCTCCTGTCACCAGATCGAGAGCCGTCGTCAGGCTGCTCACTCCGGCGGCGGCCCGTCGGAGTTGATCGGCCTGATCGAGTAGCCCGGCCGCATCTGCGGGGGTACTCGGCGGCATCAGAAGTTTGACCAAGTCACCCGTTGCCTTGAGACGTGTTTTCCAGAGTGGGACACGATCCGGGAAGACTTGCAGTACGGAAGCCTCAGGTACCAACCCGGTCAGCGCGTCGTCTGCGATCGGACGCCCGCTGGCGTAGGCATCCGCGAACGCATTCGCGGCGGCCGCCAGCCGAATCGTGTCGTGGAACCGTTCGTGCGGTTCCGCTGTGGGAACGCTGCCCCAGAACGTTAGCAGGATCTCGCCGGTCCAGCGTGACACGGCCGCTTGCCTGAGAACCTCAGTCGTCCACGGGTAGACATCCGGGTGCGCCGCGGCTGTTTCGTACACGATCACGGCTTCAAACCCTGTCCGGGCGACCTCGGCGGGCCATTGATCCGCGGGAATCCGTCGGGCCAACTCCGCGAGTCGGCGAAGGAAGTACGTCTCGATGTACGACGGAGTGACTTTCCGCTCGGTCAATGCGCGGTCGAGCAGTTGGATGTCGGCCGCGCGACCCGCTGCGATGCGACCACGCGACACGAGTGCGGCTTCGACCGCGAACGGAGATTTTCCGGCCACCGCTTTGACGAACGTGGCGACACCTTTCGCGATTGCGGCTTCCTGTCCGGCGGTTGGGAGTGCGGTTGCGTCGCGACCGGCGGTTAGCAAAGCATCAACAGCATCGACGACGGCTGGGTCGTCGGTGTCGCCGAGCGCTCGGGCAAGGGCGACGGACACAATCTGAGTTGGCCGCTTCGGCGCGCTCCGGGCCGCAGCCATCTCACGACTGAGCCGCGTGACGTCGATGGCCAAATCGCTGTACCCGCGATCGTTCGCTCCTCCGAACCGGCGACCCGCTTGCGCCACCCGAACACCGTCTTGCAGCCGGCGGAAAATTCGTGGCCCCTGAGATAGACTCCCATCCGTTCGCCACTGAGTGAGCGTGTTCCACCCCGTGAGTAATGCGTCGTTGAGCATCACGCCTGGGGTGGGTGTGTCGCCACCAGAAGCCGAGACCAAATCGAAGTCGGGGCCGTCGCCGAGAAGGATCGGGATCTGTCTGCGGCCCGCGTTATCTCGGACCCAGCGATCGACACGCGCTCGGAGGAACGCGGTCAGTCCTCGCACTGTGACCCGCCGACCGCTGTGATTGCTGGGGTTGTAGGGTACAGCCGCGCCGCGCAAGCCGTTCTCGAAGTAGTAACCGAACACCGTGCGCCCGAGGATGCGGTTCCCGTAGGGGGTCTGTCCGGGGCTCGCCGAGCACAGGACGAGCCAGTCGGCAGGTGCGTTCGGGTGTGCGGCCTTGTGCTCGGCATCGACTGACGCGACCAACTGCGTCATGTGAGCCGTCGGATCGGTCCACAAGATTCCAACGCGGGGTTCGGGCGGCGTTCCCGCGAGATCAAGGACGACTAACTTCGCACGCGGCGGAGCGGCCTTCACCTTTCGGAGAATCTCGCGAAGAGACAAACCCTCGCGTCCTCCGGGTGGGTCCGCGTCGGCAGGAATGAATTCGAGGTCACCACTGGCACGGACCTGAGCGAATCCGCTGAGATACAGAACGAGACTATCGTGGTGGTGCAGTTTTTGAAGCTGATCGACTTCCCGCATGAGGAGAATGGCTTCCTGGCTCGCGTCGGTGTTCGCGAGTCTGGGGAAGAATCCGGCGGCTCGCACGGCGCTCTGGTCGGCGTCGGCTTCAGAGCGGTCAGGGATCGCACGGCTGCGGTACTGTGTGACCCACAGCGGAACGAAGTACGGACTCGGCAGCGGCTTGGCCCACGACCCAACTCCGATCGCGACTCCGGCGAGGGCGAGCGTCAGCGCTGCGGCCGCGAATCGGCGCAAGCCGGGCTGTTTGGCGGTCGTTCCGGGAGTGGACTGGTCAGGCACGGGCAACCAGGGTTTGAGTGTTGGATCGAGAGGGCGAGGCTCCTGCCGAACCTTGCGCTTTGGCTCGGCAGGAGCCTCGCCCGTTATCCACGCTGGAACCAGTGGGTAATTTGGCACAGCGGCAACAAAGGCGACGGCCCACCCTCGCTGGCACTCGGGTTCGCCCCCAATCACGTCGGAGGTGCGGGTGGTTGCTCAATGGCGAGTTCGCGGGCCATTTCGGTAAGGACCGCCGCGTCGCGAACGAAGCTCTTAATCATCTCGTGGAACGGCAGGCTGCCGAGCGCCACGGCTCGCTTGATGAGGTACGGCACCGGGCTGTGAGGTTCGATCTGTTCGAGAATGCGGGCCGCCTCTGCCAGCTGCCGATACACGGCGTCTCTGGTCGCGGGAGCGTTTCCTGCGCCGAGTGCTGCTGGCGATCCAGACGCTGTTGGCGTGCCCGTGTCCGCTTGCGTCTCAGGTTGCGTTGCGTCGGCGACTGGCCCTTTTCGCTTCGCAATGATCTCCGCAAGCGCCCGGCAATCTTCGATTGCTCGCCCGAGTTGCGTCATTCCGGGCGCGAGGTTGCCAAGCCGCTCGTTCAGCTTCACCGTGAGTTCGTCGAGAGCAGCCTTGCACTCGACGAGAATCGCGACCGTGTCTCGAATTGCCTCCGGCGACGCCGCGAGAACGCCCTTCTCGAACGCTTCCGCAGCCGCCTTGTCCTTGCCTTCCTGACCGCGTTTCCATGCGAGCCATCCGAGCGGTGTCTCTCCGCCGCCCGGAAAGAGTTGGACACCGCGAACGCTCGACGGAAACCGACCGCCGTGATCCGCGTCGTCGAGCCATTCAAATGGCCCCGCTCGCAGATCGAGGTCGGCAGGATCGTCGACTTTCGGCGCGAGACGATCCCAGCAGTCGGTGAGCAACGCGGTGAGCAACTTGAGCCCGTCACGCAACCCGGCGAACCCGAACTTCTGCGTGGCCCCTTCTGTCAGCCGAGCCGCGACGAGAAGATCCTTTGCCTTGTTCATGAGGCTGTCAGACGCCACGCGAACGACGGCTGACCAATCGGCCCGTTTCGCTTCGGGCGGACGTGTGGGGTCATCAGCCGCGAAGCCCGACGGATCGATCTCCTTTCGAGCCTCATCGAGCTTTTCGCGAACATCGAACGGAGTGGTTCCGCCGGATGGGTCATCCCCTGCAATCGGTGCAATCAGAGCAGGGATGTCGAGTGTCGGTTCGGCTGGCATCAAACACGTCGAATGGTGGGTGGGTTTGGGCGAACAGCGGTCATCCGTGAAGTCGCCGCGAAGCGAGGATGACGGGAGTATATGTGGTATATTGTGGGTAAGCTGGGGAAAATCGCGACCCCGCACGAACGGACAATCCCCCGCCCCGGTACATTCCATGCCGTCGTCATCGCCGCTCTGGGGATCAACCGCTGCGGACGGCTTCGATGCCCCTCAAAAATGGCGGATCAGCCCTCTCGCACATCGGCCGGTTGATCGCATTGGAGCTGTGCTTGCGGCGGTGGCTGCCGTTGCGCTTCTTACGGGCTGGGCTCTCCTCGTGTGGGTTGGGCGGTGGTACACGCCTCCACATCCAATTGCAGTCGTTGCGGTTGGAGCGGGATACGAGACGAACCTCAGCCTCCGGCTCAACGTGTATGGCTGGCGGTCGGCCCAAAGGCTGTCCGCGAGTGAGAATCGCAACCTTCGCCCGGTTGGTCCGCCGTTCCGCCTCCGAGCCGGCGACGACTGGGCTCGCGACCTCGACGCCACAGCAACCAGCCCGACCACACTCGTCTATTTCGCGTTGCACGGCGGAGCCGACGCGGCCGGTCCATACTTGATCTACGACGATGCCGACGCCCGGATGGTCGATCAGAGCATCCTTCGAGTGCGGGCTGTCATTGCCAGACTCGCCAGCCTTCCCCCGAATCACGCCAAGGTGCTCGTGTTCGATGCGACTCATCAGCGGGTCGATCCGCAGCGAGGCATGTTCTGGAACGACTTCGCACGGTCGCTGGCGACTCTCGACGCGGAGATTGCAGCAGTCCCGAACCTCGTGGTTATCTCCGCGAGCGGCCCAGACGAGCGATCATGGGCCATTCCCGAGTACGGCGAATCCGCGTTCGGGTACTTTCTGCGAAAGGGGCTTTCCGGCGACATCGGCGACCTGGCGGGCGATTCGGTCGTCACTCTCGACGAAGCGTTCACCGCAACCGGTAAGCGGCTTCAGAACTGGGCTCGGGCGAATCGCGGCATCAATCAGCGGCCGGTGATGCTTCCGTCTGGGGATGAGGGAATGCGTCGGGCGTCGCGAATTCACCTTGGCCCGCGAGTCACGATTCCGGAGCCGGCCCTCTCGCCGCCCGCTCCGTTGCCGCCCGAAGTGTCAGCCGCCTGGACGACCGCCGAGGGCTTCGCTTCGCAATCGTACCCACCTGGGTCATACGCTCCCATTGAATGGCGGCGATACCTGGAACTGCTCCTCCGATATGAGCATCTGGTCGAAGCGGACGATCACGAGAGCGCCATTCATGTGCGAACCTCGATTCGGAAGCTCGAAGAGGTGTTCCATGCGGGGCCAGTGGAGAACCTGGGCTCGCTCGGGCTTGCGCTTCCGATGCCTGCTGCGATTGGCATCCCGATTGAACCGAGCGAAGCCGCCCGCCGACTCGCCACTGAGATCCGCGATGCGACTCCCGCCGAGGCCACGAAGAAGTGGCAGGCGGCGATGGCCTCGCTCCACGGTAACCCTCGCGCCGAGGTGCTACTGAGGCTCGGAACAGCGCGGCTCATCCTCGAACAAGCGACCGAAGACCCGGGGTTCCGCCGCAAGCAGGCCATACCGTTGCTCGGCGTTCTGATGCCGCCAGTCGTGGTCGCGCCGGCTGAGGTCACTTTCCTTCGGCTGACGAACCGAGACCTGCCAGCGCCTGGCCCGCCGGAAGACGTACTCCGGCAAGCGCTCGAAACGCAGATCCTCGCACAGCGAGTCGCCATCGGGAGCCGTTCCGACGCCAGCGGCTACGCCGAACGAATCGCTCCCTTCACTCGGTACGGGGTCGGAGTCGGCGATCGCGCTCGCCTTCCCGCTCAAGACCTTCTGTTGTCACCCGACCCGACGAAGTGGGCCGAATCACGAACGGGATTCACCCGTGCGACGGAAGCGTATCGCGAAGCAGCCCGGATCGGAAACAGTGTCGCCATCGCTCTGGCCGCCAGAGACCGCGTTTTTGCGATTCTCCCGTTTTTGGCGAGAACGATCGCCAGCCGGCAACGGCCGCCGGCTCCAGACGAGCAACAGCGATGGGAACAGTCGCTCACCACTGCCGAAGACGTGTGGGCCGACGCGAACAAGCTCGACGAAGACATCCGGGCGGCTTCCATCGCGTCCGACCCGCACGAACGCACGGCGGGATTCGCCGCTCGTTCGGCGAACATCAACCGACGCCTCGATGGGTTGATGTCTGATCTCATCACCCGCAGCGAACACCTGTGCGGCGTCGATCTTCCGAGCGTCTGGCGAGACGCGGACGACTCGCTCAGTGTGCCGTTTCTGTCGGCTGATCTGCGATCTCGTTTGATCGCGAACAAGCGAGCTGTCTCGTGGCGGTTTCTCACTCAAGGGAGCGGAGACGTTCTTCCGCCGGTGTCGGATGCGACCATGTCGGGCTGGGCGGTGGATGAGTCGCAGCGAACCGGGCGTCTGATCCTGTCGGCAGTTGGGCGGGTTCGGTTCGACCGATTCGCGGGGGCGATCGACGACGGCTACGAAGTGACCGAATTCCGACTTCGCTCGTTCCCTGCCGAGCCAGAAGGTTGGAAATCCCGAATCGCGGCAGGCGCTGCGTTCGTTCGGCGGTTCGACGCAGCACCGGCCGCGTTGGCAAAGCTCCTGGAAGAAGCAGCCGCCCGAACCGGCGACGGCCCTCTCGGACCGCTCGCCGAGGCAGACTCGCTCGCTCGCGTTCTGCCTCCGTCGATTGCCCCGCAGGAAGCCGACGACCCAACGGCCATGTGTCGCACGGCTTATCTGGGACGCCTCCTCACGAATCTGGCTCACCGCACCTGGGAAGAACACTGGTTCTCCGCCGATCTGGCCGACGAGCCGTATTACCGTCGTGCCGGGCGGGTATTCGTGACCGACGCAGCAGTTGGAGGCGACCCCGCTGCCGTCCGGAAGGTGCGAGAGAAGCTCGCTCAACCGGGTGGCCTCGCGGTTCGATTCGAGGACTCGTCGGGGTTGGTGCTGACCACTGAGGCCGAAGTCACCACCACCGGAACTCTGGGACCAGACGGCGAGAAACCTGCGATTCCGAAGGGTTGGGCGGTCTGGCGAGTTGATCCCGCGACCGGCCTCGGATGGGCGGGAACGGCTGGCGGTCCTGCGCCGCTCGGCGTTGGTGACACGCCGGTGTCACTGGTCATACCGCTCCGAAACGAGCTGCTCAAGCCGAGCGAAGAGCAGCAACCCACGACCCCGGCCCCGGTTCGCTCGCAGGTTGGCGTTTATGCGATGTTCCGCGGCCAACGGATCACGAACGCCCTTCCCGTGACGGTGTATCCGCGACCGATCATCACCGAGAACGAGTTCCCGCCACCGCAACGTGCGAGCCTCGCGATCAGGGCCACACCCACGATCATCGAGAAGTACGGGGCATCGACCGGCTCCGTCGTGTTCGTCCTCGACTGCTCCGGAAGCATGGGCCCGGCCGAGGGCGAGCAGTTCGGACCGACGACGAAGTTCGCTCAGGCGATCAAGGTGCTGGAGGAGGTGTTGCAGGACATTCCGCAGGGAACAACCGTCAGCGTGTGGGCTTTCGGGCAGGCGGTCGGACCGGGCAAATCGGTCGATGACGCCGAGCAAACGATCAGCCGAATCATTCCACCGACGAAGTGGGATCCTGCCGACGTCAAGGCGACCGAGACGTTACTGAAGCGAGTTCGTTATCCGGCTCTGGAACCGTGGAACGAGTCGCCGGTTCTGCGGGCAATGCTCGAAGCGAAGGCTGATCTGGTAAAGGCGATCGGCTACAAGACGATGATTGTGCTCACCGACGGCGCCGACAACCGCTACGAGAAAGACCTTGTCGTGAACCCCAAGGGCAAGGCGGTTCCGGCGGTGCTTCGCGATGAGTTCCGCGGTTCCGGCATCGCCGTGCATGTCGTCGGCTTCCGACTGCCGGCCGACGAGGAAGCAATCGTCCGCAAGCAGTTCGAGGCACTCAAAGAACTCGACCCGCCCGGCTCGTTCACGCCCGCCGAGGATGTGAAGTCGCTCGAAGTCGCACTGCGGCGTGCCCTGCGTCGCACGGTCCGGTATCAGATTCTGTCGCCGGAGAATGTGCTGCTGCCCGGCATCCCCGACACGGGCTTGGCTGTGGGAATCGCTGGCGGTGGTGATCGCTGGTACACGCCTGGCTTGCTACCCGGAGCCGAGAAAGTGCGGATACTGGCGTCGCCTTATCTCGTGCGTGAAGTCGATCTCGCGGCAGGCGATCGGTTGCTGCTTGATCTTCGCGAAACCTCAGACGGCTTGCGGGTGGGGCGAGCCGAGTATGCCGCGAATGATTTCCCTGGGAGACCGTGGGCCGTTGGTCGGGACTGGCGACTGACCGTTGCCCAGAACCAGCGGGTTGGGATCGGAATGTCGGCACTCTGTTTCATGGAGCGGAAGTACGATCCAGCGGAACGAACCCTCATCCAGCCACGCCCGAAGCAGGTGTGGTTCGACCTTCGCCCTGCCGGGGACAAGCACGCCCCGATCGCGGTGACGTGGGCACACACGCCCGGCTACCCGGCCGCGGCGTGGACAGTCGATTCACCGGGCTGGCCGGATCGCGCCGACGGTGGCCCATCTCGCCCGGTCCTTAGCGCGTGGTGGAACCCGGATCAGGAACCGACCGTGGCATCTCGCCTTGATCGCGGCATCGACTTCCGGAATCTGAGCGAGATCAGCGGTCGTAAACTCTTCGCGGACGGCGACCCGATCCGAATCCTCGGTGCTGCCATCGAGGAGCATGTGGTCGATGTTGCCCCTGGCGTGCGGAAGCGGGTGAGTTGCCTTGCGGTGCGTGTGGCTCACGATCCGCAGAACCCGATTCGCGTTCGCGTGAAGGGGTTGATCCACAGCGGAACGGCGTCGTGGTACTACCCGGAAGTTGGACGCTCGACGGCGTTGTTCTGGCCTGTCGATGCCGAAGCTATCGCGAAGCTGACCGCAATCGAACTTGTGTCGATTCGTGCGCTGCGTCGTGAGGCCGAAGCCCGCGGATTCACCGCGACGTTCGGCGAACTTGCCGCGCCCGACCCCGGTGACACGCGACCACCGCCGCCGCTGCCGCTGCCGTGAGGAACAACCAAGAGCGCGATTGAAGGGAGGGCGAGCCACAACTAAGGCTCGGCAGGAACCTCGCCCGCCCAAGCCAGGTACCATGATCCGTGCTAGAACCAGTAATGCCAGCCGCCTGGTTCACGCCACCCCTCGCTGGCACTCGGGTTCGCCAAACCACATTCGTTTGAGGACTTGGCGTTAACCCCTACAACGCAACCCGAAACACGTCACGACCCCGTTTCCTGCCGCATGAGAAGAATTTTTCTCTTTGCGCTGTGCCGACCCCTCCTTAGGATCAAGTCGTAAACCATCAATCCCGGCCCTCATCCCCATCGAGCCTACAACCCGGAGCCACTCGTGGCCGAAAGCCTCCAACACAAATTGGACCGTGTGCGCCGCCCACGCGTCCAACTGACTTACGACGTCGAAACAAACGGTGCCCTCCAAAAGGTCGAACTCCCGTTTGTCGTCGGCGTCCTCGCGGACCTGTCCGGCTCACCAAAGGAAGCACTCAAGCCGCTGAAAGAGCGGAAGTTCGTGCAGATCGACCGCGACAACTTCGACGACGTTCTCAAGAAGTCGGCTCCGCGGCTCGCCATGAAAGTGCAGAACAAGTTGACCGACGACAACTCGCAGCTCGCCGTCGAACTGAACTTCAAGAGCATGGAAGACTTCGACCCGGCGAAGGTCGCTGAGCAAGTTGGCCCGCTGAAAGAGCTGCTCGCGATGCGGCAGCAACTCACGCAATTGCTGTCGAAGATGGAAGGCAACGATAAACTCGAAGCGCTCCTCGCGGACGTGCTGGCGAACACCGAGAAGGCCACCGCACTCGCGAAAGAAATGTCCACCCCACCAGCCACACCGGAGAGCAAGTAATTATGGCCGCCGAACAGCAAGCAGCCGCCGGTGCAGCCGCGACCACGACGGAAGCCCCTGGCCTTCTGGATCAAGTTATCGCCGCGACTCGGCCACAGGATCGCCAGGAATCAGACCGGGCACGCGGATACTTCAAGCAGTTTCTGGACCAGGTGGTTCAACCTGGGCAGGTCGTCTCAAAAGATGTCGAGCAGAACATCAAGTTCTGGATCGCACAGCTCGACAAGAAGCTGTCCGACCAAATGAACGAGGTTCTGCACCACCCGGATTACCAGAAGCTCGAAGGCACCTGGCGAGGGCTCAAGTACCTCGTCAACAACTCGGAAACCGGCGAGTCGCTCAAGATCAAGGTGATGAACGTCGGCAAGAAGGATCTTCTCAAAGACATGGAGAAGGCTTCCGAGTTCGACCAGTCGGCGACCTTCAAGAAGATCTACGAAGAGGAATACGGCCAGCTCGGTGGCGAGCCGTATGGAATGCTCGTCGGGGATTACGAGTTCGGCCGCAACCCGGAAGATCAAAGCCTGCTGAAGAAGATGTCGCAGGTCGCGGCAGCGTCGCACGCTCCGTTTGTGGCTGCAGCCAGCCCGAAGATGTTCAACATGGATTCGTTCACGGAGCTGACCGCTCCGCGTGACCTGACCAAGATCTTCGAGGGGGTCGAGTACGCTCAGTGGAAGTCGTTCCGTGAGAGCGAAGACAGCCGATACGTCGCGCTTACCATGCCGCGTGTTCTGGCCCGCTTGCCGTATGGTGCGAACACGAACCCGGTCGCCGAGTTCAACTTCGAGGAAACGGTCGATGGTAAGGAGCACGACAAGTATCAGTGGATGAACTCGTCGTGGGCATACGCGGCGCGAGTGACCGGTGCCTTCTCGACAGACGGTTGGTTCATGCGAACCCGTGGCGTCGAGGGCGGCGGCAAGGTCGAAGGATTGCCGATTCACACGTTCCCGACCGATGACGGCGACACGGCGATGAAGACGCCAACCGAAATCGCGATCTCGGACCGACGCGAATTTGAGCTGTCGAACCTCGGTTTCATGCCACTCTTGCACAGCAAGAACCGCGACTTCGCGGTGTTCATGGGTGCGCAGTCGGCCCAGAAGCCGAAGACGTACTTCGACGCCGCAGCGAATGCGAACGCGGAACTCTCGACGAAATTCAACTACATGTTGAGCGTGTCGCGGTTCGCTCACTACTTGAAGGTGATGGCTCGCGACAAGATCGGCTCGATGATGGAGACCGAGGACGTGGCCCGTTGGTTGAATAACTGGATCATGAATTACGTCGTCGGCAACCCGGAGACGGCGAGCGAGGACACGAAGGCGAAGAAGCCGCTGGCGGCAGCCGAAGTTCGTGTTCAGGCAGTGAAGGGCAAGCCGGGTTGGTATGAAGCCGTCGCGTACTTGCGGCCGCACTACCAGCTCGAAACCCTTTCGACGAGCATGCGGCTCGTTGCTGAAATTCCGAAGAAGGCCTGATTTTCACGAACATTGGACACAATCGGTCTCGTACACTCTGAGACCGATACTCTTCCCCACCGAAAGGACGGCTCAGAATGGCAGTCGATATTTTCCTGAAGTTCGCGGATGGCAGCAAAGCCAAGGGCGAGTCGACCGACAAGAAACACACAGGCGAGATCGAACTCCAGGGTTTCTCGATCGGTCTGGACAACCCGGCGAGTATCGGTTCCGCAACGACCGGAGCCGGCAGCGGGAAAGTGAACTTCTCGCCACTGACTTGCACCAAGAAGGTCGACAAGTCATCGGCAGTGCTGTTCCAGATGTGTGCTGCCGGCGATCACTTTGCCACAGCGACGCTGACAGTCCGGAAGGCTGGCAAAGACGCGCTGGAGTACATCGTCTACACGTTCACCGAGGTCTACATCAGCGGACTGAATCAATATGTGACCGAAGCCAAGGGCGAAACGGCCGAGGAGTCGTTGAGCCTTTCGTTCGCGTCGGTCCACATGAAGTACACCCCGCAGAAGCCGGACGGCACCGGCGACAGCCCGGTCGAAGGCGGTTGGGACATTACCCAGAACCAACCGAAGTAACCGTGAGTTCCCGCAGGCCGGGTCACGCGGACCCGGCCTTCACCCGCATGGAATCGACTCATGCCCAACCCGGATCTCAAGGTTTACATTTTCGGCAATCGAACCTACTTCACAACGAGCGCCAGCGGCGGCAGAGCCTTCTGGGCACCGGATACGACAGGTGGCAAAACCTCAAAGTACACCTCTGCGAAGCCGGCAACAGCCCGCTGGACCACCGACGGTACGGGGACCAACACGACGGGGATTCTTTTCGAGTTCGTTCGGCCTCGACTGTATACCGACGATATGCCACGCTGGGCGACCAGCGGAAGTCGCCGCGTCCATGACGACGATGTGGCCAACGCAAAGCAAGGGAAGTCGAACTTCCTGGGAATCGAGATGAGCGGCCCCTTCTCGTGGATGGCGAGAATGCTGAAATCGGCCGGGGCGAAACGCGTTTACGGCATTCGCAGCCCGAAGGTGCTGTTCAAGTGGAGCGCCTACGACCTTGCGAAGTACTGCGACCGAATCTGCCTCGTCTGCCAGAACGAGGAGTCCATCGACGAGGGCTACGAGACGGTCGAATTTGGTGACGACGATGACGACTTCTAACATGGGGTGCGGCCGATGACGGCGACCGAACTGTTTCGGAATGGTCGGCTCGCGGACGCCATCGCCGCTCAGATCGCCGAGGTGAAAGCTCACCCCGGCGATGCTGGCATCCGAACATTTCTCTTTGAACTGCTGCTGTTCGCTGGCGATCTCGACCGTGCGGTGAAGCACCTCGACGCGGTTCGAGCCGAAACGCCCGAACTCATCGCGGCTGCTGAAGCGTATCGTGGCATCGTCGCTGCCGAGAAGATTCGCCGGGCGGTGCTATCCGGTAAAACTGAGCAGCCGTCGTTCTTCGGCGAAATCCCCGAACACGCGAAACTTCGCGTCGAGACGCTCAAGAAACCAACCGATCCGGCGATTGCAGCGCAGTTCGCTGCGGCTGATAAGGCTGCACCCGATCTGACTGGCTCACTGAACGGCAAGCCGTTCGAGGGGCTTCGCGATGCCGACGACTTATTCGGCACGGTCCTGGAAGTGTTCGCACAGGGGAAGTATTTCTGGGTGCCGTTCGAGCAGGTCGCGAGCCTGACCGCAAACCCGCCGAAGTTCCCGCGAGACACGATCTACCTCCCGGCACGGCTCACGCTCGCCGACGAGTCAAGTGGCGACGTGTTCCTGCCAACGCTGTATCCCGAGTCTTACGAGTCCACCGACGACGCCGTGAAGCTTGGTCGTGCGACCGCGTGGGAGAGCGGAACCGGAGCCGTTCGCGGTCACGGGCATCGGACCATTCTGATCGGCGACGCGGATGTGGGGTTGGTGGAGATTCGCGAGTTGAACGTGAGTGCGAAGTAAATGGTGTAGCGGTCGCCCCAGCGGGGCGACATGCGGACCGAAGGAATTGCCCATGCCGCCAGCTTCCGGCCCGCCGATCCGTAACCTCCTCCCGTCGGTCCTCGACCGGTTGCTGTCGGCGGATACCGGGCCGACACTCTCCGCGACCGGTGTGCCCCTCTCGCTCGTTCTCGAAGCCGTCAGGCGAGACGTGGAAGCGCTCCTGAACACGCGGCAGAACACCGACCCCGAACTGGCCAAGTTTCCAGAGCTTGCGAAATCGGTGTACTGCTTCGGCATGCCGGAACTTGTATCACGCAAAGCCATCAGCGGCCCTGACCGTGACGCGATCGGCCGAATCATGGCGGATGCGATCGCTCGCTCTGAACCAAGGATTCGCAATGTGAAGGCGGTCGTGGTGCCGCCCGAACACCCCGCCGAGAGACGGCTGAAGTTCAAGATCGAAGGCACGCTCCGAATCGATCCGGGACCGACAATCGAATTCGAGACCATCCTTGAACTCGGGTCCGGGCAGACTGCGGTCGTGGCGAGGGAGAAATGAGTCGAAGTCTGTATCCGTACTACGAAAAAGAACTCTACTTCCTGCGGCAAGCGGCCCAGGAATTTGCCCGCCAGTATCCCGCGACCGCTGGCCGTCTTCTGCTCGAACCGAATCGCAGCGTTGACCCGCACGTCGAACGGTTGCTCGAAGGGTTCGCGCTGCTCGCCGGTCGCGTTCAGCACAAACTCGACGACGAATTCCCGGAACTGACGACCGCTCTTCTCGGCGTGATGTACCCGCACTACCTCGCCCCGGTTCCGTCGTTCGCGATCCTTCAATTTGACGCGGACACGGCTGGGCTTGCGTCGCCAACCGGGTTCACGCTGCCTGTCGGAACTCGCTTGCACACCTCGCCGGTTGGCGGGGTGCCATGCCGATACCGAACGACTTACCCGGTCGATCTGTGGCCGGTTGTCGTGAAGGATGCCGACTGGGTAACGCCGCCGTTCCCGCGAGACTTCCGACCGCCGCCGGGAACCGCTGCGGTGCTTCGCCTCGGTCTCGAAATCCCGAACGGCCTGCGGTTCGCCGACCTGAAGCTCGACCGGCTTCGGCTGTTCCTGAACGGTGACCCGCAACTCGTCGCGGATCTGTACGAGGCACTTCTTAACAAGCCGGTTGGCGTTGCGTTTCGCGATCCGGCGACGGCGAAGAATCCGGAAGGCGACAAGCGAATCACGCTGGCCGCGAAAGATTGCCTCTTCCCCGTTGGGTTCGGTCACAACGAAGGGATTGTGCCATCGCCACCGCAGGCGCTCCCCGCGTATCGCCTGCTCACCGAATACTTCGCGTTCCCTGAGAAGTTCAACTTCATCGACCTCGGCGGATTCGCACAGGCGAAGCAGGTCGCGAATGGGCGACGAGTCGAGGTTCTGATCTTCTCGCGACGAACGCGGCCGCTGTTGGAACAAGGCGTCGAACCGGGCACGTTCCGCACCAGTTGCACGCCGGTCGTGAACCTCTTCGAGCAGACGGCCGAGCCGATCAATCTGACGCACGCCCGCACGGAATACCGCGTAGTCCCGGACGTGGCGGCTCAACTCGGAACCGAAGTGTATTCGGTCGATTCGGTCCGGTCAGCGATGCCCGGCGAGACCGAAACCGAGTTTCGACCGTTCTTTGGTCTCCGGTACGGAGCGGGGCCAGGACGCGCGTTCTGGCACGCGACCCGTCGGCCCGCCGAGTCTGCGGATGACAAGGGAACAGAGACCTATCTCGAACTTGTCGATCTCGACTTCCGACCGTCGTCGCCAGGGGACGGGGTTGTCGTCGTCCGGACGACGTGTACGAATCGCGATCTCCCACTGATTCTCCGGCAGGCCGGCGGGCGAGTCGTGTTCACAGTGGAAGTCGCCGGGCCGATCTCGCAGATCCGTTGTCTCGCGGGGCCGACGGCTCCGTTCCGTCCGCCGCCCGCTCGTGGAGCGTACTGGCGGCTCGTCTCTCACTTGAACCTGAACCATTTGACGCTCGATGGCGGCGATGCCGGTGCCGACGCGCTTCGGACATTGCTCGGGTTGTACGACCCTGACGCGACTGATCCGACGCGGCGAGCGACAGGGAATCAGGTAATCGACGGAGTCACTCGCGTCTCTGCGAAGCCGGTCGTCAGGCGGGTTGGGAAGCTGTCGGAGGGCGGGTTCTGCCGTGGGCTTGCGATCGACCTCGAACTCGACGAGGAGAAGTTTGTCGGGGCCGGAGCGTACCTCTTCGCGAGTGTGTTGGAGCGGTTCTTTGCGCTCCATGCCTCCATCAACTCCTTCACGGAACTGACGGCAAGACTGAAAGGCTCGAACGGCTCCTTCGCCGAATGGTCGCCGCGTGCCGGGGAGCAACCCCTGCTATGACGATCCATCTCGTTGAGTTGCACTGTTGCGTGTGTGATGTGGGTTTTGGTTTTCACCCCGAAGGGGTGGGACACCGTTGCCCCGGGCAAGACCGCGAAGCGGTCGCCGCCCTGGGATCGGCGACAAGAACCCATTGCACCCTGAAGGGGTGCGATACCGGCTGGCATCGCCTTGTCCCACCCCTTCAGGGTGGGGTGTTGGGGTTGGTCTGGTCCCGGGGCGGCGCCTTCGGCTTGCCCCGGGCTATGTTGTCCACCCCCTTCGGGGTGAAAACCAAGACCGCAGCCCAGGATGAGGGGAACGGGCGAAGACTTGACCTCTTGAAGGCCATTCAAGGGGGTTTGGTATGACATCCCCGCAAGGTCTGCCTTCCCCGGATTCGGTCGCGGCCCAGTTGTTCGCCGATCCGTACTCGTTCGACTTCTTCCAAGCGGTGCGATTGCTTGAATTGTCTGGCGGAAAGCCGGTCGGCGGCGACTGGCCAATGCTGATGGAGGCGGTGAATTTCGGAGCCGTCGGCGGGCTGGCGTTTCCTGCGAGCACGATTGCCGGACTCAAGGCCTCTGAGGACGGGCCGCCGAAGATGACGGTCGCGTTCTTCGGTCTCACGGGACCGTCCGGCGTGCTGCCAGATTTCTACTCCCAGATGGTGATGGCTCAACAGCGGGCGGTGGACAACCCGGAGCGGCGAGCATTCGCGGACTGGCTCGACATCTTCAACCACCGAATGACGTCGCTGTTCTACCGAGCGTGGGCGAAGTACCGATTGCCCGCCGGGTATGGTCGGACACGCGGCGGACAGGATCCGGTGACGGCAATTTCGCTGAGCCTCGCGGGGCTTGGGCTGCCGTCGTTTGCGAAGAGGATACGGGTCGAGTCACCAGTTAAGCCTGCATTCCCCGATGATCCGGGCGTGATGGAAGAGGGGTCGCTGGTCCGATACGCGGGGCTGTTCGCGCATCAGGCCAGGTCGGCGGCTGGGCTCGAAAACATGCTCGTGGACTACTTCGGCGTGCCGGTCAAAGTCCAGCAGTTCAACGGTCGATGGCGGCCGCTCGATGTCGCGAATCAGACTCGCCTCGGTCGTCGCGGGCAGAACGACGAACTTGGCGTGAGCCTTGTCGTTGGCCGTCGTTTGTGGGATGCCAAGGGCGGCTTCCGCGTGCGAATCGGTCCGCTCGACCTTGCGGGGTTCGTGAGTTACCTTCCAGACGCAGCCGCGGGACGACGTAAGCTATTTCTGCTCGCCGAACTCACGAGGTTCTACGTTCGGGCGTCGCTCGACTTCGAGGTTCGCCTTGTTCTGAAGGCGTCCGAGGTGCCAGTCGCGAGGCTGGCGAAGGGTGGACCTGGCCCCCGGCTCGGGTGGAATGCGTGGCTCGGCCGGCGGAAGAACCCAGCCGATGCCGACGACGCTGTGTTCCGCTGCAATCAACTTCTTCGGACGTTCTCGGAGTAACCGTGGGCCAACCTGCTGCTCGTGTGTCGGACATGCACGTCTGCCCGATGATGACCGGACCTGTGCCGCACGTCGGCGGGCCGATCCTTCCGCCTGGGTGCCCGACCGCATTAATCGGTTCGCTTCCGGCAGCACGGATGGGAGATCAGGCGACGTGTGTTGGCCCACCGGATGTCATTCTGGGCGGGAACCCAACGATTCTCATCGGCAAGCAACCCGCTGCACGAATGGGAGATTCGTGCGCGCACGGCGGAACGATCATCCTGGGGCAGCCGACGTGTTTGTGCTAATTCCCGAATGAGGTCCGAACCGTGGATAGCTTTCTCCAGACCGATCGCCCGCTGACGATCACGACCCCGCTCGGGCCGGACGCTCTGCTCGTCGCCGGGTTTCGTGGCCGAGAAGCGGTCTCGGAACTCTTCGCGTTTGAATTCCATCTGCTCGCACCGAACGCGAACCCGCCGGTCTCGCTCGACGATCTGCTCGGCCAGACAGTGACGGCTGACGTGAACCCGATCACAACTCTGCTCGGCGCTGTGGCTGGCTCGCGGCGGAAGATCTGTGGCGTGGTCACGTCAATTCAACAGGCCAACCGCGACAAGGAGTTCACTCACCTTCACGCAACCATTCGCCCCTCGTGGTGGTACGCGACTCTGCGAATGAACTCGCGGATCTTCCAGCAGATCACCGTCGTTGACATCCTGAAGGATGTTCTCGGCCCGTTCGGCACGATCGAGACACGACTGACAACGACATACCCCGTGCGGGACTTCACCTGCCAGTATCAGGAGACGGACTTTGACTTCGCATCTCGGCTGATGGAAGAAGAGGGGATCTTCTACTCGTTCAAGCACGAAGAGGGGAAGCTCACGCTCATCCTCGCGGACACGCTGGTGAAGGCGCCTGCGGCCGACATTCCATTGCCGCTCAGTTACGAACCCGAATCTGGCCCCGCATCCTTCGGTCGCGAGTATCGGGCGTGGTCCTGGACGAAGACGCAGCAAGTCTGTCCGACGACCGTGACGATGTGGGATTCGACCTTCGAGTTGTACCGCCAAAACCTCGCCGCTGACGCGAACCCGCCAGCAACGGTTGTGGTCGGTGAGGTCACGCACAAACTCTCACCGCAGGTCGTCGGGACGGTCCCGGTGTACCTTCACGATGGCGATTCCGCGAAGCGATTCGATGGCGTTGAGCCTGGCGGCGGCGACCAGTCCGGGAAGTTGCAGGGCGTCTACGACGACGCTCGGCGGACAGTTCGTGTGCGTGCTGAAGCGTTCGCGGCGACTGCCATTCGAGTTGCGGGGGAGGGCAACTGCCCGCACCTCGTCCCCGGAACAACGTTCGGATTCTCCGGCCACTACGACGCCGACGGGACGTACTTCGTCATCGCTGTCGAACACGAGGCCGAGTTCGGCGGGACGTATCGCGCTGACAACACCGGCACCGCATCGTACAAGAACACATTCGAGGCCGGGCCTCCCAACGTCACACCCCGCCCGGCCCGAAAGACGCCACGGCCACGGATCGGCGGACCGCTGACAGCGGTTGTCGTGGGGCCGAGTAATCACGAGATCTTCGTCGATAAGTACGGCCGCGTGAAGGTGCAATTCCTCTGGGATCGCCAGGGCAAGTTTGATGCGAACAGTTCGTGCTGGGTTCGGTGTTCGCAGTTGTGGGCCGGGAAGCAGTGGGGTGCGTTCTTCTGGCCGCGAATCGGCATGGAAGTGATCGTTCACTTCGAGGACGGCGACCCCGACCGGCCAATCATCACGGGTTGCGTGTACAACGCGACGAACATGCCGGCTTCAAACCTCCCCACGGACGCGATGATCGGCGGAATCAAGTCGTGCATCTTTTCCGGCGATCCGGCATCGCAGTATAACAGCATCTACTTTTTCGACGCGCCGGACTACGAGTTCATTCTGATTCACTCAGAGACGCACACCGTTTCAAACTCTGAGGTGCATAAGTCCGAGTACGTTCCGGGAACCACGTTTGATTTTCGAGGCTCGCTCTAACCGCGTTGGAGGACGTAGACCGTGGGCGTATACGATTTTCTGTCGCTTCAGAACCTGAACAAGAATTACCTGGGGGGCCTTTTCACCGGGTCGTACTCCGTTTCGATGGGCGACAACCTCTCCGCGTTCATCGGCAGTGGCCGGCAAACCCACATCGTGGGCGACGAGATCAAATACGTCTTCGACTGGATACGGTGCCTCGAACAAATCCCGCTTCTCAAGTCGCTCATGGGCGCCTTGCCGCTCAATGCGTTGTTGGGCGAAGGTGGGAACATGACGTGGACGTTCGGCCGGAAAACTGATCTCCACTACATCGGGCCAGCGATCGCGATCAATCGCGCGGGCAAGAAAACCGCGACGAGCAGGTCCAAGTTCTACGCAGCGGAATCGATGCCAAAAGACTTCAAGGGCACCGCCGAAGAGTGGGAGGCAAAAGAGAAGGTTGCCAAATGGAGCGGGCGCATCGTCGGGCTGCTATCATTCGCGATGCTCGCCGTGAACACAGGCGTTCAGGTCGCGGCTCGCGTCAAGTACCAAAGCGGGTACAACAAGTACAAGACAACCCCTAACACCAGCGACAGAGCCTCATTCGAAGAGATGACCAAGTACTGCAGCATAACTCTCATTCTCACAACTCGCCTGATGTACCTGATCAAGTCCATCGAGCTGTGTACGGTGATGGCCCAGAACGCAGTGTCACAGTTCTACAGTGGGCTCCGGTTGTTGACAGACTCCACCACCGGGGCGATTTGCGCGAGCGTGAGTCTTGCGGTGTTTGTGGACATCGCCGAACGCCTCAGCAAAGCCAAGGAGTCGGCCACGAAGTTCGCCATCGAGATGGCTCTCCTCGTCGTCGCGCTCGCACTCATTACGGTACTCGTCCTCGTCGGAATCGGCATCGCAGCAACAGTATCGTGACTGAGAGCCTGCTGAATCGCTCGAGCCTGACCTTCCAGGGAGTTTCTCGTGACGAACCCGATCTCGGAACTCGAGGATTCGATCGCTTCCAACGAAGACCACGACGTCCTCGGGAGTTGGTGCGTTACCGCTGGCGGCGGCGTGAGTCTGTGTAGCTATGGAGACGATCTCGTCCTGTCGTCACGCGGAGACGGAACCAATCTGTTCCTCGATGCGACCGGGACGGCAAGCATTTACGCTGGGTCCGCTCAGTTTGCGATGCAAGCGTCGGACACCGCCGGTAAGGTCAGCCTCACCTCCGGTGTGGATGGAACCATCGTGTTCCAGAGCGGCCTTCCGCTGCTCGGTTCCGTCACCACTCTCAAAGCAACTTCCACCTGCATCCAGGTCGGCGTTCCGGATCTTGGGCCAAGCATCACCCTCACGATGGACTCGATCACCCTCCAGGTCGGGCCGCCTGGCGTCGGGGCCAGCATCACAATGAACCCGACGGGGATCACGCTGAAGGTTGGCGAGGTGAGCTTGGCCCTCAGCCTGACGGGGATTAACGAGTCGGTTCTCGATGTCGTCACTCGGGCGGCTGCCGTGTCGGGCCACACACTGAAGGCTGCCGAAACATCGTTGGCCGTCGGGGTGGCCAATCTCAGTGCGTCGGCCCCGATTTCGTCTTACTCGTCCGATGCGACCAGTTCGATCAAGGCGGCGATCTCAAACGACTCGGCAGACGCGATGAAGGCGATCAAGGGCGGTATTGTCATGATTCAATAAGGAGGGAAAGCGTGGACATCCCATCACTGGCTGAGATTCTCGCGGGCATCGACAACGCGATCGCAGACTTCGAGGAGACTGCCCCACTCGCCACGAACGAGAACGACCGCAACATTCTGCTGGCGTCGGCGTCCGATCTTCGCGGCATTCGCGAGCAGATGGCCAAGGAAATCCCCGAGAATCTCCAGTTGTTCAAGGGGTTTATGGAGAAGATGCAACTCGACGGTCAGCAACTTTTGGTTGACATCGAGGCTCAGCAAGCGAAGGTCGCGGCGATGGCCGCAGCGGCCGCTACTGCGGCTGCCGCCGCGGTGTCCAGCGTTCCGACTCCCGCCGTTCCCGAAGAGGCGAAGATCGACCTCGGCCTTGGCGCGGCCCTGCGGTCCGATTTGCTCGGCAAACTCTTCCCGGAAGCCAAACCGGCTGATGCGTTCGACCCAGGCAAAGACATCTGGCAGGACTGGAAATGACCACCGACCCCACCTTACCCCCGCCACCGTTTGCGAACGACATCTGCCGTCTGTTCTCGCTCCAGCAGCCAGCACGCGCACTGCTGACGCCGGGGCTTGCGACTCAGGATTTCTTTCGCACTCTCGTGTCGGCCGGGCACCTCGCGGATGCACGCAGGCTGCTCGCTCACGCGATGCCGGCCCGTCGAGCGATCTGGTGGGCAACGCTCTGCCTTCACCACGCGGTGGAGAAAGTGCCCTTTGAGACGAGCGAAGAGGCCGGCGCGTTCGAGGCCGCCACCCGGTGGGTCGTCGCGCCGTCCGAAGCGACACGACGCCAGGCGGAAGATGCGGCATGGACCGCCGACCCGACGACGGCTGCGAGCATACTCGCGATGGCGTGTTTCTTGGCTGATGGCAGCATCTCGCGGCCGGGACTGCCACCGGTGATCGCTGCCCCGCACCTCAGCGGACGACTCTGCGGAGTCGTGGTGTATCTCGCGTCGGTCCGCTTCGATCCGGCGAAGTATCTTCACCATCTGCGCGAGTACCTCGCCATCGGGGTGGAAGTTGCAGCAGGGCGGAATCTGCCACCCGGTAAGCCTGAGCAGGGATCGTGGATGGAACCTCGTTGCACGGCTCCCGACGCAAGAGCGGCCGAGCGGGTCACTGGTTTCCTTGCGGCTGGTCCGGCTGCGGCTGAGCGCTTGCCCGGCGAACCGCTGTTCGGAATGGTGAACGGAGGCCGTTCGTGAGTCCGCCCCCGTCAGCCAGCCGAGTGAGTCGCGCTCCGAAACCGGCCCTCGAAGTGGTTGGAGACATGAAGCTGTCCGACGAGGGCCGCACGCTCCTCCGTCCGGAGATGACGGGGGCTGAGTTCTTCGACGTTCTCGTGAAGGCCCGGCAGTTTCCGGATGCGGTCCGGTTCATGGCACGGGCCATGACGCCGAAAGAGGCGGTGTGGTGGGGCGCTTTGTGTGTTTGGTCGACAGCTCGACCGCAACCTGTCGCGAAGACCGAGGCGGCTGTCCGGGCGGCAGTGAAATGGCTTCGGGAACCGACCGATGTGAACCGTCGTGCAGCCGGGGTCGTTGGAACATCGGTTGGCACCGAAACACCAGCCGGCATCATCGCCACCGCGGCATTCTTCGCTGAAGGAAGCATCGCTCCTGAGGGGCAACCCGAGGTGAAGGCCGACCCCCACATGTCGGGAACGCTAGTCGCTGAGGCCGTTCTCAATCTCTCCCGATCGGCGGGGCACGAACCCGCAGGCGGACCTCTTGTCAGGCAATTCCTCGTGATCGCCGTGGACATCTTCCGCGGGGCGAACACACCGGTAGGGAAGTCTTGATCGACCCCCGCATTGTGAGTCAGCCATGTTCTGGACCGCGTTGGTTGCCCGGTTAATTCTCGGCGGAATGTTCGTGGTGTTCAGCGTGAATGCGTTGCTGCCGTCGCCGTTCATTCACCTCCCGCCGCCGGATTCGGATGTCGCCAAGACCTTCATGAAGACTCTGTACATCGACTCGAATTACCTGCGAGCCGTGAAGGTTCTCGAACTGATCGGCGGCTTGCTCGTACTGTCAGGGCGACTCGTGCCGCTCGGGCTTGTGATCCTCACGCCGATCGCGGTGAACATCCTCTTCTACGAGTTCTTCCTGGTCGGTCAGGCCGGACCGGGCGTGCCGTTGGTCATCCTCTGTGCCACGCTCATCTGGGTGTACCGTTCGCACTTCACGAGCCTGTTCGCCATCAAGCCGAAGATCGGATAATCTGGACGAGATGATCGTCCCATTCCTGCTGTCGGTTCTCGCGGTTCCCCCTGTCCCGATGGGGCCGCCGCTCGCATCCGTTGCGTGGGTGCGCGCTGAGAACGACGGAGCTGGCACCGGCTTCGTCGTCGATGTCGAGAAGAAACTGCTCATCACATGCAGGCACATCGCGGCCGATCGCAAGGTGGTCGATGTCTACTTCCCGTGGAGACAGGACGGCGAGCTTGTTTCTGAGCGTGCCGTGTATCTGCGGAATCGACTGCGGCTGCGTGAACTCGGCATGCTCGTCACCGGGAAGGTGCTGAAGACCTCGGACGCCCACGACCTCGCACTTGTCGAACTCGAATCCGTGCCAATCGGAACGAAAGCCGTCACCTTCGCGGCTTTCGCGCCGTCGCCCGGCGATCCGCTTCAGGCCATCGGCAACCGACTCGATCTCGAAACCGTTTGGAACATCACGGCTGGCCCGGCTCGCACTTCGGGAAAGCTCACCGATGGCTACTTCTGGCGAGGCAAAAAGCTCGCGGTGAACGCGGAGATTCTCCTTGGGCAATTACCAACGGAGGAAGGCGACAGCGGCGGCCCGGTGTTCGACATACGCGGTGAACTTGTCGGCATGGCGTCGGCGTTGCGAAGGCAGTGCCCACTAGCGGCTGTGTGCATCGGAGCCTCGGAAATCTGGCAGTTCGCGGGTATTCCCCAACCCGTCGCGAAGGAGAAACCGAAGCCATCCGAGATTGCCGACGCTCTCACTCGCGCGACCGTTTGGATTCGCCCGACCGCGACCGACATGCATCTCGCGGGCACGCTGATCGAGCCAAATCTTGTGCTGACCTGTGGGAGAAAGTTCACGCCCGGCGACCGTGTGGGCATCGCTTTCCCACACCGTGACGGCGACAAATGGAACGGCGATCGCACTCCGTATCGCGATGCACTCGGCACGCAACTCCGAGGCGGTTGGCGTTCGGCCACAGTGATCGCACACGACCGCGACCGTGAGCTGACTCTGCTCAGACTCGATTCGCCGGTGGAGTTCATGCGGCCGGTCACGTTCGCGACGAAGTTGCCCGCACTTGGCGAAGGCGTTCACGCGATGAGCCATCCGGGTGGGTTGGAGTTCGCGTGGGTGTATGCGGGCGGTCCCGTGCGGCAACGCGGACAGTTGACCGTCACACTTGGAGAGAACGCGAAGCGTGCGACTGTGCTCGTGTGTCAACTCGCAGCGCAAGGGGGATCGCCGGGCGGTCCCGTCATGAATGACCGTGGCGAACTCGTCGGTATCCTGTCGGCACGCGAATCCGCACAGCTTGTCGGCTATGCTGTCGCCACGGAAGAGATCGTGGCGTTCCTCGATGTCGCGTTATCCGATCGGCCCGCGAAAACGCTCGCTGGCTTGCTCGCCAGAATCGAGGAACTGCCAGCGAGATTCGCCACGGCAACCGCTCTCGGATACGCACAGAGTGCTGAGGCTCATCGGCTGAAATCGCGATTCGACGAGGCGAAGCAAGACTGTGACAACGCACTGTCACTCGATACGTCGTGTGTGCCTGCTCGCGTGTGTCGTGCAAGGATTCTCGAAGCGATGAGCAAGCCCGCCGATGCGCTCGCGGAACTCGATGCTGCCGTGGAGAAGGGGTCGTTCAACCGGAGCGTGTTGTTTCTGCGTTCCGAGTGGGCGAGTGATGCGAAAGACTGGCGCAAGGCTCGTGCTGATCTCGAACGAGTGCTGGACGTGAACCCCGCCGACGCGGATGCACGTCAGCGATTGGTGGGCGTGCTGGTCGAACTGGGCGACGAAGCGAAGGCTGCGATTGCTGTGGTCGATACCTTGCGAACCGACCCGAAGCGACTTGCGGGAGTCGCGGCCGACCTGCTCACACAAGCTGATTCGCTCACGAAGAAGTATCCTGATGCGCCGTCGATTCCGGCTGGTTGGCTGTTGAAGGCCACAACCGTAGCGAAGCGTCCGGAGTTCGCGGAGATGCTGAAGCGCGTTGCGAGGGCGAAGGATGACGCCGAACGCTTGGCGTTGCTTCGCGACGGATTGAAGAAGGTGAAGTGAGCGGACTCGTGTATACATTGCGAGCCACGGGGTTTATCCCCGTGGTCTTTTCTTCACCTCAGGACCACGGGGGTAAACCCCGTGGCTCGTAAATCGTTTGACAAACGGTGAACCCATGAATCAGACCTTCGATGTGATTGTGCTCGGTGTCGGCGGCATGGGGTCCGCGACGTGCTTCGAGTTAGCTCGTCGGGGTCGCCGTGTCCTCGGACTCGAACAGTTCCCGCTTGTGCATTCGCAGGGCAGTTCGCACGGCCACACTCGAATCATTCGCACTGCGTATGCCGAGCATCCCGGCTACGTGCCGCTCGTGCGTCTGGCCTTCGAGCGGTGGTATGAGTTGGAACAACTCACCGGTCGGCATTTGCTCACGGAATGCCCCTGCCTGAACTTCGGGCCACCGAAAAGCGAACACGTCGAGGGCGTGCGGGCATCCGTCCGCGAACACAAACTCGCTGCCGAGGAACTCACCGCGAGTCAGATCACCCAGCGATTCCCGGCGTTCAAGTTCCCGGCCGATTACACAGGAATTCTGGAACAAGCTGCCGGGTTCCTGTACGTCGAAGAGTGCGTGCGGGCACACATTGACAGTGCGATGTCACTCGGTGCCGAGATTCACGGCGAGGAAGCTATCACAGGGTGGGAAGCGGTTGATGGCGGTGTTCGCGTCACCACCAATCGCGGCACGTATCACGCTGCGAAGCTTGTCATCACTGCGGGAGCGTGGGCAACTCGCTTGCTTGCCGATCTAGGAGTGCGGCTTGTTGTGATGCGGCAAACGCTGCTGTGGTTCGCGGTGGGTTCACGCACGGCGGAGTTCCGTCGCAACCGCTTCCCGCTGTTCATCGGCGAAACACCCGGCGGCACTTTCTACGGCTTCCCGGCTATCGACTCGCACGGAATGAAGATCGCCCGACACTATGGCGCACCCGAACTGCCCAACCCTGACGGCGTGAACTGGAACATTGTCGATGCCGACATCACGGCAATGCGACCCCTGATGGACGAATACATTCCGGGCGTTGGGGCGTTCACGAAAGGGCAGGTGTGCATGTACACGGTGTCGCCGGATCACCATTTCGTGATCGACGTTCACCCAGCACACCCGCAAGTGAGCGTCGCGTGTGGCTTCTCCGGTCACGGATTCAAATTCGCGTCAGCGGTGGGTGAAGTTCTGGCCGACCTCGCGGAGACCGGCACCACACGCCACGGCATCGGCATGTTCAGCGCGAAACGATTTCGTTGATCGGATCAACTCTTCGCGACCCACACGGGCGTCGGCGCGATCGCATCAGTTGGGCGTTTGCCCGCGTCGGCGCGACCGCTGCCTGCCAATCGACTGATGCACTTCACGGCCATGTCCGCGTCGCACGCGATCTGACAACTGAGCCGCACGCCAGTCACACCTTTCGCGGCAAGCACAGACTTCTCGGCTTCCGTCATCTGTGACGGCTCACCCGAAACGAATTCGACGCGGCAGGTCGTGCATCTGGCGTTGCCGCCACACGCATGGAGTTGATCGACCTTGGCATCGTCGGTTAATGCAAGCACCAACCGCTTCCCGGCTGGCACATCAAAATCACCAACACCTTCGACAGTCAACTTCGGCATGGCAAATTCTCCTCACGACCAGAACGAAACATCACGACAGGCTGTCATTTCTTCGGTTCGAACGCATCGGTGAAGAACTTGACCACAGGCGTCACATCCTTCAGGCCGTGCGGGTGGTGATCCTGTCCGGGTTTCACGACCCGCTCGGCAGAACCACCAAGAGCCTTGTAGCGGTCGTACACCAACTCCGAATTCTCGGCGTGCGGCACGACCGTGTCTTTGTCGCCGTACACGAGCAACAGCGGAATCTTCGCCTTCGCCAACGTGGTCAGATTATCCACGGGATTGAGTTTGTAGGCGATGGCTTCCTCGTCGGTTTTGAAGTCGTAGGCCGCGAGCATCTTCTTCCACTCGCCATCAGAGCCTTTGCCGGTCCCGAGTTTCTTGGGCATCCCGCCGGGCCAACTCTTGAAATCACACACCGCATTGTCGAGGTACACGGCGAGCGTCTTGTCCGGGTGTGCGGCTGCCCAATTCATGCAGTACAAGCCACCGCGACTCAAGCCGATCAGCCCCGGTTTGGCGTGTAGGCCATAGTCCTTCACCATCGCCTCGTGGAACGTCTCCCATTGCTTGATCGCTTTGGGTGAACCGAACAGGTCTGGCACCTTCACATACGCAAGGTGCCAGCCGGCTTTCACCAAAGCGACATCGGCGTCGGCAAACGCTCCGAAGAATTCGCCACGCCACACCCACGGGCGGCCGGGCAATGGCTTCTCCGGCACGACAACGATCGCTTCGAGATTGCCAACCTTGAAGTCGCATCGAGCGAACCCTTGCCACTTTGTCGGCGTTCCGGGAAACGCTTTTGGCTCCGCAGCGAGAGAGGGAATGACAAGTGCAAGAAATGCGCCGAGAACAATCGCGGCGCTGCGGACGGTGAGAGACATGCCAACTCCGGGATTCGGGTTCTTGGTTTACGTCGCTTGCGGCGTCGCGATTGGCGTGAGCGCTACGCCGCAAGCGGCAAATGCTAGCTCACTTCTCTGAGATGTCCCAGACCAAGGCAGTCGTATCGTAGAAACCCGTGAGCAGCGTCTTGCGATCCGCCGAGAACGAAAGCACGCTGAGCTGACCCGTTCCACCCGGCACCGTCTTCTGGAGCTTTCCGCTCTCGATGTCGAACACCTGCACCGGTACCTTCGGGGTCGGCCCGAAATTCGGGCGAAGCGACACCGCCGCCAGCTTGCCATCCGGGCTCACCACCAGCATCGAGCCGGGTTGTTTGCTTTCCAGATCCAAAGCTCGCACCTTCGCACCGGTCACGAAATCGACCACAATCGGCCCGCTCTTGGGGCTTAACACCACTGCGGTTTTGTTGTCCGCGGTCGCGGCTACCGCGAACGAGCCATAACCGCCAGGCTCCGTGAACTCGCCCCGTTTCTTTCCCGTTGCCAACTCCCAACCCGTGACCACGAACTCGCCGTCACCCTTCGCTTCCGCTTTCATTCCGATGGTCACGAGCGACTTCCCATCGGGCGAGAGCGATGCATTCACCTGATTCAACCCAGGCAACTCAATCTCACCCAACTTCTTCGTCGTCACCACATCCCACACCGCGATCCGGGTCGGGTTCTTCTTCGCGTCGTATGAACTCATGACCTGAACCACCTTGCTGCCATCCCCGCTGAACTTCGCCTCGTTGTTGCGATTGAAATCGCCAGGGATGACGTACTGCTGCGTGCCCGCCGGCAGGTCGTAGACCGCGATTCCGTTGCCGTCGTAAGCCAGCGCTCGCGTTCCGTCCGGGGAGAGAACAATCGCGCCGGTTACCACACCCGATCCGTACCCGCCCGCAGGCATCTTCAAAGTGAGACTGCCGAGTTCCTTGCCCTTGGCGAAATCCCAGCGGAGGATGACTCCGTCCCCCGACGCGGTGAGGATTTCCTTATCACCGCCTGTCACAACTGCACCGCTAATGGGGTTGTTGTGACCACCAGCCGCCGTCAGCAATTTGCCACTGGGAGCCTCCCAGATGCAAGTCGCCGATCCGCGATTTCCCCATGCGACCACTCGCTCATTGTCAGTGAACAGAAGTCCGCGAAGATTCGAGTTCATCGTGAGAGGTGCCTCGGTGAGCCCGAGTCGTTTCCCGTCTTCCACGTTCCACCGTTGAATTGATCCATCGTCGCCGGCGGCAGCGATCGTTTTACCATCTGGGCTGAACGCGATCTTCCGCCCTTGCCGGGATCGACCGAGAAGCATTCCCTTCGGAGCTCCGGTCGCGGGATCGAACAGGTAGACGGTTCCATCTCCGCCCGACACCGCAGCGAGCGATGCGTCCGGGTTGAAGGCGACGGTTGCGGGATTGGAGCCGGTGAGGAGCCGAGCCTTGCCCGTTTCCTTGCCATCGGCCGCGTTCCAGAACTGAACAAGTCGGCTTGGATCGACCTCGGGCTTCGGCGCTTCCTTGGCAGTGCGATCGTAGTGATAGCCCCAGGTCGCGAGTCGCTTCCCGTTGGGGGAAAGAGCGACGGAAACCGCCTCGTTTTGGGCAGGCGTGACCAAAGCCGCCTGCTTGTTGCTCTCGACATCCCACACGACCGCAGTCGGAAGTTTTTCCTTTTCCTTGTCATTGAAACTCTTCGTCCCACCGACAGCGAACACTTTTCCGTCAGCGGAGAGCGAGCTACTATTATCGCCTGAGAACACGTTCCGGGTTGTTTTCGCGAGCACTTTCCCCGAGCCGGTGTCCCAGACAAACACGTTCTGGTACCCGCTACTGAGCGCACGTTTGGCGTCGGCTGAGAACCCGAGTACCATCCCGAATTCTCCATCAATGCGAACTGCTTTCGTGACCTCACCGTTTGCATCCAGGAAACCCATCGTTCCGTTGGGCAAGCTGCTGGCAAGGAATCGACCGTTGGGGGTCATTGCGGTTGGGCTGTTGCCGCTGCTTCGTAACCGGGCCGTCCCCAGGCGAAGTTTCGCTCCCTCGGGGATGGGGTCGCCGTATGCATCGTCGGCAGCAATCGCGACAAACCCAGGGAACATCAGGAGGGCGAACGCGGTCCAGACTCGGCGAGCAATCATGGTGAAATCTCCAGATGGGCGCACACGCGAACCAACCATACCACCGACTTCAAAGAGCGACAACGAGGAAGGCCGGGGATTGGCCCCGGCCCTGTTCTCAACGATACGATGTGTCGAGCCACTGGCGATCACCTCTACCCGAACAATTGCCGAAGAGGCGTGCCGTCGGCGATCTTCCACGGGCGACCAACCGCATCATTGACCTCGGTCGCCGGGTCGATTCCGAGTGCGAGGTAGACGGTCGCGGTGAGGTCCGCGGGCGCAACCGGGTTCGTGCTGATGTGTTCGCGAGTCCTGAAACGCAGACTCGCGGCCGTGAGCCGCGAGTGCGAGACTTGGAAAGCAGTTTTCTTCGCTGTCACTTCACGACAATCGTGCCCTTCATGTCCTTGACGTTCGTGGAAGTCCCACAGAAGTAGTCGAACGTGCCGGGCTTCGTGAATGTCGCGGTGAACTCCTGACCTGCCGGGATATCGTTCGAGCTCCAGTCGCCTTTCACCGAACTGACCATCCGGGTGTTTTTCGAGTCATTCACAAAACGAACCGTGGTTCCCGCTGTGATGTTGATGGTCGCGGGATCGGCATTGTTGTCGGTCAACCGCACCTTCACTTCATTGGCTTGAGCAGGCAGAATGTTTGGAATTGATGTCGGCGGAATGAAGCCGGCCTGCGTGACGCCGTTCGGTTGGTAGCCTTGAGCCATGCCGGGTTGGTAATAGCTTGGATATCCACCAGCAACAGCCCCGCAGCCACCGCAACCGGTCGAAACTGGGGCAGCAACAGCTGCTGTTCCGCAGGTGTTGCAATTATTGCGTTTCCGACGGCCGAATGCCTGAGCGGTGTCAGCCACGAGGCACAGAGTCGTGAATGCGGCGAGAGCGAGAGTAACCTTACGCATCTTGGCGTCCTTCCTGGTGTCAAAACGTTGCCGAGTTCGCGTTCTGGGAGAACAACGAAACGAACTCGTACCATTGGTTCGCGATGCTGCTGGATGGGTACCGCAATCCAGCAACCGTTCGGTTCGCGACCGTTGAGCCTCGGCAGTTGCAAACGATGCGCCGGTAACGATTCATGCCAGACAAAAGAGGTGTCGAACCCGTTTGATGGTCGGTGCTTATGACGACGGGAGCCTGGGTTTGATTGCAGGAAAAAGTAAGGCATCGGCAGCATACCGACGGGTGATGAGAAGCCAAGTTCGCGACCACAGCGGAGATGGAGGTTTCTCTTGTCGGTGGTATCGTGATGGAACTTGTGACTGCCCGTTGCGATTACGCGAGTGCTGAGGAGGAAGTCGTGCCAATCGACCTGTGGGACGTCAAGCAAATCGAAGCGAAGGCACCGGATGCGAAATCCGTGACGGAAGCGAGGAAGGTGCTCGCGCAGGGCGACTTTGGCAAGGTGGAACCGCGTGCCGATGGCAAAGGCTGGTGGACGATCTGCAAGGGAATGACGGGAACCTACGAGGTCTCCGTGAAGCGTGGGCCGCGTGGCGGGTTGGAATCAGCCTGCGCTTGCCCGAGTCGCAAGAAACCGTGCAAACATGCGCTCGCGTTGCTGATCTACCTGGCAGAACATCCCGAGGCACGCCCCGAAGCCGAAAGCACGACCGCACCAACGGCGCGAGATCAGGAATCGCTGCTCCGTGCTGCGTTCGCCGCACCCGAAGACGATACGTTGCGATTGGTGCTCGCGGATTGCTTTGAAGAGAACGACCAACCCGAGCGGGCGGCGTTGATCCGCGTTCAGTGCCAACTCGCTCGCATGTCAGCGAAGGATGCCGCCTGGAAGGAAACCGTCGAACGCGAGGCAACAACTCTCGCGGCGGTGTGGAAGCAGATCGGCAAGCTCCCGAGCAGTTACGAAGGCAATTTCGTGAGGGGCTTCTTGCAACTCACGATCACGAATTACAGCCTGAAGAGTATCGGTGGGCTTCCCGCACGGTTCGTGAAGCTATTCCACGAGGGTTGGGTCGAATCGCTTCACAAGCCGCCGTGTCTGCTGGATATGTTGCCGCTGTACCGTCTCGTTGGCGATCTCGACTTCAGCAAACTGCAAGTCGATCCTTCTCAAGTGATGATTCTGATGAAGGAGCTGCGGCTCGGTGATCCTGCGACTCGCACTCGCTTCGTGCGTGTGCCGGGAGGCTATCGGAAAGAAGCGAGAGTGTTTTCGGCAAGTGCCTCGGATGGCGACTGAGCGACGATCGAACGGAACCTTTTGCCGCACTTGCCCTACATCCGTAAAACACACCTCGAAATGCTGCCGCGGTTACGTGGCGAAACTCCTTTCCACTGTGGGTGAACATGAACGGTAAGCACGTCTACTTCTTTGGTGGCAAGACTGCTGACGGCGACGGCAAGCAAAAGGAACTGCTCGGCGGTAAGGGTGCAAACCTCGCCGAAATGTGCAAGATTGGCATCCCGGTACCGCCAGGATTCACCATCACCACGGAAGTTTGCGCTGCCTACTACGAACAAGGGAAGAAAATCCCCGAAGCCGCGATCCCCGAAATCGACGCGGCTCTGGCTAAGGTCGAAGCCACCTTCGGCAAGAAGTTCGGCGACACCACCGACCCACTGCTCGTCTCTGTTCGCTCGGGTGCGGCACTGTCCATGCCAGGCATGATGAACACCATCCTGAACCTCGGCCTGAGTGACGCCAGCGTCGAAGGTCTCGCGAAGAAGACCGGCAACCCCCGATTCGCCTACGATAGCTATCGCCGACTGATCGACATGTTCGGCAGCACCGCGATGGGTGTTGAACACGAAGCGTTCGAGCACGAAATTCACTCGCTGAAGCACGAGAAGAAGGCGGCGCTCGACACCGATCTCTCGGCCGACGACCTGAAGGAACTCGTCAAGCGATACAAGGCCGTTTACAAGAAGCACGTCGGCGAAGACTTCCCGCAAGATCCGAAGAAGCAACTCTATCTCGCCATCAACGCCGTGTTCAACTCGTGGAACGGCAACAAGGCCATCGAGTATCGCCGCATCGAACGCATCACCGGGCTGAAGGGCACGGCGGTCAACGTGCAGGCGATGGTCTTCGGCAACATGGGCACCGGCTCCGGCACCGGCGTCGCCTTCACCCGCGACCCGAACACCGGCGAGAACGTCTTCTACGGCGACTACCTCATCAACGCACAGGGCGAAGACGTTGTTGCGGGTATCCGCACGCCAGAGCCGATCTCGAAGCTCAACGACGAAATGCCGAAGGTGTACAAGCAGCTCTGCGAAATCCGCGAGGCGCTTGAGCAGCACTACAAGGAAATGCAGGACATCGAGTTCACGGTGCAGGACGGCGTGTTGTACATGCTGCAAACCCGCACCGGCAAGCGAACCGGCTCTGCGGCCGTTCGCATCGCGGTCGAGATGGTGAAGGAAGGCAAGATCGACGAGAAGACCGCTGTGAAGCGTGTCGCTCCGGACAGCCTGAACCACCTGCTGCAACCGCAGCTCGATCCGAAGTCGAAGGTGAAGCCGGTTGCTCAGGGCATCGCGGCGAGCCCCGGCGGCGCTTGCGGCAAGGTGATTCTCTCAGCGGAAGCGGCTGTCGAACACGCCGCGAAGCACCCGAACGATCCGATCATGCTCGTTCGCAAGGAAACCAGCCCGGAAGACGTCGCGGGTATGCACTTGGCGAAGGGCATTCTCACCAGCACCGGCGGCAAGGCGAGCCACGCTGCCGTGGTTGCTCGCGGTTGGGGTAAGCCGTGCGTCGTCGGCTGCGAAGCGGTCAAGATCGACGAAGCCGCTCAGACTGTGACGATCGCGGGGAAAGTGGTGAAGGCACACGACTTCATCACGATCAACGGCACGACCGGTGACGTGATGATCGGCAAGGTCGAGACGATCAACCCGACCATGACCGAAGACTTCGCTTCGCTCATGAAGTGGGCCGACAAGAGCCGCAAGCTGAAGATTCGCACGAACGCCGACACGCCAGCCGACTCGATCAAAGCTCGCGAGTTCGGCGCTGAAGGCATCGGCCTCTGTCGCACGGAACACATGTTCTTCGGCGACGACCGCATCGCCGCCGTTCGCGAGATGATCCTCGCCACCGACGTCGAAGGTCGCAAGAAGGCACTGGCGAAGATCGAGCCGTTCCAGAAGGCCGACTTCGTGGGCATCTTCGAGGCGATGGATGGTCTGCCCGTCACGATTCGCTTGCTCGACCCGCCGCTGCACGAGTTCCTTCCGCAGAAGGACAACGTGAAGGGGGCGGAGGAAGTTGCTCGGCAGATCGGCACGACCGTTGCGAAGATCTTCGAGCGAGTCGATGAACTGCACGAAATGAACCCGATGATGGGTTTCCGTGGCTGCCGTCTGCCGATCGTGTTCCCGGAAATCGGCGACATGCAAGTGCGGGCGATCATCGAGGCCGCGATTGAAGTGAAGAAGAAGGGCAAGAGCGTGCTGCCCGAGATCATGATTCCGCTGATCGGCACGTCGGAAGAACTGGTGTTGCTGAAGAAGCGAGCCATCGCGACGGCGGAAGAGTGCTTCAAGAAGGCCGGCACGAAGGTCGAGTACCAGATCGGCACGATGATCGAACTGCCGCGTGCGGCGCTGATGGCTGGCGACATCGCGGTCGATGCGGAGTTCTTCAGCTTCGGCACGAACGACCTGACGCAGATGACGTTCGGCTTCAGCCGCGACGACATCAAGGGCTTCATGCCGACGTACTTGAAGGAGAAGATTCTGCCGGTCGATCCGTTCCAGTCGCTGGACACGAAGGGCGTTGGTCGGCTCATCGAGATCGCGGTGAAGGAAGGCCGTGAATCACGCAAGGCGAAGCACGGCACGCACCTGAAGGTCGGTATCTGCGGCGAACACGGCGGCGACCCAGACAGCGTGGTGTTCTGTCACGGGGTCGGCATGGACTACGTGAGCTGCTCGCCGTTCCGGGTGCCCATCGCCCGCCTCGCGGCAGCTCAGGCCGCTCTCGGTGCCACCACCGGCCGCGACAAGTAAGAACCGGACCTCGATTTGCCGCTTGCGGCGCAGCGATCCAGAGCGCTACGCCGCAAGCGGCAACAACCAGCAAGGCCCACCCGACAACGGGTGGGCTTGTTTCATTCCTTTCACGCTTGGAGTCGCTTTCGTTCGCCTATATCATTCAGGCTTCCATCAGCACTACTCTCCCAAGGTGCCTCGCATGCGCCCCGCCCAAATGCTCATCCTCCTGTTTGCCTGCATTCAGACGGCATCCCTCGGCCAATCGCAGACCGCAGCCGATCCCAAGAAAGACACCAAGCCACCGGCGAAGAAGGAGAAAGAACTCGCTCCCGGGTACAAGACGCACAAGATCGAGGGCTTCACGTTCCTCATCTCGGAGGAGGCGCTCGCCCAGGACGTGTCCGGCTACGAGAAGAAGCCGCTGGAGGCACTACAGATGGAGTGTGCCGCGTTGGTGAAGGTGCTCACGCCGAAGACGGTCGAGTTGATGCGGGGCATGGTCATCTGGGTTGAGTGGGACGAGCAGGTGAAACTCGGCAACGGTCGTCAGGGGAATTCGCTGGCGGTATACATGGGCGGCGACGCGGCCCAGATGGTCCGCGAGGGTAAGCACCCGCTGCGAGCCAAGACGATCACCATTCACTCGCTGAAGTTGCTGACACAGGGCCGGCAACCGAAGGCCGACCGCGGCGACTGCGTCCTGCTTCACGAGTTCGCCCACGCCGTCCATGACCAGCTGATCGGGAACAACAACCTCGCGATCAAGAACGCCTATCAGCAGGCAATGGAGCGGAAGCTCTACGACAAGGACCAGTACGTTGCCACGAATGATCACGAGTTCTTCGCCGAACTGAGCTGCGCCTATCTCGATAAGCTCCGCTACTTCCCCTACAACCGGGCCGATCTCAAGAAGCATGACCCGGCGAGTTTCAAGGTGATCGAAGCAGCCTGGGCCGGGGCTGCGAAGAAGGACGTACCGGCGACGGTACCCGCCGCAGCTGATGGCAGTGACCGGTTCGACCTCAACCTCGCGCTGCCCGCCGACGTCAAGTTCGGGGAGGTGATTGCCGGCCCCGCGCCGACAGCCGCTTCGCTGACGGGCAAGATCGTGGTGATCGGATACTGGGGCGGGAGTTCCTCGAACGCGCTCAACCGCCTGGACCGCATCCACGACACGCTCGGAGCCTACGGCGTCGTGGTCGTGGCACCGTTCTCTTCGACCAAGACTGCGGCCGAGATCAAGGCTGAGGCCGCGAAGCGGGGTGACGGGTTCGCCGTTCTGGAGAAGGCGTTCGTGAAGGACAAGGACATGCCGGGCACGCTGAAGACGCAGCCGGGCGGACACGCTCTGGTGTTCGACACTACCGGGAAGTGCGTGTTCCGCGGCTCTGCTTACGACGCCGACAAGCCCGCCCGGATTGCCGTGGGGCAGAAGTTGCTGGGGGAGTCGCTTGGCTCTACGCCTCCAGCGGCCTTCAAACCGGTGGTCGATGCGTTCGCTGCGGGCGGTGATCCGGTTGCTGTGTACGCGAAGGTTGCTCCGCTAACACGGGCGTCGGATGACTCGGTCAAAGACGCCGCGAAGAAGCTGGCCGACGCCATCCTCGCGCCGGGGCAACAAGCCCTGACGGACGCGCAGGCATTGCAGAAGAACGACCCCGTCGCCGCGTTGGTTGCGGCTGAAGAGATAGCGACACGTTTCAAAGGAACGCCGCTGGCAACGAGTGCCGACACGCTTCTGACGAAACTCCGGCAGGACAAGGCTGTGGCGGTTGAGTTGCGGGCTCGCGGTGTGCTTGCTCAGCTTCGGAAGTTGGAGACGTTCCTTGCGGGCCAGCCCGGTAGCTTCGACCCGGTCAGTGCGGACTTCCAGGGCAAGAACAAGGCATCGTTAACCCAGATGCAGACGCTCGTGGACCAACTCCGCAAGCAGTACCCGATGAGCCGCGCGATGGCGTCTGCCGAGAAGTTGGCAGCCGAATTTGGGCTCAAGTGACCCACGAACGCTCAAAAGTCCAGCGGCAGATTCGCTGGACTTTATCACGCATGATGCTTGCTGCGGCGGCCGCGAACGCTGTGCGGGAACAGCTTCTCCTGCACCAGCTTCCCCGAAGAGTCGAACGGCAAGGGTTGCGGTCCGCCCACGAATTCGAGGTGCGGAACTGCCTTCGCCTCTTCGACCAGCGCCGCCGAGATCCACATTTCCGCAACTTCCAGCGTATTCGGAATCACGCCCATCTTCACATTCGGAATGTCGGGCTGCCAGCAAGTATCGAGGCACGCTTCGATCACTTCGCGGTCCGTCTCGAACGCGATCGGCAGTTTGCTTCGCCACAGCGAACGTGCCGTCAGATTGTTCATGCGGAAGGCCGCCTGGTCGATGCCGCTCAGTGCCCTGTTCGTGGTCAGATCGGCGATGCCGATTCCGGTCGCGTTACCGTGACTCTCCGGCGAAACCTCCAGCACACCGATGCGTGTGATCTTCGGATCGTTCGTTTCCACTTCCGGCGACGCCTCGATCAGCATTCGACCCACGACGTTCGGGTCCATCCCGGCACCGGAGTAGTTCTTGCCGCATTCGCCGATGATGAGTACGTCGAGCGCTTTGAATGGCATGCGACCGAGCAGCTTGCGGGCTTCAATGAGCAGTTCAGGCTCGCGGGTCCACAGGTCGTCGCGGTCCACAACTTCGAGCTTTGCCGTTTCTTCGTTGCCGTTCTCCAGGATCGCCAACCCACCCATGAACGGTGTCTTCTCCACGATCACCTTGCCTGCCGCGGGGATCATGTCGCGTAAACCGAGCGGCCCGAAGCTATGAACCTGATCGGCACCGTGTCGCTTGCCGAGTCCGATGACGAGCATCTTCAGGATGCCGCTCTCGAAGTTGCCGCGGAAATCGGTGTGCGGCTTCACACGCGACACCGTGACGACGCCATCGGCCGCGAGTGCGTTCTTGTCCCAGTACACCGGCTGGTTCCACGAGTTCGTGCCGATGACGGACACGTCCATATCAGTGACGACGCTCACGCCGAGATGGGCTTCGTCGAGGTCGTAGCTGGCGAGCAGTTCGCGCTGACCGGCGGCGTTGGCTCCGCCGTGCGAACCCATCGCGGCGACGACGAACGGCTTCGCGCCGAGTTCCTTGATCGCATCAACGGTAGCCTTGGCGATGGTGCAATAGTTCTGGATGCCGCGGCTACCGCACGCCACGGCGATACGCATTCCGGGCTTGATGCGCTTGGCGGTTTTGGACGCGAGCCATTGCCGCCGCACTTCGCCAGCGACATCGGTGACTTTCGGTTGCGGGGCAGTCTGGCGAACGAGTTGAACGTGCGGGATATCCACGGGAACCTCATACATGGAGAGAAAAACGAGCCACGGATGAACACAGATGAAACACGGATAAAACCAAGACAAGAACACTATTGTAATGAGAGAAACTCAACACACGGACATGTCAGGTTTTCACACATCGGTTCTCTGCTTTTGTATTGGTCTTATCCGTGTTTCATCTGTGTTCATCCGTGGCTACTCTGCGGATTTACTCCGGCGTCACCTTCAGGGTCACGCGTTTTTCCTTACGCAGCACAACCACCTCAACCGCCGTGCCAGCCTTCTGGCCACTCATCGCGGTCATGTAACCGGTCACATTCTTCACAGGTTTGCCGCCGATTTCCACAATCACGTCGCCGTCCTTGATGCCGCCCTTCTCAGCAGCGCCACCGGGCGACACACCCTCCAAACGCATGCCTTCGCCCTCATACATATAGTCCGGCAGCACGCCCAGTTTCGGACCCGATGGGCCACGTGGCGACCGCGTCTCGGTCGGGTCGCTCCAGGGATCCTTCGTCGCGAAGTATTTCGGCTTATCGCGTGTGGTCAGATCGTCGGCCAGCACCTGCACGAAGTCGGCGACTTTCTTCATGCCCGGCACGTTGATCTTCTCAGGCACATCCGTTGGCCGGTGGTACTCGCCGTGCGTTCCCGTGTACAGGAACAGCACGGGGACTTTCTTGCGGTAGAACGAATCGTGATCGCTCGGACCACTGCCAGCCGCGATCTTGCTGACCTTGAACTCGGTTTTCCCATTCGCAAGGTCCACCAACTTCTCGAAGCCGTCGCCGGTGCCCACGCCGTACACGATCAACCGATCCTTCTTCTCGCCAATACCAAGCCAATCCGTCGGCACAGGCTTCGTGCGGCCGATCATGTCCATGTTGACCATCGCCGCGGTTTTGTCGAGTGGGAATAGCGGGTTCTTGCAATAGAACTGCGAACCGAACAGGCCGCGTTCCTCCGCACTGAAGGCAATGAACACGAGTCGCCGGCCCTGCCGGTTTTTCATCGCTCCGAAGCGACGAGCCAATTCGATCAGCCCTGTCGTGCCGCTCGCGTTGTCGTCGGCTCCGTAATGGATCTTGCCCGCAGCCGAAGGTCCACCGAGGCTCGCGAAGTTGCCGTACCCGACGTGATCGTAATGCGCCCCGATCACAACCGTTTCATCGGCCAGCGGGCCAGCACCCTCCAGCACGCCGATGATGTTCTTGCACTTGAATTCCGTGCGCTCCACGGTCACTTCGGCGTTGGCCTTCCAGCCCTTGATCTCGAAGGAGCGCGGCTTCAGATCCTTGTCGATCAGCGTTTCGATATCGGCGACCGTGCGAATCGCTCCGGACGCGAGGAGCGGATCGAGGATCTCACGCTTCACGAACATGACGGGGAAGGGGGCCGGTTCGGTGCCCATCGCGTGATTGAGAAACTGCGGCAGTGGATCGCGTGGACCCGCCCCCGTGTCGTTCACCATGATGATGCCAACGGCCTTGTGTGCGACTGCGTTCTCGATCTTCGCCACGAACGGCGCGTATTCGCTCTCGTCGGAAGTGGCGACGTTCGTATCGAATCGCTTCTCGCCTTTTTCGCCATAGCGCGGAATGCGACGCAGCATCACGACAATCTTGCCGGCGGCGTCGATGCCCTCGTAATCGTCGTACTTGAGCTTCGGAGCGGTGATACCGTAGCCCACGAATACGAGGCCAGCGTTCGCCTTCGATGTCGGGCTGAAACCCATCACGCTGAACTCGGTGCCGGACTTCAGTTCCTTCGTCACATCGGTGGTGCTGTTGAGCAGCGTCAGCGAGGTTGGAGCACCGAGTTTGACGCCAGCGGTGATGTTGAACGGCTGGAAGTACGAGCCGTCGCGCATCGCGGGCTTGAGGCCGGCTTGCTTGAACGCATCGGCAACGTAGTCGGCTGCTTTCTCGATGCCCTTGGTTTCGACGCCACGACCTTCGCATTCGGGGCCAGCGAGGAAGAAGATATCTTTTCGCATACGTTCGAGAACGGGATCGTCGAACGGCTTTTGCGCGAGTGCGGAGTCGGCAATGAGCGCGAGCAGCAGAGCGGCCAGAATGGCCGAGAAAAAGCGACGCGAAGGCATGTCCGTGAATCCTCGGGGCGTGAATGGTCGAGGTTGGCGAGAGTGTTCCTATTATGACGCGCTCGCGCAACACTCGACAAGCCCTGAGCTGGAACGATGCCATCAGAACCTGTTCGCAACTCGCCGACGGTTGTGGCATACTGGGTCGCTGTCCCGCCGAATTGCCGCTTGCAGTTGCCCCTCCTTCCCCGGAATCGCGGCCATGCGCACACTCCCCCTCGCCATTTTGGGCTTTATTCTCGGATTCTCGGCGAGAACCAACGCGGCCGAGTTGCCGCTCGTCGTGGACATCTGGCCGGGGAAGCCAGCGGGCGATGATGCCGACAAAATCGGCGAGGAGAAGTTCTTCGAGTTGATGGTTAAAGGAAAGCCGCATTTCGTCGATGGCAAGCCGACGAAGTGGCTCACGAACGTCACCAAGCCGACGCTCACCATTTATCGGCCCGCGAAAGAAAAAGACACCGGCACGGCAGTGCTCATCGCGCCTGGTGGCGGCTATCACAACCTTGGATGGGATGTCGAAGGCACCGAAATCGCCGAATGGCTCAACAGGATCGGCATCACGGGCATCATCCTGAAGTATCGCTGTCCGCGACGACCCGGCGACGAGAAAGGCGTGCCGCCCGCTGGTCCGCTGAAGGATGCACAGCGTGCCATCAGCCTCGTGCGAAGCAAGGCGAAGGAATGGGGCATCGACCCGAAACGTATCGGCATGGTCGGCTTCTCGGCGGGCGGGCATCTCGTCGGTTCGACCTGTACGAACTTCGAGAAACACAGCTACGCACCCATCGACGACGTGGACAAGATCAGTTGCCGTCCCGATTTTGGCATCATGTGCTATTCCGGCTACTTCAAGGTGAACGATGGCTTGTCGCCGACGGTGAAGACTCCAGCCGACGCCCCGCCGTTGTTCTTCGTTCACGCTTCGGATGATGCCATCAGCGACGCCGAACACAGCGTCACGTTTTACCTCGCCCTGAAGCGCGCCAAGATCGACACCGAGTTGCACATCTACGCAAGTGGTGGCCACGGTTTTGGCGTGCGTCCCGGCAGTCCGTGCTTCGGCTGGACTGCCACCTGCACCGACTGGATGAAGCAACGCGGCTTCCTCGGAACGACTCCGAAGAAGTAACCCAACCAACGAGCAAGCGCGAAGATTGTTTTCGCCCTCTCCCCTTGCGGGAGAGGGCAGCGAACGAAGTGAGCGGGTGAGGGGTAAAAGCGTTACAGATGTTGGTGCTTAACCCCTCACCCGTCCGCGAAGCGCGGCCACCCTCTCCCGCAAGGGGAGAGGGCAGAGAACCAGAACCTCACACTTATTTCCGGTAACTCACCATGCGTATCACCGCTGTTCTCTTCTCGCTCTGGCTCTGCACTTCGGTCAGTGCCGTGGACCCGCCCGTCGAACTCGGCACGATTACCGAGAAGCACGAGATGATTCCCATGCGCGACGGCACGAAGCTGTCCGTGTACCTCTACTTCCCGCCGGGCAAAGGACCGTGGCCCGTGCTGCTCGAACAGCGATACGCGGACCTGACCGCAGCCGCGACGCGAAAGAGCTTCGCGAAACTCGCCGAGGGTGGATACGTCGTCGCCGCCCAGAATTTCCGCGGGGCGGGCAAGTCTGAAGGAACGTGGGTCGGCTATCGGGCGCTCGGTTGGGGCGAACAAAAAGACGGCTTCGACACCGTGGAATGGCTCGCGAAACAGCCGTGGAGCACGGGCAAGGTCGGCACTTTCGGCAGCTCGCAAGCGGGGTTCGCTCAGAACTTCCTCGCGGTCACGCAGCCGCCATCGCTGAAGGCTCAGTACATGATCGACACCGGGTTGAGCCTCTTTCACGAAGGCTACCGCATCGGCGGCACCACCCGCCCCGAACGCTTCAAGCAAATGGACACGGTGTGCCGCAACCCCGAGGACAACCGCAAGCTCGTGAAGGAGTGGATCAAGCACCCGACTTACGACGAATACTGGGCCGCCGAAGACTGCACGAAGCACCTCGACAAGATGAACGTGCCGTGCTTCACCGTCGGCAGTTGGTACGACTTCATGTGCGTCGGCAGCGTCGATAGTTACATC
>JAIOPV010000092.1 GCA_021413735.1 Planctomycetota bacterium
TCTCGTAAAACGCCTGGCGAAAATTGTTCGGATCCTTCGGCGGTAACAGACTCGCCCCGTTCTCGTCCACCGCACTGATGACCTCGGCCTGCGTTACGCCGAGCATTGGGTTCTTCGGCTCCGATTGAATCTGGAATTGCAGGCTCATGTTTTCGTTGCGGTTCATGCCGCCACCGCGTCTGTTGATGCCAGAAAGTTGCACGCTCTTGTTCGAGTGAATGTTCGTCGCCAGAAACCGGAACGGCCCGGCGTAGGCCACGTATGGATTCATCGTGTCCTGGTTGTAGACGCGAATCGTTTCATCGTCGTATTCGGCAACCACGATGCAACCGGCTGCAGCCGCCACCTTGTCGATCGCGACCCAGAACGGCGTGTTCTCGAACTCGAAGTCGTGTTTCGGTTCGCCGTTGCCCATGTTGCCGTTGAACTCGATCTTGTAGCCGGTCATCTTTGCAAGTTCGTCGAGTGTGTCCTTCACCGTCTTCTGTTTGACGCTCATCGTCACACGCTTGGGGGAAACCAGCCGTTCGACTTCCATCTTGCGAACGAGGACAATGAGCCGCCGTTGAACCTCGGGGTTGTCGGTTGAGAGCAGCGTGGACTTCATGCCGGGCAGAGCCTTCTCGCCGAGCGCTGCAAGATCACGACCAGCTTTCTCGCGAGTGCGGTAGTCGTCGGAACCGAGATCGACGAGCATCTGTGCGATCTTAGGGTCGATTTTGACAGCCGGCACCGCCGCGGACACCACGGGCTTTTCGACGTCGGGAGGCAACGGTGCCGCTGCCGGCTTTTCGATCAGTGGTTTCTCGTTCGCTCCAATTCCGATTCCGACAACCCCGGCCATCAGCGATGCAATGACGAGCCAAGTAGAGGTGCGGCGCATGGGTGCCTCTGGGATTGATCGGAGAGGTTGCTCAGACCGTTACTCGAAGACCGGTTATAGCCTACCAGCGGGTTGGAGCAGTCTCAAGGGCGCGGTTACCCAACTGTTACCAGATTCCATCAGGAATCATTCAAGATGAACGCGACCCGCGAGAGGGGCAATATGTGCTGATTATTCTGGTTGATGCGGAAAGATTTCAGGAGCAATGGTCGAACAACCGATTTCGAGAGAAGAATCTGCCGTGCTGTTGGAGAAAGCCCATGCGCCGTCGAAGCTGGCAGGACCGTGTTATCGCGGTGATTCTCGCAGCCTGCTTTGCAACGCCAGCCAACGCACAAGAGTCACTCGCTGGACCGTCGTTCACCGTGACACCCGAAGACGCTTCCGTGTTGCAACCGACGGTCATTGGCACCCCGACGACAGTCGCGGCCGGTTATTCGCGGTTGTACGCCAGCGTCGATGTACTGTGGCTGGCTCGCGATTATCCGCAGAATTCGCTTCTGGCCCAAACGGTAGCTCTCGATTCAAACTTCAAACCCGTTCCGCTCCTTGGTGCCCCTGTCCTCACTCTGGGGAACGTGAGCGATCCCGCGGCCCAACCAGGCCTGAGGGTGCGGTTGGGGTTCCGAATCATCGACAACACCAGCATCGAACTGGGTTACTTTGGGCTTCAGGAGTGGAACCAGGTCGCCGGGATCCGTGCCGGTGATCCGCCGTTCGCGAACTCGCCGTATCTGGGCACGTCGATCATCTATGGCAACAAGAGTTTCGACACGAGCATTACCGGCCAGTACAGTTCGCATGTGAACAGCGTCGAGGCGAACCTTCGGGAGTCGTTCAACTTCGGTTTCTGGAACGCGTCGGTCCTCGGCGGCATCCGGTACTTCAACTTGTCGGAGCAGTTCACGCTCACGGGCTTCCAGACGTTCCCGAATATCCCCTTCCCACCGGGTGCGCCGCCCGTGAATCAGACGATTGTGGAACAAACCCGCACGACGACGAGCAACAACCTGTTCGGTGCCCAGATCGGGGCAGAAGTCGGGCGAGCGTGGTTCAACGATCGCTTCGGCCTCGCACTGAACGGGAAGGTCGGCATCTTCGCGAACAATGCGAATCAGTACACGACGAACGGTGCGAACCTTGTGACCGGTGGCAGCCCGACCAATGTGCTCGCATCCGGTCGTGGCAGCACGGACTTCGCGAGCCTTTACGAAGGTGGCCTCGCGACAACGGTGCGAGTGACATCGCGAATCAAGGTTCGTGCGGGCTATCAGGTGTTGTTCGTGCAGGGGCTTGCTCTCGCACCGACGCAACTCTTCGCAACGGGGACCGCGATCCAGAAATCGTTCGTGCCTGTTCAGGGATCGTTCATTCCACCCAACATGGCAGTGCCCGCGACGACGCTGCCTGTTCCGGGCACCGCCAGCACACTCACTACCAACGGCAACCTGCTTCTGCACGGGCCGTTCGTCGGGTTGGATGTGAGCTACTGATGTTCCATTCTGTTCCGTGGAACCAGCATTGACACGTCGGCTCGTTCCGGGGCATCATCCGCGCGTCGCTCATGGCACAGTCCCCGCTCCACGGACGGATGGGAACGCATGTCGGACGGAACTACCGCGCTCATCACGCGCATCAAGAACAAGACAGCCACAGTCGGTATCATCGGACTGGGCTACGTTGGATTACCACTTGCCCGAGCCTTCACGGCTGCCGGGATTCGCGTGCTTGGGTTCGACATCGACCCCGGAAAGATTGCGAAGCTCAACGCGGGTCGCTCGTACATCAAGCAGATCCCCGATAAGGTCATCGCGGATATGCGTGCTGGCGGCTTCGAGGCCACCGACAAGTTCGATCGCCTCAACGAACCGGACGCCGTGTTGGTGTGCGTGCCAACGCCGCTGACAGAATCGCGTGAACCCGATCTGACCTACGTGGTGAACTCGGCACACGCCATCGCCGCGAAGCTGCGCCCGGGTCAGTTGATCGTGCTGGAAAGCACTACCTACCCAACGACGACGCGGAACGTCGTGCTGCCCGTTCTCGAACGCGGCGGTCTCACAGCCGGTCGCGACTTCTTCCTGGCGTTCAGCCCCGAACGCGAAGATCCGGGTAACGCCACTTACTCCGTGACGAGCATTCCGAAGGTCGTCGGTGGCCTCGACGAAGGCAGCGGCGACGTCGCATGTGCGCTGTATTCCGCCGTCGTGCCGAACGTGGTTCGCGTCTCGACGCCGGAAGTCGCGGAAGCGTGCAAGATTCTTGAGAACACGTATCGCGCCATCAATATCGCGCTCGTGAACGAGATGAAGGTGCTTTACGACCGCATGGGCATCGACGTGTGGGAAGTGATCGACGCGGCGAAGACGAAACCGTTCGGCTTCCAGGCGTTCTATCCTGGCCCTGGCCTCGGCGGTCACTGTATCCCGCTCGACCCGTTCTACCTGTCGTGGATCGCGAAGCACTACGGCTTCAACACGCGGTTCATCGAACTGGCTGGCGAAGTGAACACGGCGATGCCCGCGTTCGTGGTGAGCAAAGTGGCCGATTCGCTGAACGACGCTGGCAAGTCGGTGAAGAATAGCCGCGTGCTAATCCTCGGCATGGCGTACAAGAAGGACATCGACGACCCGCGTGAATCGCCGGGCTTCGAGTTGATGGACCTGCTGCTGAAGAAGGGTGCGAACGTCACCTACAGCGACCCGCACATTCCGGAATTGCCGAAGATGCGTCACTGGCCGCACCTCAGCATGAAGAGCACGCCACTGACGCCTGAATTCCTGGCGAGTCAGGACGCAGTGTTGATCTCCACCGATCACACGGCGTTCGATTACGACTTCATCGTGAAGCACAGCCCGCTCGTGATCGACACACGAAACGCGACGAAGAAAGTGTCGGCGGGTCGCGAAAAAGTGGTCCGGGCTTAAGATCGGGTATGTCGGGTGTGTCGGGGATCGGGTATACCGGATGAAGAGCGGACAGATCGTTCTTCCCGACTCCCGAATCCCGATCTCCGACACCCGGTGAATCATGTATCGTGCATATGGCTTACTCCTCCCCAAAACCGAGTTCGACCTCGACACGGCCGCGAAGCGATTGACCGCGAAAATCGCAGGCTCATCCGCGGCTCGCAATGGCAATTTGGTGTCCGTTTCCAAAGGAAACTGGACCCTCAACATTGCCGACGTGACCGGGGCACACGTTCCGGATGAAACGGTCGGCCTGACGGACAAGATCGCGGGCTTCGAGCAAGCCGACGCGGAAGTTCTGGCGAAGAGCAATCGCCGAATCGAAGTGTGGACCGACGATCCCGACCCATTCTTCGAGCACTACAACGATTACCAATCAGCGGTGGAAGTGCTGAAATCGTTCCCTGGTGTCACCGCGATCGATCCGAACGGACCTGCGCTGCTGTAGGCGAGCCACGGGGTTTATCCCCGTGGTCTTGTGCAACTCTAAAACCCACGGGGATAAACCCCGTGGCTCGCAATGAGCTTTCACGAGACCTGCCATCCTTTTCCACTTCGGTCGCTCACGTTACCATGTGGGCATGTCTACCGAAGCCGCCCTCCTGCGGACGATCCGCGAAACGCCGGAAGATGATACCGTGCGCCTGGTCTACGCCGACCTCGTCGAAGAGGAAGGCGACCCAGCACGCGGCGAATTCATCCGGGTTCAGGTTGCGCTCGCTAACACTTCCGAAACCGATCCGGCACGTCGTCCGCTTGAAGAACGCGAACACGAACTCCTCGCCGAGAACGAATCCCGCTGGCTCGGCGTGCCTCCCGATTCCGACGGACTAACCCGTTGGCAATTCGTGCGGGGGTTCGTCGATGACGTCTTCGCGACGCCAAGCTTCATGTTGAACGAAGGTTCCGACCTGTGTGCGGCGAACCCCGTGCGTCGCTGGCGGGTGGGGTCTTCGCAAGGCGACATGCCCGAGGATTTGGTCGAAGCGGGACGCCGTGGCTGGTTTTCGCGGCTCGAATCGCTCGACCTTTCACCGTGGTACACGGCGATTGGTGAACTGGAACGCTTCCTCACGCGAGCCGATTCCTCACGGTTGCGGGAACTCGTCCTCACCTACCGACCGGGTCTCGACTATCTCCCAGGAATTTTAGAGCGTTCGCCATTCCTCACGCAACTGAAAGTGCTGCGGGTTGGTGGCGGGAATAATTACGACGGGGATCGCCTCGATGCATCGGAATTGATTCACGCTCTCGCCACCACACGACTCACCGAGTTGACCGCATCAGCCTGTCAGCTCGCTGCTGAGGACATTCGCAATCTATTAATGAGCGACTGCTGCCAAGAACTCACTTCGCTCGACATATCGGACAACCAGATTGAACCGGACGGCTGGGACGCCTTCCGCGATGGCCGCTGTCGGCTGCGAAGCCTCGACCTCTCGGGAACGCCGCTCGGTGCGATCTCGCTCGAAGATGTGTTGCGTCAAAAATCGCTGGCAGATTTGCGAGTGCTGAACCTGAACCGCTGTGGCAGCGCAATGGCGAACATTCGGGCATTGGCCACGTCGCGGTATTGGACCCAGGCAGAAGAGCTGCGGATGCAAAACGGCACGGTTCCCGAGAACTCACTGGAGCCGCTGTTCAAGGCTACCGGCTCACCGAACTTGCGTGTGCTGGACGTTGGCGAAAACTACTTCCGCGATGCTGGTGTCGCGGGGTTGTGCGGGGCGAAGTGGGCGAACTCGCTGACGTGGCTCGGCCTGTCGCAGAACTACCTCACGGATGAATCGCTTCGTGCAATTGCGGCATGCGAACGGTTTACGAATCTGCGAACGCTTCACCTTGCTGGCAACAACCACTACGACCAACCCGGAGCAGATCCCGGCGATCGCATCACCGACGTCGGGCTTCGGGCGCTGGCTGAAAGTCCGCATCTCGCGAATCTCCGGGATCTCAATCTGATGGGAATCGAGTTCAATGCCCATACGCGGGCGGCACTCCACGAACGCTTCGGTCCTCGCTTGCGAATCGAAGAGTGACGCAACTCTTCGCTGCCCCTTCACATTCCGCACGTCCGTTACCACCCAAACCGCGCAGGTGACAGAATCCGCAGAATCCTCAAACGTGAGGTTGTCGTGAGTTGATCTGGAGGCGACAACACACTTTCAGAGCCCTTCATTCCACACAACATGAGAGTTCATCATGGCCGAGTTGACTACCAGTGGCGTCGTTCGTGAGATCCTGACCAACGATCCCGAGATCAAGGCAGAGGAGGCGATCCGTCTCGCCAAAGCTCGAGGGCTGCGAGTACCCGACGAGAAGATTCGACACTCGATTCACAACCAGCGAAACTCAATCCGAGAAAAGGTCGCGGCTGCGACGAAGCTCGCTCCAACGGCCGCACGCGAGACCACACCGCCGAAGGCAACTCCGGTTGAATCGGAAGCCGTTTTGGTGGTTGCGGCGGCATCACCCGGTTTGGCCGGTGTGCTGGCGAACGTCGCTCTCGTGAACAAGATCGTCGGGCTTTGCGGTGGAGTCGAGAACGCTCGCGAGGCTGCCGAGGCCGTTCAGGCATGCGGCGGCACCGAGGCGTTTCTCCAACACCTCGAACTCGTCGCCAGCATCCGCGACTCCGAATGAGCGACGTGAACCGACGGATTGTGATGTGCGGAGCGATGAACCGCGAACGACGCAAGAAGCGAATCGAACGCGGTCCATCCAGCCCAAGCGTCAGATTCCGTCGATGCTGATGCCGCCGTGGAGAATCGTCAGCGAGAAGCCGCCGGTGAGCACAGCTCCGGTCAGCGGTGCCAGGTAGACCACGCCCGAAGATGCGCTCTCCGTCGCCAGCGCCAGATTCTTCTGGTTGCCCGTCCCCGCGACGTGGGTGATCGCGTGATCCACTACTGCCGAGCCGGTCAAGTAGGTTCCCGCGTCCGATCCCGTGCTGACAATCGTTGCCGCTCCGCTCGTGGCTGCCACATTGATCAAAAACACGCCAACACGCACTTGCTTGTTCGCGGCGTTGGTCAACGGATCGAGAGCCGAAAACACCAACTCCGCCTTCCCATCCCCATTGCTGTCGACGAAAGTCACGCGACCATCGCGATTGATGGCCTTCGCCGCACCGCTCAGTCCTCCGAATGGCGCGAAGGATGTCGATCCGTCCGCCGACAGATGGAGTTCGGTCAACGCCCCGCCCTGAAGTTGAAGCACCTTCACCTTGATCTGCTGAACCGTGGGATTCGAGCTTGCAACAGGACCGCCCCGAGTCACCGCGATTTCAACACCCCCAACACCATCGACATCGCCAGCTGCCACCACCACACCCTTTTGGTAGCTGGCTCCGAACGGCTTCTGGATTCCGCCGATGACGTTGTTGCTGCCGGCCGGTGAACTGCCATCTATCACCACCAACCGACCATATTCGATTAATCCGCCGGTTGCTGACCCATTCCCACCACGGCTACCCGCGATCAGATCGACCGTGCCGTCTCCATTCACGTCGCCTGTCGCGATGTTCAGGCCATTGATGAACGCACCGCTCGAACCAGCAGGTCCGTCGGTGGTGGCGAACGGCGTGAACGTGCGGAACGGCGTAGCTGGCACCGTGCCCTTGGCGAGCGAAGCTCCGTCGTAGACGAACACCTTGCCGGCCTTGGCCGCGTTCAGGCCAGCCGCACCGCTGGGATTCGCAGCAGCAACCAGAAGATCAGGCACGGCATCGCCGTTGAAATCGCCAAGTGCAACCTGAACGAGTCCGGTGTATGGCACCCCTCCGGTATCCAGGGGATGAGCAGTTGCGAGGACCGAACCAGTATTTGCATCGACAATGCGAACGCTGCCGTCGGCGCCGCCGATTGCGGAGATCGCAGAAGTCGTTGTTCCGCCCGACGCGGTGGACCACAACTCATTGCCGTGCGTGCCGTCATTGGCACTCAAGAAGAGTGTGCCATTCGCGTTAAAAAAGAAGTTCGGATCCGAACTGCTGGCGCCAGGGTTGATGTCTTTGACGAGAACCGTGCCGGCTGCGGTGCCATTGCTCTGCCATAACTCGCCACCCGTAACGCCATTGTTCGCTCGGAAGAAGAGTGTGCCGTTCACGTTCGTCAGGCTTTGCGGGCCGGGATCGCCGATTGCAGGTCCAATGGTTTTGACCGGGACCGTACCCACGAGTGTGCCGTCGCTCTTCCAAAGCTGGTTCGCGACGTCGCCGTTGAAAAAGAGCGTGTTCCCAACGGCAACGAGTTGCGTCGAGGCGATGTCTTTGACGAGAACAGTGCCGGCCTCGGTGCCGTCACTCTTCCACAACGAAGTGTCAATGATGCCGTCATCCGTCTCGAAGAATAGCGTGCCGTTTACGTTCGTGAGTTGGTCTGGTCCGTATCCGAGGTATCCCGTGGCGCCTGGGGTGATGTCTTTGACAAGGACAGTGCCGGCCGATGTGCCATTGCTCTTCCACAACTCGTAGCCGTGCATGCCATCGTTGGCTCGGAAGAACAGCGTGCCGTTCACATTCGTCAAGTTCTGAGCACTGGAACCACTGGCACCCGATCGGATGTCTTTGACGAGAACGGTGCCAGCTGCGGTGCCATCGCTCTTCCACAACTCTGAGCCGTTGGTGCCGTCGTTGGCTCGGAAGAACAGCGTGCCGTTCACGTTCGTCAGGTATTGCGGCGAAGAGCTGGTAGAGCCTGGGTTGATGTCTTTGACCATCACAGTGCCAGCTGCCGTGCCGTCGCTCTTCCACAGCTCGTAGCCATAGGCGCCATCGTTGGCACGGAAGTAGAGCGTGCCGTTCACATTCGTCAGATACGAGGGATCGAGGTTTTGAACGAAACCAGTGCCGGCCGCGGTGCCGTCGCTCTTCCATAATTTGGGGCCGTTGACCCCATCATCGGCTCGAAAGAACAGCGTGCCGTTCACATTCGTGAGCCGAGACGGATTCGAATCGCCGGCACCTGGATTGATGTCTTTGACGAGGACGGTATTCGCGGCCGTTCCGTCACTTTTCCACAACTCTCGGCCGTGGGTGCCATCAGTGGCCCCGAAGAAGAGCAACCCACCGATGTTCGTTTCCAGCGAGAGGGAGCTGCCGCCAGGATTTGAGCCTGAGGCACCTGGGTTGATGTCCAGCGCCAGAGACGCGGCGAAGAGGGTTCGGCTTTCCAACTCCTCCACTTGGAGGCGAGATGGGCGAGATGAAATCATGACCGGTTCGCTCGGTTGAGGAGAGTGAGTTCAGGGAGGACACTTGCGTAATGCTTCTTTGAGATAATTACGGACAAGTGGCGCGACGCAAATGGATAAAAACGAGAAGACGAGCAAGCCTGCGAACTCTTCTTGAGAACGGGTAGCGGAATGAACGGATTACCGCTGACATTAAAGATAGCAGTTCCCCTCACCCAAAAATCTGGGGAGAGGGGATTTGTCCGAGCCCGAACGCCAAGCGAGGGCCGCGAGTTATCACTTCATTTCACGACGGATGCGAAGAACCGCTCCAGTTCACGCACAGCCGCGACATCCTCGAACAGCACACCGCATGCTTCGCGAATGCGGCAACGAATTGCTTCGCGATAGTCGGCATCGGTGCCCAACCGCACGGCCAACCGCACGTAGTCTTCACCATCCTTCGCCACAAGGTCGAGCAACCCCATCTGCTGATACATCGCGAACGTGAGCCGACCCCGCAGGAACTCCGAGGGCCACGTCACGATCGGCACACCCAACGCGAACCCCTCATACGAAGTGTTGCCGCCGCAGAAGTGAATGGGATCGAGCATCACGTCGGCAATCGCCAGCAGATTCAGGAAGTCGTCGCGGTTCTGTTTGGGCACGAAGTAGATGCGGTGTTGCACGTCGGCGAGGGTTCGGCCGAACCGTTGTCGGATGCGTTCGGTCCAGTGCGGAGAGCGTCCCTCGATCAGCACGAGCAAACCCGCGGGATCGTTGCGAAGGATGCCGCCGAGGAGGGCATCGAACTCCGGGTGAAACTTGAACAGCGTCTGCGGACACAGATAAAGATGGGCGTGCTCGGGCAAGCCGAACGCGGCGCGATCCTTGCGTTGAGCCGGCAGCACGGGGCGTTCATAGCAGACACCCAACCGCGGCAGCCGAACCAACTTCTCGGTGTAGTGACCGTCGGCAGCGGGAATTTCCACGGTGTCGCTTGAGATGAAGTAGTCGATTGTCGACAGCCCGGTGGTGACGGGATGGCCCCAACCCACGCACTGCACCGGGGCCATTCGACTGAACGCCATCGTGTAAGATTGCGCATCCATGCCGATGTCGGGGAAGTGGAGAATGTCCAGCCCCAACGCGGCGACCGTTTGCAGTGCCGCACCCAGTTGCGGTGGCAACACCAGAAAGTGATCGGCCCTTTGTTGGATACGCCGGCCAAGTCCCTCATCCGGTGGACCAATCGACAGAACCGTCACCTCGAACTGATCGCGGGACAGCCCGGCGATCAAGCCGTGGTTGAGCTGTCCGATGGTGTGCGTGCGGAGATATTTCGACAGGAACCCGACACGGATCTTCCCACTCTTGCGGGCCGCTGTGGGCTGAATCTTCAGCCGACGTGGACCGTCGCCGAGTCGTGCGAACGCCTTGTGAAGATCGCGATCGTTGCGACCGTGATACGCAAGGTAGAAGTGGGTCGGCATCAACTCCTGCGTCGGATCAAGGCTGACGCCTTCGTCCGCGAGGCGTCGCAAGTTCTCGCTGAGTTGTGTGCGGACTGATTCCAGTTGCTCGATCGAATCGGGAATCACCGGGAGTTGCGTTTCGGAGAGTATTCGAAACATCGGGCTGGGTCGCAGTCGATGGGCTTGCTCGTAGAGTTGCCGGGCTTCATCGGTCTTGCCTTCTTCCGAGAGCAGATTGGCGAGGTTGGCCGGAACAGCGCCGAGATTCGGATGATATTTCAGCGCCTCACGGTAGCAGGTCACCGCCTCATCGTGGCGTTCAAGTTGCCGCAGTGCGTTGCCCAGATCGTTGAGCGTGTCAGCGTCATGCGGCGAAATCGTCAGACATTCGCGGAGCACAACAACCGCCTCGGCAGCACTCCCGAGATCGAACAGAGTGGAGGCGAGCGCTTTGAGTGCATCGAGCCGACGAGGTTCGAGTTGAAGTGCCTGCCGAAGACTCGCGCCCGCAGCGTCGAGGCGACCCATTTGACGCTGAAGATATCCCAGGTTCACGTGCAGATCGGCAGCGGTGGGATCGAGCCGCACAGCTTGCGTGATCGACTGAATAGCCTCGTCGAATCGACCCAACTTCTTGAACACGTTGCCGAGATTGTTGTGCGCCCCAGCATGTTCCGGCTGCAACTCGATCGCACGCTGAAACGCAGCCAGCGCTTCAGGTAATCGACCGGCTTTCGCGTGAGCAATCCCCTGCGAGTTCAGCGATGCCACATCATCACTCGGTGGCGACTGACAGCGCAGCAGCGTTTCCCGAAAGCGGCTGTTGTTGGGTTGAAGGGTGAGCGCCCGTTGGAAGCAGTCGATGCCGGCAAGACGTTGACCCGCGGCCAGGGCGATAAGCCCCAAGCCGTGCCAGGCGTCCGCGTGACCGGCGTCGGCAGTCAGGAGTTGGCGATAAATCACTTCTGCTTCGTGGAATCGGCGAGCTTCATGGTGAATCGTCGCCTGCCGCAGCAACTCCGAAGCGTTCACGATTTGGGTCTCCGATCCATCAGCCCGCGACATTGCGCATGGACTCGTGCTTGTTCGCTCACCGAAACCCCAGTAGTGTGACGGAAACTCATCACAGGTTTATGTCTCGCGATCAGGAGAGCGTCCGTGGCCCCCTCCGAAGAGCCAGCTTCGACATCCCCCGCCACACCGACCAAGTATACCGCGGTCAACTTCGAGTACACGCCAGGCTTTGTCGGCCTCTTGGAGAGTCTGGGGGCTTCCTTACTGGTGACAACCTATCAAGCCGGCAAACTCCTCACCATCGGTGTGTCGAAGGGTGCAATCGACATCGGCTTCTACAACTTCGATCAGGTGATGGGCGTTGCCGTGAAACCGGGCCGCATCGCCGTGGGTGTCCGGCGGCAGATCTGGTATTTGCGTTCCGCTCCAGACATCGCTGCGAGGGTGGAACCAGCCGGCAAGTACGATGCGTGCTACCTCACACGCTCGGCACACTTCACGGGCATGATTCACGGACACGAGATGGCCTGGGCCGGTGACGAATTGTGGGTGGTCAACACGCTGTTCTCGTGTCTGTGCACGATCCAGGGCGAGTTCAGTTTCGTCCCGCGTTGGCAACCGCCGTTCATCTCGATGCTCGCCGCGCAGGACCGCTGTCACCTCAATGGCCTCGCGATGGAGAACGGCAAACCCCGTTATGTGACTGTCATGGCGGAGTGCGACACGCCAGGGGGCTGGCGACCGACCAAAGCGACGAGTGGCTGTCTGATTGACGTTCCGAGTGGTGCCACGGTTGCTCGGGGGTTCGCGATGCCACATTCTCCGCGTCTTCATGACGGACGGCTCTGGGTTCTCGACTCCGGCCACGGTCGGCTATCGCAAGTGGATCTGGGCACAGGCAAAGCGGAACCGGTGGCCCACATGCAGGGCTACACTCGCGGACTGGCGTTCCACGGGCCGTTCGCTTTCATTGGTCTCTCGAAGATTCGCGAAACGTCTGTGTTTAGCGGTATCCCGATCGCGGAGCATCGCGAGCGATTACAGTCTGGCGTGGCCGTGGTCGATTTACGCAGCGGCAAACAAGTCGCGGGATTGGTGTTCAATACGGGTGTGGATGAAATCTTCGCGGTGCAAGTGTTGCCTGGCGTGCGGTGCCCGGTCGTCTCGGGACCATTGCCCGACGCCGATGGCACCGAAACGATTTGGCTCGCCGCGGCACCGTCAGGCATCAACAGTCCGGGCGTCAGAAACGGATGAGCGTTTCCGGTTATTTTCCGGGAGCCTTGCCCTCGCCGAGTTCTTTGAAGTCGCCGCTCTTCTCGGCTTCCTTCTCGGTTCGCGTCCGGCTGCAAAGGCTGACACGCAGCGGTTTGTCTTTCTCGCCCGCGTTCGCATAAACCAGATACTTGCTGCCCTTCTCGAAGCCGTACCCGCAGGACGCTCCGTTCTTGGACGTGGAGACGATCAACTCTTCTTTGTCGCCACCCTTCCACCACTTCTCCACTTTGAGCGTCACCGTCCGGTTCTGTCCTTCCTCTTCGAGTTTGGTGACCTCGACCAAGCACACAGCGGCTGAGCCTTCCATCGCCTGCTTCGATGGCGGTGGCTCCTTGCAGCTACAGGCATACAGACCTGGGCCGGTGACGCCTATTACCAACAGAAACACGGCCAACTGAACTCGCATGGGATTGTCCTCTTTGCGGTGGCTGAGTGATCGGACGCAACGCGTCCATCAGATCGACGACCGCCAGCGGCAATTCGTTTGCAACCAAGGTCACATCGCACATCGCGTAGCTTCAAATTCCAGCGAGTGTGACGCCGCCGGTGAGAATCGTGAGTGGGAATCCACCGAGTTGCGTCACGCCCGTCAGGGGGGCCAGATACACAATACCTGAAGATGCACTCTCC
>JAIOPV010000093.1 GCA_021413735.1 Planctomycetota bacterium
ACCAACCGGCACCCGCTGGCGAACCGACGATCAAGCTCAGCACCGCGGGTGGCGTTGACTCGAACCTGAACGACATCGGCAAGGGTGCGAATCGAACCGGTTCTGTGTACGCTCCGCCCGGTTTCGACGATGCAAAGCGGAAGTTCGCTGAAGAGTTGCGTAAACTGCAACAGAAGAAGTGACCCTTGGAATTGATGATTTCAGATTTATGATTGATGATTGAATGACTAGAACAGCCGACTGTCTGGCAACCGTCAATCATAAATCTGAAATCGGAAGTCCCGAATGTCGGCTAACCGCTATCTCGTCTCGTTCGATGCCCGCCAGACATTCCACCGCTTCACCGACATTCTCGTCATCGGTGCGGGCATCGCTGGCTTGCGAGCCGCCCTCGAAGTTCCCGCCGATCTCTCCGTTCTGGTCGTCACCAAAGACCGCATCACCGAGAGCAACAGTTCCTACGCTCAGGGTGGCATCGCGGGCGTTCGCTCTCCCGATGACTCCTTCGAGAACCACATCCAGGATACGCTCGTCGCAGGCGATGGCCTTTGTGACCGTGCCATCGTCGAGCAGGTGATTCACGGTGCGCCGTCGCAGATCGAACAACTCGTGAACTGGGGCACGAAGTTCGACTGCGAAGACGGTCAACTTGCCCTGACACGCGAAGGCGGGCACAGTCATCGGCGAATCGTTCACGCACTCGGCGACTCGACCGGATTCGAGGTCATGCGTGCCATCATCGCCACCGCACGCAACACGCCGAACGTCACACTCTGGGACGACACCTTCACCATCGACTTGCTCACGCACGAGGGGCAATGCGTCGGGGCTGTCGTGTCACGGAACGGGATGGGACGGTTCATCATCTGGGCGAAGCAAGTCATTCTCGCGTCGGGCGGGTGCGGCATGGTCTACCGCGAAACCACGAACCCACCCGTGGCAACCGGCGACGGAATGGCGGCGGCATACCGTGCGGGAGCCGAGCTGCGTGACATGGAGTTCATGCAGTTTCACCCGACGGTGCTGTATGTCGCGGGTTCGGCCCGCTACCTCATCAGCGAAGCGGTTCGCGGCGAAGGTGCGTATCTTCGCGACGTGAACGGCGAGCGGTTCATGCCCGCTGCCGATCCTCGCTGTGAACTTGCTCCTCGCGATGTCGTGGCCCGAGCCATCTTCCGCACGATGGAACGCACGCAGCATCCGAACGTTTATCTCGATCTGTCACATCTCGACCCGGCGATGGTGTTGCGTCGCTTCCCTGGCATCAACCGCGTGTGTCGTGGCTTCGCACTCGACATTACCAAGGACAAGATTCCCGTGCGTCCCGGTGCGCACTACATGCTCGGCGGCGTCACGGTCGATCCGCACGGCCGCACATCAGTTCCGGGACTTTGGGCCGCTGGCGAAGTGACTTCAAGCGGCCTTCACGGAGCGAACCGGCTGGCGTCGAACAGTCTCATCGAGGGGTTGGTTTATGGCACCATGTGTGCCCAAGGTGCAGTCGATGCCGCTCGCAAGTCGGGGTACAACCTCACCGCCCTTCCCTTGAAGTATGTCATCGCCAAGCACGAGATCGACGACCGCCTCGATATCGCGGACATGACCGCGTCGTTGCGAAGCCTCATGGTCCGGAAGATGGGCATCGTTCGCGAACGTGCGAGGTTGCTCGAAGCGCAGCACGATGTCGAGTTCTGGTGTCGGTATGTGTTGACGCGGGACTTCGACACTCGCGGCGGCTGGGAATTGCAGAACTTGCTCACGGTCGCCCGGCTGATGATTGACGCAGCTCTGCGACGAGAAGAGTCACGCGGCACCCACTTCCGAAGCGACTTCCCCACGCGAGACGACGCGGGCTGGGGATTACGGCACGTCGTCGCACCGGCACAGATCGCGGAAGCCCCTGCGTCGGTGCCATCGCCTGCGCCAGTCGTGCCAGTCGTGAAACCGATTCAGGAAGAGTTTTGAAACGATCCCAGGCCAACGGCCTGGGTTCCAGGGTGAACCAACGACCGAGATCGTTCCCCAGTCTGTTGCTTTACCACTTCGCTTCGTCGTCGTAGGGGCCGGCCGAGACTCGCTGTTCCGGCTTGCGTGCTGTGCGAGCTTTCAGCACCGCGTCGGCCAGCTCCAGATCGTCCTTCGTCGTGATCTTGAAGTTCGACGACGACCCCGCGACCGCGAACACGGGATGCCCGAGCGCTTCCATCAGTTGAGCGTCGTCGGTGATCGCGTCAGGAAACTCACTTCGACGAGCATACGCTTCCGCGAGCCAATCGCGACGGAACACCTGCGGCGTCTGTGCTTGCCACAATCCCGCACGCGGCTGCGTGCCCACGATCTTGTTCGTCTCGGCTTCGACGCGCTTCAGTGTGTCGGCGACAGGAACGCCAGGCACAACAGCGCCGTGTTTCTTCGCGGCAGCAAATATCGTGTCGATGAGCGAAGGCGTGATGAGCGGTCGCACGGCATCATGAACCGCGACAAAAGCGACATCGGCAGGCACGCGAGCCAGAGCGTTCGCCACGGAATCGAAGCGTTCCGCCCCGCCTTCAACGACTTCGGCATTCATGAACACCAACAAATGCCCGAACCGGGCACGGAACTCGTCGCGATCATCCGGGGCGATCACGATATACACCTTCGAGACATCATCGCGTGTCCAGAACAACTCCGCCGATCGCAACCACACGGGGCGACCGTCGAGCGAGGTGAACGTCTTCTTCTCGATGCCGCCGAAACGAGATGACTTACCCGCCGCGGGGAGAATCACAGCGAACTTGTCGGACATGACATCACCCCAACGAAACGCTCTCGGATGTGGACGCCGGCTTCACCCCTTGTTCTATCAGGTCACGCCATTTGCCGAACATCTCCTGCCAGCGACCCACGGCCGCCTCACGCTCATCGAGTTGCTTCTCGACCGTCGCCGCGAGTTCAGCCGAGGCCGTGAGCCGGGCATCCCACTGACCGAGTCGCCGTTCCAGCCACGCAAGCAACATTCCGGGCTGAGTGACTTCAGCCGGCGTGTCGGTAACGGGTGCCCACTCTGTTCGGTGGCGTTCCAGATCCGCGAGGCTCCGGGTGATGGCATCATTCATTCGGTCGAGGGCGGCGGTCCATTCGGCAGTGGGCAACGACATTCAGGTTCCCCGCGTGAACTGGATGAGAACGCGGCCTGCCGAGTTCTCATCCACCTAATTGGGAAGGGCCGGGTATTTAGCGTCTTGCTCGCAGCAGCGAAAGAGAACATTTCGGCTAAATATCCCCTTGCATCGAAACGGAAGAGTGGGTATTCGCCCCTTCTCGATTGGGGGACGCGCTACACCGGCGGGGGTCGGGAGTTGGTGCGGTCGGGGATTCGCACGACAGCGTGCGGCACGAGACGAGAACACCGGATTACTCGGCGTTTTCTTCTCACGGGTTGGGGGGCCACACCGTGTACGTCGCATGTTCAACGCTCAGCTTCTGCAAACTCACTCTGGAAGACGCGCTGCGGACTATCCGCGAGATGCGTTTCACCAAGGCGGATCTCGCGATCCACGCAGTCGGGCCACACCTGACTCCGGCCGAGGTCGCTGCCGACCCCGGCAAGGTCGCCCAGGTGCTAAAGGCCGCGAATCTGCCGCTGGCCGCGATTCACCTCGATATCGGCGACGCCACGCCCGAAGTGGCACGAACACAACTCCGGGCGGTTTCACGACTCGCCAGAGTTTCATCGACGCCACTGCTCACGGTGCCTGCGGCGCTTGCGGGTGCCGACTTCGATGCCGAAGTCGAACGGCTGCGGGATTGGGTTAAAGTCACGGCATCGGAAGGCGTGATTCTCACAGTCGAAACGCACTCGGCCACGATCACGGCCGACCCGCTTGGAGCAGCCGAACTCTGCCGACGAGTTCCCGGACTGTTCCTGACAATCGACCCCAGCCATTACCAGACCGGGCCACACGGCGCGGTGAATTATGATGCCCTCTTCCCGCTCGTGCGACACGTCAGGCTCCGCGACTCGGGTTCGACGCCCGAACAGTTCCAGATGCGAATCGGTCAAGGCCAACTTGAGTTTGGCCGCGTGGTCTCGCAGTTGGAACAGTGTCGCTACGACCGTGCGCTTTCCGTGGACATTCGCGATGTGGCCGACAGCGCATTCCCGATCGAACCCGAAGTGCGAAAGCTGAAATATCTGCTCGAATCGCTCGTGTGAGAGCGACGCGAGAACCGATAAGCGTCCCGCTCATGTGTGGTTGTGGCTCGTCCTTGTATTGGCGAGCCGCAACCACACATGAGCGGGATGCTGCCATTTAGGGGTCATTTCGCGATCACATTGCACCAAAACCGATCACTATTTGACCGCTTAGCCAACTCCAGCCCGTACTTTCCGCATTCCAACCCCAGCCATTCTCTTTTCCGTGGTTGCTTTCTCACACTTATTTCGTCCATCTGCTGGAAACATGACAGCTTGCGCGCGAACAATGGCATATCCTCCCAGACGCCCATCGCGCGGTTCGCGGAATTTTTGCGGAAGCCGAGAGATTGGTAGAACCCTCGACAAGAGTAGGCTATTCTTAACAATAGCTACACACTCGCGAGAGCCGGAGTTGCTCCATGACAACGCGACGAATCAGCCGGTTCATTGCCGGTTTCGCTTTCGGTCTGGCCCTTCTGGTCGGTTCCAGCCCCAACTGGGCTGCCGATCCCAAAATTGAAACCAAGTGGGAAACCAAACGCACAGCACAGCCAGAAGACCTGGATGAGCTGCGAGCGCTTGAAGCCCGCGTCAAATCGGTCGTCGATAAGTGTACCCCCTGCACCGTCGCCATCACCATTGGGTTTGGGGCTGGGAGCGGAGTGATCGTCAGCGAAGATGGTCTCGTCCTGACTGCCGCACACGTCATCGCAGGCGAGCCGAAGTTCGACCCGAAAGGGTCGGGCTACGAGCCGAACAAAGACTGCACGATCATCCTGTCCGACGGTAAGCGGGTGAAAGGCAAGACGCTCGGCATCAACGACAAGATGGACAGCGGAATGGTGAAGATCATTGATAAGGGACCGAACGACGGGAAGTGGCCGTTCATCCCACTGGCGAAGTCTGCGGATGTGAAGCCGGGTCAGTGGGTTGTTTCGCTTGGTCATCCCGGTGGCCCCAAGTCAGGCCGCGCTCCGGTTGCTCGGCTTGGGCAGATGCAACCGCCAGAAAAGAACAAGATGCACACTGCTGGTGGCTTCATCGTCTCGAACTGCACGCTTGTCGGCGGCGATTCCGGGGGTCCGCTGTACGACCTCGATGGCAAAGTCATTGGCATCCACAGCCGAATCGGGTTGTCGCTTGCCACGAACGTTCACGTGCCATCCGACAAGTTTGTGGTCGATTGGGACAAACTGATCGCGGGTGAAGTCATCGGTCGTGCACCGAAACCCCCTGCCGCCGTGGTCGGGGTTGTGTTCGCCGAGGACGAAAACGATGATGCCTATGTCGTTGAGGTGGACGAAGACGGCCCAGCAGCGAAAGCAGGCTTGAAGCCTGGCGACACAATCACAAAGTTCAACGCTGAACCGATCAAAACCGTGAAGAAGTTCCGCGATCTCATCAAGGACAAGAAGCCCGGCGATGTGGTCAAGTTGTCCGTGCGTCGCGGCACCGAAATCCTCGCGCTCTCCGTCACCCTCGGAAAGAGAGGGGCATAGTCTTTCGCCTCGGGGTTGGTGGTGGGTGGTTGTTTGTTGGAAATCAACGAGCAACGAGGCCACCACCACAACCTCCCAACAACCCCTCTCCCGCTTAACTCATCCCAACTGACACTTTACCGGAGTCTCGACCGATGACTGCTCGCTCGCTGGCTGCCGCCCTCGTGCTGGCCGCCTTGGCATCCCCGGCCTCAGCCCAAATCTCGACCAACCCGAAGTTGCGTGCTCCGTTCAAGGCGGTCGTTGCGAAGGCGAACGAATCGACCGTCCGCATTCGAGGCGACGACAAGGACATCGCACTCGGAACCATTGTGTTCTCAGACGGCTACATCATCACCAAGGCGAGCGAGCTTCGCGGCACCCTGTCGGTGCGTCTCTCCGATGGAACGGAGTACGAAGCGAAGACGCTGGCGACGCACGTTCCCACTGACCTGGCGATGATTAAGATCGACGTGAAGGACTTGGTGCCGGTCTCGTTCGCCGATACGAAGAAGGTTCCGATTGGGAACTGGCTCGCGAGCGCCGGCGACAAGAGCGACGCGATTGCTGTCGGCATCGTGAGTCACGGCACACGCCCGCTGACCTTCCCCGATGACATCATTCTCAACGCGAACCGCGGCTTCCTGGGCATCATGCCTGTTGACGAGAAGGACAAGGAAGGCAAGGTGATCGGTGCGAAGATCTCGGAACTCGAAGCGAAGGGTGGCGCATCCAAGGCCGGGTTGAAGAAGAACGACATCATCATTGAGCTGAACGGCAAGACGATCCCCGGTCAGGAGACGCTGCGGGCACTGCTCGAGAACCTCCGCCCCGGCGACACGGTGAAGCTGAAGGTATTGCGTGAGGGCGAGGAGAAGGAGTTCAAGGCGACGCTGACGGGTCAATTGCAGCCGAGCCGTGGCGACATTCAGAACGCGATGGGTGGCGAATTGTCGGGTCGTCGCACGGGCTTCCCGGCTGTGCTGCAAACGGACATGGTGATTTCGCCGTGGGATTGCGGCGGTCCGGTGGTCGATCTCGATGGCAAGGTTCTGGGCGTGAACATCGCTCGTGCTGGCCGCGTTGAGACGTGGATTCTGCCGAGCGAGAACATTCGTCCTCTGCTGGCCGAACTGAAGGCTGGCAAGTCCACCGCCGCCCCGAAGAAGTGATCGACTTTCACCAATGCCCGCAGGAACCAGAACCGCGGGCATTGCTGTTTACTCAGCCTGACCCATCCCAACACCCCGCCGGAGACGCGGATCAGTTCCAGATCCGCGAGCAATCGTCAACGCAACTGATGGGAGCCATCGCACTTTTCTTCGCGGGCGTTTTCTCGCTCGGCTCGGTCATCCTGCGACCTCGCGCCACCCCATGACACATTTGCACCCGTTCGGCGTGCCGACACGTTGGGGTTGCCTCATTTCGCCGCGCCGGTTTAGCATCTGGTCGATTCGCTCAATGTTCTCATCGACTCGCAGGACGCGGGACACATGCCGACCATCAACAAGCGGTTCCTCCTCAAATTCATCCTCGTCGTCATCGCCCTGACCGGCGCACTCGTCGGCGTCCATGCGGTACAGGCCGACCGCATTCCCACAGCACTCAGAACGCAGGCCGAACGCGCTGCCGAAGCTGGCAAGCTCGACACCGCGATTCACTACATGCGGCAATACCTCGAATTCTCACCCGACGACATCGAGGCGCAGGTTCAACTCGTCGATCTCCTCCAGAAACGCAACGCCGTCGGCGGTCGCGGGCAATCTGAACTGATCTTCTTGTACGACCGCATCCTGCGCCTCGATCCGGAACGCCACGCGATTCGCCGCGAGGCCCTCGGAGCGTGCCTCAAGAACAACCGTTACTCCGATGCCATCACGCACGCCGAGGCACTGCTGAAAGCCTTTCCAACCGAGCCCGCGCTGTGGCAGCAACTCGGCGCAGCACAGGCCGGACTGAACCAACTTCAGGAAGCTCGCAAGTCTTACGAAACCGCCGTGACGCACGAACCCGCCGAAATCCTTGGCTATCAACGACTCGCTCAGCTCATCTGGCGAAATCTGAAAGACCCCGCAGGTGCTCGTGATGTCCTCGATCAGATGGCGAAAAATCTGCCGCAAAGCCCCGAGGCGCATCTGATTCGCGCCCGCTTCGAGGCGTTCACGTCCGAGGAATCCGAGTCGGGCTTCCGCGGCGATACAACCAAGGCCGTCGCCGATTTGCAGCGTGTGCTTGAACTCGATCCCGAACACGCCGAGGCATCGGGTCTGCTCGCCGAGTTACTTCAGCGCGATCGGAAAATCGCCGCCGCACAGGCGGTTCTGCGAGATGCGCTGTCGCTGTATCCACGTGACATGCGACTCATTCGCAGTCTGTCGTGGCTGGAGATGTCGCGTGGAAACACGCCTGCAGCCATCGCGGTTCTCGAAGACGGCCTGAAGGCTTTGCCCGAAGGGTTCGATCTGCTCGTGCCGCTCGCGGATCTGCTCATTCAACAGGGCGACACTGCACGAACGAACGACATCATTCGTCGGCTGGAATCGCACCGCGGGACGGGGCCAGGGGGTGCGAAAGTGGTCGGCGGACCGCCCGCATCGCATCTCCTTCAGGTGCGATATCTACGAATCAGGCTCGCGATGCGCGACTCAAAATGGCCCGAGGCGGTCACAATGTTAGAGTCGCTTCGTGTGGATGTCACGCACCTTCCGGCGCTGGAAACGCAGCTCAATCTTCTGCTCGCGGTTTGCGCTGCCCAGATGACGGACATTGCAGCAGAAGAAAAAGCATTCAAACGCGTGACGAACTCCGACCCCAAGAACGTGCAGGCTCGCGTCGGTCTCGGAAACCTGTACCTCACGCTCGGGCAGTTCGACGAAGCCGTCCACGAACTGGAAGCAGCGGCCCAGTCGCCCTACGCGGCTGGTTCGATTGTGTCGCAGTGGATTCGCACACGGTCGGCGCGGCTCCGTGTTATCGGTGGTTCGCTCGAAGACTGGCACAAGCTCGAACTGGCGGCGATCGCTTCACGTTCGCGGTACGGTCCGATGTCGTCGGAGCCGGTGATTCTGCAGGCTGAACTCGGCCTCGCAATGGGCAAGACTGGCGAGGCCGTGCAACTCCTCCGTAAAGAAGCAGCGATTCGACCGGGTGACACGCGATTGTGGTCGGTGCTGGCACGAGCGACGGCTCAACTTCTCGGCACTGCCGCAGGGCTGTCAGTGGTCGATGAGGCACAGGCTTCCGCAGGCGACAACGCCGACGTGAGGCTCGTGCGTGCAGAACTCTACGCGAATGAGCCTGGTCGCGTTCGTCCCCTCTCGCAGTTGGTCGAACGAATCGAATCGTGGCCCGAAACGGAGCAAACTCGCCTGCTGTTCGGCATGGTGGAGGTCTTCGATAGTATTCGCGATCAGAAGGCCGTGTTGCAAACGCTGCGAGGCATCGCGGCCCGACGACCGACCGATATCTTCGTCTGGCTGAAGTTGCACGAACGAGCCTTGCGAGTGGGTGATGCGAAGTCGGCCACCGAGGCTCGCGCGATGCTCGTGACTCTCGAAGGTGAGTCGGGCAACACCGTGATGCTCTGTGATGCGGCAGCGGCTTCGCCCACGAACGCGGCAAGCGTTCTCGCTCGCCTGACAACGGCATTCGGGAACACCCCAACTCGCTCGGATGTGTGCCTCGCGCTGGCGCGACTGTACCGTCTCACGGGGAACGATCCCGAGGCGAGACGCTTCACGGAACGCGCCTTCACGCTGGAACCCACACGATATGCGGCCGCGCAGGAATGGCTCGTTCATCTCTGCACGTCGGGACCCGAGGAGCAGGCACAGCAACTCGTGATGCGGCTCGGAACCGATCCTCGCTGGATGGGCGATACGTTCCGGAGGCTGGTCGCATCGGTGGTTCCGAAGTTACAAATCCCGGTCGCGACCAAGCTCTTGAACTGGGCGCGACCGCACGCCGAGCGCGACCCCGAAGGGCTGGCATGGGTCGCGGAAGTCGCAGGCACATACAAACTGTTCGACGCTGTTCCACTGTTGGAAGAAGCAACTCGCCGAAAGGGTTCAACCGCTGACGACTGGCTTCGTTTAGCTTTGGCTCGCAAAGCGGATGACCTGAACGTGGCTCGCGGCAAGATCGCACCGGCTGCGTTCCTCGCGGCGGCCATCGTGCTGATGCAGACGCCCGAAGGCAAGGATTTCAAGCCGAAACTCGAGTCAGCCGTAGAACGGCGGCTGTTCACGCAAGCTCGACTGTCGCTGACGCTCTCGTTGGACAAGCCCGCGGACGCCACGAAGGTTCTCGAAGATTTCCTCACGGCGAAGGATCTGAGCAAGGCCGATCTCGCGTGGGGGCAGCGGAATCTCGCGATGATCTACGCTGTCGGCGGCACGCCCGAGAACCGTCAGAAGGCGATGGAACTCATCAAGAGCGTGGAAGACTTCGGCACGTCGCCCGACGAGTTGCGTGCCACCGCCAGTGTGCTCACCACGCTCTCGCGATACGTTGAAGGTGGCGATCGTGTGCTGGTGCTCACGCGGGCAGCGGTCGCGTTGAACGATGTCTACAAGGCCACGAATTCGCCGAAGGATCTGTTCACGCTGTCGCAACTTTATCGCGCTGCCGGCAATCGAGCGGAAAGCAGGAAATGCCTTCAAATCCTGCTGAATCTGGAGGAGACGCCCACGACTCCCGGGAAACAGAAGCCGAAGAATATGTACTTCCTCATCGCTGCCCTTGAGGAACTGGTGGAAGATCAGACCTTCGACGCAGCCGAAAAATTCGCGGCGTCTTTGATGTACAGCTACTCCGGGGAGTTCCGAGCAGTCGCGGCCGTGGCGCGTTATGAGTGCAAAGCCGGGCACCCTGAGCGTGCGCTGTCCATCGCGGACGGATATGCTCGTTCGAGCGACCCAACCGCTGGCGATCACCTCATGCGATCAGCGCGGCTCGCCGAGCTTCTCGACGAACTCGCACGCCTGCCGAACGTTCGCGGCACGCCAACCGGCCGAGCGATGACCGATACCGCCGTTGAGCGCTACGCGGCACTGATCCCAAGCCGAACCGAGGCACTTATCGGGCTGGTCGGTGTTCTCGCGGCTGATGGTCGTGCGACCGAGGCGTTCGCGAAGATCGAGCAGTATTCGCGGAACTTGCCGACGCGAGTGCGAGCGATGGCTGGATTGGCGATCGTGCGAGCGAACACGGTTACCGATCGGCAGGCGACGACGGTTCTCGGCTGGCTCGAAGTCTGCCTCGCGGAAGAACCAACTTCCTCGGGGTTGCGAATGAACCGAGCTGAGTATTTCGCGATTCGTCAGGACATGGCGAGCGCCGTCGCGGACTACCAGAAGGTGCTTGAGAATGATCCGCGGAACGTGATCGCATTGAACAATCTCGCGTGGATGATGGCTGGCGACCCGCGGACGGCTGAGAACGCTCTCGAAATGGTGAACCGGGCGACTCGCGAAGTTGGACTGACGGGCGATCTTCTCGACACGCGAGCACGAGTACGCATCACGCTGAAGCAGTTCACGGAAGCCGAACGCGACTTGAACGACGCGATTCGCATGGAACCGACGGCCCTTCGCTGGTTCCACCTTTCGGTGTCGCGGCTGGGGCAGACCCCGCCACGCAGCGAGGACGCGGACAAGGCGTTCCGAGAAGCGAAGCGTCGCGGCCTGGAAAAGAAGGGCGTTCACCCCGCCGACCGCGCGATCTTCGATGCGTTGGATGCGCGGATGAAGATTGGCGGATAAGGCGAGAGGTCGGTCAACAGATTCGCCGCTTGCGGCGTAGCATCCACCTGAAGATGCTACGCCGCAAGCGGCGAAATCGTTTCGGTTTCACATTCACGCCGCGTGTCGAAGGCTAACGGCATCGCCAAGCAGGAAATCCGCGGCACGATCGCACGCACCGGGAACGGCGACCCGGTTCCGGAGAGCCACGAGCTCCGCGACGGCCGCCTCGCGGTGTCCGTAGTCGTTGAGCCAACCGAGAACGTGACCGGCAATGCGGTCGGACTCGTCGCGAGCCGTGGCGATCTCGGGGAACAACTCTGCGTTGGCGAGCAGATTCACGAGGGTGAAATACGGCAACTTCACGAGACGTCGCGCGAGCCACAACGACAGCGGACTCATGCGATACACCACAACCGTCGGCTTCGCACGAAACATCAACTCAAGACTCACCGACCCCGATACCGCGATGCAGGCGTCGGACAGTTCAATGATCTCAGGCGTCCGACCAACGTGAACCGCGACCGGGAACCCCTGACTCGTGGCAACTTCCCGCACAACAGCCGCATGACGATCGTTGAAGGCCGCGACCATGAAGCGGGCATCGGGTCGCGTGGCTTTCACCTTGCGGGCCGCAGCGAGCATCATCGAGAAGTTCGCAGCAACTTCCTGGTTTCGCGAGCCGGGCAGCAGGCCAACCACTGCCCCACTCTTCGCGCGTTCTTCGGCGAGGAATTCAGGGTCGAGTTTCTGGTTCGCGAGTTCGTCGAAGTACGGATGGCCGACGTAGTGTGTGCGAACGCCGCGCGACCGATACCAATCATCCTCGAATGGCAACGCGGACAGCACCCCCGCACACCATTTGCGAACCTGTCGAGCGCGACCCCGTCGCCACGCCCACAGTTGTGGCGGCACGAAATAATAAACCGGTATCTTCGCGGCGTGTGCTCGCTTCGCGAGTTCAAAGTTGAAGCCGGGGTAGTCGATCAGCACGACGCCGTCGGGCCGATCAACGCGGAACAATCGTTCTGCTTCGCCCGCGAGTCGGAAGAATGTCGGGATGTGGCGAAGCACTCGCCGAATACCCATCACCGACAGTTCGGTAAGTGGAAAACTCAAGTCGGCTCCCGCGGCCGACATTTTCGGACCACCGAAGCCGGTGATGTGTGTGTTGGGGTTGCGCGAACTCAGGGCGCGAATCAGGTTCGCTCCGTGGAGATCACCACTCGGTTCGCCGGCGCTGAAGAACAGTTTCATGCTGGCATCCTTGCCGGCTTGGAGTTGAGTTTGCAGACCGCAGATCGCAGATTGCAGCGATTCCTGCCAGATCAGTTGGTGAATGAGAACTCGGCAGGCCACGTTCTCATTCAGTGGATCGACTCAGCTTGCCGCGACTTCCGGGAGGGGAGCCACAACCTGAGCCGCGCCACCCGGTTCACGTTTGCCGCCGGGCAGAGCTGTCGGCTCCGCAACGCGACGATAACCAAGCGAGTGAAGGACTTCGAGCACTTCGCTCCAGGTCGGGAACGGTCGGCGGTTTTCCCGCTTGTAGCGATCCATCGCCTTCATGAACTCGGTTTCGTCGATGTTATAGTCTCGCTCACAAGTGGTTGGGTCGATCAGCCGACGGCGTTCGCTGTTTTTCCGCTTTTCGGCTGCGTTTTGGGCACGACGACGATCCGTGGCAATCGGAATAGTCCGTTTGCGTCGGTCGTTCGAAAAGTCGGCAGACCCTGCACCACTTGGGGTGGTTTCGAGGTCTGGGTTCGTGTCCGTCGCGGTCGTGTCGGGAGTCGCCATCATGTTGTGCCTCAACCGGTTAGGATGGTTGTGAGCCATCGGAACGCGGTCTTTTGAGGGGTCGCGGGGCAGCGGTCCTGCGGGACGAACTAATCAAGTTAAAGTTACCCGACGAACCGAGAGAGTCAACCGGATTTCAGGTCTCACCCCAATTCGGAAAGTATTTCCTCATGTCGGTTATGACGGTTGCCGACGTGAGACCGCAGAACCTAACCCCCCAGCCCCCTTCCCTAAGAAGGAAGGGGGAGTGAGCAATCCGACAGGTCTTCGCCCCTCTCCCCTTGGGGGAGGGGTTGGGGAGGGGTCTTATTTCACTTCCCAGTTTGCCGCCACCGATTCAGAGCCACGTTTGCCAAGAGCAGCACTCCGATCAGAATGTATTGCATTTCCACCGGCACGTTGAACAGGCTAACACCATTCTTAATCAGTCCGAGGATCGCGACCCCGAGCAACGCCCCGATCACAGTCCCCTTCCCGCCCGACAGACTTGCTCCGCCAATGACCACCGCCGTGATGACGTCGAGTTCCAGTTGTTCGCCGAGTGTTGGGTTCCCGCTGTTGCTATGGGCGAACATGATGACGCCCGCCCAACCCGTGAGCAAGCCTGCCACAGTGTACACAAGCAGCCGTGTCCGGTTCACATCGACGCCACACAGCCGCGCCGCCGCTTCGTTCGAGCCAACCGCGTAAACATGCCGACCAAACACCGTGAAGTGGAGGACCACACCCGTGACCACCGCGAGTAACACCACCGACCACAACCCAGGGTTCCCGAATGACGTGACCGCGAGTGCATCGACCCACGCGGGAGCCTTGCCAGGAAACGCAAGGGTTGTTCGTTCGGCGAGCCACACAGCCACGCCGCGAGCGATGCCAAACATTCCGAGCGTCGCCACGAACGGCGGCAGGTTCAGTTTGGTGACGAGCAAGCCGTTGACAAATCCACATAACCCGCCGATCAGAATGCCGGATGTCGCGGCGGCAAATCCTGTCGCCGCACCTGGCCCCCAGCTCGTGTGCAGGCTGACATACACCCGCATGGTGACGACGGTCACAAGAGCGACGACCGCTCCAACCGAGAGGTCGATTCCACCCGTGATGAGGACGAGAAGCATGCCCAGGCCGACGATCGCGGGCACGGTGCCTTCGTGAAGCAGAACGCGAAGGTTCCCGAGACTGAGGAACTTGTCGAGTTCGCCGGTGGTGCCGATGAGCAGCGTGAACAGGATGAAAACGGACGCGAACCCGACCCACGGACCAGTGGGAACGGCGAACGGACGCGAAGCAGGAGCGACTGGAGAGGACATTGAAGCACGAAGGTGTTGAGTGAATGATCAGTTGGCCGAGCCCGAGCGCCAGCGAGGAAACGCTGAACCCTCGCTGGCGCTCGGGCTCGGACGGTTGACTGCGATCACACGCCGGTCGCGGCAGCAATAACGGATTCCGGGGTCCATTCGCGAACGGGTCGCGGAGCGGTGAGTTTGCCGCGACACATCACGGCAAGCGTGTCGCACACGCCGAACAGTTCGGGGAGATAACTGCTGACGACCAGCACGGCCTTCCCGCTTGCGGCAGCTTGCCCGATCTGACGATAAATCTCGGCCTTGCTGCCAACGTCAACGCCCTTGGTGGGTTCGTCGAG
>JAIOPV010000094.1 GCA_021413735.1 Planctomycetota bacterium
GGGGCAGCTATTTCACCACGGGCGATCATCCGCCAGCAGCTACGCCCCAAGGACTCACTCCTTCCTGATAAAAGGGTGGAGGTACTGGCTCTCCGTGAGCCGTTCCCTCATTCCTCATCCACGCTTCGTGACGCACAGCACGAGATCGACAACCCAACACCCGCGAACGTGAACGCCGTTGGCATCGCGGCAGTGGTTTAGGATGTCGTCGTGATCGCAGTCGGCATCTTGCAACGCATCCGCGAGAATGGGCATCGCGGAGAAATCGCGTGACTCGTACATGTGCCGTGCGAGTGACAACGCGGTGTCAGTACGCCACGCGGCGTCAATAACCACGGGGCGAAACGGATTGCCGAGGATATCGCGGACCAACCGCATCTGCTCACCAAGTTCACGAGATCGCGCAGCATCGTAAACCGAGTCGTAAATGGCGGGTGGTCCATTTGCTGCGGCCGCGCATGCTGCTGCCGTTGCAGCAGTGTCGAGTGTCGATACGGCGGATGAAACAGTCGGCGGGTTTGATATTCCGACCGAGGCGGTTGCGTAAGTGAGCGTGTTCGGAGAACCACGGTTAGCAGACATGGCTTCAGCGTCCGCACGGTTCCAAGCGATGCCGTATTCGGCCGGAGTAATCGTTCTGTCGGCATACTGTTCCAACGCCACTGTTGCGGCCCTGCACCCGATAGGCAACAGATTCCAAATACGGCGGCACGCGCACGCTGTTACCAGTCGCAATTTTCGGTCCCGGACGTGGGGCTGAACCAACGCTAATATCGGCGTCGGTTCAGCACACTCCAACCACTCCCTGTCGTCCATGGGTCGCGCTCCGCTCCGAAGACTCCGCGTCGCGGCTAAGCTTGCTCATTCCACGGTAACGAACTCGTTGCTGTTGAACAACGCCCGACACAACGCCTTCAACCCGTGATCGGCCACCAACTTCGCGGCGAGCTTCGCCTCGTTTGGCGTCGGATCTCGTTGATACGCCAACTGCCACGCCCGCACGATCTGCTTGTCGAGTTCCACTGATTCCTTCGACACCCGCGACGCAAACGCATCCGCCGCTCGCAACGCGAAGCCGTTGTTCCACAGCGTCAACGCTTGCAACGGCGTTGTCGTCACGCCACGACGCGGAGCGGCCGCGGCAGGGTCGGGGCAGTCGAACGCATCCAGCAAGCCCTGATTCGCACCCCGCGGCGTGAAGCGATACACGCTTCGTCGATGGAACTCCGGCCCAACTGGGTCGAACGGGTCGAAGTACGCCGTGCCGTTGAAGTCGCGCACCTTGTAGTCGCTGAACCCCTTTCCGCCGACCTCCGGATTCAACAACCCTGACACCGACAGCATCGCGTCACGAACCGCCTCGCCCTCCAGACGGTGCGGCTTGAATCGCCACAGCAACCGATTGTCAGCGTCGGCCGCGAGAGCTTCCTTGCGTGGCGTCGATGCCTGCCGATAGGTCGCCGACATGACGATGAACTTATTCAGCGACTTCAGCCGGAAAGAACCTAACCCCCCAACCCCCTTCCCTGGGAAGGAAGGGGGAGCCGGATTTAGCCCCTCTCCTCTTAGGGGAGGGGTTGGGGAGGGGTTGCTGAATTCGCTCGCCAGGAAATCCAGCAGTTCCGGATGACTCGGGCGACCACCGTTGAAGCCGAAATCGCTCGGCGTTTCCACGAAGCCCGTGCCGAAGTGATAGTGCCAGACACGGTTCACGATCACTCTGCTAAAGAGCGGATTCTGGGGCGACGCGATCCACTCCGCGAGCTTCTTGCGACGCTCCGCATCCGGCGTGTCAGGTGCAAGGCCGAAGTTTGCCTCCACGCCAGTTACGGCACCCAACCCCGCGGGAGCAACAACCGCCCCCGGCTGTGCGAGGTCGCCACGGGTCAGGAATCGCGTGATCGCCGGAGCCTGTGCGACGTTCGCGTAAGCCTTGCCGGTCGCGGCACGCTGCCGAAGTTGGTCGAGTTCGGCCGTGAACTGTGCATGTTGCTTGCGAAGTGCGGCTCGCGTCGCCTTCTGTTCGTCGGACAGTTTCGCGTCGATCTCGGCATCGGTCACGAACCCCGCACCCGCCGCGAACGACGCTTCGACTTGTTCGGGTGACAACGCGGTGTCATAAACGCGTGCCACGCTCATGGTGCCCGCGAGCATCTTGTTGCCGCCGAGCGGTTCGTGACGGCAGCCGAACATGAACACGGCCTTCCCCGCAGGGTACTGCATCAGCCCCTTGGACGAGTAACCCTTGCCGTAGAGCTTGCCGTTGCGGTAACCGGTGATCGTGCCGTCGGCCGTGTACGCAATCGCGAAGTGAACCGGCTCCTTCGTGGCGGCGGTCTCAAGTGTGCCGCTGAACGAGTTCGTGCGCACGAAGCCGTCGCTGCCGGCCATCCACTGACCCGGTTCGCGTTCGCCAAACACGATCGCGTCGAACACCACGCCATCCAGCGTTTGCAAGGAGATGACGCCGCCGCCACGCTGCGTGAGGTTGTCGAGCTTCACCCACGCTTCGAGCGTCTTCGTCTTCAGCGGGAACGGCAACGGCGGCGTGCGAAGCAGTGCCGTCTTGCCATCGAGAACAGCCCCTTCCGCAGTGAACTTCGCCCCGCCCTCGGCCTTCGCGTCGAGCTTCCCGACGAGATCGTTGGCCCCCTTGCGGAAGTCCCACGCGGCAACCGGAGCAGGCACCGCGACCGCCCCGCCCTTCCCCATGCCCTTCTCTTTGAGGATCGCAGCACGAATCGGATCGTCGATATCCGCGAGTTCCTTCACGATCCCTTCGAGTTGCTTCGCAACTCGTGCCACCTCGCCGCTTGTCTTTGCATCGGGGATGGGACGTTCGCCAAAGCCCACACCCGCAAGCCCTGCCGCGAGGCGGTAGAAGTCCATCTGTGAAATGGGGTCGAACTTGTGATCGTGGCAGCGGGAACAGTTCACCGTCAGGCCGAGGAACGTCTGCCCGACCGCCCCGACAATGTCTTCGAGTTCGTCTTGCCGAGCGATGAGCCGCATTTGCTCGTTGCCAAGCACCGTGTTGTGAACGCCAGCCACGAGGAAGCCGGTTGCTTTCACCGCATCGGGGTCGTTCGGCTTCAGCACGTCGCCAGCGAGTTGGAGCTTCACGAACTCGTCGTAGGGCATGTCGGCGTTCAACGCCCGAATCACCCAATCGCGGTAGTGCCAGGCGTCGGGGCGGGGCTTGTTGCGCTCGAAGCCGTCGGTTTCGCCGTAACGCACGATGTCGAGCCAGTGACGTGCCCACCGTTCACCGTAGTGCGGCGACGCGAGCAGCTTATCGACCACCTTTTCGTAGGCGTTCTCGGCCTTGTCATTCACGAACGCCTCGACTTCTTCGGGGCTTGGCGGCAACCCAATCAGATCGGCATACACCCGTTGAATGAGCGTGCGGCGATCCGCGGGCGCAGACGGTGACAGCCCCTTGTCACTCAGCTTCGCATGAATGAAGCGATCGATTGGGTGATCGCTTCCCTTCGTTACTGGTGGGGTTGGTTTCTTGACCGGCTGAAGTGACCACCAATCGTAGCCAGCGCGGTTGATCGTGGTGATTCGGAATGGGTCGATGGGATCGGTGCCCCACGCGGCACCGCTGTCGATCCACGCCTTGAGAATCTTGGCTTCAGCCTCGGGAAGTGGCTTCTTCGGCGGCATCTCATTCGCCGCGACTCGCTTCCAAAGCTCGTTGGCATCGACATTCGCTTTGCGGCTCACATCGAACTTGCCCTTCGGCTTCGCCCCGGAATGGCAATCGAGACAGCGTGCCGCGAGGATCGGTGCAACGTCTTTGTCGAAGTCGGGAGGCGCTGCCAACGAAACCAACGGCAGCACGAGAAGTGAGATCGTGGAGAGGGTTCGGATCATGGTGGACTCATGGCGGGGCGGCGTTCACCCGCGCCATTGTCCACATTCATCGACGAGGATCAACCGTAGGTCAGGCTTTCGAGCCTGACATTCGATGCCGAAGAGTCAGGCTCGAAAGCCTGACCTACTTTTCCAACTACCGGCACGGGCTGCAATCCGATGGCGTGCTCGTCCAGCGTGCTGGCGGATCCCAGCACGGAGCCAGCTTCAGGTGCCGATTCAGATACGGATTCAGCGAATGATCCATGAACAGGTCACGCGGATACGTCGCTGAGGGCCGCGTCGTGCGTGCGTCCATGATGCCCGCGTACGCACACGCTTCCGTCACCAGCTCGCTACAGAAATACTTGTCGCGGTCGAGGCCGTGCGGATGGCCCACAAAGAACGTGCGAACCGGGCCGCGTGACCGCAACGGCGTCAGTTGTTTCGCCAGCCGACCGATCGCGAATTGCTTCATGTTAGCTGCCAGCGCGAACTCGGTGAGCTTGCACGATTCCTCGGCTGTCAGCGGCACCGCACGCCGGCGAACCCACACGCGGCCCTCGCTTTCGTAGCTCGCCATGTGGGCGAGTGCTTCCATCGTGCGGCACTTCAGCGTGTCGTGCGGACCAGCTTCGAGAATGCCCATCGAGCCATCCGGGTACGCGAACACGATCATCGAGTGCGTCGGGTGGCTCGTGCCCGCCAAGTTGTGCATCAGCAACCAGAACTTCGAGCCGTCGGCGGAGAGCACGATGTCGCCAGGTTGCGGAACGTACTCGCGTGTCGGCCCACGAAGATTGTGGTCGAGTTGATATGTCGGATGCCAGAGATACGAGCCTGCGGGCGGTGGCTTCCCCGCACCGGGAAGCGCAAGGTCGGCGACCTTCGCGATCATGCGTTCCTTCGGATGCAGCATGGAAGGCAAACGTTTCTCGGCCACGTAGGGAGGCGTTAGCGGCGGCGTGCTCGGATATGGATAAGGATCGGCACCGATCATCAACGTTGCAAGACACAGCGACATCATGCCCGTAACTCCGGAGCGGCACTGCAAGGAGGCTCGTCTCTCTTATCGGGTGGCCCTTGGGTCGTGGAATCGAGACTGGAGCAACGTTGACGCGATTCGTGGGTTCGGTCGAACCGCGTGTTCCGGTTATTTGGGTGGAGTTGGCGGAAGTTTCACTCCCCGTTACCCACTCAGCTTTCCCAGACGGTACAATAATCCCAGTTGCTCCAACTTGATTCAACCTCTCAAACGGTGTTCTAATGCGAACCCGCCTCGTGCTTTGCGCGGCAGCAACTGCCGCATTCCTCGCGTATTCGCCACTTGCGTATACGCAGGACACTTCCTCACCAAAGGGGAAAGGTCCGACGGCGAAAGCAAGCGATCTGAAGAAATACGACGACGTCATCACGAAGGAATTCACCACTCAGCCCGGGCTGTTCGTGGTGCATCGCCAGGAAGAGAAGGTTTACTTCGAGATCCCGCAAGACAAACTCGGTCGGCTGTTCCTGTGGCAAGCGGAAGTCGCCAAGGGACCGGGCGGCGGCAGTTGGGGCGGTGCCGCGTTGGGTCACGGTGTCCTGCGATTTGAACGACGTGGCAACAAACTCTACGTCTGGAAGGTTGGCTTCGCAAAGCGGTCGGACGGCAAGGCCATTCAGGCTGCGGTCGAAGCGGCTTCGACTGATGCGATCATCGCGGTGTTCACGGTCGAGTGCGAAGGCAAGGATCGCTCGGCGGTCATCAACGTGTCCGATCTGTTCATCAACGGCCTGCAAGATCTGCCGATCGCACGCGCATCCGGCGGCAGCGGCAGCGTCGATGCAAGCCGGTCGTACCTCTCGGAACTGAAGGCGTTCCCGACGAACGTGGAAGCTCGCTCGTTGTTGACGTTCCGTGGCGGTGGCGGCTTCGGTGGACCGGGGAGCCCCGGCGCGCTTGGAGGTGGCGGTGGAAGTCGAAGCGTGACCGCACTCGTTCACCAGAGCCTCGCGATTCTGCCCGAAGCCCCGATGACCGGTCGGCTGTTTGATCCGCGAGTCGGCTACTTCACCGAAGAATTCACCGACTACGCCCACGCGAAGCAATGGTCCGTGAGCAAGGAATACATCACGCGGTTCCGCCTCGAAAAGAAGGACGTCGCCGCGGCTGTCAGCGAGCCTGTGAAGCCGATCACGTTCTATCTCTCGAAGGAAATCCCCGAGAAATGGCGTCCGTACTTCAAGAAGGGCGTCGAGGATTGGCAGCCAGCGTTCGAGAAGGCCGGATTCAAGAACGCGATCATCTGCAAGGACGCTCCGACTCGCGCCGAAGACCCGAACTTCGACCCAGAAGATGCTCGCTACAGCGTGATTCGCTGGGTTGCGGAGCCGGTCGCCAACGCGATGGGGCCACACGTCCACGATCCGCGTTCGGGCGAAATCATCTCGGCACACATCATCTTCTGGCACGACGTGGTGAAGCTCGCTCAGATGTGGTATTTCGTGCAGTGCTCGGCAACCGATGCTCGCGCTCGCAAGCTGCCGATGCCTGACGAACTGACCGGCGAACTGCTGCGGTACATCTGCGCTCACGAAGTTGGGCACACGCTCGGCTTGCGTCACAATCACCGGGCGAGCCAGGCGTACTCGATCAGCCAACTCCGTGACCCGAAGTTCGCATCCGAGAACGGCAGCGTCGGCTCGATCATGTCGTATGGCCGCTACAACTACGTCGCGCAGCCGGAAGACAAGATCGATGTGAAGAACCTGATTCCGAGGCTCGCTCCGTATGACTTCTTCGCGATCGAGTGGGGTTACAAGCAAATCCCAGGCATGAAGACAGCCGAGGACGAGAAGAAGACGCTCGACGAGTGGGCCGCGAAGCAGATCGACAACCCGTTCCTGCGGTTCGGCGGCGAAGACGGCCCGGCACAGGTTGACCCGGGCGTTCTCACTGAGAACATCGGCAGCGATCCTGTTCTCGCGACCGGTCTCGGCCTGAAGAACATCGACCGCACGATGGAATATCTCCTCGCGGCGACCACGGAGAAGGGCGAGGACTACAGCCTGCTCGAAGAGGTTTACGGCGAGATCATGAGCCACCGGGCACGCTGGTTCAACGCAGTCGCGAAACAGGTCGGCGGCGTGATGGAGTATCGCACCCTTGGCGGTCGCGGCGGCGAATCGTTCGTCCGCGTCAGCAAGGATAAACAGAAGGAAGCCGTGAAGTTCCTGATCGACAACGCCTTCACGACGCCGACGAAATTGCTGAATCCAGGCATCGTGAATCAGTTCAAGTTCAGCGGCGCGACGTCGGCCGTCACATCACAGCAACGCGGCATTCTCTCGTCGCTGCTCAGTCCGGCACGCATGGGTCGGCTGTTCGACGCGGAAGTTCTGCTCGGCGACAAGGCTTACACGCCGGTTGAACTGGTGGACGACCTGCAAGCCGGCGTCTTCTCGGAGTTGAAGGCGAACGAGCCGAAGGTCGATCCGATTCGTCGTCAGCTTCAGCGGAGTTATGTGGACATCCTGAAGAACGAGTTCACGGGGTCGGCACCCACAACACAGACGTTTACGCCGCGAGGCGGCTTCGAGTCCGTGTCGCGAACGAGCGAGTTGCGGGCCGTGGCTCGCGTCGCGTTGGTGAAACTGGAGAAGGACATTGTCGCTGCGAAGGCCAAGGCGAAGGACGTGGCGACCGTGGGCCACCTGGAAGACCTTCAGGCCGAGATCAAGGAGACTCTGCACGGCGACAAGAAGTGATGAGATAAGAGTTTGTCTCGCATTCTTTGCGAGCCACGGGTTTCCCCAGATAAACCCCGTGGCTCGCGAAGTCCCGCAAAGGTTCACTTTTGCTTCGTGAGTTCCTTCGACTCGATCGTCGGGCACCAGTACTGTTCGATGTGCTCGATAATCAATTCCGTGCCCTTCTGATGGGTCACGAGCGGTTTCATCTTCGGGTTATACATCGCGTCCGTGAGATCGCGGACGAGGTAGACTTCCTTTCCCCACTTCACCATTTGCTTGATCGCGAACGTCCGATTCAGGATGCACATATTCGTGTGAACCCCCATCACCAGCAGCGTCGTGATACCCTTCTCGGCGAGAAGCGAATAAACTTCGCCGCCGTTGTCCGTGATGTAATCCTTGTCGGCGTCGATGGTGAGAGCGGCGTGTTGCCGACTCCAGGCCCGGAACTGCTTCGCGGGCTTCTCGTCGTCGCAACCGCCGTCGGTATCGTCCACGGGCAGCGGCGGGTTCGGCAATTCCTTCGCCTTCGGTGGGTCCACCTTCTTCACCGCAAGCATCCGTTTACGTGCAGCGTGATCCTGGTAGAAGGCCATCGTGTCGGAGGGGCAATGAATGATCGTCATGCCTTGCTCGCGGCACGCTTTCAGGACCGGTTCCATGACTTTCGCCATGTCGCCACAGCGAGATGCGGCCGACTTGCACCAGTGATCGTCCCACATATCGCAGACGATCACCGCGGTCTTCGTGGGGTCGATGGTTGCTTTGATCGCGATGGGCTTCACTGTGGGAGTGGCTGCGGTGGGGTCGGCGACACGCTTCTGGGCCGTGATCTCGTACTTCGTTTTGGATTCAGCCGAGAAGCCGATGGCTAAACCTGTGAGAAGCAATCCGAGCGCAAACAAATGCTTCATTGGTGTTCCTCCGGTTGAAGTGGTTCGCCGCTTGCAGCGTTGCAGTGCCATTGTGCAGTGCAACGCCGCAAGCGGCGAATACCAATTCCAGTTTGGAAACCTTGGTTCACTTCTTCGCGGCAGGCTTCTTCAGCGTCAGGTCGAGCGTTTGCGCCCCGATCTTCACCTCGAAGTTCTGATTGTTGCCTTCCGCATCAGCCGGAACGGTTTCTGTGCGAATCACCCCATCCGGTCCCATCTTATCCCGCCACTCTTTCGACAACTTCGCCACATCTTCGGTCGTCTGAAGCGATGGCCCCGCTCCGCTGCTCGCTTCCACCTTCACCACCTTCGGGCCAGGAAGCACGTTCTCCAACGTGTATCGGCCATCCGTGATTGGCCCGCCAACCATCGGCCCCTTCCCGTCCGCCGGGGTGAACGTCACATAGCCCTTCTTCACGGGCTGACCTTCGTAAGTCACACCACCAGACACAACACCAGCACCAGCCCCGCACCCGCTCGCAAGCAAAGCTACAAGCGCGAAGGGCACGACCGCAAGAACACGAGTCATGGTCAAGCCCTCCGTTTATGGGTTCGTGAAGACTTCGCCGCCGGAACGTGTGCCCATTGAACGCCACGCAGTCACGTCGATGCCGTTGTTGAAGAACCGGATGCTCCCGTCGGCCATCGCCGCGTTCACGCCGTTGGTATGCCGACTTCGAGCCGCTGCGTGTGCCCCAATAGCGCTCTGGGTAAACCACGCACTGCCGCCAAGCGACAAGCACGGAGCCTTGTAAATCGTGTCTCCCTGATCGCCCGGGCACGGGCCGATTGGTCGATCGGTTGCCGAGGAATTCGGAGTCAGACTGACTGTGAATAGCGCCCCGCCCATGTTGCCGTAGATGACGCTCCCCATCGGACCGCCCCATGTTCCTGGTTGAATCTGCGGACTGATCCCTTCGGACAACAACAAGGTATTCGAGGTTCCGTCGCCGATCTCGGTCAGCGAAGCACTCCGGGATTTCACCGCTGCGGTCGAATCGACGCTCTGCCCAGTGGTCACAGCGAACACGCCCTTGCCCCACGGCCCGGCCGTCGAATCCGTGGCCGTCCCGTACATGTCGCCTGAAGCCGTACACGCCCGGTAGTTCCCGCGGATGAAGCCGTAGTCGGTGGAAGTTGTTTCGTTCTGGTATGGCCCGCCGTCGCTGGGACAGAGGAAGGCGTTGATGACCGTTTGACGAGCCAAACGCTGATTGGCATCGTTCCCGATTGGCCCGTTGGAGCCTGGGTACGAAGCGACGAATGGGGTTTGGTTCAGCGTGGTGTAGAGGTTGTAAACGTTTCCCTGTTCGATGTACGGCAGGATCATCTGCGTCCAGGTGTAGGTGTCCCACATGTCGTACTTACGGCTGTACGGCATCGAGCCGCGAGAATCGTGGAAGGCATGGCAGGCGATGCCGAGTTGCTTGAGATTGTTCGAGCACTTGATGCGTGCTGCGGCCTCGCGGACCTTCTGCACGGCGGGGAGCAACAACCCGATCAGAATCGCGATAATTGCGATCACGACTAACAGTTCGATCAGCGTGAAACCACGCCGACGAGGGAGAAGCCCGTTCATGGGGAAACCCCGGAGAGAATGAGATGGAAAGAAGGTGGACGATGTGGGCGAACTGCCCAGGCGAATCAACTTCAACGGAAGAATACTGGCACCACGATCACGAGGCAAGAGAATTTTTAAATTGTGTTTACTAAATACAGTTAAGAAAGTTTCAGGCCGCATTTCAAGGGAATTCTGCATCCCCTGGCCGATTGCTGACCGGGGCTGAGGGTCGGAGAATGAAAAAACCACAGGGATTACCCCCGTGGTTCACAAAGCTCTCGCAACAGGGTCACTTCAGGTCGAACAGCAGCACGTCACTCGCTTCATCGCCGGTCACGCGGATCGTGGTTTCAGCCTCGATCGCGACCGCATCGCCTGCGTTCAACTTCGTGCCGTTGACCGTCGCTACCCCCGTGGCCACATGCACAAATGCCGCACGACCGGACTTCAGTTCGTGGGTCACCGTTTGCCCGGTGGTCAGGTGTGTCTGATAGACGCGAGCATCCTGATGAATCAGCAGCGAACCCGCCTCGGCTCCTGGGGACGCAATCAGTCGCAACTTCCCGGCCTTCTCGGAATCCGCAAAGAGCTTCTGCCCATAACTTGGCGTGTGTCCCTTGCGATCCGGGAACAGCCAGATTTGCAGCAGATGAACCGCTTCCGTGTCGGATGGGTTGAACTCGCTGTGCGTGATGCCCGTGCCCGCTGTCATCACCTGCCATTCGCCGGGGTGAATCACTTCGCCGTTGCCCATGCTGTCGCGGTGTTCGAGTTGCCCGCTGAGCACGCAAGTCAGGATTTCCATGTCCCGGTGCGGGTGCGTCGGGAAGCCGCCACCAGCCGCGACGCGGTCATCGTTGATAACGCGCAGTGTGCGAAACTGATGACGCTTTGGATCGAAGTAATCGCCGAACGAGAACGTGTGTTTGCTGTCGAGCCAGCCGATGTTCGTGGTGCCGCGGTCGGTGCCCTTGTAAAGCGTGAGCATTGGGAAACCCTGTGGTATCGCCCATGTCCATTGGCGACACCATTGGATACCGCTCCAAGACCGCCGGCTTTCAGCGAGCGCCCGTGGCCAGCATCTCGTGCATTCCCACACCGAGGTAGATTGCGATTGCGATACTCAGCACGAGGATGACGAATCCGAACACGCGAGTCGCCTTGATCTGCCACCACATGAAGATGCCGGAGATGCCCCAAAAGACCATCACGAACGCCATCACATCGACGATCACGGTCCAGAACCATTTCACGTTCCGTTCGCCCGGATAAACGTGCGTCTGGTGCAATCGTGTCAGAAATCGGCGGTTCGACAACTCCTCAGGTGCTGGCACTTCCTCAGCGAGTTTTCCACTCACGGTTCCAGTCTGAGCGTTGTACGTGACGACCCACGTTTTCGACCCATCGGACATATTGAAGGTCAGATCGGGCACGCTCGTGACGGTGACCTCACCGCCCGGAAAGCCTGTCCGTTCGAGGATCGTCGGCACGGCAGCTTTCACGCGGTCATGCAACGGCGATTCAACCAACGACTCGGCAGGCGGAACAGGTCGTGGGTTCGTGCCCTTTTCGGGGCGACCAGCTTTCGGCGTGATTGCTTTCGCTCCTCCGATGGCAAACGGAGCTTTTTCGGTCGATGGAACTGGCGTTGGCACAAGCACACGACTTCGCACAGTGCCACCGCCACCAGTTGCATCGAAGAGCAACGACACTTCGCGCCCGTCGGCCTTGACCGTGGCGAAGGCAAACTCGCGGTTGTATTTCACTTTCTCTGACTGCACGAGTTGGTAATCGACCGGCGGGGTCGATCGGGTTCGGAGAGCCGTGACGACTTGCTGCGCGATCTCGGTGGGCGACGGCACATTCTCCATTGGCGTTCCGACAAGTTCCGACCGGCTGAATGTGGCGGTCGGGGCGTCGGCGAATGCTTCTGGGTGATTGAAGAGGAAGCCCGTGGCACCATACATGATGGCCCACGGGAGCAGGAACAGACCGAGGTAGAGGTGTCCACGACGGACAACATGCATCACGCGCTTCCGCAGCGGACGCAAAGTGGTCGTGGGTTGTTCCGTCGCATCCGTGGGCTTCGGTTCAGCAACACTCATCACACATCTCTCCGATCGCTTACCAATCGTTGCCGAGAACCTCACCGCCGGCTCGTGTCGAAAGTCCGCGCCACGTCGCGAGCGTGATCGAGTTGTTCACGAATCGCACGGAACCGTCCATGAGCACCGTATTGACGCCGTTCGTGTGGAAACTGCGCGACGTCACCGCTGCGTAGGTATCGCCCAGATTCGTTTCGGTTGCGGAGATAAAGTCTACATCCGACCCGGAGTAGGAGACGAGCGTATTCGGTGTGAAAACGGCCGTGAACCCCGTTTCGTGAACCTTTCCATCGACCCATTCGACGTGCGTGTTCTTCGTGGGGTCGAACGCGGCGAGTGTGCAACCCGACAGGCCCAGCGGCGGCGATGCTGAGATAGCACTTGCCGAGGTCGGCAGCGTGGCCGGTGGCGTGTACGTCATGGTGTTGGTCGCGCCAGACACGCGAGTTGTGTAGCCCTTCACTTCCGAGAGGGCCAGCGTGTTGCTCATGCCATCGGTGAAGTCGCCGGGCTTCAGCATCGTGTTGGGACCGAAGGCTCCATTACCCGCTCGCATTCCGGAGCTTTTGTTCGTGAGCACGGCGAACGTCCCGAGATTCGTGGCGTAGTTCAAAGTCCAGTTCTTGTTCGGATTGGTACCCGTGGGATCGGTGCCGCTGCCCTTGTCGTTAATCTCACTGGGGCAAATGTAGGTTCCAACTCGTTTGGAACTGATGCCAACCTGCGTGCTGTACGGTTGGCTGAAGTCGATGCCTTTGAACAGGCTCTCTTGCTCGATGAACGGAAGGATGCGGGACAGCGTGGACCACGCAACGGTCGCGGTCACGGTGGAACCGTTGTAGGTGTAGATGCCGTTCGGGGGTAAGCCGGCGTTTGTGTCCATGTAGCCGTGCATCGCAAGCCCGACTTGCTTCATGTTGTTCGCACATTTGATGCGTGCGGCCGCTTCTCGAACCTTCTGCACTGCGGGGAGCAGCAACCCAATGAGAATCGCGATGATTGCGATCACCACGAGCAATTCGATCAGGGTAAACGCAGTCCGGCGCATAGCCAGGCTCCATCGGGAGGGTGGAGGGTGGGAATGAGCCGCGTTGCGACGGATGGTGAGCGATCGGCAGGTGGGATTATGGCCGGTCGCGATCCCGAGCGTTGGCGGAGCAGGCTCCCAGTCCGATCTTGCAGACTGGATTCTTGATGAGACAAAATCTCAACAAGTGACTTTACATTATTCGCCAATGAGCTACTGTCAAGCACACAGCGAAAAATCGTCCTGATCAGCAGCGGTTTCCAGAAGTCGCCCGATTGCAGGGCAGTTGTTGACACGGCATCTCAGGATGTCGGAGCGAGAAGGGAATGTGAAATGGCCGACCCCGAGCCCGACGAGGTTGAGGAAACGCTATCCAATCAACCGCAGAAGGTGCTGCGTGCGGAGGAATTGTTTGGTGAGAGTCGCGAGATCTGGATCGAGCTCGACGGCGTCCGCTATCGCTTGCGGATCACTCGCCGAGGTAAGCTGATTTTGCAGAAGTAAAACGAAGACGAAGAACGAAGAGGAGCCACGGATGAAACACGGATAAGACACGGATAAGACAAGACAAAATCGCCGCACGATCAAACACGATCGAACCAGAAGACTGAGTTGAAAACACTGGATTCTGTCTGAATCGTGTCTTTGATCGGTTTTGATCGTGCGGCCAACAAATCCTCTGATTTCTTCGTCTTGGTCTTATCCGTGTTTCATCCGTGTTCATCCGTGGCTATGTCTTTGTCTACTTCTTCTTCGCCGTCACGACGCGAGTGAGTTTCGCGTCGTCCTTCAGGGTCGGCCCCACTTCCAGTTCCGCATGTTCCGCAAGAAGTGCCCGCACGTCTGCGTCCTGCGTCGCACCGATTTCGAGCAAGAGTTTGCCGCCAGGCTTGAGGAACGGGCCCACCGCTGCCGCAATTCTGCGATAGAAGATCAACCCATCTGCGCCGCCATCGAGAGCGACACGCGGTTCGTGATCGCGCACATCCGAAGCGAGCGCCGCAAACTCGTTCGCTGCGATGTACGGCGGATTGCTCGCGATCAGGTCGAAGGTGCTTCCACTCGGCAGCGGAGCGAAGAGATCGCCTTGCAGGAACGTCATTCGATCAGCGACGCCATGCTTCGCGGCGTTTCGCTTTGCCACGGCGAGTGCATCGGGCGAGATATCGACAGCCGTAACGTGCGAGTCTTTTTTCTGGTGGGCGATGCTGATGCCGATGCACCCGGAACCGGTGCCGAGGTCGAGAACCGCTGGTGCGGTTCTCGATTTCAGGAATGCCAGCGCGTCGGCGACGAGCGTTTCGGTTTCGGGTCGCGGCACCAGCACGGCCGGCGACACCTCAAACGTCAGCAAGTAGAAGTCGCGATAGCCGACGAGGTACGCGACGGGCCAACCCGCGACGCGACGGTGAATGAGTTCTTTGAAGCGGGTGCGGTCGGCTTCGGACGGCTGCTGATCGAAGTTGACGAGGAGATCGACTTTCTTGCAGTTGAGAACGTGTGCGAGGAGAATTTGGGCGTCGGTTTTGGGGTTCTCGATGCCCTTCTTCGCGAGGAAATCGGTGGTCCAGAGGAGCAGCGCTTTGATGGTCCAGACGGTGGGAATTTGCGGTGCGGCGTCAGCCATGAATCCGTTCTCGTGTGACAATCGCGTCGCCGCGACCCGAAGGGGAGCGTGAGGTTATTATGCAGCGAAGGTGAACGGAGTGACAGGGCAGTTAGGGTGGTCTCCATTTCCCCGTGGAGACAAACCCTGTCTGCGGTTCCCACGTCTCCAACTGTTCCGCTTTTCCTGAGAAATGCGCATAGTAAGATTCGTCAGCTGGCAGCCTCAGTTCCACGATCACAGTTTTCACAACACATATTAGCGATTCCCAAGTGACGAATCGGTCTGGGACTCCCGCACGCACTCGCAGCCGATGAACTCCCTCACACGGATGATGGATGTCCAACCACCCCAGCACGATGTGTACGGGACCGCCTTCGAGCAAGAACGCAGGCAATTCGGCGGCTTCGGGAAGCGACTCCGTGTCACTACTTGCACCCAACGCAAAGGACAGGCTGGAAGCGGATTTGAACTCCAACTTTGCCGTCAAACCGAGAATGGTGAAGCCATCGCCGACGTTCCACCGCGAAGTGTCCATGTCACGCGCTCCCCTACGGGTTGCGGCTACGCAGACGCGGTTGCCGCCGCGAGTCGTTGCTTCTTCGCCTCGGCTCGCATCGGCGTAATCATCTCGTCGAGGTTGCCGTTCATGATCGCGTCGAGATGGTACACACTCAACTCAATGCGGTGATCCGTGCAGCGATTCTGCGGGAAGTTGTACGTCCGGATGCGTTCGTTGCGGTCGCCGCCGCCGATCTGGTTCTTCCGCAGCGCCGATCGTTCCGCGTGCAACTTCTCGACCTGCCGCTCGAAGATTCGCGTTCGCAGAACACGCATCGCCTGCTCGCGGTTCTTGTGCTGGCTCCGCCCATCCTGACACTTCACTTCAATCTGGTCCGGCGTGTTCTTCTTGTACCAGATGCGAACCGCCGACTCCGTCTTGTTGACGTGCTGACCACCAGCGCCGCCCGCCCGCATCGTTTCCCATTCGATGTCGTTCATGTTGATCGACACCTGAACGTCGTCCGGTTCCGGCAACACAGCCACCGTCGCCAACGACGTGTGAATGCGACCCTGCGTTTCGGTCGCCGGCACTCGCTGCACGCGATGCCCGCCAGACTCGTAACGCAAGAACTGATACACGTCGTCGCCGGTGATGCCGAAGGTGATTTCCTTGAAGCCGCCTGCCTCGCCGGGGCTGTGCCCAATCTCCTCGATGCTCCAGCCCTTCGTGCGGGCGTAACGCGAGTACATCTCGTAGAGGTTGCCCGCGAACAGCGCGGCTTCGTCGCCACCGGTGCCAGCCCGGATTTCGACGATCAGCTTCGAGAAATCTTCCAGGGGATCGGTGAGGAATTGATCTTCGAGCTTCGTGTACAGCGCTTCTCGCTTCGGCTTGAGTGTCGCGAGTTCTTCTACTCCCATCGCCCGCATTTCGGGATCTGTCCCCGCGGCGATGGCCTCGGCTTCCTTGATCGCTTCGTCGAGCTTGAGCAGTTCGAGATATGGCTCGATGAGCTTGGCGAGCGCCCCGCGTTCTTTGCCGATCGCGTTGGAGCGCGTCGGATTCGTGGCGACTGCGGGGTCGTAGAGTTGTTGTTCGAGGTCGCGATAGTGCGCGAGCTTCTGTTCCAAGGCTTCGAACATGGTCGTTGTGTTTCGTGTTGGGTGTTTTGTGTTGAGTTGAAAGACAGCCGCCCCGGGCGGTGACCGGTTGGTCATCGCTAACGAAATCCGCCTGATCCGGGGAACGGTGCCATCCAATCACCTCAACACGAAACACCAAACCCGACTTACGACTTCGTGCCGTACTTCGTGTTCTTGTACTTGTCCTGGAACTTCTGCACGCGGCCGGTCGTGTCGAGGAGCTTCATCTTGCCCGTGAAGAACGGATGGCTCGCGCTCGAAATTTCCAGCTTGTACAGCGGGTATTCCTTGCCGTCGGTCCACTTGATCGTGTCGTCGGTTTCGACGCTCGACCGCGTGAGGAACGAGAAGTTCGCTGCCGCGTCCTGGAACACGACCTCGCGGTAATTCGGGTGAATGCCCTTCTGCATGACTTTCGCTCCGGTAGGCTGAGTTTTGGTGGAAACCATCAATTTAGAAGCGTTCGCTTAACACGACAACGGCGATTCACCGCTCGAACTGCGTTCCGCAACAGATTATTTCGTCGCAAAACCAATTGTAATAGACTATTATGACGAACTTGAAGATCGTCTATTGACCCGATTACGTTGCCCCTCGTTGGGGTATAATGATGCGACTGCGCCGGGAGATCAGGCTCGATGTCGGATTCGCGATGTCTGGAAACTGGACTTCTTGCCAGAAATAACTTACGGTTCAGTGACATTTTCTCGGAACTCTATCCCGGTTGGTTCCGTCCACTCCGCCGGGGCAAGGTCGGCTCTCCATGAACTGGCTACGCGAACCGGACGGTGAACCGCTCCCCGGATACCGCCTCCTCGAACCCATCGGCACCGGTGGCTTCGGCGAAGTGTGGAAATGCACCGCCCCCGGTGGCATCTTCAAGGCCATCAAGTTCGTCTACGGCAACCTCAACGCACTCGATGGCGACGACGTTCGCGCTGTGCAGGAAATGAAAGCGCTCGAACGGGTGAAGCAGGTTCGCCATCCGTTCGTGCTGTCGATCGAGCAGATTCAGGACGTTGGCGGCGAACTGCTCATCGTCATGGAGTTGGCCGACAAGAACCTGCACGAATGCCTCATCGAGTATCAGGAGAACGGGCACCCGGGCATTCCCCGTGATATTCTGCTCGGCCTGCTCGACGACGCGGCCATCGGCCTCGATCACCTCATTGAGAAGCACAACCTTCAGCACCTCGACGTGAAGCCGCGAAACCTGTTCATGCTCGCCGACCGCGTGAAGGTCGCCGACTTCGGACTCGTGAAGACGCTCGAACGCTCCAGTTCCTCCGGGTTGATGGGCGGCGTCACTCCGATTTACGCCGCTCCCGAAACGTTCTCGAACAAGATCAGCAAGCACTCGGATCAGTACAGCCTCGCGATCGTGTATATCGAACTGCTCACGGGAATGCGGCCGTTCTCGGGCAAGAACATTCGGCAACTCGCGCTCCAGCACATGACGGAGCCGCCGGATTTGTCGATGCTCCCCGAGGGCGATCGGCCAATTCTCGCGCGGGCACTCGCGAAAGACCCCGACGACCGGTTCCCAACGTGTGTGAGTTTCATCCGTGCGCTCGGCGGTCGGCAGGATGGCAGCGGCAGCGGCAGTGGCGGCAGTTCGATTTCCGATCCTGCGGTGTGGGCCAAGGCGGCGCGAACCGCACACGATGTCGATCTGACTCCGCCAGCTCCGAAGCCGACTCGCGGCGCTGCGGCCATCGCGGCCAGCAAGATTCGGCTGAAGTCGAAGCCAGACCTCGATATCAACGAGAGCCATCTCCTCTCGACGACCACACATAAACGCGACATCGGTGTTCTTCGCCCGACAATTCTCATCGGAATCGGCAGTTTCGGTCGACGGGCCCTGCAAGAAATTCGTTGCAGGCTCACCGACCGCGTTGGCGACATCGCACAGATGCCGAGCTTCCGGTTCCTGTACGTCGATTGCGATCCGGATGCCATGAACAAGGCGGTGAGCGCACCGCCCGACGTCGCTCTGGATCAGGAAGACGTATTCCAGGTTCCGCTGCAACCGGTCACGCAGTACCGGCGTCGACAGCTCGATCAGATTCTCGACTGGCTGCCACGGGAGAAGCTGTACTCGATTCCGCGGAGTCTGCACGCGGGCGGTTCGCGTGCGCTCGGTCGCCTTGCGTTCTGCGACAACTACCTCCGATTCGTGACGCGATTGCGGCGGGAATTCCAGGTCGCAACGCACCCGGAGTCGATGGCCGCTTCTTGCGGTCAAAGCGGAATGATGCCGCGAGACAACATCCCGCAGGTGTATGTTTTCGCCAGCGCCGCCGGCGGTTCGGGCGGCATGTTGATGGATCTCGGATACGCCGTTCGGCGAGTCCTCAGTCGCATCTCGCCGTCGCAAAAATCGCCCGTGACTGCGTTCATCTTCGCGAGTTCTCCCAAAGACCCGAACACGACGGATCAGGAACTCGCGAACCTCTACGCGGGCCTCACGGAACTGAACCACTACGCCGACCCGGAAGTGACGTTCGCCGCGCACTACGGCGGCCCGGAAGGCCCGAGGGTCGAAGGGCAAGGTTTGCCGTTCTCCGCGACGTATCTGCTTCCGATGCCGGAACGCTCGGTGAATGCGTTCCGCGATTGCGTGTCGCACCTCGCGGGTTACGTCGCCCACGACATGACGACTCCGCTCGGGCCGGAACTGGAGAAGATCAGGCAGCAGCAACCCGCCTATGAACGCACGCCGTTCCGCACGTTCGGAACGTATGGCGTGTGGTTCCCGCGGGGGTTGATGCTTCGCGCCGCCGCCCAGCGAATCGGGCTGACCTTGCTCAAAACCTGGCGTGACGGCGCGAACCCTGCCGAGTCGCCGCAGGCGGAAGAATACTTCCAACGGATCACGAGCGACCCGCGGCTCAAGCCCGAGAAGGTGGAAGAACAACTCGAACAGGAGTTCACACGCGGTCCGGAAGGTGCCGTTGGCGAACAAATCGATCGCTGGCTTACGGGGCTTGAAGGGCAGATCAGCCCAACGACTCGCAGTTCAGAGTCGGGGAAGTGGTCTCGGGGTGTTTGGGATCAAGCACGCGAGTTGATCGGCTCGCGACCCACCAACGAGAACGACAGCACGGTTGCTCGGAGCCGACTCAGCAAGGTGCTGGAAGACGCGATCAAGCGAGCGGCGGAAGTTTGGGCCAACGAATTCTCGGCTGCGTGCCGACCACTGGAAGAACTGCCGGGTCACCGGCTCGGAATGGTTGAGATCGTTCTGAAGAGGCTTTCGCGTTGGTGCGTTGATGCAGCGACCTTCATCGAGAAGAAGGCCGAGCCTGTTGGTACGAAAACGCAGCGAGCACGCACCAATGTCGAAGCGGCTCTGGATGCCTGTCAGTCCGGCAGCAGATCGTTCAGCTTCTTCGGAAATCGAACGGTTCGGAAGATGCGTTACTTCCTCGATCAACTGCGAGCGTTTGCCCACCTGCGGTTGCAGGAAGACATGAGCGACGCAACCATCCGGTTCTATCGCGCGTTGCGGCTCCGGATTGAAGACAAGTTGCGTGAACTCGCGACTTGTCGAACGCGGGTGGATCAGGTCATCAAGGTGTTGGAGGATCCGCTGCGGAATATGCCAGCTTCTTCGGATACGCCCGTGTCGGCTTCCGAGGAGGCATTACAGCGAACGATTCACCCGACGGCGACGCTCCAGGTTGTGCTGCCGAACGGCGAAACGCACATTGAACGCTCGGCGAAGAAGATCATTCAGGGAATCAAGCCGCAGGATTTGAAACGACTGGAGACCGCGATTCAGAAGCTCGTTCTGGAGCCTCGCGGTGGGCTGATCTCGCTGTGCGAACTGAACGCGGATCTGATGCGAACGCTTGTGAATCCGCTCGTGGAACAAACGACGGCATTCCTGAGCGACTTGCTTCCCGCGACGGACGTCACTGATATCGAGACATCGACCGCGAAAGCGAAGAAGGTCGAGCTGTCCGATCGCGTTCTGGATTATCATCGCCTCGCGGCTCCTCCGGTCGGCTCTGCGAAAACGGATGAGCAGAGTTTCGTGCTTGTGCCGGACACGGAACAGGGAAAGGGTTACGGCGAGTTGGTGAAGAAGACGGTTCCCGGTGTCAAGACGCTCGCCGTGAATGGATCCGCGACGGACTTGATGTTCTGCCGCGAACACGGAGCGTTGCGGACGGAGGAGTTGGTCGAGTTGCTCGCCGACTGTCAGGGGGCGTATTACGATGTGCTCGGCGACCCGCAGAACTCGCCGCACTCGCGCTACGACGTGAGCGAGTGGTTACCGATTTCGGAGTGAGTGTTTTGGTCTTTGCCGCTTGCGGCGTAGCGAAAGTTCGAGTGCTACGCCGCAAGCGGCAAAGACCAAACTATTTGGGCTTCGCCGTTCGCCAATCGCAAATGACGGCCACCGCGAACCCCACTAATCCGCCGAATGTGGACCCCACCATCACCGCGATCGGGATCACGAAATCCTTCGCCACGTCGCCCCAGATTCGCCGACCGGTCGGTTCGCGGTCGCCTTCTTCCAGGTACGCCCACGCAGCACTGCCGCACACACCAATGCCGAGTAGCACGCCTGCCACGATGAGGCCATAAAACACACGGGCCGGCAACCGAGTATTCCCAGTTGTCGGCCCATCGCGTTCGTTGTCTTCATTCCGCATTCCGCACCTCTCACGTTCCTCCGAATGCTAACCCTGGCGTCGGCGGTGCGTCCGGCGTCGGTTCCGTGACCACCACGGCAGGCGGTGACACGACCGGCTTCGGCTTCACTTCCTTCCGCAACTCCGCGACCGGCACGCCAGCCATCAGCTTCTCGACTTCCTCGCGGTCGATCTCCTCGTGAAGCAACAACGCCTCCGCGATTCGGTCGAGCTGTTCGCGGTGCGTCTTCACCAGATCACCCGCCCGATGCTCGGCGTCCGTCAGAATGCGTTGAATTTCCTCGTCGATGAGCTTCGCTGTGCCCTCACTGAACGTCCGCGATTCGACGATCTCCTTGCCCAAGAACACGTGGTCTTCGCCCTGCTGGTAGTACACCGGCCCAAGGCGGTCGCTCATGCCCATCTGTGTGACCATCGCCCGTGCGATTCGCGTCGCTTGCTTCAAGTCGCCGGTTGCTCCCGACAGAGGTTCGCCAATCACGAGCCTGTCGGCGGCACGGCCACCCATACTCATCACGAGCATTGCGGTGAGTTCGCTCTGTGCGTGATCGACACGATCTTCGTCCTGCTGGAACATCGTGACGCCGCCGGTGCGACCGCGTGGGATGATCGAAACGCGGTCGAGGGCGTGTGCGGCTGACGGCATCAGGAACGCACACAGCGCGTGCCCTGCTTCGTGATACGCTGTGCGTCGCTTCTCCTGCTCGCCGAACGGTTCCTCACGCATCGCACCGAGACGAACGCGGTCGGCCGCACGGTCGAAGTCGATCTGTTCCAGATTGTTTCGCCCGGCGCGAGTGGCTTGCAGCGCAGCCTCGTTGCAGAGGTTCTGAAGATCGGCGCCGCTCATGCCAACCATGTTTCGGGCGATCCGTTCCAGATCGACCGTGTCCGCAAGCGGCTTGTTCCGCGTGTGAACCTTCATGATTTCGAGGCGACCCTTCCACGTCGGGCGGTCAACGGTGATGTGCCGATCGAACCGACCCGGGCGAAGCAACGCTGAATCCAACACGTCTGGGCGGTTGGTCGCCGCGATGACGATGACCGTTTCCGTCGGCTGGAAGCCGTCCATCTCGCTGAGAATCTGGTTGAGCGTCTGCTCGCGTTCGTCAGAGCCGCCGCCGTAACCAGCTCCTCGCATTCGACCGACCGCGTCGATTTCGTCGATGAACACGACACACGGAGAATGCTCCTTCGCCGTGCGGAACATATCACGCACGCGGCTGGCCCCGACGCCGACGAACATCTGAATGAACTCGCTCCCGCTGATCGCGAAGAACGGCACATTCGCTTCGCCAGCAACGGCTTTCGCCATCAGAGTCTTGCCGGTGCCGGGAGGTCCGAACAACAGCACGCCCTTCGGCACGCGGGCACCGAGTCGGCTGAACTTGGCGGGATCCGTGAGGTAATCAACGATCTCTTCGAGTTCGCGTTTGGCGTTGTCCATGCCGGCGACATCCGCGAACGTGATGCGACCCTTGCCCTTCTCATAGCGTTTCGCGGGGCTACGGGTGTAGCTGTTCATGAAGCCGCCACCCATCGGGTCTCGCATCTTGGGCAGGAATACGAACACGAGAATCGCGATGAGGATGCCGATGACGATCAGGTTCAGGATGAACGGCCCGACCCACGAGGGGTCTTCGCGTTTGCTGATGCCGATCTTCTCGGGGACGGGGTCGCTGGGGTGTTCTTTCTTGAAGGCGTCGCGATACTGCTGATCCTTGGCTTCCCAGCCGCGGGTCAGGGCGTCCTGGTCGTTCGTGTGCAGCACGTTGACGACAAACTTGCCGCCAGTGAGTTTCAAGTCTTTTGCGATCTGAGAGTTCGGATCACGCACGTCGCCTTCGACGCGATCGTTGCCGACGAACACGGCTTTCTTCACTTGCCCGGATTCAATGAGACTGGTGAATTCGGAGTAAGTGATTTCGCGAGCCTGCCCGGAAATGAAGTACATGACCGCGAGAACGGTCAGAACGACGAGTGCGATCCACCCGCCGGGGAGGAGGGGGCTAGTCTTCTTGGGTGCAGCATTCGCTCCCGGCTGCGAGGACGGTGGGGGAGGCGGTGAGTTTTCGGACATGACATTCTCCTTCCGGACGCAATCGGAGAGTGGCCAGGGCTGTGGGCACAGTCGGCACCCGCACTTCTTATGCATTCTACCCAAACGGGGAACGCCCGGCGGAACTGACTTTGCGAGGCACGGGGTTTCTCCTCGTGGGTGTCACGTCGGAATGGAACAGACCACGGGGATAAACCGGATAAACCCCGTGGCTCGCTGATTTCCGAGGATTTCGGAAACGTCTGATTTCGTCAGAAGTCGTTCAGGATCGTTTCGAGAACCCAACACCCGCGATGGTGTTGGGGGTGATGCCTGAGATGATCGAGGATGTCTTCGCGATTGCAATTGGCGTCTTGCAAGGCGTCGGCCAGGATCGGAAGCACGGAGAAGTCAAGGGTTGCATTCGCGTGCTGTGCCAACCGAACCACGGTGTCAGTTCGCCACTCGGAACGGAATGGCGGAACCCGTTCGAGAGGGTTGCCGAAGATTTCCCGCAGGAGATCGGCTGAGTGCAGTTCCGGAGGAATGCGGAGGAAGTTCGGAGTCGTTCGGTCGAACGGAGCGTAAGCGAGGTGAGCGTAACCACACCAGACTGGAGGATCGAAGCTCTCCTTCACCATCACATCCGCTGGAGTGACGTGCCCGAGTGAAACCAGCGCACGACCAATATCGTTGATATCCTCGACTTCGCCCCGGCAGTGCACGAGCGACTCGGCGAGTGGGTAGATTTGATCCCGCAAGACCTTGTCGGTTTTCGGCTCACCAAAGACTCGTTCGGCCAAATCAAGCACCGCCCTGCACACTCCTGGTAGTTTGTCCCTCGCGACTCGGGCACACGCAAGGACATACAGCCGAGATTTCCGGGTTTGTGGCTCGGCACTATCCATCCCGCGGAGAGGGTAGATTTCTGCGAGCATCGCAATCGGGTTCGTCGAGTTCCGCCAATCACGTGCAGTCATGCGAATCGAACTAAATTAGCGTAAGAACGACAGACTACACGCGCCCGGCGTTCGGGACGGATTCTGCCTATCCTTATCAGTCGCGATTTGCGTTCCGAACGTTGCTCCAGATTTGGATTTTTCTGAAGTTGGCTCCGGCCAAATTCAGTGTTCACGCTGTCGCCGGAGTGATTCCGAGTTGTTTTCGTAGGTCGCCGACAGCATTTTCGAGGCTCGCGACTTTCGCTTTCAGAGTGTCGATTTCGCCGACAGCAGCAGCGAGTTTCGCTTCCAAATTCGCAATAGCATCCGAAGATACGTTCGACCGTGGCGAAACTGCCGGCTCCGTCTCCAGGAGAGAAGCCGACGCCGGAGCGTGCGCAAAATGCGCTTTCAGCCGAGCCAACTCCTCCGGCGTGTGAAATCCGTGCGTAACCACCGCCCCGCGACGGTCTGGTTCCGTGAGGTAGACCGCGAGCCGGCGGGCTGTGAGCGATTTGAGGATGACTTCGAGTGCGTCGAGGGTCTCGATGGGGTCCATGCGGGTGGCGCGAGTGCGGAGGTCGCCCTTGGTTTGCGGTCCGCGAAGGAGCAACTCCGCGAGGACTGCCATTTCGGCACCGTTGCGAGTCCAGGTGTCATAGAGGTTGTGCCGGAAGCGTTCGACACGCCCGCCGGTAATCCGAATGACAAGTCCCTTCTTCTGAAGCGCCGGCAACGCTTGTTCGACATCGTCGTCGCTGAGATCGAGAACCGGGTCGCGGTTCGACTTCTGGTTGCAGGCGGTCCAGAGCGAGTTGAGCGACAGCGGATACGAGTCGGCCGATTTCGATGTCTTTTGCTTCTCGACGAGCGCCCCGAGGATGCGTCGTTCGAGCGGCAGCAGAGGCTCCCATGTCGGCGGAGGCGCTGGCGGTGTAATGAGCACCGTCGGTGGTGGTCCCGACGGTTTCGTGGCAGGTTGTGGGGTTGCTGCCGGTGTTGGTGTTGTGGAAGGAGTTGGGGTTGTGTCTGCGGACATGGGAAGGGCTCCGACAAGCAAGAATCCCAGGGGTTCCACCCGAGAGAATTGTTGTAGCGACGACGCGAACTTGCGGCGCGGGTGAGGCTAAAGGCGAGATGTCGTATCCTCACTTGGGTGAATGAGAACTCGGCAGGCCGCGTTCTCATTCAAGCGAAGTCAGCACAGTTTAACCGGATGAGGAGATGCCGTGGACCTCGGATTGCGTGACAGCGTTGCGGTGGTGGTCGGCGGAGCTAGCGGAATCGGGCGAGCCATCGCCAACACGTTCCTCGCCGAAAATGCGAAGGTCGCCGTGATCGACCTGCGGTTCGCAGAACCCGGAAGTGGTCAGTTCGTCGCTGACGTTACCGATTACGCCGCGATCAAGCGAGCTGCTGCCGAAATCCGCACGCAGTTCGGGCGAGTCGATCACATCGTCTTCGCGGCAGGCATCGGCTCCGGGAAATTCGGCTTCCCGTTCTGGAACCTCGACCCCGCCGACTGGGATCGCGTCTTGCGTGTGAATCTCATCGGGGCTGCGAACGTCGCCCATGCCTTCGCGCCAGGACTCGCCGAACAGAAACGCGGTACGATGTTGTTTCTTGCGTCAGTCGCGGGGCAGATCGGCAGCCAGACCGATCCGCCGTACAGCGCGTCGAAGGCAGGGCTAATCAATTTCGCACAGTGTGCCGCGAAGGATCTGGCCCCGTTCGGCGTGCGGGTGAACAGCCTCAATCCGGGGATGGTGCAGACGCCGTTGAATCGCTCCGTGTGGCAGTCGTGGGCCGACAAGCAGCCACCCGAAACGTGGAAGGACTACGACACGTGGGCCGGTGAGAAAGTATCGAAGATCGTGCCGTTGGGACGTTGGCAGACGCCCGACGACATCGCGGCAATGGCGGTGTTTCTGGCCAGCGAACGAGCCGCGAACGTGACCGGTCAGACGATCAACGTTGACGGCGGGTACGTCATGCACTGGTGAGAGCCGCAGAAAGCATCGACTGGTCAGATCGTGTAATCCGTGTCGAAGATCTTCCCGGATTTCGGCGTCACATACACCACATCGTTGGGCTTCAGTCCGAGGCTCTTGTAGCGCTCGGGCGCCACGTCCACAGTGATAACCAACCCGAAGTCTTCCGCCATGAGCCGCACTTTCACAACCGACCCTGCTGGGTTGATGTGAAGCACCTTCGCGAGCATACAGTTCCCGCCCTCGGGTGTGTGCGAGATGTCCAGTTCGTGCGGGCGAATGTAAGCGTCGATCTTGCCGTTCTCTTTCGTGCCGAAGAGTTTCGCAGGCAACTCGACCGTTCCCGTTTCGCCAAGCAATGCCTTCCCGCCCTCAACACGCACCGGCAACTTGTTCACGTTCCCAAGAAAGTCCATGACGAACGCCGTCGCCGGATGCTCGAATACCTCGATTGGCGCACCCACCTGTTCGATCTTCCCCTTGTTCATCACCACGACGCGATCCGCAACCTCGAACGCTTCTTCCTGATCGTGCGTCACGAAGATGCTCGTGACGTGGAACTCGTCGTGAAAGCGACGCAACCACGTGCGCAGTTCGCTGCGCACTTTCGCATCGAGGGCACCGAACGGTTCGTCGAGGAGCAGCACTTGCGGGTCGGGTGCCAGCGCCCGCACGAGCGCGATTCGCTGTCGTTGACCACCGGACAGTTCGGACGGAAAATGCTTCGCTTTCTCTTCGAGCCGCACGAGTCGCAGCAGTTCCATCACGCGATGCTGAACCTTGTCCTCCTCCGCTTTGCGAACACGCAGCCCGAACGCCACGTTCTCGAAGACGGTCATGTGACGGAACAACGCGTAATGCTGGAACACGAACCCGACGTTGCGATCCTTGGCCGACCGCTGGGTGATGTCGTCTTCTTTGAAGAGCACGGTGCCTGAGTCTGGAACTTCCAGGCCCGCAATGATTCGTAGCAGGGTCGTTTTGCCGGAACCGGACGGTCCGAGAAGCGCGACGAGTTGCCCGGCTGGGCATTCGACGGAGACGTTATCGAGGGCGACGAAATCCCCGAATCGCTTCGAGACATTCTGCGCGGAGATGGACATTGGCTTCGGGGGTCGAGGTTCTGGAACCGAGGGAAACGAGAAAAAATCGGGCACGGGCACGGGCACGGGCACGGACCAGAGAAAACCGGGCGACGGGAATCCGATTCCTGTCATTTCTTGTCCGTGCCCGTGCCCTTGCCCGATTGTTCTTCTGTCTTGACTCCCCGTTCCCGTCTTTTTGCCTTCCTGCCTTTGGCTTCCTGAATCCCGAATCCCATCTCCCGAATCACGCGGCACTGGTTTATCATTATCCGAATCAGGTTGGGAGGGGAACAGGTCTGCCAGGGCGTTTGCGAGTTTCACATTGGGTAATGTGTTTCATCACCACCCCCTCGCTGGCACTCGGGTTCGCCCCCTGAAACCAAAGCCTTTTGGCGAACCCCGACCGCCAGGGAGGGGGTGAACCTACCCTGCCCAATGGGAAACACGCAACCGCCCTGACGGGTCTGCTGTCACCCTTCCTTGTCACCTCACCGGGTTGTTCGATGTCGAAGAAGTCGCGCGCTCGCCAGAATGCGAAGGCATCACAATCGCCAGCAGTTGTGCCCCCGACCGACCCTGGAGGCTGGGGGGTCCCGTGGCAATCGCTCGTGATGCTGGCAATCGGAATTGGCTTCGGTGTCGGAGTGTGGTGGCTGTTGAATGTCGAGCGTCCGCCTGGGCCCGCACCCGAGGGAATGGTCTGGATTCCACGCGGCAAGTTCAAGATGGGCACAGAAGACACGAACCGACGATTCTTCGATGCACACCCCGAGCATGAAGTCGAGATCGACGGCTTCTGGATGGACGAAACCGAAGTGACGAACGCGAAGTTCGCGGAGTTCGTGGCAGCAACGGGGTACGTGACGGTCGCCGAACAGAAGCCGACGCTCGAACAGATTATGCCGAACCTTCTGCCTGGAGTCGAGCCGCCGCCGCCGGAGAAGCTGGTTCCGGCGTCGTTGGTGTTCAACACTCCTGACCCGTCGCATTCGGAGGCCAATGACGCCAACGGTTGGGATTGGGTGCCCGGAGCGTGTTGGAGGCATCCGGAGGGACCGGGCAGCGACATCAAGGATCGAATGGACCATCCGGTTGTGCATGTGTGTTGGAAGGACGCGGACGCGTATTGCAAGTGGGCGGGGAAGCGTCTGCCGACTGAGGCGGAATGGGAACGCGCTGCTCGTGGCGGGCTGACTGGCAAAACCTATGTGTGGGGCGACGAAGCCCCGGACGAGGGCGGCAAATGGCGCTGCAACATCTGGCAGGGGACTTTCCCGGTCAAGAACACGCAGATCGACGGCTACTTGCGAACCGCCCCGGTGAAGAGTTACCCGCCGAACGCTTACGGGTTGTACGAAGTCGCTGGGAACGTGTGGGAGTGGTGTGCGGACTGGTATGGTCCGGATTACTACGCGAGCAGCCCGGTGAAGAACCCGACGGGACCGACATCGAGTTTCGATCCACACGCGCATCAGAACGAGAACCCATACGCCCCGAAGCGAGTGCAGCGAGGCGGTTCGTTCTTGTGCAGCGACGGCTTCTGTGCGAGGTACAAGCCGTATGGTCGTGGTCGCGGCGACGTGGACACGGGTCAGTCGCACGTCGGCTTCCGCTGCGCGAAAGACGCGAAGTGACCATCACTCGGCAGGGTCCCCACCCAGCGAGTCACAACTTCCACGTACTCCTGCCACAACTCCGGGAAGCAGGTGATGCTCGGGATGTGGTTCACTTCCAGCAGGTACGGACCGGTTGCCGACACCATGTAATCGTTCGCGATGATGTCGAGACCCAGACCGCGTTTGATCGCCTGCGTGTCGGCAACCAACTCCGGATCGGCTGGCATGAACTCAGCTCCCGGACCGTGAACCGACTTCAGCCAACCCGAGCCAGTGAGTCTGATCTGACGCGGTTCGTCGACGATGACGAGCCGCACAGCTTCGCCCGCAATGAATGGCTCGAACAGTGTCGGTTCCTTCGCGATCCAGTTGCCGGTGAACCGTTCCTTGTTCTCGCCGCAGTGCCAGTTACCCCACTTCGCCACGCTTTCAACTTCGGCAGCGTACTCGCCGTGAGTCGTGGCGAATCCTCGCGTTTCGCCGCCGAATCGCGTGTGCTTCAGCGCCTTAACCAAGCACGGTAGCCGCAACCGGCAATCCATCATCGCAACGGGATTGGGGAAGCACGGACCGCCCCACAGTGCAAGCCCCGCGAGGAATTCCAGGTCGTGCTCGAAGATGCCGTGAAACACGACACGAGACACCCGCAGATAGTTCGCGTTGCGAGGCGACTGGACGAACAGCTTCCCGCGCTCCACGACGATCTTGGGCAGCATCTCGTGGTAGACGCACTCGAACGGCAGGCGTTCGGTCAGGGTAGCGGCGTCGGGGGCATCGAATCCAATCAGCAGAATCCGCTCGTCCATTGGTTCACTCCCGAGACGGCTCTGCTGAACGCCGGCGGCTACGTGGGCAGCTTCTTCAGCAGGTTCACCATCTCGATGGCACACACCGCGGCCTCGAAGCCCTTGTTGCCTGCCTTCGCACCGGCGCGGTGAATCGCTTGCTCCAGCGTGTCACACGTCAACACGCCGAAGATCACAGGGACACCGCAACTCAAGCCGACGTTCGCGATGCCGCTCGTTGCAGCACCCGCAACGTGGTCGTAATGATCCGTGTCGCCGCGAATCACGCAGCCCAGGCAGATCACCGCCGCGTATTTCCCCGACTTGCCGAGCTTCTGTGCGACCAGCGGAATCTCGTAGGAGCCGGGGACGCGAACGACATCAATGCGATCGTCGCCGACGCCGTGGCGTTTCAAAGCGTCGGTTGCGCCGGCGGTAAGTTGATCGACGATGAAGCCGTTGAAGCGTGCCGCGATCAGCACGAATCGCCCAGCGGGGGAAGAGAAGTCGCCTTCGTAGAGCATGGGGTGAAGCCCGGGGTTCAGGAATGGGAACGAAGAAGCCCCGGCGTCTTCGCCGGGGCCGTTGTTTCACTGCAAGCGAACTCAGTACCGACGGCCGCCACCACCACCGCCGCCGCCGTAGCCGCCTCCGCCGCCACCACCGCCGCCGTAGCCACCACGGCCACCGCCGCCGCCGCCACCGCCGTAGCCACCACGACCGCCGCCGCCACCGCCACCACCCTCACGGGGCTTGGCTTCGTTGACGGTCAGAGCGCGGCCATCAAGCTGCGCACCGTTGAGGGCTGCGATGGCTTGGTCACCACCTTCGCTCATTTCGACGAAAGCGAAGCCGCGGGGGCGACCGGTTTCCCGGTCCATGATGACCTGAACCTTGGTCACGCTGCCGTACTGGGAGAATACTTCCCGCAGTTGGTCCTCGGTGGTCGAGAACGCCATGTTGCCGACATACAGATTCTTAGCCATCGCTGGTCTCTACAGAAAACTTGGGGAAGGCGGGCCTGTGGCCGTCGTCTTCGGCGGAGGGCGATTGCCCACACGCCACCCACAATATAGCCCAGGTTCGATCACACGCATCAGGTAATTTCCAGAGAATCGCAAAGAGTGTCGAATATCTGTGCAGTGGTCTTGCTAGCTCATTTCGAGATCGAAAGCAGCGAAAGACAGAATTTCGGGCACGGGCTCGGGCACGGATAAGAGAAAACGGCTAGCGGGAGAGGCAGGTTTATGGCCATTCCCGCATCCCGTCTTTGGTCTTCTTTCCGAGCCCGTGCCCCGGTTGAGCTGGCTCATTTCTTCTTGCGGGGGTCGTCTTCGGGGTTCAGGTAGTCGATTGTCCACGGTCCGGTGCCGTGAAGTTGTAGGATTGTTTCGCCCTTCACCCAGCCGAAGTGCTTCATGCCCGCGTCGGTGCGGCCATACGACCCCGCGGGCATCGCGACGCCAACCTTCTCGTCGAACTTTGCACCCATTCCGAGGTATAGCGTGCCGGTGATGACCGTCACTCGCTCGTCTTTCGGATGCGTGTGCGGCATCACCTTGAAGCCGTCCGGCAGCTTGATTCGCAACACGAACGGCCCTTCTTTGCTGGGGTCGCCTTCGAGAATGACGACCTGTGCGCCTTTTTGGAGCGTGGCGGGTCCGTCCTGCCACTTCAGGTCGGCGGGGGTGAAGATCTCGTGATCTTTCTTGTGCTCGGCGGGCTTCTTTTTGTCGTCTGCCAGCGACCACACCGACACCGACAACAACGCGATCATCGCAAACCAACGCACTGGAAACATAACATTACTCCCTCATTTATGAGCCGGGTGAGTGTGTCCAAATCGGGACAGGCCAGAGGCCGGCCAGAGGCTTGTGTTCACCTGCACAAGCCAGAGGCCTGGCCGGGACGCTCGCACTGGGGCTGTGTATGCGGCCCTTCGCACGAACCCGAAATGTGCCGCAACCCTTTCACTTCTTCCGACCGAACCACGACGACCAGCCGCCACCCGAAGCCTCGGCTTCGCGGAACAGCACGCTCTCGCGGTGAAACTGCCGCACTGCTGCCCACAACGCCAGCCCGATGCATGCCGCCAGCGTGATGAACACTGCGGGCACATGCTGCCACGGAAACGCATCGGTGCGCACAGCAAGCATTCGCTGCTGCAACAAGAGCGCGTTCAGGACCGGCATCCAACTCGTTCCCGCGTCCAGTTCCAACCCCGGACTCATACTCCACAACGACAACGGCATTCCCACGAAGAACAGCGGCACCACATAGTAGTTGCCCTCCTTCGTGCTGCGAGCGAACACACCCAGCGCCAGCGTGCTGGCGGCAATCAGCATCGCCAACGGCAACGCGGCCACCATACACATCGCCAACCCCACGAGCGAAATCACCGTGTGCTCGAAGTAGAACTGCGCCGCCGCGACCGCGAGTATCATCAGGAACACGTTCCACGCGGCCGTTCCAAATCCCATCATCACCACGGCAACGAATTTCCCCATCACGATCTCGATTCGCTCGGCCGGGCTGATGAGCAATGTCTCCATCGTGCCGCGTTCCTTCTCGCCTGCTGTCATGTCGATAGCCGGGTAAATCGCCCCCGTGAGCATCCACATCACCAACAAGAACGGGATGGTCTTCGCCAGTGAATCCCGCAACTCATCGAAGATCTTCTTCACGGGTGCCTTTTCCGACGACGGATCGCGAATCTCGACCGGAACATCGAAATTCGTTGGCAATCCGGCGCGTGTGAAGCGTGCTGTCTTCACGCTCGCAATCCAGGCATTGAGAACGCCACTGAGCCGACGAACCGCGAGCTTCGAGTTCTCCTCGGCGTCTCGTCCGAGTATCCGCACGCTCCCTTGCTCCCCACGTTCCAATTTCGTCGTGATATTTGGGTCGATGATGAGCAATGCATCGACTTCTCGCTGAACGAGAAGGCTCTCGTCGGGCGTGTCCAACATCTTCACGACGAGGGAACCACCGTGCGCATCGGCGTCCAGATAATGGCGAGGGAACGTGCCTTCGACGATGAGCGGTGGGAAGGTTCGTGCCTGGTTACCGACGAGCGCGGCCGGGATTCCAGCGATTGCGCTGGCGGCAGTGGGCGCGTTCACCGGTTGCGATTGTGGCAGGTATTGGGCACCGACCACGCCGACGGTAAAGACCTTTTCCTTGATCGCGGCGAGGAACAGGAGCGAGACGCCGAGAAACAGCGGGTACATGACGACGGGCAGGCCAAGGATGAGGAACAGCGTCCGTTTATCGCGGAACTGATCGCGAACCTCGCGTGTGGCAATCAGGCGGACGACCGACCAGCGGAGCATGGCGATAACTCGTCTATAGAGAGAGGTTCTCGTGAGTGTACTGCTGAGACGGGCGAAGAACCAACCCACCAGAACGCCGGCTCGCTCTTTCCACACTGCTCACGATGCGGTAATCTTGCCGAATAGCCCACCCTCAAAATTCCACGCCCATGACCCAAATCGGGAAGTACGTCGTCGTCCGGGAACTCGGCCACGGCGGGATGGGCGTCGTGTTTGAAGCACACGACCCAACGCTCGATCGCTCCGTCGCGGTCAAGCTCGTGAACGACCGCGCCGCACCGGAACGCTTCCTTCGCGAAGCCCGTGCCGCTGCGAAGGTCATTCACCCCAATTGCGTGCCGATCTTCGATATGGGCGAACACGCCGGCAGCCCGTTCCTCGTCATGGAACTGGTCGTCGGCATGAGCGCGTCCGACTTCCTCGAACGCAGCGGGCCGCTTCCACCGAAAGCCGCCACCGACATCGTCGCAGCCGCATGCCGGGGACTCACAGCGGTTCACGCGGCCGGAATCGTTCACCGCGACATCAAGCCGAGCAATCTGCTCATCTCGAAGGGTGGCACCGTCAAGGTTGCCGACTTCGGACTCGCCCGTGCGGTCGATGGTAACGCCACCACGCTGACTGGCGACCGTGCCATCGGCACCCCGCACTTCATGAGTCCGGAGCAGTGCCATGCTGAAGCGGTCGATGCGCGATCGGATATCTATTCGCTCGGCGTGACGTACTACGTCTTGCTCACGAACAGGTTCCCGTTTCGCGGCGACCTCGAATTGCAGATCATGTTCGCGCACTGCAACGACCCGGTTCCGGATCCACGGAAGATCATTCCCGCTTTGCCGGAAGCGTGCGCGAAAGTCGTCCGCAAGGCGATGGCGAAGGATCCGACCGACCGCTACCAGACCGCCCAGGAAATGCTCGCCGATCTCGAAGCGATTTGTGCGGCGGATCCCAGCCCGACGCTCGATCTGTACGCTCTGGTGATGTCGCAACCGGCGAATGCTCCCGCTGCCAACAAGCCACTCACGCCGTTGTCGAGCACGGAGAACTGGCTGCCGAGCGCCGATCTCACCCCCACGAACCTCGACAATTCCGCGAACCGTCCCAAGATGCCACCGCCAGTTGATGATCGCCCGACACGTCGGCGCTGGCTGCTGGTTTTGCCCATACTCCTGGGCGGTGTCGGTGTTGGTGGCTACTTCGCGTTCCGCAAAACAGATGTCGCGAAGAACGAGGACGATCACCCCGTCGAGGTGCTGAAGCCGCCCGTGTTGGTTCCCGTGCGAAACGTCGGCGGTGCGGTCGGAATTCTGGGCGTGGCGGTGTCGGACGACAGCCGCTGGCTGGCGGTTGGATTGCACGAAGCGAATGGACCATCAAAGACTGGGGGCGTGAAACTGTACGACCGCAGCGCTGGAAACGCTCCTGAAGTTTGGTGGAAATGGCGAGACGTGTCTTGCACTTCCGTGGCGTTCTCGCCGGATGGCAAGTTGCTCGCTGCGGGGTTCTCGGGAGGTGGGGAGATCCGAGTCTGGAACTTTGCCAACCAGAAGGAGCTGTCTCTCACGGATCCCGCCTTCACGGGGAAAGCCAGCGGTAGCGTGATGAGCGTTGCATTTTCACCGGATGGCAAGTTGCTCGCTGCGAGTTGTGATGGCTGGGGCCACCCCGGTCGGGTGCGAGTCTGGAAGATCACCGACGCAACGCACCTGCACGATTTGCTTCAACCCACCCTCGGACGACCAGAACACGGCCAGGGCGTTCGAGGAATCTCGTTCGCACCGGACGGAAAGACGCTGGCCGGTGCGGTGAAAATGGCAATGGGTGAAGGATCGCAACCTTACATCGACATCTGGAACGCTGAATCGGGCAGCCATCTGAAAACGATCAAGCTCACGCAAACATCGCTTGGGCCGTGTGTGGCGTTCGCTCGCCGTGAATCGCTGATGGCGTACACCTCAGAATCGCGAGTGGACCTGACCCGGCCACTGTCGTTTGAGCCGTACAAACACTACCAGACGAATAATACCGACCCTGCCGGTGTCGCTCTCACGCCAGACGGTTCGGTCCTGGCCATCGGCTTCTCGGATGTCGTGCTGTTAATCGACACTGCGACCGACAAGCAATTTGCGCAGTTGAAGGGTCAAGTCGGGCAGTTGTACTCGATGGCATTCACCAGCGACGGCAAGACACTCATCACGGGAAGCGTCGACAAGACCGTCCACGAGTGGACCATTCCAGACCGAGAGTGAGTTCGCCATGTCTCAGCACGATGATGTGCCGTTGGTTGGCATCCGCCTCGATCAGATTTCCACGCACGTTGCCACGCTGCAAGACGCCGAGCGCTTCGTGGTGCGATACGGGAACGCAGTTCGCGGCTACCTGACCGCGATTCTCCGCAATTCGGAAGATGCTGAGGAAGTGGTTCAGGAGATTCTCTTGAACCTGCTCAATCGCGGTGGCGTCGATGCTGTCTGGCCCGCCGCGAGTGGTTCCGGTCGTTTCCGCGATTATCTGAAGGTCATCGCAAGAAACGCCGCACTCTCGTTCCTCCGCAAGAAGGGTCGCCACGCGAACGCCGAGCTGATGCCCGAGATTCACGCGGACCCGTCCACGACCGACAGCGCCGCCGACATCGCGATGACCTCGGAATGGCAAGCGTGCTTGCTGAAGAAAGTTTGGCGGGAACTCGAACAGCACGAACGGAAGTCGCCGGGCAATCTGTGCCATACGTGCTTGCGAGTGTACACGGAGTTCCCGGATGAGGAGTCGCCGGATCAAGCTCGGATCGCTTCGGAGCGAGCCGGCCGCGTGCTGACGCCGGAAGCGTTCCGGAAGCAGGTGAGTCGTGCCCGGCGGCTGATGGCGGAGTGCATTCTGATGGAAGTGGCACGCGGTGTTGTTCCGCCAACCGCGACGGCAGTGGAAGCCGAGTTGCACGAACTCGGCTTGTGGGATCGCGTTCACGAATACCTGCCGGGCGACTGGCAGGACAAGTTCTTCAGCGCGTGCTAGCGTGGCGTGCCAAAGGCGTTCGCTGTTCGGTATGGCTTTGCGAGCCGGGTGAAGGGCAACGATTCTTCAAGATCAACGACAAGCCGCTTTATCACGCCACAGCGACTTATGTCGGAGGCGGTGGCGGCGCAATCGGCAACAGAGTCAGTGTTTCGCCGAACAACTCCCTCCGCACGCGGTCACGCTCACGGTCGATCTGATCGGGCGACGCCCCCAGTTCGCGCAACAACGATTCCGTCATCGCAAGCGCAACCTCCCCCTCGCCCGAGAAGACCGCGTCGGCGCCCGCTCGCAGCAATTCAGGACGTTCGCGAAGATATGTCGCACGAGCCACGACGCCCACCTTGGGGTTCAGCACCCGCGCCACCCGCACAACCTCTTCGGCATTCTTCTGACCGGACGAACTCAGGATCAGGTTCCCCGCAAGGGCAACGCCCGCTTCCTTCAGCGTTTCCATGTGGCTCGCGTCGCCATACACAGCAGCAATACCGTCCGCACGCAGCCGACGAACCGTGTCCAGATCCATCTCAATCACAGTCGGCTCGATGTCGTTCTCTTTGAGCAACCGCACCAGCGTTCGCCCCACGGGGCCATACCCCACCACGACCGCACGATAACTCGACGGACGCTCCGGATCAGCGGTGGGCCCATCGTGTGCCCCAGAATGCTTTCCGCGGGCATTCAGGAACTTCCAGAGTTTCGGCCGTCGCTGTGCCCATCGCTCGATCGAACCCACCGTGCGATACAGCAGCGGGTTCACCGAGATCGTGATGATCGCAGCGGCGACCAGCGCGTGCGTTGCCTCCTTTGGCAACACCTCCAAATCCGTGCCGAGCTTCGCCAGGATGAACGAGAACTCACCGATCTGAGCGAGCGCCAAACCCATTCCGAGGGCCGCTCGGAACGGGCGCCCCAGCAGCAGCATCGTTGCACAGGTCACGCATGGGGTACCGATCATCACCACCACGAGCGCGGCGATGACCAACAGAGGCGAACGCAGCAGAAACCCTGGATCGAACAGCATTCCCACCGAGACGAAGAACAACACCGCGAAGGCATCTCGCATCGGCAAGGCGTCGGTTGTGGCTCGAAGGCTGAACTCCGATCGGCCGACCACCATGCCCGCGAGGAACGCCCCGAGTGCCATCGACACACCGAAGAGTTCCGCCGACCCGACCGAGATGCCGATTGCCACGACCAACACCGTGAGCGTGAACAATTCCCGTGAGTGAGTCGCGGCGGCGTGACGAAGGATCCACGGAATCACCCGTCCGCCACCGAGGAGCACGATGGCGGCCAGCGCAACGATCTTTCCCGCCGCGAGCGCGAGCAGCCCGAAAAGCTGACTACCTCCCGTAGTGGGTCCGAGCAACGGCGGCATCAGCACGAGAACGAACACTGCGAAGATGTCTTGCACGACGAGCCAACCGATCGCCGTGTGACCCAGCGGCGTGTGCAGTTCGTTCTGTTCGCCAAGAACCCGCGTCAGCACGACTGTACTGGCGACCGACATGCAAAGTCCGAACACGATGGCAGTGGACAGCGGCCAATCGAGGATCGTTCCCATGACCGTTCCGAGTGCCGCGGCGCCGAGAATCTGGACGATCGACCCAGGCACGGCAACCCGATGCACCGAGAGTAAATCTTCAACGTGAAAGTGCAATCCGACGCCGAACATCAACAGGATGACGCCGATTTCCGCGAGTTGCTCGGCTGTATGCCGGTCGGCCTGAAATCCCGGTGTATACGGCCCGACCACCACGCCCGCGAGGAGGTAGCCGACGATGGGTGATAGCCCGACCCGGTGGGTGAGGTAGCCAAGCACGAGGGCCGCAGTGAGTGCCCCGGCAAGCGTCGAGATCAGTTCGGCGTTGTGCATGACGACATGGTACAACCACGAAACGAAAGTGGTGCCCCACCGTTCAGGATCGGGTACACTTCTTCAAGCGAGTAACCCGCAAACCGCTGTTTGTGGGAGTTCGACGCCACGGAGAACCATCACATGATGCGGAACAGACTCAGGCGGCGAGGTGGGCGAGCGTGGGTGTGGCTCCTCACCGGATTGCTCCTCGGTGGAGCGATCGGGGCCGGGACCATGTACTACTTCAAGCGTGCCAAAACGGGTCCATCCGGTCCGCCGCGATTGGGCGAAGCCACAGAGTTGGCGATGGTTCCGGCCGACGCGGCTGGCTTCATCCACATTCGAGCACGCGACATCTGGAAACTGGAAACCCTCGCTGAGTTCCGCAAGGCCGTCGATAAGGCCGGTCCGGATTCACTCAAAATCCTCGACGACGGATTCGTGCCAGCACCGTCCACGCTCGACCGCATGACGGCCGTGTTCCTCCGAAGTGATCCCGACGAGATGCCGCCGAATTTCGGCATGCCGAAGCCTCCAGTGATGCTCCCCGGTGGCATGCAACTGCCAGCAGGCGCGGCTTCGGCGTTCGACAGCGCCGTTGTGATTCTCGCGTTCAATGAGCCGTTCGACGCGGCGAAAGTCCGCCGCACCTACATGCCACAGGGCGTCGTGAAGACTGTGAACGGGAAAGAAGTGTGGCTCGACAAACCTCGTGATCGCTCGCGTGATCTCGGCCTGCATTTCCCAGACGACAGGATCATGATTCTCGGTCCGGCGACTGGAGTCGAGCATTTCGTCGCCAACCAGAAAGATGGTCAGTCGGAAGGCCCGTTGAGCGCGTCCTTGAAGATGGCCGCCGAGGGCAAGCGGCACATCGCGGCAGGATTCAACATCAAGCAACTCGGCCTGCCAGAGCCAAAGTTCAACGGAGCTGATGAGGAGTTCAAGTCGGTCGAAGCGGAGATTCGCACGTTGATGAAGACCGAGGCCATCGCGGTGGGCGTTGCGTTCGTCCCTGAAGGAACGCGGCTCGACATTCGCGCCGCCTTCAAGACAGAAGCGGAAGCCGCTGCCGCCGACGCTGCCGTTCGCAAGATCGCGGGGGTTGTGCGGACGAAACTGGATGACCCAAAGCAGAAGATGAAGGCGATGCTCGACGGCAAGCCAGGGCAACCGACGCCGCGACCGATCCGAGAGCTGCCGGAGGCGGTCATGGGCTTGCTGGGCGTGGGCTCGATGAACCTGCTCGACGAATACCTCGCGAACCCGCCGGTGAAGGTCGAGGGGAACGAACTCGTCGGCACGTTCGAGGCCAGTTCAGTTGGTGGAGCATATGTCGGCACCACAGCCGTAGCAATTGGGTTGCTGCTTCCCGCAACGCAGAAGGTTCGCGAAGCCGCCGCTCGCATGACGAGCAGCAACAACCTGAAGCAAATCGGCCTGGCGATGCACGGCTACCACGACGCGACCATGAAGTTCCCACAGCGAGCTTTGATGTATGGGCCAATGGGAACGAAGCCAGGCGGGCTGAGCTGGCGAGTTCACATCCTGCCGTATCTGGAGCAAGGAGTACTCTACAACCAGTTCAAACTCGATGAGCCTTGGGATAGCGAACACAACAAGAAGCTCATTCCGTTGATGCCGAAGGTGTACGCGAGTCCGACTGCGCCCGCAACTCCGGGGCTCACGTACTACAAGGTGTTCTACGGCCCAGGTGCCGCGTTCACTGAGGATGGCCAGAACGTCAACTTCACGAACCTGAACACCATCAGCGATGGCACATCGAACACGATCATGACCATTGAAGCCGGCGCTCCGGTGACATGGACGAAGCCCGACGACATTGCGTTCGACATCAAGAAGCCGCTGCCGCCGTTGTCCTTGAACGGCAATCCGCGAGTCATTGTGGGCATGTTCGATGGGTCAGTTCGCACGGTCGATCTGAGCAAGGTGAAGCCGGATACGATGAAGGCCGCGATTACTCCCGCCGGCGGTGAACCACTTGGCTCGGATTGGGGGCCGTGATTTGTGGTCATGTCTTTGTCAAGCCGCCCCGATGGGGCGGCCGCTATAATATCTTAACTCCCGCCTCACTCCCTTCGCGGTAACGTTCATGTTCCCACCGATGTCTCGTCGCGAATTGCTCGTCCGCTCCGCCAATGGGTTCGGGGCGGCCGCACTCGCCACCATGCTCGCCGATCAGGGATTGGCGAACGCAGGCGACGCGGTCGATCCGTTCGCACCGAAGAAGCCGCCACTGCCCGCCAAGGCGAAAAGCGTCATCGTGCTGTTCATGGACGGCGGCCCGAGTCAGGTCGATACGTTCGACCCGAAGCCGATGCTCGACAAATACAACGGCAAGCCGTTCCCCGCGAAGGTCGAGCCGACGCAGTTCAACAACGTCGGCAACACCCTCGCAAGCCCGTGGAAGTTCAAGAAGTACGGGCAGTGCGGAATGCCCGTCAGCGATCTCTTCCCGAACGTGGCGACGTGTGCCGACGATCTCGCTGTCGTGCGGTCGATGGTCGCGAACTTCCCCGAGCACACCAACGCGAACTACTTCTTCCACACCGGCAACGGCTCGCAGGGTCGGCCGAGCATGGGCAGTTGGGTCACGTATGGCCTCGGCACCGAATGCCGTGATCTGCCGGGGTTCGTGGTTCTCGGCAGCGGCATGATTCCGCCCGGCGGCATCGACTGCTTCGGTAGCGGATTCCTGCCGGCTGCGTATCAAGGGTCGCTGTTCCGTCACGGAGCGCATCCGGTTTCCGATCTCACGCCGGCTGGTGGGCAGAGCGCGAAAACCACGGCGGCGAAGCGTGATCTGCTCCGCAATCTCGACAAGATGGCGAAGGAACGGTTCGGCGAGAACGATGCATTCGAGGCGGCGGTCGCGAACTACGAACTGTCGTTCCGGATGCAGACGGCCGTGCCGGAGCTAACCGATCTCGCCAAGGAAACTGAGGCGACGAAGAAGATGTACGGTCTCGACGATCCGAAGACGGAGATCTTCGGCAAGCAGTGCCTCATCGCTCGGCGAATGGTCGAGAAGGGCGTGCGGTTCATCGAGTTGCTGTGCCAGAACCTTGGCCATGACCGCTGGGATCAGCACCAGAATTTGAAGAAGGGCCACGAGGACAACGCCCGTGCGGTGGATAAGCCCATCGCGGGGTTGCTGCAAGATTTGAAGCAACGCAAGCTGCTCGATCAGACGCTCGTGGTGTGGGGTGGTGAGTTCGGGCGAACGCCGGTGGCGCAGGGTTCGGATGGCCGCGACCACAACCCGCACGGCTTCACGGTGTGGCTCGCGGGCGGTGGCACGAAGGGCGGCACGGTCTACGGCGCGACCGACGAGTTCGGCTATCACGCGATTCAGGACAAGGTGCAGGTTCACGATCTGCACGCGACGATGTTGCATCTGCTCGGCTTCGATCACACGAAACTGACGTTCCGCTTCGGTGGTCGCGACATGCGACTGACGGACGTTCACGGCGAACTCGTGAAGGGCATCCTGGCGTAATGAACTGAAGACAGTAGAAATCGCCGCACGATCAAAAACAGATCAAGACACGATCCAGACAAAAGGCAAAGAGTTCATTTTGAAAACACGGGAATGATGGTTTTCAGCACTGTCTCTCGTCTTCTGTTTTGATCGTGCTTTCATCGGGTTTCGATCGTGCGGCGATTTCTGCCTTTTGTCTGATCCCAAATCTCTTCATCCGTTCTTCATCCACCATTTCCGCTGAACGGCTTGCCGTCGGCCCTTCCACGCGGTCCAATATCGAGACCCACCCACCTCCGAGAACCCGCAACCATGCGTCGCTTCTTTCTCGCACTTACGCTGCTCATCCTCGCCAACACGGCGCAGGCCGACGACCCCAAACTCCTCACCAAGATCGCGTTCGGATCCTGCGTCGATCAGGACAAGCCCGTGCCGATCTTCGACACGATGGCTGCCGCGAAACCCGAGTTGCTCCTGCTCCTCGGCGACAACATCTACGCCGACCTCGACCGCAAGGTGAAGGTCAACCCGGACGTGATCCGTGAGAAGTACAAGATCATGGAGAAGTTGCCCGGCTTCATCAAGTTGAAGGCGACATGCCCGATGATCGGGACATGGGACGATCACGACTACGGCAAGAACGACGCGGGCGTCGAGTGGGAACACAAGGACGGTGCACAGGAAGCGTTCCTCGATTTCTTCGGCGTGGGCAAAGACGATCCGCGGCGCAAGCAGAAGGGCGTGTACAGCGCCGAGATCTACGGACCGGTCGGCAAGCGTGTGCAGGTCATCATGCTCGACACGCGATACTTCCGCAGCCCCATCAAGAAGGCACCGTTCGACCCAAAGACACGCATCTCGGCGTGTATTCCGAACACCGATCCCGATGCCACGTTCCTCGGAGCGGATCAGTGGAAATGGCTTGAAGAACAACTCAAGAAGCCAGCCGAGGTGCGGTTTCTGGTGTCGAGCATTCAGGTGATCTCGGACGACCACCCATTCGAGAAGTGGTCGAACATCCCGAAGGAACGCGAGAAGCTCTACGCACTGCTCAACAGCACGAAGGCCAACGGCGTCATCATCCTGAGCGGCGATCGGCACCTCGCGGAAATCTCGCTCGACACAAAGACGCTCGGCTATCCGCTGTACGACATCACTTCGAGCGGCTTCAACCAGGCGTCGAAGAATTGGCGTGCCCCGGAAGCGAATACCAAGCGGCTCGCGGCGATGCCGTTCGGCGATAACTTCGGGTTCATTACGATCGACTGGTCGGGCGACGATCCGCGAGTGAACGTGCAGGTTCGCGACGAAGACGGCGACGCGACGTGTGGCTTCAAGGTGCGGTTGAGTACGCTCAAGGGCACTGGACCTGCGACGCCAGTGGTGGAAACGAAACTGCCGGAGGGGGTGCTGAGTCCGGCGGAGGCTGCGAAGAAGGTCGGCGAGAAGGTGACGGTTCAGTTCACGGTGGCATCGGTGGGCGGGAAGGCGAACCTGTATCTGAACTCGAACAAGGATTTCCGGGCGAAGGATAACTTCGCGGCTGTGTTGTCGGTGAAGGTGCAGACGGGGAAGTGGGAGAAAGCGGGGGCGGAAACGTTCGTCGGCAAGACGATCAAGGCGACCGGCACCGTGAAGCTGAACAAGGAATCGCCGCAGTTGGAGATCGCCGACCCGAAGGACTTGGAGATCGTGGAAAAGTAGTGTTTGGTGTTTCGTGTTTGGATGTTGTTGAGCGGCCGCCCCAGCGAGGCGGCCTGTCGCCCAGCGACACGTTTCCCCCCGAACTCTCGCCCTGCCCCAACTCCCTGTTTTCTCTCATCCCGATCTCACACCACTTCGACTCGGGAATTGCGGTAAGCTAGAGAGGATTAAAACTGGCGGAGTGCCGCTCGTTTGTCGTTGCTCCCCTTTGCAACCGGCGGTATTCACCACTCCAACGTATGTGACCACCTTCGTCGGAACGGCAGCTCAACCCGTGGGGGAACGGGGACTGCAAGAAACCGGCTCGCGGAGAAAAACCGCGAGCGCCGGCTTCACGACTCCAGAAGGCTCGCAGTTTGGGGGACGTCCATGCTATTCCGAAGAGGCACCCAACTGGGTGCGGTTCCCATCAGGAAACCGAAACTGCGCACGGCCTCATCAGGCGTGTTGACCGCAATCGCCGTCCTCGTTGCGGGTGCGAGTTGGGCTGCCGCACAGCAACCGTTCCCGACATTTCCCCCAGCGCCGCCGGAACCTGGGCAGCCAATGCCCAAGCCCGTTCCGCCCGGAATGATCGTGCCACTGCCCGGCACAGGGCTGGGCACGCCCGCCACGACGCCAACGCTGCCACCGGAAAAGACCGTCAGCGTCAGCTTCAAGTCCGCGACGTGGGAAACCGTCCTCGACTGGTTCTCCACCGAGAGCGGCCTGACGCCGATCTACTCCGTCAAGCCGACGGGGAGCATCACGCTACTTCCACCCAAGGATCGCAAGTTCACGATGGGCGAAGTCATCGACCTTCTGAACGAAGCGATGATCCAACAGAAATTCATCCTCGTGCGGCGGCAGGTGTCGTTCACCATTCTGCCATCCGACGAGAAGATCGACCTCAGTGTGATTCCGCGAATCGAACTCAGCGAGTTGCCCCGTCGCGGTAAGACGGAACTCGTGCAGGTGCTGATTCCGCTGAAGACGCTCAGCGTCGAGGATACCGCACCTGAAGTGCAGAAGATGCTGACCCCGTTCGGGGCCGTGTCGATGCTGTCCAAGACCAACACGCTCGTGATGGTGGACACCGCCGGCAACATCAACCGCATCTATCAGACGCTTCTTCAGATCGAATCCGATACGGCTCTCGGCGACATCCTGACGCACAAGTTCCTCTACAAGAAGGCCAGCGAAATGGCCGAGGAACTCAAGACGCTGCTCGCCGACAAGGACACCACGGCCACGGTCGCCGGTGGCGCTCCGACTGCGCCGGTGCCTTACTACGACCCGTACCGAGGCGGTGGTGGTGGTTACCCCGGCCAAGGTTACGATCCGCGAAACGATCCTCGCAACAACCCCCGCGGTGGCGGGCAGAGCGGTCGCGTGAAGTCCGTTGCGATCACGGTGGATGTGAAAGCGAACTCGATCACGATCACGGCACCCCCCGAAAAAATCGCGATGGCAAAGAAGATCATCGAGGACAAGGACAAACCGCAATTCCCCAACCAGGGAATGTTCAAGTACACCGAGCCCGAGATTCGCAAGTACGCGGTTCCCACCGGTTCGGCCGATGCGCTCGCCAAGACGCTGCTCGCGGATAACCCAGGGCTTCGCATCATCGCGTTGCCAGCGAGCAACGAGATCATGGTCATGGCCACGGTCGAGGACCATTTCGGCCTGATGGCGAAGTTGAAGAGCAGCATGGAAGGAAGCAGCTCGACGCCAGCTGTCGCTGTGGTCCCGTTGTTCAAGTACGAGCCGACAGACATGGCAGCCAAGCTCGCGAAGCTGTACCCCAGCACCGCAGCCGGCGGGCCAACCATCGAAGCTCAAATCGGTGGCGAACCCGGCATCATCTTGAAAGGTACGCAAGCACAGATCGACGAGATTCGCAAAACCATCGAGGAAATCGAAGGCGTCAAGGGAACCAGCGCTCGTCCGCTTGGCGGCGGCCCGAACTCGCGGACGCTGATGGTTCCCGAAGGCAGCACCGCGATGCTCGCCGAGAAACTCAAGCAGGTCGCGGATAGCCTCGGCGCACCGGCGACGGTGTTCGATCCCGCGAACCCAGGCAAGCCGGTCATTCCGCGAGTGCTCCCAACAACGCCGGAAGGCACGCTGGGCACGAGTCCGCTGCCGCCGAATCTGATTCCGGTTGCTCCGCAGGCTCCGGGCACAACGGCACCTGCCCCGGGCGCTCCCAAGAAGATGTCGAACAACCTTCGCGATCCGATGCCGGGCCGGGATGTTCGCCTCATCGGCGCGCAGGTCGTCGATCCGGAGAAGAAAGACCCCAAGGCGGTGACGATCCTCGTTGAACGCAACAAGGTGACAATCACCTGCGCCGACCCCGATGTGCTGGACAAGATCGTCGCGCTGGCTCAGTACTACAAACCGGGTGCGCCACCGATCGAGAACCTGTTCAAAGTCATCCGCTTGAAGAACGTGTCCGCCGAGGACGCGGCCAAGGAACTGACCGAAATCTTCAACGGCCCGCAGCAACAACAAGGCGGCGGTGGCGGTCGGGGTGGTCCCGGCGGTCTGCTCGGTGGTCTGCTCGGTGGTGGCGGCGGCGGTGGTGGCGGACTGCTTGGCGGTCTGCTCGGTGGGGGGGGTGCTCCCACTCCTGCTGGCGTCAATCCGAACCGCATTCGCGTTGTCGCTGAGAAGAGCAGCAACTCGGTCATCGTCATCAAGTCGACTCCGATCGACCTGCTCACGATCGAGCACTTGCTCTCCAAGTTCATCGACGGCGGACCAAGCGAAGACGCACTCGTGATGAAGACCTGGATCGTGAAGGTCACGGAAGCGGATGCAACCGATGTGTCGTTGATCGTCGAGAAGGTCTACAAGTCGGCTCTGGCCAGCGGCTCAGCAGGGCAGAACACGGCACCAGCTTTGCCATTCCCATTCGGGCAGCAGCAGCAAGCGAACTCGAAGCCGCCGGCGCTCACGATCAGCGTGGACGACCGCAGCAACGCACTCATTCTGAACTGCACCGAGGCGCTGGCAAAGGAAGTCGCGACGTTGGTTTCGACGCTCGACCAGCAGGGCGTCGCGACCACGGAAGTCGTGCGAATCGTGCCGCTCAAGGGCATCGACCCGACGCTCGTTCAACAAGCTGTCAACGCCATCCAGGGCATCAACCCGCAGCAGCAACAACAGCGCGGTGGGGTCGGCGGTGGGGTCGGTGGTGGTAACTTCGGTGGGGGCAACTTCGGCGGTGGTGGCCTTGGTAACTTTGGTGGCTTAGGCGGCGGAGGTCGGGGCGGTCTTGGTGGCATCCCCGGTCTCGGCGGCGGTGGTTTGGGTGGCGGTGGTCGTGGGATGGGAGGTGGTGGCGGCGGACGCGGAGGCGGTGGCGGCGGACGCGGGGGTCGCCAAGCCATGAACGGCACGGTGGAGGGCCCCTTAAATTTTGACTACCGGGGCACGGAAGCCCCTTCGGCCCCAGTCTCGAACACAATCTATGATCCGCTCCTTGATCCCGAGTTGGGTGCGACCAGCAACAGAACTTACACCGTGCCCCAACAGAGCGGCGGTGTGATGCAGACAGCCGGGCAGGTTCCAATGCCCGGTGGTCAACCCGCACCGAAACAACCCGGCCAGCCCACACCAGCGGGCGCGAAGGAGCAACTCCCAGGCTCACAAGCTCCGCGCGGCACCGTCACCACTCAGACCCTTCCCGGTCTCGATACGGTGGTGATCCGCGCCGAGAGCGCGGCAGACATGCAACTCATCCTCGATCTGATCGAGGTGCTGCGTGGCTATGCCAAGGGTGCACAGCCACGGTTGGAGATCATTCCGCTGGAGTACGCGGACTGTAACCAGATCGCCGACTTCCTGACGACGCTGTTCTCGCGTGTTATCACGGCGGGACCAGGCGGAAACTATCTGCTGCAACCCGGCCAACAGCTCGGCGGTGTCGGCGCTCAGATCGGTGGCCTTGGTGCCTTCGGTGGTGCCAACCAGGTGCAGAATCGCGGCGTGTACTTCCTCGCTTTGCCAAAGTTCAACTCGGTGCTCGTTGCCGCTCCGGATGCTCGCTTCGCCGACATCCTCAAGGAACTGCGGCGAATGGACCAACCGCACACGGTGTTACCGCGTGCTTTCCAACTGAAGAAGGCATCCGCGCAGATCGTTGCGACTCAGCTTCAACAGTTCTGGATCTCTCGCTACCCAGGCGACAGCCTGACCCGCAACCAGTTCCGCGTCACCTACGACACGGCGAACAACACCGTGTATGTGCAGGCGAGCGGCGGCGACATGCAGGAAGTCGAATCGCTTATCAAGGACTGGGACACGACGGAATCGAAGTCCATCAACGATGTGCGAATCTTCCGACTTCGGAACGCCATCGCGAGCGAACTGGCTCAGGTCATCAGTAACGCGCTGACGGCGAACATCGTGAGCCCGTTGGCTCAGGCTCAGTTCACCAGCCCGCAAGCTCAGGCGGCTGGCGGAACAAGCCAACTCGGCGGCACCGGTATCGGTCTCGGTCAGGGTGCGCTGGGCGGTGCGTTGGGTGGTGCCCTTGGTGGCGGTGCTGCTGGTGCGCTGGGCGGTGCATTGGGTGGTGCCCTTGGCGGACAGCTTGGCGGCGGCCAACAAGGTGGGGGTCTCGGTGGCGGTGGCCTCGGCGGCGGTGGCCTCGGGGGCCAAGGGGGTGCTCTCGGCAATACGCAAGTGCAGACCTTCGTTCCAACTGTGGGCGTGGGAACCAGCGGCGGTCTCGTGACCAAGAGCAGCAGCTTGCGGTACTACTCCGCTCGCGATGGGCAGGTCGTCGAGTCTGGGTTGCTGGCCGACGTTCACCTTGTCCCGAACGTGCGGACGAACTCGATCATCGTGGCCGCTCCCGAGAAGACGATGCGGCTCATCGAAAAGCTCATCGAGAACCTCGACACGACCGCAGCAGCAGCGGCATACATCAACGTGTTCGAGTTGAAGCGAGCCGACGCGAACCTGACCGCGACTCTGCTTCGCCAACTCTTCACCGGTCAGACGACGGGTGGCGGTGCGGCTGGCGGCCTTGGCGGGCAGATTGGTGGTGGTGGCGTGAACGCTCAAGGTGTTCGCCCGCTGCTCACGGTCTCGGGCGATATCTCGCCGGGTGCAAGCCTCATCGACCTGCGGCTCACTGTGGACGACCGAACGAACTCAATCATCGTGGCCGGTTCGCTCAACGACCTGGAAACAATACGGGCCATCATTGCGAGGCTCGAAACGTCCGAGACTCCGCAGCGTTACAACGAGGTGTACAAACTTCGGAACGCGGCCGCGGCGGACGTGGCGAACACCATCCAGACGTTCGTGACGAACTCGCTGAACGTGCTCACGGGAGCGAACTTCCTCACGGCGTACCAGTCGCTGCAACGGCAGGTAGTCATCGTTGCGGAACCGGTTAGCAACACGGTCCTCATCAGTGCGACCCCGCAATACTTCGGGGAGATCAAGCGACTGATTGAGAAGATCGACTCGCAGCCGCCGCAGGTTGTGATTCAGGTGATGATCGCTGAAGTGCAACTGAACAACGCCGAGGAATTCGGTGTCGAGTTCGGCATCCAAAGCCCGGTGTTGTTCGCCCGCGGTTCGCTTGCCGCGCCGCAAACCACGGGCGGCGTGACGAACACCGCAGTGCCTGGGTTCAACTTCAACACGACGGCTCCGCTTGGCAACAGTGCCAACGTGATGGCACCGACGGTCGGGTTCCAGGGATTGTCGCAGTTGGGCGTCGGTCGCGCGTCAACAACAGGTCAGACGTTCGGCGGGTTCGTGTTCTCCGCAGCGAGCGATTCGCTGAACGTGCTCATTCGAGCCCTCAAGGCTCAGAGCCGCGTGGACATCCTCAGCCGTCCACAGGTGCAGGTCGCCGACAACCAGACGGGTTATGTGCAGGTCGGTGCGAACTTCCCGTACCTCAGCACCAGCACGTTGACCGGCGTGGGTACTTCACAGCAGTCGATCGAATACCAGCCTCTCGGTGTGACGATGCGTGTCACCCCGCGAGTGAATCCGGATGGCAAGGTGCTGATGCGTGTCGAACCGCAGGTGTCGAGCGTGAGCCCGACTCCGGTGAGCCTCGGCAACGGTATCCAGGCTCCCGCGTTCAACGTTCAGACCGTGCAGACAACGGTTCTCGCTTCCGATGGCGAAACGATCGTACTGGGCGGCCTCGTCAGCAAGACCGATCAACGGCAAGAGAACGGCTACCCGTTCTTCAAGGATCTGCCGTATGTCGGGGCACTGTTCCGATATCGCTCGCACACGGTGCAGCGTCGCGAAGTGCTCATTATCATGACGCCGCACATCGTTCGCAGCGAGGCAGATCAAGCTCGCATCCTGGCGGAAGAATCCGTGCGAATGCACTGGTGCATCCCGGATATCGCCCGAATGCACGGCCACGGAATGGAAGTCATCGGGCCAGCTTCGCAGGGCGCTCGCCCGGTGCCGACGAACTCGCCACCGCAGGCGGGCCCTGGCTATCAACCTGGCCCGTACTACTTCGGTGGTGCAGGCTCGCCCGACGGGAATTTCGGTCTGAGCGGCACCGGCGCACAGCCACAGTTGCAGCCGGGTATGCAACCGCAGCCGGGTCCGGCGCTCGCGCAGCCGCAACCGTTCAACCCTGGTGTGCCCGTGCCGCCAGCGGTGAACCCAGCCGTTCCGTTGCCTCCGACGAACCCGGCTGTCCCGGTTCCGCCTCCGGCAGCACCGGCACCGGGAATGAGCGTGCAGCCACTGCCTGGAATCATCCCCGGAGTTCCGGCGCCGACGTACACCCCGGGAGTGCTGCCCGCGAGTTGGGCGAACGGAACGCAGCAAGGCGCACTTCAGCCAGCTCAACCGCTGCCGACGACGCAGCCGCAAATGCAACCGCAAATGCAGCCGGTCTCGCCGGTGAGTGGAACCTACCCTGCACCTCCGGGCTATCCCCAGAGTGCAGGCTATCCAACGAACGCGGGCTACGCCGCGCCGCTGCCAGCACGGACGAGCAGCTACCAGATGATTGGTTCCGATGGCCGAGTGTACACGCCCACGGCGGTGATTCCGTCGCAGCCTGCGGTGTCGCCGACGGCACGCCGTGGCTTCGAGATGCAGCAGCCCACAGCGCCGCCGGGAAGTGACCCGAGCGCGAACTGGCCACGGGAAGGATCCCAGCCAGCGGACAATAAACAACCTCGTGCCAAGGAGGGCGCGCCGTGGGTCAACGGGAATGCGAATGTGTTCGGCGGCCGATGAGTGCCTCCTTGGTCCGAACACGCGGTGTTTGCAGACTCCTTTCGGGGCCGGTCGTTGCTGCGGTCGCGATCCTGGTTCTCGGATCAGGTTGCGCGAGCCTGAAGCACTGGCAAGGGAAGGATGAAGTCGCGAAGTTCGGAGAGGGTGTGCCGTCTGCCCCGCTCCCCATGAGCGTGACCGGGGCAGACAAGAACGCTGTCGTACAGGCATCCGCGACGATGCCGATGGACAATCCCGTGTCGGGGCCCTCGCTCTCGAAACAGATGAACAATCCAGCGTCGCCGTCGACATTCGCGAAGATGACCGGGATGGCTGCGAAGCCCGAGAAAAAGATCGCAGCGGCCGAGATCGTGGTTCTGTGGCGGAACAAGATCGACTTCCTTCCCGATCCGACTCGTAATGGCGCAATGGGAGCCGGCTTGGCCGGGCAGTTGTTCCTGTTTGGGCCTGGAATGCAGTCGGCCCCTGCGGAGGGCAAGTTGACGGTCGCGTTGTACGACGAGACGCCGCGCCAACCGGGGCAACCACAGAACCAGCCTGAAGTTTGGGAGTTCTCGAAGGAAACGCTGCGGGGATTGCGAACGCCCGATGAACGCTTCGGGATGTGTTATGCGTTGTTCTTGCCGTGGCCGGCGTACCGTCCGGACGTATCGCGGATTCGCATCGCGGCTCGCTTTGAACCGGAGAAGGGCGATACGCTTTATCCTCCTGAGACGCGGATTACGATCGACACGAGCGGACCGGGCAACGCCGGCAGTTGGGCGAGTCAGCCGTTCGTGCCGAACGCTCAACCACAACCGATGAGCGGCCCGAATCTGTTGGGCGGCCCGCCGCCGGCGAGTGGCCCAGGCTTTGGCGTCATGACACCTCCGCCTGCGCCGCCAACCGCACCGCTGGGAACGTTGCCGTTGGCTCCGGTGAGCTATGGCAGTCTGGCTCCGACGAATCCTGTTCCTGCTCAGCCACAGGTGGATACGTCGAATCTTCCGCCGTTAGCGATCACGATCCCACGACGGCAGTAGGAACCGAAGAATCGAGCTACGGATAAGAATCACAGCGAGCCGGGAGCATAATGACGCTTCCGGCTCGCTGTGCTTTCAGATGCTTCCGGATGGTTCCGGCTGAGTTCGGATGGTTCCGGAGCTGAATTTTCGGACAGTCCGCACGACAGTTCTGCATCCTCGTCGCAACAGCCAATTCGCACACGTGATGCGTCAGAAGCAATTCGTTTGGCTTGTCTGAACGATATTTCTTCCGGACGAATGGAATGGTTCCGGACCGGAAACGCATGATTCCGGAGAGGGGTGTGGAAGTCGGCCGGAACCAACGCGGCCTTCGCAACGCCAACGTGAAACACGAAACAGCACTGTGTCCGTGGGTCTTCTTTGCTTCTTTTCGTCGCCCGGCGTGGTACACTTCCAGTGTCAGTCCCACCCGCCGGATTCTCTGCCATGCTCACACTTCAATCTGGCCTCGCGGCCCGCAACGCATCGGGCATCACTCGCCGAGCGACGCTCAAAGCTGGCTTCCTCGGAGTCGCCGGGCTGACGCTTCCCGATTTCCTGCGTGCGAAGGCAGCGCAACCGACCGTCGGCAGCGGGCAGAAGTCCGTCATTCTGATCTGGCTCGACGGCGGCCCAAGCCAGCTTGAAACGTTCGACCCGAAGCCCGACGCACCGGCCGAGTTTCGCGGGCCGTTCGGCGTGTGCAAAACCAAGACGCCGGGTGTCGTCGTCAGCGAGTTGATGCCTCACCTCGCGACTCGCTTCGACAAGTATTCCGTCGTGCGGTCACTGCACCACGACAACGGCGACCACTTCGCCGCGGCCCACTGGATGACCACCGGCCGTTTCGGCTCGACAAGTATCAACCAGGCGCAGAAGTACCCATCGGTGGGTTCGTTCGTCTCGCGAGTGAAGGGCACGAACAAGCCCGGCCTTCCGGCGTATGTCGGGCTGCCATCAGCCGAGACGGTGTACCTCTTCCCTGGCTACATGGGTGCGGGCTATCTTGGCGGCGCGTACAACCCGTTCGACGTGGATCGCGAGACGAAGTACATCGGAGCCTTCGGCGGCCATCGTGTGCGTTCACCGAAGTGGTTATCGAACCTCGCAGGCACCAAGGAAGCTGTCGCGAACACCGCCGGGAAGACGACGCTGTTGAAGCAGTTCGACACGATTCGCCGCGACATCGACCAGTCGGGCATCATGACCACGATGGACAAGTACCAGCAGCAGGCGCTCGAACTGGTGATGGGCAGCGAGGCTCGCGTCGCGTTCGACATCGACCGCGAAGACCCGAAATCCACGGATCGTTACGGCCCTTCGCCGTGGGGTCAGTACGCAATGATGGCTCGTCGGTTGGTGGAGGCGGGCGTTACGTTCGTGAGCGTGGACATGCCACACTGGGACGATCACAGCAGTTTGGTGGCGTCGCACGCTCCGAAGATTCGCGTCGTGGACAAGATCGTTTCGGCGTTGCTCGACGACCTCGAAGACCGTGGCTTGCTCGACAGCGTGATGGTGGTTGTGATGGGCGAGTTCGGGCGGACGCCGCGAATCAACACGGGTCAACCGGGCATCCCGATTCCGGGCCGCGACCACTGGGGGAACGCGATCTCGGTACTGGTCGCGGGTGGCGGCGTGACGCCGGGTGTCGTGGTTGGGAAGACGAACGAGCGGGCAGAACATCCCGTGGAACGTGCGTTGAAGCCGGAGGCGTTGCTCGCGACGATCTACCATCAGCTTGGGATCGACGCGAACGAGACGTTCAAGGATCACACGGGCCGCCCCGGTCCGATTCTCGATGATCCGACGCCGATCAAGGAATTGGTGTAGGGTTCTTGGTATTCGCCGCTTGCGGCGTTGCACTTGGTGTTTGTGCAACGCCGCAAGCGGCGAATACTATTCCCGTTTGCCGAAGACCGCCTTCGCTCGTTCGCGGCCCACGTCCGTTAGCTTCAACAACTCCCCGGATCGCGTCACGAGTCCGTTCCCAGCGGCGCGTTCCACCACGGTTGCCACACGCGCCGGCAACCAACTCAAGTGCGAGTGCAAGCCATCGAGCCTGGCTTCGTCGGCCTCGGCGGGTGTGTTTTCGTGCTGATACAGATGCACCGCCAGCATTGTCTCTTCGAATGCTCGCCGTTGTGAAAAGCGTTTCAACAGCATCGCGAGTTGCCCACGTCCGGGCGCGAACAGAAACACCAACGCGAACAGCAACCCGAGCGCCGCCGCGACCGTTCCGGCTGTGTTCGCGTCGAGTCGATCCGAGGCGACGACACCCAGCGCCGCGCCGAGCGCTCCGATTCCGCACGCCAGCAGCAACATCACGCCGAGACGGTCCGTGAGCAGAAACGCAGCAGCAGCCGGCACCACGAAGAAGCCAACCACCAGCACCGGCCCAACCGCATCGAACGCGACCACCGCCGTCACCGATACCACTGCCATCAAGCCGTAATGGATCAACGCGGGTCGAAAACCCAGACTCGCAGCGAGGGCTGGGTCGAACGTGCTGAGCTTCAGTTCCTTGTACAGCACCAGCACCAGCACGACATTCAGCGTCAGCACTGCACCCATCACCCACACGGGCGGCAACACCATTCCGAAGAACGGATAACGGGGAACCGTGGCGAGGTCTGGCTGACCGAGCAGAACGCGGTCGATGTCGAGGTGGGCACTTCGGAGATGCGACACGGAAACGAGCACGACCCCGAGCGCGAAGAGTGCCGGGAACACGAGACCGATCGCAGCGTCAGCCTTCACGAGCTTCGTGCGTTGAAGTGCTTCCACGAGAACGACGGTGAGCAGTCCCGTGAGTGCGGCTCCGACCATGAGCCAGGGCGAATCGGCATCGCGAACCACGAAGTACGCCAGCACGATGCCGAGCAGCAGGACGTGACCGATGGCGTCGGAGACGAGGGCCATTCGCCGCAGAACGAGGAACACCCCAGGCACGGCACACGCCGACGCCACAACCGCCAACACGAGAATGAGTTGTTCGAGTTCAGACACGGGGTACGGGTCACTCGAATAAGGGCAACGCCACGAGCGGCGACTACCTACTTCTTATCCGTCTTGCCGAGATGTGTCCGGCCGACTTCACCAGCACTTTGCAGGCGATTCCAATTGATGGCGGCCTTGATCGGTATTACACTCGCTTCTTTGTTTGTTATCTTTGCGGTTACGTCTCGGAGCTCCATTCCATGACCGCTCGCCCCCGTTCCGCGTTCACGCTCATCGAACTGTTGGTCGTCATCGCGATTATCGCGATCTTGATCGGGCTACTGTTGCCAGCGGTGCAGAAGGTCCGCGAGGCTGCAGCTCGGATGAAGTGCGCCAACAACCTCAAGCAAATCGCGATTGGTCTGCACGGCCACCACGATTCACGAGGACGCTTCCCCTTCGGGCAGGGTGTTGGCCTCCAGACGGACGATCCAGACGACGGGACCAACTTCAAGCATGAGGGCTTGATGCTCTACATCTTCCCGTACATCGAGCAATCCGCGTTATACGCTTCGCTTCAAGCGAATCGCTCGACAGTTGCAACGTGGAATATGCCGCTGCGAACGAGCTTCGTGCCCGCCTACATCTGCCCGTCTGACGTCAACGGCGGGAAGCTCGCGAAGTCGAGCAGTAGCTTCCCCGACGAAGGATTCCACGGCAACTACGCCGGCAATGCCGGTTCGACCAGCTACGGCCAGCAAGGCGGCGGGAAAGCTCTCAACGGCGTGTTCTACGCGAAGTCGAAGACCCAGATTTCCGACATCACCGACGGCACGAGCAACACGCTCATGGCATCTGAAATCGTGATCGCCCCCGATGCTGGCGCGACAGACACCTACGGCACCGGCGATCGTCGCGGGCGTGTCTGGAATTGCAACTCCGGCGAACAGTGGGTGAGCACGATGTACCAGCCGAACACCACCAACCCCGATTATATTTTCGGCTGCAATCAGAGTTTCCCCAAGGCACCGTGCGTCGCGGCAGGTTATATCTCATCGGGTTCGACGAGCTACATTCAGTCGGCTCGGAGTTACCACACCAACGGGGTGAACGCGGCTCTGTGCGACGGTTCCATTCGGTTCGTCACGAACGCGGCCGCTGGTTGGCTCAGTTCCGGTTCGCGAAGTGGTGGCGAAGTGCCCGGCGATCTGTGACCGCTCTCGTGGGTGAAGCGAACGACCATACCCCGTGTCTCAGGTGATTCATGCGGCTGTCAGCGTCGGCTTTCCTGTTTACGATGGTGTTCGCGATCGTCGGTTGCGGTCCGTCGGAGCCGGTGAAGCACGAAGTGCATGGCAGGGTGAAACTGAGCGGGCAGGATGTGCCTGGCGCTCAGGTTCAGTTCGCCACGGACAAAGCAGGCGTCGATGCCGTGACTGCGATTTGCGGCGAAGACGGCACCTACAAATTGATGGTGCCCGCAGGCGAGAACACTGTCCGCATTCTGGCGCAGAAGTTGGTACCCGCAAAGAAAGGGCTGACGGGGCCGTATGGCGTTCAGATCGACAAAGTGACCGAAGATATCATTCCGCCGAAGTACAACGTAAAGTCGGAACTGCGGGTCACGGTCCAGGGCCCGATGGAGAAGAACTTCGATCTCCTTCCGTGATGAGGCTTTGCGAGCCACGGGGTTTATCCCCGTGGTCTTGTGTTGTTCCAGACCACGGGGATAAACCGGGATACACCCCGTGGCTCGCCAGGAGAAATTTCGGAAATCTCTTGCAACATTTCCAAAGCGCGCGAAACTTTGTTCCAGGCTGATGGTTTCATGATGTGACCCTTGGCCGCTGGAGCTGCCACTCCCGCAAACCCCGCCTTTCGCCCACCCGCCAGAACCGGGGATTCCCCATCCCCGACTCGCCATACCAGAGCGCTGCCATGCTCTCCACGCGCTGCCTTTTCGCACTTATCGCTTGCGTCATCACGCCAGTTGCCGCGTCGGCACAGGTTGCGTTGCCCACCGGCGGCACGATGCCGTCCGTGGACTTCGAGCGTCACGTGATGGGGCTTGTCTCGAAAGCCGGCTGCAACTCCGGGAGTTGTCACGGCTCCTTCCAGGGTAAAGGCGGCTTTCGGCTGAGTCTCTTCGGGTACGAGCCGTCCATGGACTTCGCGAACCTCACCCGCGACAACCTCGGTCGCCGTGTGAACATCGTAAAGCCCGACGAGTCGCTGTTTCTGCTGAAGGCGACCGGCCAGACTCTGCACGACGGCGGGATGCGGTTCGGCAAAGACGCCTGGGTGTACAACGTCTTCCGCGAGTGGATTCGTGCCGGTGCGAAATGGACGCCCGGCAGCGGCAAGATCGACCAACTCGAAGTGTTCCCCAAGGACTTCGCACTGCTCACCGCCAACAAGCCGCTTCAGATCAAAGTGAACGCGAAGTTCAGCGACGGCACTACTGAAGACATTACCCCATTCTGCGACTTCCGCATCACCGATGACGCCATCGCTGCCTTGTCGCCGCTTGGCTTGCTGACCGCTCGCCAACCAGGCGATGCGGGTCTCACCGTGCTGTATCGCGGCAGCGTTCAGGCGATTCGCGTGCTGGTGCCAACGCCAGCCCAACCGGGCGGCTATCCGAAGGTGCCCGAGGTCAACTACATCGACTCGGAAGTGTTCGCGAAGCTCAAGATGATGAACGTGATCCCGTCAGATGTTGCGGGCGACACCACGTTCCTCCGTCGCATCCACATCGACGTCACCGGGCAACTTCCGACCCCCGAAGAAGTGCGAGCCTTCCTGGCGGACAAAGACCCGAAGAAGCGCGAGAAGGTAATCGACAAGTTGCTCGCGCATCCGCTGCATGCCGCGATCTGGGCAACCAAACTCTCGGACGTGACGGGCAACAACACGCAGGCACTCGAACAACCGCAGCAAACGCAGCCAAAGCGTTCGCAGATGTGGCACGACTGGATTCGCAAGCGGATCGCCGACAACGTGCCTTACGATCAGATGGTTCGCGACATCCTCACGGCAACGAGCCTCGATGGTCAGACGCCCGAGGACTGGCTGGAGTTCGTGAAGAAGATTGAGGGCCAGACCGAGAAGGGCTTCACCACTGACTACCCCGAGAAAAAGACGCTCGATCTGTTCTGGCGGCGACAACAGCAAGTGCCGATCGAACAGTGGGGCGAGAAGGTCGCAGTCGCGTTCCTGGGCGTGCGGCTGGAATGCGCACAGTGCCACAAGCACCCGACCGATCGGTGGACGCAGGACGAATACTGGGCGTTCGCGAATCTGTTCACGCAGGTGAACTTCAACAACAACCAGTTCAGCAGCCCTGCGGTGAAGAAGGTTGCCGACGCAGAGAACAACGCCCGCAAGGAGAAGGCTCCGAAGGGGAACAACAACAACCTCGCGATCATCCGCGAGATGTTCGTGGCGGCAACGGCCAACAGGGGCAAGCCGAACCCGGTGATTGGTCGCGTTCCGAATCCGAAGGCACTTGGCGGTCCCGAGATCGCCGTGAAAGTCGGCGAAGACGCCCGCGTGAAGCTCGCCGAGTGGATGACGGCCCCCGAGAATCCGTTCTTCGCACGCAGCTTCGTGAACCGCGTGTGGGCGCACTACTTCGGCGTCGGAATCGTCAACCCCGTGGACGACTTCTCGCTGGCCAACTCGCCGACAAACAGCAGGCTGTTGGACGCACTTGCGGCCGACTTCATCAAGAGCGGCTACGACCTCCGCAAGCTCGAAAAGAACATCTTGCTGAGTCGAACGTACCAACTCGACTACGCCACGAACTCGACCAACAAGTTCGACAAGAACAACTTCTCGCACGCCTACGTTCGGGCGCTGATGGCCGAGCAAGTCGTGGACGTGCTGAACGCTGCACTTGGTGTCGATGAAACGTTCGCGGCACTCGACGGTGCCCCGGTTGGCACGAAGTTGGTTGAAGTCGGTTCGAGCCGACTCGCGAATCCGAACCTGGCATACGCTTTGCGAATCTTCGGCCGACCGCCGCGAACCACGGCGTGCGACTGCGAACGAGCTGCGGAACCGGCGCTGCCGCAAACGCTTTTCCGCATGACCGACACGAGCATTCTGGCGAAGTTCACCGACAAGAAGGGCCGCGTCGCCACGCTCGCCGCGAGCAAGTTGACCAACGAAGAACTCGCCGAGGAGATGTTCCTGGCGACGCTGTCGCGGTTGCCGAGTGCAGACCAGAAAGCGAGTGCCGCGGAAGCGATCAAGACCGCGAAGAACCGCACCGAAGGCATCACCGATGTTCTCTGGGCATTAGTCAATACCCGCGAATTCATCCTGAATCACTGACGATTCGGGCGAGCCACGGGGTTTACCCCCGTGGTCTGTCCCAACGCGAAGGAAGACCACGGGGATAAACCCCGTGGCTCGCAACACCAAACCTGCCTTTATTCCCACCTGCCACGGAGTTTCACATGTCCAAGCTGCCACGAACGGATTGCGAAGGATTCCACCGCCGAGATTTCCTCAGCATCGGCACAGCCGGCGCGCTCGGGCTCACCCTGCCCGGCATTCTCGCTGCCGAGGCCCGCGCCGCAACTAAAGGCGAAGTCACCAACAAAGCCAAGGCCAAGGGCGTCATTCTGCTGTGGCTCGCGGGCGGCCCCGCCACGATCGACATGTGGGACAACAAGCCCGAAGCACCCGAAGGCATTCGCGGCGAGTTCAAGTCCATCGACACGTCTGCGCCCGGAATGCAGTTCGCCGAAACGCTGCCCAAGATGGCCGCGATCGGCAACAAGGTGAGCGTCGTGCGGTCGCTGTATCACACGATCCCAAGCCACGGCCCCGCGACCGTGTTCATGACCACCGGCAACAAGCCGACCGCTGCCGTGCAATACCCCGCGCTCGGGTCGATCGCCTCGAAGTTGCTGAAGACGGAAATCGGCGTGCCGCCATACGTCACGTTTAGCGACTTGCGAAACGGGTCGGCTGGCCTCGCGGGGTACCTCGGCACCGGCTACAACCCGTTCGTGATCGAAGGTAACGGCGGCGGGGACCGAAAAGAAGGAGCCGCGAAGGGAAGTGGTTTCAGTGTTCGCGGCCTGACCCTCAAGGGCACGTTCACCCTTGATGAGTTGGAGAAGCGTGACCTGCTGCTGCGGAAGTTCGACGGCGGTTTCGCAGGCCTCGACAAGTCGAACGACCTCGTGGATGGCCTCGACACCTTCCACCAACAGGCGCTCGAAATCCTCAAGAGCGACAAGACTCGCAAGGCGCTCGACATCAGCACCGAGAAGCAACCAACCCGCGATCTTTACGGCAGCACGCCGTTCGGTCAGGGTGCGCTCGCGGCTCGTCGGCTGATCGAATCCGGCGTGCGATTCGCGACCGTTTCCCTGGGTGGTTGGGACACGCACGGCCAGACGTTCAACGCTCACAAGACGCGGCTTGCCCCGACGACCGATCAGGTTTTGTCGGCGCTCATCAAGGATCTCGATGATCGCGGAATGCTCGACAGCACGATCGTGATGTGCGCAGGTGAGTTCGGGCGAACGCCGAAGATCAACAAGAACGTCGGCCGCGATCACTGGGCACGGTCGATGGCTGCGGTCGTCGCGGGCGGCGGCTTCAAACGGGGTTACGTCCACGGCAGCACCGACGCGAGCGGCATGGCTCCCGCGACGGACCCCTGCACGCCAGACGATCTCTCGAGCACGATCTTCCACAACCTCGGCATCGACCTGGCCACGGAACTGACGACGCCAACCGGCCGTCCGATGTCGATGTTCCGCGAGGGCAAACTGGTCGAGAAGCTGATTGGTTGATTGGAGTGACGAGCCGAAAGCAGCAGCGACCGGAGCTTCCTCTTGAGGGAAACTCCGGTCGTTTCCATTTCCAGTTCGCCCAAATGTGAAACTGAGACAGGGCATTCTCGCCGCTGTTTCCAATCTGCACAGGCCAAAATTGCAGTGCCACAAAAATAGGCAGGTCACGCGGGTTTGCGCGTGCGAGTGCCTTGGCAATCCTGCGGTTTTGGCTCGGGCTGGTGAAGATAGGCGAGCGACCCAACCGATCCATTCGTTCGAGGACTTGAGTTAAGCGGGCTCATTGAGTTCCGCCCGCTTGCCAAGCCACGCGGTGCCTAAGGATAAGGCATCGTGGAATGTTCCACGAACGAAAGGAGTCAGTTATGATCGCCTTCTTCAAGCGACTGATGCGAGCCGGACTGTCGGGCATGGTGGTGTTGGCGCTGTCCTCTTCCAATGCGTTTGGGCAGGAATCGGTGATCGACCGCCCGGCGACCGGGAGTTTTTACGTCCAAGGCTTCGGTGGTGTTGGCTCGACTGGCACATCAACCGCCACCCAACAAGGGGTTGCCTTCTTCCCAGAAGCAATGGGTGGACCGCTCGCCGTCAACGGTTTGGGCACTGCCTCGAGTCAGACCGTGGGCATCGGCGGTTTGAACTTCGGTTACGAATTTCGCGAGCGATGCAACTCGCTCGCGAGGGGTTGGGGCTTGCGACCCGCCGCCGAGTTTGAAGTCTTTTATGCGGATGTCACCCGCCACGCGAACATCGCCGCCCCCGGGCCCCGGCTTCCCGAGCACAATTTCTTGGATAGCCTTCCCACGAGGTCCGTTACCTTCTTGGCCAACGCGATTCTCAATATCCGCACCCCCTGGGAACGTGTGACGCCTTACGTCGGATTTGGTATCGGTACTTCGTATCAGTCCATCCACAGTGCCGATTCCTTCCAGAATGGCCCACCAGAAGCTGGGATCAATCACTTCAACTCGATTCCCCACGCCACCGACTGGGGGTTCACGACACAGATTAAGGCTGGCGTTCGGGTGAATCTGACCGATCGCGTTTGGTTCTTCAGTGAATATCGTTTACTCACTGTCGGTGCCACCAGCTACACGTTCGGTTCCACTCAGTATGCCAACCACGTTCCCACCACCTCTTGGAACGTTGGCTTGGGAACGATGAGCCAGAGCATCGGGGTTGCCGGTATCGGGTTCCGGTACTGAGTTGATTCGCCTCCGTTGTCTGGTCCAGAATGTAACCATCCGACCGGGGCGCTTGCTCCGGTCGCTTCATTTCGGGTACGCTGAACGTGTTCGCCGCCCACACGCACCGCCCGCAATGGGTTCCCATGCGACACTTCTTCATCCTTCCCGCTGTTCTCGTCGTCGTCGCGTTGTGCGTCGCACAGGAACCAACGCCGAAAAATACGGAGGCCGCCAAACTCGTCGAGAAGCTCGGCAGCCCCGATTTTCAGGAACGCGAAGCCGCAACGAAGCAACTCGAAGCGCTCGGCACAACTGCCATCGAGGAACTGCGTCTCGGCGTGAAGTCCGACAATCCCGAGATGGCGCAGCGTTCGCAAGACCTACTCCGCAAAGCCGAACGACGCCTCGCCAGCGACAAGGTTCTCGCTCCGACGCTCGTCGAACTCGATGCCAAAGATCAACCCCTCGACGCGGTTCTCGCTGAACTCTCGAAACAGACCAAGTGGGAAGTCGTCCTCGGCGGGTTGAAGCCGGAAGATCTCGCGGTGAAGAAGATCACGCTTTCGACTGGCGGGAAAGTGGCATTCTGGGCAGCGGTGCTGAAGCTGTGCGACGCAGCGGACATGCAGATTGCGGGCGTCAGTGGCTTCGTCGCTCCGGGTGCGATGCCGTATCTTGGTCGCGCCAAGGTGGGCGTGCGAATCGCGGCCGATCGCAACCGCGCCGTTGTGCTCGAAGCCCGCGACGGTGCCCCCAAGCGACCGGCGTCGTTGCACGGAGCCGTGCTGATCGAAGCGGTGCCGTTCCCCAAGAACGCGATGCCACTCGCGACCCAGAACCCGAGCGCTTTGCTTCAGGCATGGCCGGAGCCGCGACTTCAGTGGGAAGGTGCATCCGCAACGAAGATCACACGCGCGACCGACGCGACCGGCGTGAACCTACCCGCGGAGTTCACTCCGATCCCGACCCCTGATCTGCGTGCCACCGGCAACGGAACCGTGATGATTCGCAACCCCGACGGCTCGGTCACGTTCGTCAAGGACACCGGTTCGTCGTTCCAGTTGCCGGGCGGCTTCAAGCCGAACGTGCGGCAAGCGGTGATTCAATTCAAGCCCGGCGAAAAGGCGGCGAGCTCTGCGAAAGAATTGAACGTGTCGCTGTTCGCTACTGTTCGCACGGGGTTCGAGCCACTGTGCCAAATCCGCGACCTGGAATCGGGCAAGGCGGCGAAGGGCTTTGGTCCGGGTGATGTGGAACTGTCGATCCTCTACTCGACCGACACTCGTGGCAAACTCGTTGCGAGCGTCAATGTCGCCTACGATCGAAAGGCGATTCACCTGGCGGGAGTGGGTGATGATCTGCCTGGGATTCGCGGCGGAGGCGGATTCGGAAACAGCACGGTCTGCGGCGTTCGGTTGACGGACGCGAACGGCAAAGCGTATACGCTCGGCCTTAGCAGTGGCTCGAATCATCTCGACCAGGGCAACAAGCGGCTCAATCATAAGTTGGAACTGGAACTGCATCCGGAGAAGGAGGGGCATGGTCCGCCTGCCGTGATCTCGTTCTGGGGCACGCAAGCGAAGTCTGTGGAACTGCCGATTCTTTTGAAGGATGTGCCGCTCGCGGGCGGCCGCTAGTGGAGGAAGAGTGTTGCGACGTTGAAACGCTCAGGTTTGTGAGCGTCGAGTCGTCAGGCCGACGGTTGGTTTCGCGGCGCGGGCGGGTTTCACCGTCGGGCTGACGCCTCGCCGCTCACAACAGATTCCAACGCAAGACGCTCCCTTGACATTGCCGGACCGCAGCGCTACAACATCTCTTGAGCGGCCCTATCGTCTAGTGGCCTAGGACGGAGCCCTCTCAAGGCTCAAACCCGGGTTCGAATCCCGGTAGGGTCACCTTAGCAGATAGACTTGAGAAGCCTGGAGCGGACAGATTCGGACGGAACGCTTGATCTTCAAGCAATCCCTCCAGATCTGTCCGCTCCGGTCTTTTGCCGTCTGCTCCTGTCTGCGCCGCTTTTTGCGTCACGACTGCGCCGGACTCTGCACCGTCTTAACCTGCGGCAGACTAATCAGTCGGTCGAATCCGGAATTGGTGCTGAGTTGACGGCCAAACCCGCCGGCATCGGAGCCGACTTCGGGTTCATTTTACCGTGTCCGTTCTCGACGTGCGGTCGTTCCGCGGATGTTCATGCTGTACCTTTCGGGAACAAACACCAAAGCGGTCGTGCCCTGTTACCAGATTGGGTCGAGGCGGTCCTTGATATTGAACGCGGTCCCGAAGAGTCGGGTCGAGATATTCAGCACACCGTGGTAGCACAACTCAGTTGCGATCCAACGGGTATTTGTTCTTGCCTCTGGAAGTGTTCGTCGGATAGGCTCATCACATCCCGCCCCCCGAGTTCCCTGCCAGGAACCTCTCGATGTCTCGTTCCGCTCCTCCACAGGGACATGGCTCCGTCCACCGGCGGACCTTCCTCAAGGTCGGTAGCCTTGCGCTCGGTGGCCTCTCACTCCCACAACTGCTGCGTGCCGAAACGCAGTCGGGAAGCACGAGCCGGCACAAGTCCGTCATCATGATCTTCCTGTCGGGTGGTCCGCCGCATCAGGACATGGTCGATCTGAAGCCGGACGCACCCGACGGTATCCGTGGCGAGTTCAACCCGATTCGGACGAAAGTGCCCGGCATCAACATCTGCGAACACATGCCTCGCCTTGCGGCGATGATGGATAAGTTCGCGGTTATCCGCTCGCTCGTCGGTTCGGAAGGGCACCACTCCGCGTTCCAGTGCATGAACGTTCGCACGCAACTGAACCAACCCGGCGGCGGTTGGCCGTCGTTCGGTTCGACCGTGTCGAAGGTGCAAGGGCCGGTCGTTGAGGCGGTGCCCCCGTTCGTCGGGCTGTCACCGAAGATGACGACCTCCTCGTGGGCCATCGTGGGGCAACCGGGTTTCCTCGGGAACGCTTACGCACCGTTCAAACCCAACGCCGACGGCATGGCGAACATGGTTCTCCAGGGAATGACCGTTGATCGCCTCGACGATCGCAAGTCGCTGCTGCGAGGCTTCGATACCATCCGGCGGGAGGCCGACGCGAACGGCGGCTATGCCACAGCCGATGAATCGACACGCCAGGCGCTCGACATCCTCACGTCGAGCAAGCTGGCCGACGCGCTCGATCTGGAGAAGGAAGACCCGCGGCTTCGCGATCAGTACGGCCGCGGTTCCCGCGAACCGGCTGGCTACGGCGATGCTGGCCCGTTGCTCAACGACTATTTCCTCGCCGCTCGCCGGTTAGTGGAAGCAGGTGCCCGCGTCGTGACGCTGGCGTATGGTCGGTGGGACTGGCACGGGAAGCCGCACGGAACCACCTTCGAGAACGCGAAGCACCACATGCCGATGCTCGACCGCGGCATCACGGCGCTGATTCAAGATTTGCACGACCGCGGGCTTGACGAAGATGTTTCGGTGGTCGTCTGGGGCGAGTTCGGCCGCACGCCGAAGATCAATGCGAACGGCGGCCGCGATCACTGGCCAGCGGTGGCGTGTGCCCTGCTCGCGGGCGGCGGCATGAAGACCGGTCAGGTGATCGGCTCGACGGATCGCCTCGCGGATCATGCCAAGGATCGGCCGGTTCACTTCCAGGAAGTCTTCGCGACGCTCTACCACAACCTCGGCATCGACCTGAGCAGCACCACGGTGAAAGATCTTGTCGGTCGCCCGCACTATCTCGTGGACGACGGCATGAAGCCAATCCGCGAGTTGCTGTAATCACCTCCCATGATGGTCGAGGTATTCGTCATGATGCGTTGGCCTCTTCTCGTGTGCCTGGCCTTCACTCCACTGGTGGCGGGTGCGGAACCCACCGCGAAGCAACAATCGCCAGCAGTATTGGCGGCAAACGCGAAGCAGTCGCTCGCACAGATCGAGGGCGAACTCAAACTCCCCGGCTTGAAGGAGCCTGTCGAGATACTTCGTGATCGCTGGGGCGTTGCTCATATCTACGCCAAGAACACGCCCGACCTGTTCTTCGCTCAGGGATTCGTCGCGGCACAGGATCGCCTCTTTCAGATCGACGTGTGGCGACGACAGGGCACCGGCGAAATGGCCGAGGTATTCGGCCCAGATTACGCCGAGGCCGACCGCTTCGCCCGGCTGATGAAGTATCGTGGCGACATGGAAGAGGAGTGGAGAAGCTATTCGCCGGACGCGAAGGAGATCGCCACGGCGTTCACCGCTGGCATCAATGCCGCGATCGATCAGTTTGGAGAGAAGCCGCCCGTCGAGTTTCAGATTCTTGGCACGCGGCCGAAGAAGTGGAAGCCAGAGGATATGCTCGGCCGCATGTCTGGCATCTACATGTCGCAGAACTTCCGCAACGAGATTGCACGCGCACGGCTCGTTGCTGCGGTCGGCATCGAGAAAGCCCGCTGGCTCGCGCCCGTCGATCCGAGTCGCGAATACACGTCGGCACTGAGCGACGAGGAGTTGAAGGCCATCGACGGCCGCATTCTCGCTGGCTACGATGCGGCGACCAAGGCTCTATCGTTCAAGCCCGCGAAGACGGAAAGCAACAACTGGGTGGTGAGTGGCGAACGGTCCGTGTCGGGCAAACCGCTCCTCGCGAGCGATCCGCACCGGGCGACGGCGTTGCCCTCACTGCGGTATCTCGTTCATCTGCACGCCCCGGGGTGGAACGTCATCGGCAGCGGCGAACCTGCGTTGCCCGGCGTCGCCATCGGCCACAACGACAAGATCGCATGGGGCTTCACCATCGTTGGCACCGATCAGGCCGACTTCTATGTCGAAGAGGTGAACCCCGCAAACACTATCGAGTACAAAGTCGGCGAGCAGTGGAAGCCGATGACCGTCGTTCGCGAAACGATCGCCGTGAAGGGTAAGGCGGCTCGCACGGTCGAGTTGCAGTACACGCGGCACGGGCCGGTGCTGTTTCAGGACGAGAAACGACACCGGGCTTACGCTCTCAAGTGGGTTGGGAGTGACCCCGGCGGTGCAGCCTACCTCGCGTCGCTGTCGGTGGGCCGCGCGAAGAACCACGAGGAGTTCCTGGCCGCGCTGGGGCGTTGGAAGGTGCCGGGTTTGAACTTCGTGTACGCCGACGTAGACGGGAACATCGGCTGGATCGCGGCTGCTCGCACGCCCATTCGCCCGAAACACGACGGGTTGTTGCCTGTGCCGGGCAATGGCGGCTACGAGTGGTCAGGTCATCTCGCGGTCAGCGACTTGCCGCAGAGTTACAACCCGAAGGCGGGCTGGCTGGCGACCGCGAATCACAACATCGTGCCCAAAGGCTACCCGCACCAGATCGGGTTCGAGTTCGCGCCACCGTATCGCTACGATCGCGTCAGCTATCGCCTCTCGTTGCTGCGGAACGCGACACTGGACGACTTCCGCTCGATCCAGCACGACGACACGTCGATCCCGGGCTTGGCACTCGCCAAGTTACTCAAGAACCTCGACCTCAAGAACAAGAGCCTGGAAATCTACGCCAGACTCTTGACGGAGTGGGACGGGCGGTTGGGGGTGGATTCAGCGGCTGGGCCGCTCTACGCGATCTGGGTGCGGGTTATGCAGCAGGAACTCTACGCTTCGCTTGTGCCGAATGAGTTGGTGCCCACAATGAACTCGCTCGCCGGGATGCAACCGTTTCTGCGGGCGCTCGAATCGGGGGGATTCCACTGGTTCGGTGCTCAGGAGAAGGCGGCTCGCGATCAGTTCCTGCGCGACACGCTCGCAAAGGCCGCTGCGGAATGGGAGAAACTCCCGAGGGAGCATAAGCGGTGGGGAGCATTGCACACCGCGACATTCCGCCACCCGCTGGCGACGCTTGACCCGGCTCTCGCGAAGGCGTTCGATGTGGGACCATTCGAGCGACCGGGCAACGCCGACACGCCCAACAACACGCGCTACGACGAGAAGTTCCAGCAGATCCACGGGGCAACGTATCGCCACCTGATCGACCTCGCGGATTGGGATCGCACGCTGGCAACGAGTGCCCCGGGACAGTCAGGGCAACCGGGTAGCCCGCACTACGCGGACCTCGCGCCGCTGTGGGCGAAGGGTGAATACTTTCCGCTCGCGTACTCCCGGCCGAAAGTCGAGACCGTCACGCAGCATCGCCTCACACTCCGCCCGTAGTGACAGGGCACCGTGGGGTTCGCATGTGGCTGGTCACTTCGCCGCTGGCTTCGCGAGGCGATCTGCGAGTTGGCGGGCTTTCTCGACGATCCGCTCTTCCACGGTGTCGGAGAACGGGCCGGGGTGCGGATAGCTCATGTACTTCATCGCCCCGCCGCCCTCGTAGCCGCCTTCCTTCAGTACACGCTTGCTGGGCAGGTAGGCGAACACATCGTTGGAATACCCGGCGACCCACACTGCCGGGCCGACGCCGGCCAGCTCCTTCTTCAGTCGTAGCGAAAAATCGACCACCGTTTCACCCGGCAGGGCGATCAGCAGCAAGTCATCGCCGAACCGGAGTACCTGCACTGGTGCCGAGTAGTTCGCCGGGAGTTTGCCGTTGTCCTCCAGGTGCTTCAGCAACCGTTCCGCGTGGTTCTGGTCGTACTTGTCTTTCGAGGTTTCCTTCCGCTTCAGCAGGTCATCCTTCGAGGGGAGCGGAGTTGCGTAGTCCACGGTGGCCTGGTCGATAGCGACCCGCAGCGGGCCGTGAACCGGTCGGGGGCGAGTTTGGAGCGCGGCGACTACGGCATTACCCAGCGCCTCGCCGTGCTGCTTCGCCTGGTCGAGCGTGCCGCGGGGGTACGGGTTCTGATCTCCGCCGCAGCCAGCCATGAACAATGCGACAGCACCCGAGTTCGACCGCTGAACGAAGTCCTGAGCGAAGCCAGCGTAGTCGCCGCACCACTGGTAGAAGCCGAGGGTGGTGTTGTGGCAGGCGTAGCCGAACAAGATCGCGCGGGGCTTGCCGTTCGCGCCATCAACGCGCAACACCGGGACATCGTGATCGACTGGCCCGTCTGGGTTCGGGCTGTTCGCCCAGCCGTCCGGGACCGCGAGCCGCCGGTTCATCGCGAACCCGCACCGTGCCCGAGCGTAGCTCAACTTTGCCGGGGCGAGGTCCTTCAACGCAGCCCCGATCAGATCGGTGAGTTGCTCTTCCAGCTTTCGGGCGTAGGCTGTGGCCTGCTTCGCCCGCTCGGGGGTTTCGCCCGGTCGGGGCGTGTCGGCGACCCGGAGTTCCGGGCCACAGTGCGTGTGCGAGCAGTTCAGCAGCAATCCTTCCGGCGGGAGCTTGTACTTCTCGCGAGCGGCGGTCTCCAGACGTTCACGCAAGAACCTGGGGACGCTGATGAGGTCGAGCGTCACGACCACGACTCGCGTGCCGCCGGTGTCTTCGAGTGCGAGCGCCTTGGCGAACAGATTCTGAGCCGTACCCTCGGCGGGCTTGGTCCGGGCCGCGTATCCGGCCATCCACATCGGCTTCTCGGGCGTGATATCGACCGTCGCCACTCCGGCCTTCCAGTCCGCTGGAGGGTCGGCGGCGATGCTGGCTGAAGTCGCGGCGAACACGAGGGCGAGTGCGGCGAAAGATCGCATGGCAGGAACTCCTGGGAACGAGGGTCTACTCAGCGGACAGGCGACAGGCCGGGCACGCCCTTGAGGGCATCGCGGGCCACCCGCAGGACGTTCCCGCCGATGATCTTGCGGATGTCGGCGTCCGAGTAACCTCGCTGCACCAACCCGACGGTGAATAGCGGCCAGTTCGTCCACGCGAGAGTTCGCTGCGGGTCGGTGGCTCCGTCGAGCGACCCCTTCGGCCACAGCGCCTCGAACCGTGTTCGCTGCTTGCGACTCGGGAACGGTTGCCCGCCACCGGGTCGGGTCGGGGCGCTGTGTGCGACATCGGTTCCGATGGCAACGTGATCCGCCCCGAACTTCCGCACAAGGTAGTCGATGTGGTCGAGGAACGCGGTGATTCCGCCGTTGAGGAAGCTCGGGATGCAGCACACCCCGACGTAGCCACCGGTATCGGCGATGGCCTTGACCACCTCGTCGGGCTTGCCTCGAATGTGCTTGTGAAGGGCAGCCGCGGTCGTGTGACTGGCAACCATCGGGCGGGACGACGCCTTCGCTGCCTCCAGACTGGTTCGCCATCCCGAGTGGGCCACGTCCACGATCACGCCCGTGCGATTCATCTCGGCAATGGCCGCTCGACCGAGGTCGCTGATTCCGCCGTTCGCCTCTTCCCCGCACCCATCGCCGAGCATGTTTCGCCGGTTGTAGGTCATGTGCATCATCCGGATACCAAGCTGGAAGAAGACGCGAACGTGCTTCAGTTCGTCTTCAACAGTCGCCCAGCGCTGGTTCAAGGGCACACCGTTCCCGGTCAGGTACAGGCAGTGTTTCCCGGCCTTCTTGACGGATTCGATGTCATCCGGGGTGGCGGCTCGCGACACGAATCCGCGGAGGGCATCGGTGACGTAGGTGAACCGGGCCAACCGGGCAAGCAACCGGAGCGGATCCTGGCCTTCCTCTCCGGCATTCTGGAAGATGCACGTCACCCCGGCAGCTCGCCACGCGGTCTCGAACTCGGCGCGCTCGGCTGGGTCGGCCGCGCACCGAATCATGCCCATCTCTTCCCGTAGATCCTGCAACTCGGAATCCGACGCTCCGGCCTCGAACGCCTGCCGCAGTGCCTCGTTGTCGATGGCAGCGCGAGGAGCGAACCCGTAGGCGTCGAACACGACGGACTCGGCGTGCAGTTTCAAACCGTGTTCCAGTTCCTTCGCGGCTGGCTTGATCGCCTTCAATCCGGCCTCGCGGGCCTGCTCCATCGCGGGCGTGAGCTTGACCGCTTCCTCGGCAGCAGGTGCGGCCTGCGCGGTTCCACCACCAACGAGAGCAAGCCCCGCACTCGCTGCCACGAAATCACGGCGGTCCATTTTGATGCCTCGAAGATGGGCCACACGAGCATGCGGCCCCTGGGGTGGGTTGGGTGAGGAGTCCGGTTGACCTGTCAGCCGTTACGCGAAGACCTCGGGGCGAACCTTGCCTTCGCCGACAGCAGGCACCGGGCGGCCTTGTTGATCGGGCACCATCGTGTGCGGGTCGATTCCGAGAAGATGCAACGCGGTCGCGAGGATATCTTTTGGTGACACCGGGACGTCCCTCACATCGCCGCCGATCTTGTCGGTGCTCCCGACAATCTTGCCCCGAGCGATTCCGCCACCGGCCATCACCACCGAGTAGGCCCGCGACCAGTGATGCCGACCGGCACCCTTCGGCTTCGAGTCAATCTTCGGCGTGCGGCCATGTTCGCTCATCCAGATCACCAGCGTCTCGTCGAGCAGGCCGCGAGCTTCGAGATCGAGCAAGAGCGCCGGGTACGCCTGATCGAACCCGGGAAGCAGATACTCCTTGAGACGCGGGTAGTGGTTGTTGTGCGTATCCCAGCCGCAGTTACCGAACTGACCGAAGCCGTCCCAGAACACGGTGACGAACTTGCTTCCGGCTTCCACCAGTCGGCGGGCACACAGGCACGACTGTCCGAACAGCGTGGGTCCATAGCGAGTTCGCACCGGCAACGATTCGCGAGTGATGTCGAGCGCCTGACGCATCCGGTTCGACGCGACGAGCGAGAACGCCATCTCACGGAACTTGTCGAACCCGCCCGCGGAACCGATCCGGTCGCTCTCCAAGCGAGCGGCATCGAATCGCGCAAGGAGTGACCGTCGGTCCTCGAACCGCGTGGCCGACACTTCCGCGGGAAGTTCTCCCGTGGTCGAGAGCCGGAACTTGCTATCGAGGCTGCACAACGCGAACGGATCCATGAACTCCTTCGTCTGCCCGTCGGTGTACTTCGGGGCGATCTTCTTTCCCTCGCCATCGAACTCGGCCCACACAGGATCGAAGCCTTGCCCCAGGAACGCGGCATACGGCCCGGCGCTGACGTTCAGGTCGGTTCGCGAGTTGAGCAACCACGGCAGCCCAATGTTCCGCGGCACCTCAGGTACCGGGTTGCCGGTCCGCTTCGTTTCCAGATAGTCCACGATGGAACCGATGAATGGCCAGTGCCGCGGATCGCGTGGGAGTGTTTCCAGTGCCGGCGTGTAAGTGGGGATACCGCTAACCGCGTAAGCGACGCCGTGTTCGGGATAGGGGTGCGTGACCGACCGCACGACCGTGACGCGATCCATCACCTTTGCGATCTGTGGCAACCCTTCGCCGATCCGTACCCCCGTCACATTCGTGGGAATCGATTTCAGTTCTCCCTGAATCTCGGGCGGCGCGTCGGGCTTCGGGTCGAACGTCTCGTGCTGCGGCGGCGAACCGTATGGGAAGAGGAGAATGCACGCCTTCGCACGACCGAAGTTGCTGTCTTTGGCGAGCCCCCGCTGTGAAGTTGGCGATGCGGCTTTGAGTCTCAGAAATGACGACAGTGTGAGCCCAAACGCGCCGAGACCTCCAACGTGCAGCAGGTCGCGGCGGGTCAATCCGTCACAGAGGGTCGTACTCGATCCGGGGAAGCGAAGCACGAACATGACTCCCGAGAGGGAACAAGCGGTGGGATGTCATAAGCGTAACCGGAGCGGTACGGGAAAGTCCAGCGCCGCGTCATTGATACAGGTTCGAGGTTCTGGCGCGTCGCGGGGGATGTTTGGAATCGCAGGTGATCGAGCGAGGTCCGGGTGCGATTATCATACGTGAACGGAGAAACGCGGTGCAACCTGCTGACGCTCTTCATCGTCGCTGGCAGAGCGAGATCGGGATCGACAGGCTTCAAGCCAGACGGCTTGTCGGCAACTGCGTCGGATTCTGCGTCGTGACCAGAAGCTCGAATCCCCGTCGGGTCACCTTATCAGATAAACGTGCGAAGCCGAGAGCGGACAGTTTCGGACGGAACCCACGATTTTCAAGCAATCCCTCCAGGTCTGTCCGCTCCGAAATTTGCGGTCCGCTTCTGACTGCGTCGGTATTTGCGGCGCGAGCGCGTCGGATGTTACGTCGTTGATTCGAGTGATGTCATCCTCGTTTCCAACGGTTGCGGACCAACGGGCGGTTGCGTTTTTCTCTTCTCACGAACAGCATCAACAATTTCATCTCGAACGGCGATGTTCTGCTGGAGGAACACAACCGCGTTGTCTCTCCCCTGACCGAGGCGGAGTCCTTTGAAACTCAAGAACGCACCACTCTTATCGATCACTGCGTCTTCCAGAGCCAGTTTCAGCACGTCACCCTCATAGTTGATTCCGCGATCGTACAGAATCTCGAACTCGGCGTTGCGGAACGGCGGCGAGATCTTGTTCTTCACCACCCGTACTCGCGTCTCGGCCCCGATGGTTTCTTCTCCGTCCTTCACATGCGTAACCCGTTTCGTCTCCATCCGAACGGCTGCGTAGAACTTGAGTGCGAGGCCGCCGGGGGTTGTATTCGGATCGCCGTACATGACGCCGATCTTCTGCCGAATCTGATTGATGAACACGAGGCACGCATTGCTCTTGCCGATGGTCGGCGTCAGGATTCGCATGGCCTGGCTCATCAGGCGAGCTTGCAAACCAACCTTCGTGTCGCCAATTTCGCTGTCGTGGATCTCGTTCTTGGGAACGAGGGCTGCCACCGAGTCGATCACGATGATGTCCACCGCTCCCGATTTGATGAGCATTTCTGCGATGCGCAGACCCTCTTCGCCGTATCCAGGCTGCGAAACGAGCAGATCGTCGAGGTTGACGCCGATGCGTTTGGCCCACGTTGGGTCGAGCGCATGTTCCGCGTCGATAAACGCTGCCACGCCGCCGGCCTTCTGGGCCTGTGCGACGGCGTGCAACGCGATGGTCGTCTTCCCGCTGGCTTCCGCGCCATAGATTTCGACGATTCGGCCTCGCGGTAAACCCTTTCCACCGAGGGCAATGTCGAGGCTCAGTGAGCCAGTGGAGATGCCCTCAACGTCGGCGAAGCTGGCGTCACCCAGCGACATGATGGCACCCTTGCCGAACTCCTTCTCGATCGCGGCGAGCGCGGTCTTCAACTCCTTGCTCTCGGTTTGTTCCTTGCGTTCCTTTGCCATTGCATCCTCCTAAGCATCCTGGTCGGAAGTGTACGCATGTTACCATGCAAGGTGGGAAAGCCCCGCTTATTTCTGATTATTTGTCAGTTAATATTTCAATTATGACGATTGGCTAAATTGCAATAAAATCAGCCGATTTTTCGCGAATTGGCAAGTTACCGGTAGTGGCCTGCTACCATGAACGCCGGTCGGCAAACTCGCAGCGTTTTCAGACGTGCGCAAGACTTGCCACCTTGCGAGACACGCCAGTGACCATCCGACGGCTCTCGACTCGGCTCCTCCTCCGTCCCCACGAACTGCCCGCGTCACACTCGGAGTTTGAGGTGGTTGGCGTCTTCAACCCGGCGGCGGTTCTGGTGGATGGCGAGGTTGTCCTGCTGGTTCGTGTTGCGGAACGACCTCGTGAACACCGCCCTGGGTTCACGGCTCTTCCGCGGTGGGATGTGACTGCTGGCTTAATGGTTGACTGGGTTCCCAATGCCGAGTTGGAGCCCATCGACCCGCGAGTGGTTCGCCGCAAAGCTGACGGGCTGGTGCGTCTCACGTTCACGTCGCACTTGCGGGTTGTCCGTTGTGGGCAAGGAACCGCAGTGAGAGAAATTGGCGACGCTATCTTTTGTCCGCAGGGTGAACTGGAGGAGTTCGGGGTCGAAGACCCGCGGATCACACCGCTGAACGGCCAGTTCAATTTCACCTACGTTGCTGTCTCACGCCATGGCCCCGCTTCCGCACTGGCGAGCACCACCGACTTCCGCACGTTCACCCGTCACGGGGTCATCTTCTGCCCTGAGAACAAGGACGTGGTGCTGTTCCCGGAGATAAGGGGCGATACCTACTTCGCCTTCCACCGCCCGGTGTGCGGAACGCCGTTCACGCGACCTGAGATATGGGTTGCACGATCACCAGACCTGCTGCACTGGGGATCTCACGTTCCCCTGAAACTCCCAGGCGGCGACTGGCAATCGGGCCGTGTGGGAGCAGGTCCACCACCCATCCGCGTCCCTGATGGCTTCCTGGCGATCTACCACGGGAACCGCCATCCGACGCAGCCTGGCGAGATCGGCGAGTATACCGCAGGGGCGTTACTCCTCGATGCGACTGATCCGACCCGTGTGCTGAAGTGGACCGCGAAGCCGTTCATGCGGCCCGAGGAAGATTTCGAGCGAATGGGGTTCGTGCCGAACGTGGTGTTCCCGACTGGCATTGTCCCGATGGGGGACAAACTGCTCGTGTACTATGGGGCGGCCGACACCGTTGTTGCGGTCGCGGAGTTCGATCAGCGAGAGCTCATGGCTTCCCTGACAGACACAAACTGATGCCTCACACCCGAGTCATTCCGCCGATCACGTCCGCAAGAGGGACCGTTGCGAACGTGCTGGCGTAGTCCGACATCGCGTAGGGAATCACCAGGTCACTCCCGTGGACGAGTGCCCCGCAACTGTAGACCACGTTCGGCACATACCCCTCGCGTTCGTTCGCGTCCGGTTCCAACAGCGGTGTATCCAGTCGGCCGATGAGTCGCGAGGGGTCTTCGCGATCGAGCAGGAATGCACCCATCGCGTACTTCCGCATTGGGCCAACGCCGTGAGTCAACACGAGCCAACCGGCCTCTGTCTCAATGGGCGAACCGCAGTTACCCAGTTGGATGAACTCCCACGGGAACGTCGGCCGAGCAAGCAGCGTCTTCGTGTGCCAGAAGTGCGGTAGGTCCGAATACATCAAAAAGATGTGCTCGTTGTCCTGCCGCGACAGCATCGCGTAGTGCCCGTTCACCATTCGCGGGAACAATGCGAAGCCCTTGTTCTTCACTTCCGGGCCGTTTAGCGTGCCAACCTTGAAGTGCAGAAAGTCCTCAGTCTCCAGCATCTGCGGCAACGTCACACGGCCATCATAGGCGGTGTAGGTCGCGTAATAGCAGACCCGGCCATTGTCGTGTGTGAATCGCACGAATCGCGCGTCCTCGATGCCGTTTGTCTCCGTTGGCGACGACGGGAAAATGAGGCGTTCGGAGACATTCAACGACGGGTCGAATCGGATCTCGTAGTTCGCTTTCGCCAGCATAATCATGGTGTGCGCGATTGGCTCGAACTCACGCTGCCGGGTTCGGTGACTCTTCATCACAAGCTTCAGCGTGCGGTCCAGGTCCGCGAGCGTGAAGCTGTCCCCGAGCGCCGCCATCACTTGTTCCGTGAGTGGCCCGTTGATTCCGAGTTCGGTCAGCTTGCGATAGAAGAGACTCTTTTCGTACAGAGCGTTCGGCACCTGTGCGGGAGCCTGCACGAATCGCGTTGGTTCGTCCATCCAAATCCGACTCGCGGCGTCGATCACACCCGAACGGAACGTGATCGACGAGATGTGGCCTTCGCCTGTCGCTCGCAGACTCAGGATGAACCGACTCGACCCGGCGGGCAGTCCGGTCTGGTCGGGGTGCCAGACCATGGAGGGGTTGAATAGCGCTGCTGATTCCAGCGCGTATTCCTGCGTGAAGTACGCACCGATCAGCAGTTGGCGGTTCTCGCTGGTGGGATGATCGGTCAGTTGGTGCTTACGAACTTGCTCGAACCGGAGCAGGTAATACTCACGGATCCGGTGGTGCCGCTGACCAAAGTCCCGCATCACCGTTTCCAACTGCCTCTCAACTTCCACATCGGACAATGACGCGATGCGGGCAATGATCCTCTCCATCCGAGCATCGTTTGCCACCTCGAACGGTCGGATCACGACGCGGGAGTTCGTCGGCTTCAGAACAATCCCGGTGCGTTTGACGTCCATCAATCACTTTGCCGTGAGGGGTGTGGCCTGCGGAACGCGGCACACTACCGTGCTTGCCGGAATGACGCCAGGGACGTTTCCAGCAGGTTCATTTCCGCAAGCGAGAGCAGAAAAGCGAGCGTCGATTCGGCACCCTGGTTCCGATTGACGCGGTCCTCCTGGAGGCCATCGAAACAGCCGCCAGTCGTGGGGTCGTACAAGTCCTGACCCAAGTCATTGCGACCCAGGAACCACTCAAACGCGGAGCGAGCTTCCTTCATCCAGACGGCGTCCTGGGTGACACGATACGCTTCGAGACAAGCGGAAACCGTCGCGTTCGCTTCAACGGGTTGCTGATCGAACCGTGCTCGCTGTCCGCCCTTTCGGTAGAAGCCATTACTGCCAATTGCCCGGAAATGTTCCTGCGGCGCGGTCTGGATTTTGACCAGCCAACTCAGGGACTGTAACCCCACCTCCAGGGCACGAGCGTTACCGCTGTCGTACCCGCTGGCGATCAATGCCTGGGGCAAGCGAGCGATGTCATAGCTGAGAATTTCCTCGAACCACGGCCAATCTGGGGTTGTTGTGCGGTCATAAATGTCGATCAGGCGAGCTACCAGCGTGTCGCGCGTCTGCGCTGCAAACCGATCCCCTCCAAATCTGCGAAGGTATTCGCGGATACCGAGCAGTCCAAAGGCCCAAGTTCGTGGCGAGGTCGTTTCCAGCACGGCGGGGAGTGCCAACTCGAACTGTGTTGCAGCCCACGCCGGTAGGTCCGGCCGCCGTGACCGACCAACGCAGCTACCCAGTGACCAGAGCGCTCGACCGTGCGAGTCCTCCGAACCCACCTCCTCAAGCCAGCGGCGATCGAACCCCAGGAAGTTGCGGAAGCGTTTCGTGACCGGGTTGAACGCAGCTTGAAGGAACGCGGCGTAGGTTGTGGAGAGGCGTTCGACCTTTGCTCCACCTTGACCGAGTTCTTCGAGCAACACCATGAGCAGTAAGGCACGAGCGTTATCGTCGGTGCAATACCCTTCCGCAAAGTTGGGAATGGTGTGCGTCGCGTGTTGAAGCATCCCGGTGGAGTCGGACATCCGCAGAATGTGGTCGAGCCGCCAGTCGGGGAGGTCGGCCTGTTGCTCGGCGAGTGTGCGGACCGCGAGCGGCTTGTAAGGCTGATCCTGACGACCGAGGCGTGTACTCTGGAACGACTCCATGTATCGCTTCGCGGACTGCTCCCAAACCATCTCGCGACCAAGCCGGTAAGCCTCCGCACACATCGCCGCTCGCCGTGGCTCGTCGCTTAACAGCCCGCAGATTTCGCGTGCGATCGCCTTCGAGTCGGCGAACGGCACGATCACACCACGACCGTCCGCGAGCAACTCTTCCGCGTGCCAGTACGGTGTCGAGACGATTGCCTTGCCACAACCGAAGGAGTACGCCAACGTGCCCGAGGTGATCTGTGCCGCGTTGAGGTAGGGAGTCACATAGACGTCCGCCGCCCGGATGAACTCCGTCAGTTCTTCGATTTCCACGAATCGGTTGTAGAAGATGACGTGTTCGCTGATCCCGAGGTCACGTGCGAGTCGTTCGAGGCTCAGGCGATAGCGTTCGCCCTGATCTCGCACGAGCGCCGGGTGAGTGGCCCCCAACACGATGTAGACGAAGTTTGGGAACGCCTTGATGATCTCCGGCATGGCGCGGAGAACATGCTCGATGCCCTTGTTCGGCGAGAGGAGCCCGAACGTGAGGGCCACGAGCCGCCCTTCAACACCGAATTGATCCTTGTACGCGTTCGGATCCACGAAGGGCACATCGGGAATGCCGTGTGCGATCACGTCGATCTTGGATTCAGGCACATCGTAGATCGTCCGGAGAAAACTCCTCGCGAGTTCCGTCATGACGACAACCCGAGCGGACAGCGTTGCCAGCTCTTTGAGCACACGGCGTTGATCGTCGTTCGGCTCTCGCAGGACCGTGTGAAATGTCGTGACGACGGGCATTCGCAAGTCGCGCAACAAGCCGAGGACATGGCTTCCTGCCGTGCCGCCGTAGATGCCGTACTCGTGTTGCAGACAGACGACATCGGTGTTCGCGAAGTTCAGAAAATCGGCCGCTCGCCGGTAGCTCTCCATGTCAGGTTCCGCAATCTCGAACCGCACTTCGGGAGGGTAGTCGTATCCCTCGGGACGATCATTCACAGGCACGACGAAGCAATCGGCCTCTGGGAATCGGCTCGCCAGCGAAGCGTACATATCGTGCGTGAATGTTGCGATTCCGCACTTCCGGGGAAGGTAGTCGCCGACGAATGCAACCTTGCGAATCTCTGTGTGGCGCATCTCGTCGAACTCCGTGCGGATTTGTCTCGGCCCAAGCGAGCCGGATCGGGGAGACTGGGAATGAATCGCGGCAAAACTGAGTACGCCCGATGGTCAGGGAAGTGGTTGGACTGAGGGCACTTCACCGAAGGCGTGAGACCACCACCGGGCAGAGACATCGCTAAAGGCTTGAAACCGAAGCGTGGAACGCTTGGTTCGGATGTGTTTGGGAATCGTCTTCCGTCCGTGCTGGGAAACGCTTGAAACAAGCGGGACACGGCGGCTGAAGCCAGTCACATTCCCTCATCATATCAAATCGAGTTCTTGATGATCGCGGAGGCAGAACGCGTCCTGTCCAAAAACGTTGACGTGTGCGACCGCACGGATTTTCAGAGGCCGATTGAGGTGGTCGTTCTCGGAAATGTCCTCGATTGGGCAAGGGAGAGGCGGGCTTCCCAAGTCCAATGTGAATCACGCAACGGCTCTACACTCCGGGTTATCGCCTATGCGTGACATGCAACACGCGGCGGTTTTCGGAGGTGGGTTGGGATGCGATCCAATCGCAAGGCGGAGAGAATGTTCTGATATAGATTCTTCCGGACGGGCCACATAGTTCTGGACACGGGTGTGCATGTCGTCCGGCTCACTTACGCACTTCGTTCTGCTTTCTGCCACGGGCGTTTTCCAAGTCGAGAAACAAAGGCTCCGCGATAATAGCGATAAAGTGATGGGCCTTGACGGCGACCGCACACAGGCAGAAACTAATCTTCCTGCTACTTCCTTCTCCCCCGTTGGTCACATCTTGAAAGATTCGGCCGCGGGTTTCATCGGAATCGAGGTGTTTCGTGACCACTCGCAGAAATCGCGGGTTCACGCTAATCGAATTGCTGGTCGTCATCGCCATCATCGCCATCCTCATCGGATTGCTGCTCCCCGCCGTGCAGAAGGTCCGCGAAGCCGCCTCGCGAATGAAGTGCTCTAACAACCTCAAGCAGATCGGCATCGCCGTTCACGGCTACCATGACACCGCCGGCGGTCTGCCGCCCGCGACCACCGGCAACATCGGCCTGACGTTCTGGGCGATCATCCTGCCGCACGTTGAACAAGGTGCCGTCGCCTCCAAGTTGGACATGAACGCGGCTGGCGCAACCGACGCCTGCACCGACGCGGCTCACACCGACGCTGCAACGTCAGCGGCTTCCGCAGCCAATTTCAACGTGCTGAAGACCACCTACATCAACCTCTACGCTTGTCCGACGCGGCGTACCGGACCGCCGAAGGGCGGCACGAACAACTACCCCACCGGGGATTACGCGATCATCATGTCCGGTGGCGACCGCTGGCAGTTCTTCAACAATCCGGCGAGTCAGAAGCAGGCTCTCCGTGTCGCGGTCAATCCGGGTGATACCAACCTCACGAACATCTCCAACGGCGCCGTGACCGCAGCGGTTCCGACTCCGAATCTGGGTTGGCGGCCTCGCGATACGTTCGCCCGAATCACTGACGGGACCAGCAACACGGCGATTATCGGCGAGAAGCACATTACACAGAACTTCGTGGGGAAGTGCTGTCGGAACAATCACGGCCCTGAGGGTCGCGACGGGTACATCTACTGGAACCGCTCGAACGGCCCGCCCTACTACGGCGAATACTGGATCGCGGGGAATGTCGAGCAGGGCATTGCTCGCAGTGCTCTCGAAGGCGAGGGCTTGGCTGTGAGCGCCGCTCCAGCCCTCGGCAGTTGGCATACGGGAGTGTGCAACTTCCTGTTCGCCGATGGCTCGGTCCAGGCGATCAACGTCAACATTACTCAGGCGATGTTGACGGCAATCGGTGGCGCAAACGACGGTGCCGTGGTCACTCTTCCTTGAACCAGGAACCGACATGCTCCGCTCGTTTCGTTTGTTCGTCGCGCTTCTGACGTGTTCGCTGCTCGTCCTGGTCACCGGTTGTGGGCGTGCGATGTATCCGGTGAAGGGTTCCGTGCACTTCGCGGACGGAACCCCCCTAACTGTCGGTCGAGTTGTGATCGAATCTGATGATGGGAAGACCGGATCGTGGGGTGCGATCCACCCGGATGGAACCTTCGAGATGGGAACGCTGACGCCGAATGACGGTGTGCCAGCGGGAACCTACCGCATCATCCTCACGAACACCACGACACCGCCGCCCGCTGATTTGAGCACACCATACACCCCGAAACAACTCATTCACGCGAAGTTCGCCAACAAGGATACCTCGGGGATTACGTTCGAGGTGCCCGCACAGACGACGTGGGATATCACCGTCGAGAAACCGTAAATGAACTTGCCGCTTGTGGCTTCGCATGTCTGCGAAGCCACAAGCGGCAAAACCAAATCGTCACAACATCACTTCTCCGAGTCCATGACCCGCACGACGTAACCATCTCGATACTGCACCCACACTCGGCGAACGTCGTCCCAGGCCAACCCCGTGAAGCCGCTACTCACGGGTCCCCCGGAATCGCGAGTTGGTCCCTCGAACCATTCCGCCGCTCGCTCTCGCACTTCACGCGCACCCGCTTGAAACCGCACCGCGGCAAGTTCCGCCTGCCCCAAGAGCCACACCATCACCGCCACGGCGATCAGCCCGAAGTGCGAGTAGTACAGGCCGTACCCGATAAACGCCACAGCCACGACCGTACCAACGCTAACGGCGATCTCGGTCGCACGCAGTCTCCCCAACTGAGTGGACAGCAAAGCCCGCAGAACTCGCCCGCCGTCCATCGGGAAGCACGGCAACAGGTTGAACACGGTCAGCACGATGTTCGCGACCATCACACGCGCGAGGAACGTTTCGATCCCGCTCGCCTCATCGGTCGGACTCCATGAGGTCAGATATGCCGCGCCCACGAACCCGAGGAAGAGTGCCGTCGCGATGACGACATTCACTGCGGGCCCTGCCAGCGCGATGGCGATTTCTCGGCTCGGCTTCTCGGGCATTCGTTCGAGCGACGCCACGCCCCCGAGCGGATACAGGGTAATGTCGCGTGTGCCGATCCCGTAGGCGCGAGCAGCCATTGCATGACCGAGTTCGTGCAACCCCACGCAAGTAAAGATGGCGAACACGAACGCGATATCAGTGAGCGTTGTCGCGAGGCCGTCTCCCGCAGACATTCCGCTGAAGATTATGAACAACGGCAGCAGCCAGAACGTTCCGTGAACGTACAGGTCGATGCCGAGTACTTTTCCGAGTTTGAGCGATTGGAACATGGTGCATCCCCTTCTGGAGCGATTGGACACCGCTCCCCTCTGTCATTATTCGATGGTTGGCAAGCGAGATTGGATTCTCACGAGTGCGGAACGCGGAATGCGGAATTCAAACAACAGCATCAGAAAAAGAACAGCTTCACGAAGTTGAAGAAGATGATGATACCCAGCACATCGGAGAGCGTGGCGATGAACGGGGTGGACATCAGGGCCGGATCTTGTCCGAAGGACTTGATCGCGAGCGGCAGCATGGCACCGATCACCGCGCCGCAAAGGCAAATCCCCATCACGGAGAAGGTGATGGCCCAGTTCAAGTTCCAGAAGAACCCCGGCGGCAACTTCGCGAGAACGCTCTCGGGGGTGAAAAAATAGGTGCGGACGATGGAAAGTACGCCAAGGCCCGCAGCCAAAGCAGCCGCCATCAGGAGTTCCCGCCGGAATACCAGTAACCAGTCCCGCGTGCGGATTTCTTCCAGCGCGAGCGCCCGAATAACGAGCGTTGCGGCCTGCGACCCCGCGTTGCCACCGACCGACAGACAAAGCGGCACGAACACCATCAGGTATGCAACCCGCTCAAGGTCTGACTCGAAATGCGCCATCACATTGATCGTCCCCATCTGGAGGACGAACAGAGCACCTAGCCAGAAGGCGCGGCTCTTCCAAACCATCCAGAAACTGGCGTCGAGATATGTTCCCGTAATCGGCCCGACGCCCGCCTGACGCTGCAAGTCGGCAGTCGCTTCACGCTGCACAAGGTCGAGCACGTCGTCGTGGGTTACGATGCCGAGCAATCCGAAACTGTCATCCACCACGGGGGCTGCGATGAAGTCGTATCGGGCGAAGAGTTGCGCCACCGCGTCTTTGTCCTGGTCGTATCGCAGCGTGGCGAGATCGGTTTCCATTAACTCGCGAACGAGGGCGTGCCTCGGAGCCAGGATCAAGTCACGCAGCGAGATCACACCGAGAAGTCGCCGCGGGGCGAGGCTACCGTCTGATCGGCGGCTCGCGTCGTCGAGAACGTAGACGTAGTAAATCGTTTCTTTGTCGGGAGCCTGCGCGCGAAGTTGGTCGATGGCTTCGGCCGCCGTGGCGGTCGCCGGGAGCCAGGCGTAGTCGGTCGTCATCATCGCGCCGACCGTGTTCTCTCCGTAGCTGAACAGAGTCGCAATGTCCTTGCGGTCGGCCTCATCCACCAATCGCATCACCGACTCGGCAACGCGACCGGGAAGCCGCTTCAGCAAATCGACGCGGTCGTCGTGCGACATCTTGGTGAGAAGTTGTCCCATTTGTGGACGAGCCTTCTCCGCCATCTCGACCTGCAACGCGGGCGGAATGTACTCGAAGATCGACGCCTGCGTGCGGATGTTCGCGTGACTGATGACCTCCCAGATTTGCTCCGGAGTGAACTCGGAGTCGAGTGCTTCGGCCACGGTTGCCGGGTGCAGCGATTCGCAAAATTCTCGCAACCCGGCGGCGTTCGCCTCCGCGAGCATCAGCGTGATTTCGGGAGTGAACAGCGGATGAGACATTAGAGCATCCCGATGTACCGCGACGCGGAGCCAGAAGACATCACTGAATCAGCACATTGTCGATTAACCGCGTCGTTCCGATGAACACTGCCACGGCTGCCAACGCAGGCCGATCGAGACGCGGCAACGGTTGCAACGTCTCGGAGTCGAGAATGCGAGCATAGTCCACACGCGAGCCCGGAATCGCGGCAAGCTCCGCGTGCAAAGCCGACTCCAACCTTGCGACGTCGATTTCACCCGCGAGCGCTCGGGCCTTCACGTTCTGAAGTGCCCGATAGATCGCTGGCGCTGTACTTCGTTCGGTCGGCGACAGATAGCGGTTGCGCGAACTCATCGCCAGTCCGTCGGCTTCTCGCACGGTCGGCTCGACACGCACTTCCACCGGCACGTTCAAATCACGCACCATTTGCCGAATGATTCGCGCTTGCTGTCCGTCTTTTGCGCCGAAGTGAGCCACATCGGGCAGCACGATGTTGAACAACTTCAACACAACTGTGCAGACTCCGCGAAAGTGCCCAGGCCGCGCTGGTCCGTCGAGTTCCGCGTCGAGTTCCTTCACTTCCACGAACGTAACCGAGCGTTCCGGATACATCTCTGCTGCCGAAGGAGCAAAGACCAATTGCGCTCCGGCCTCGCCACACAATTTCTGATCGGCTTCCAGTGTCCGCGGGTATTTGGCGAAGTCTTCTTTTGGTCCGAATTGCGTGGGGTTCACGAAGACAGACACCACCACAAACCCCGAAGTTGCAGCGGCGGATCGCACTAACGCCGCGTGACCTTCGTGAAGTGCTCCCATCGTGGGCACGAATCCGACAGTCTTGCCAGCACGTCTGGCAGCGGCAACAGCAACACGAACCTCGGCAATCGTGGTCACAACGGTCACGGACATGATGCGATCCTGTCTTGGGGCGGCTCACAATGACATGGTATCCAAAGACAAGTGTTGCGTCGGAGTCAACGGGTCCGCTTGTCGCCCCAACGGGGCGACCGCTGGGTGAGCCACTTGATTCCGGAGTGTCTCGGAGGTTCTGTAGTTGGATGAATTGCGGTCGAAACTCGCAAGCAATTTCAGTGTCTTGAAATGTGGCGAATGGCATCGTTCTGATATAGTTTCTTCCGGACGAGAGTGGATGGTTCCGGACCTGAAACGATGGTTCCGGACCTGAAACGATGGTTCCGGAGGTGGGGTGGGGAAGTGGCCCGGAATCAAATACCCACACACATCACGCTTGACTCTCGTGAGGCGTTGATTCCGGAATCACGTGGCACACCCGCGACCGCTCCACGCGTGTGCTTTTCGTTTTCGGTTCCTTTCAATCGCATTCAACCTGTGGCACAATGCAACAAACCCGTCTCGCTGCCCAACGGAGTTTGCAATGCGTCTTTCCCTTCTCGCGCTCCTCCTGGCCGTCGCGCCAAGTTTCGCGGCCGATATCCCGAAGCCTGGTCCCACAAAAGACGACGAACCCGTCGCCAAGGTATATTCGGCAGCGAAAGCCGCCGAGTACCTCGACGGTGTCGGTGTGAACTGGACCCGCGACCGCAAGTGCATCACCTGCCACACGAACATGCCGTACCTCACAGCCCGACCGCTGCTGCCCGGCGACGAAGGCTGGAAGGAAGTCCGCACGTTCCTCGAAAAAGATGTCGAGTCGTGGTCGAACGGCGGCAAGCCGAGGGGCGATGCTTATGTTGTGGCAACCGCGTTCGCGTTGGCCTTCAACGACACACAAAAAACCGGAAAACTTCACGCCACGACTCGCGCCGCTCTCGACAAGATGTGGGACGTCCAACGCAAGACCGGCGACTGGGCCTGGCTGAAGTGCAACTGGCCACCGCTCGAACACGACGACTACTACGGAGCCACGCTCGCCGCTCTCGCGGTCGGTTACGCTCCGGGCGACTACGCCAAGACCGACAAGGCCAAGGCCGGCATCGAACAACTCAAAGCCTACTTCAAGAAGACGCCGTCGCCGGACCTTCACCACACGGCAATGCTGCTCTGGGCGTCGATGAAGCTCGACGGGCTGATGACAACTGACGAACAGAAGAAGGCCATCACCGCACTTCGCGAACGTCAGCACAAGGACGGCGGCTGGGCACTGGCAGCGCTGGGCAAATACACCCGACACGACAAGACGCCCAACGATCCCGACGCGGCCGGCGACGGTTACGGCACAGGCTTCGTGACGTATGTGTTGATGCAAGCGGGCGTGCCCGCGAATGATCCGGCGGTTGCGAACGGCGTGAAGTGGCTGAAGGCGAATCAGCGTGAGAGCGGCCGGTGGTACACTCGTTCGCTCAGCAACGACAAGGCGCACTACATCGCGAACGCTGGCACCGCGTTTTGCATTCTGGCGTTGAGCGAAGCCGGCGAGAAGGTCAGCAAGTGACACCCGGGAAGTCGGTTCCGACGGCACGTTATGCAACCGACCAATCATGAGAATCTCTCATGGATTCGGGTTGGGCGGTTGCATCTCCGACCGACGGAGGGTAGCCTTAATTTTTACGTCTCGTGCTCTTGGTAATTTGATTAGTTATCTCCCACCGAACTTAAACGGGATCGGGGGATGCACGTATTCCGTCCCCCAGCGTAACGCGGACTAAATCTGATTTTCACATCGCCATGAATTTTGAGCGGGGTTTGTTATGCCCGTCGAAGTGCCTTGTCCGGGGTGTGGGTTGAAGCTGAAAGCCCCAGACAACATGATTGGAAAGCGCGCCAAGTGTAAGAAATGCGATCACACGTTTCGCATTCCCGGTGGCAACGGCGATCCTGGTGAATCGGTTGGCGAAGCACAGATGCTGAGCGTCATCAGCATGCCATCGCCATTTGGGCCTGGTGGCAGCGCTCAAACGCCTTTAGCTGCCGCGGCAGCACCCACCGCACCGGCTTCGCCGAGTGTCGGAGCCCAGACGCCTGTGGGAGCTCGTCCCGGGTTCGGGTCGTCCAAACCCGCGATGCCGGGTCTTCCCTCGGCTGCAGCAACACCCGCTCGCCCCGCTTCTGGGGCTGTCCCGAACCCAGCCGCGCGACCAGCCTCCGCACCGCTGCCAAAATCCGCGCCACTGCCGAAATCCGCTCCATTGCCGAAGCCGGCCCCGAGTGCCGAGGCTCCAACCGCTGCGACGGCTCCCTCATCACCGAAGAAGCCCGGTCTGCCACCGACTCCTCCCCAACCGCGTGTCGAAGATGTTCCGCAAGCTGCCGAAGCAGCCGACCCCTTCGCGTTTGATGCTTCCACCGACTCCGAAGCAAAGAACAAGAGCAAGAAGCGCGATCGCGACGAAGACGACGAACCCAAGTCGAAGCGCAAGAGCCGCGATGAAGACGATGATGACGACCGGCCACGCACCAAGAAGAAAAGTCGCGATGACGATGACGACGACGACCGGCCACGCGCCAAGAAGAAAAGCCGCGTTGACGATGACGACGAGGACGACCGACCACGCACCAAGAAGAAGAGTCGCGATGACGATGACGACGATGATGACGACGAGGACGACCGACCACGCGCCAAGAAGAAGAGCCGTGATGACGACGATGACGACGATGATCGGCCGCGAGCCAAGAAGAAGAGCCGTGATGACGACGACGACGAGGACGACGACCGGCCACGCACCAAGAAGAAGAGTCGCGATGACGATGACGACGACGATGATGACCGACCGCGGTCCAAGCGGAAGAACCGCGATGACGATGACGACGACGATGATGACGACCGACCACGAAAGCGGAAGAACCGCGACGACGATGAACCGGTGAAGAAGCCGGTAGAGCCGACGACGGGAGTTATCTTCGCGTTTGGCACCGACCCTGTGTCCGCCGTCCCAAAAGGGGATAGCAGCCCGGCGCTCGGTGGCGATCCGTTCGCGTTCGACGCTGGCCCTGCACCTGCACCTGAACCAAAGAGCAAAAAGCGAGACCGTGACGACGACGATGACGATGATCGGCCAAAGTCGAAGCGGAAGAACCGCGACGACAATGATGACGACGACGATCGGCCACGCGCCAAGAAGAAGAATCGCGACGACGATGACGACGAACCCGTGAAGAAACCAGCGCCCGCCGCTGCGACTTCGGGAGACCCCTTTTCATTCGACCCTGGCCCGGCACCCGAAGCGAAGGCGGAATCCAAAGACAAAGGCAAGAAACGCGACGACGATGATGACGACAACGATCGGCCACGCGCCAAGAAGAAGAATCGCGACGACGATGACGACGAACCCGTGAAGAAGCCAGCGGCCGCCGCTGCGACTTCGGGAGACCCCTTTTCATTCGACCCTGGCCCGGCACCCGAAGCGAAGGCGGAATCGAAAGACAAGGGCAAGAAACGTGATCGCGATGATGACGATGACGAACCGAAGTCGAAGCGAAAAGGGCGAGATGACGATGATGACCGAGGCGGCAAGAAAGATCGCAAGAAGGGTCGCGATGATGACGCGCCGGCAGAAGAACGCCGTTACGTTTCAGCCAAGGATCAAAAGGGAAGCAAGAAGACGCTGCTCCTCGCCATCCTGCTTGGTGTGGGCGCGCTCGGAGCGTTGATCGCCGCCGTCATCATGATGCAGAAGCACAAAAAGGAACAGGAACGCGAAGAAGCTGCCGCAATAGCGGCGAAGAAGGCGAAAGAAGAGAAGAAAGACGAAACACCACCCGCTGTGGTCGATCCCAATCCGGGGAAGAAAGATCCCCCAGGGAAGAAAGATCCCAAAGACCCACCAACAAAGGATCCGAAGGACCCGAAAGACCCGCCGACGAAGGAAGATCCCCCGGCTGCCGCACTGGATTTGCCTGAGAAGGTCAAGACACTCCAGTTCGCAGCGCCGGCGGCGGCACCCACCGCCACTCTCAAACCCAAGGGAGCAGCGGTGTCCATCGAGGCAACTGCCGCCAAACTGAAGCGAGTCTTCGCGCCCGAAAATCGAACGACGCAAGATGTCGTCGCGGTTTGGCAAGCGAACCCCGGCACCGGTGGCAAGGGCGAGAAGTTGGTTGCCGATATCCACAGCGGCAACACCGGCGCGAAGGTCGGCCGCATCGAGTACGATGGCGACGGGAAAGACGTCAAGTGCGACGTGTCGCCGGATGGCAAGATGTTCGTCGCTGTCGGGGTCGATGGCAAACTGACGATCTGGAATCTGGGCGATCCCGGCCCCGTGAAACCCAAACTCCTCGACGCAGTCGATCCACTGGCGGATCGAGCCGATCTCAAGCCCTACGGGCTCGCTGCGGTGTTCTTCAATAAGACCCCCAACCAACTCGTCATTGCGACGACTGCCGGATCAGTTCACCTGTTCAGCACTGTGACCAAGAAAATCGTCGAAGGGTGGACGCCGCTGGGTACGAAGTTGGTCGCGGGCAAGATCGCTGTGGGCAAGAACATCACCACGGACGACGCACGATCCTCGATCGTGATTGCCGTCGGATCGTTGATCGTGCAGTTGGAAAGTGGAACATTGAAGACTCTCGGGAAGATCGACCTCGGTGGCGAAGTGGGGCGTTCGCTCGGAATCGGCCTGTTCGGGTCAAAAGTCGCCTACGCGTTCGAGACGAACGTTTCAGGCGGGGCCGCTCCCAAGAAGGAGAAAGCGGTTTTGTTCGGCTCGATCGGAGCCGCGCCGACTGCCTTTTACCGCTGGCCCGAAGCTGCGGGAGAACCAACGGGCGCGGAGTGGATGGGCCAGAACATCGCCCTGATTACCGCAGAGAAGGGCGTCGTGTTCTTCGCGGCTGAAGAGAAGTTTAAACCGATGGTGTTTGCGGAATTGCCAGGGAAAATGATGCACACAAGCAACGAGGACGGGCACTGGTTCGCGGTGCCGGACCCGGTTGCGCCAACGAAACTGCTCTTCCAGCAACTCGGCCACGAAAACCTGATGGACTTCTTGAACGCTCCCGTGGAGGGCGTGAAGGATATCCCGACCGCTCGCTTGAGCAACGCGGGCATTGCCAAGTAACGTATTCGCCGCTTGCGGCGTAGCGCAACATCGCTACGCCGCAAGCGGCGAAATCACATCAGGACTCAGGACATTGCGGCAGCTCGTGTCAGTCGATCTCGGACCGCTGCCCATTCTGGCGTGTCGGGCGGAAGTTCGATCACGATGCGGTCGAAGCCAGCCTCGTCGAGTTCGTGCAGAATCGCGTACAGGTCAGTCGCATACTCCGCCGGATCATTTGAAATGAAGCGGTAATCCCAAATCAGATCGAAGCCGACCGAGATCACCCGGAAACCCGCGTCACGAAGCCGCTGATGTTCGGCGTCGGCGTCCTGTGCTAACACCACCGGCGTTCTGGGTGAATAGTGCTTCGCCATCTGACCCGGCGAACGCGCGACAGAACCCAGGGGTTCATACCCCCGGCTGGGCAAATCCACCAAGCCAACCACTTCTTCCAACATCGGCACCGTGATAAGCCCATGCCGTAGCAACCGCACCACGGGGCCGGTCACGTCCACGACCGTCGATTCGATGCCGCCTGCGCACGGGCCGCCGTCCAGAATCAGGTCGATTCGTCCGTTCAGGCTTTTGAAGACATGCTCGGCTCGCGTCGGTGAAAGCTCCGTGCTGCGGTTTGCACTCGGGGCCGCGATCGGCACGCCTGCCACGCGAATCAGTTCCCGTGCCACCACATGATTCGGACATCGCACCGCGACCGTCGGGCCGCCTGCGGTCACTTCGTCGGGAACGCCGTGCTTCTTCGGAACCACGATCGTTAGCGGTCCTGGCCAGAACTTCGCCGCGAGTTGGGCTGCTGTCTCCGGCCATTGCGCCGCGACGTTTACTACCTGCGACGGCTCCGCAACGTGGACAATAACGGGATTGGATGCCGGACGACCTTTCGCCGCGAAGATGCTGCGGACCGCCTCGGGGTCGAGTGCGTTTGCACCGAGTCCATAGACGGTTTCGGTTGGAAACGCCACGAGCCGACCGGTGCGAAGGTAATCAGCAGCCTTCGCGATGATCGCAGGTTCAGGCACGGTGGGATCGACGCGGAGAATTTCAGTGTTCATATCAGCGTGAGTCGCAGTGGACGAGCGTAACGACAAACCATTCGGTTCTGCTCCAACTGTATGGCCTATCAATTTGTCCTTGATGTCAATAGGAGTCACGCTGTTGTCGTTTCGTCTGCGTTTTGGTGTTTCGCAGCTTGGGCCGCCCTCCGTGGCAGTCTGCAACTCCAACTGCGTAACTCCTCTTCAAGTCTTACGTCAGACTGCCTGCACGGTATCTGCACGGTAAGGCACGTGTCCGAAATAACATCCCGATCCGAAAGGTTTGGCTTGGTGTTGACCTCACCTTGTGGGGGAGGTCGCTCCGAGTCTTCGAGGAGCGGGTGGGGGGTGAAACCTTTACAACTGTTGAGGCCTTCCCCCCACCGTCTCGCAAAGCCTCGCCACCTCCCCCACAAGGGGGGAGGCCAAAACCAAAACCGGGAAGTTATTTCGGACACGTTGCTAAACTGAAAACTGATGGGTTCGTACCAGAACGGCTGATCGCTGGGCAAACAAGGTTACGCAGCGATTCATCGTTTCCGGCGAGGTCCTCTCGAAAAATTCTCTGGGGCAGTGTCCGAACGGTCGTGCCTTGTTCGTTGTAGCACCGGAGGACCGGGGAAAGGCCTCGGACCGAGCACGTGAAACCGTTTGGAGAACCAACTCATGCCGAAGTTTCTGTTCATCTTTCGCCACTCCACCGATCCCCAATCCCGGCCGTCTCCCGAGGAAATGCAAGCGCTGTCGGGCCAATGGTACGCCTGGATGCAGAAGTTCAAATCGTCGATCCTGCCCGGCGGCGATGGTTTGAAACCGGATGGCAAACTCGTCAGGTCGGGAATCGTGACCGACGGCCCCTATGTCGAAGCGAAGGAATTCGCCGCGAGCTTTAGCTTGATCCAGGCCGAAAACTATGATGCCGCAGTGGCAATCGCTCGGGAGTGTCCGGGCGATAACGTGATCGAGATCCGCGAATTGGCCGGCTACGCATGAACGAACCGCGTGCCCTGGTAGAGCACTTCTTTCGCCATGAGTTCGGTCGGCTCGTCGCCGTGTTGACAAAGTCGCTCGGCGTGCGCCGGCTCGATCTGGTCGAGGACGTCGTGCAGACCGCGCTCGTGCAAGCCCTGGAAACCTGGGCGCGGCGTGGCGTTCCCGAAGACCCGGCCAGTTGGCTCTACCGCACCGCCCGCAACCTCGCGATCGACGCCTTGCGGCGGGAGCAAACCCACGCCAGGGCGTTGCCGCACTTCGCGGATGAGGCCGAGCGGCAAACGGCACCGCCCGAAACGTATTTCGCCGACGAGATCGGCGACGAACCACTCCGCCTCCTCTTTGTCTGCTGTCACGAAGAGGTGCCGGCTGAATCGCGAGTCGCCTTTGCACTCCGGACGCTCTGCGGATTCAGTACCGCCGAGATCGCCCGTGGCCTGCTCACCACCGAGGCCAACGTCCAGAAACGCATCGAGCGTGCCAGAGATCGGCTGCGCGACCTGGACGTCGATTTCGAGGCTCCGGCTGCACCCCAACTTCGCGCTCGGATGGACGCAGTCCTCTCGGTCATCTACCTCCTGTTCAGTCAAGGCTGCCACGCCACCCATGCCGATGTACCGATACGCCGCGATCTGTGCGACGAGGCCCGACGACTGGCGAAGATGCTGGCCGACCAGAGTGTCGGCGACGTTCCTGCAGTGCATGCCCTGCTCGCGCTGATGTACTTGCACGCGGCCCGGTTCGATGCACGGGTCACGCTCGACGGCGGCATCGTGCTGTTCGAGCAGCAGGATCGCTCCACCTGGAACTGGAACGACGTGCGAGAGGGCGTGGCGTGGCTCGCCAGGTCCGCCGCTGGCGACGAATTGACACGCTATCACGTGGAAGCGGGCATCGCCTGGGAGCACTGTCGGGCGGCGACCTTCGCGGACACCGATTGGCGCCGGATCGCCGAACTGTACGACACGCTCGATCGTATCGCACCGTCGCCGATCCACGCGCTCAACCGGGCCGTCGCCGAAGCCTACCTGCACGGCCCGCAAGCCGGGCTCGACCATCTGGCTGCCGTTGTGCCGGAGAACGTTCCCGCCCGCTATCCTGGCTGGTACGCGGTCATCGGTGAGTTTCACTTCCGCCTCGGCCAGCACTCCGCCGCCGAGCGTGCCTGGCGAGAGGCGCTGCGATGGACGAGCGCCAGTACCGATCAAGAGTTCCTGCAGCACCGCCTCGCCGACTGCCGGCGTTTCGTCGGTCTCGCTGTCGTCCCGAACTCCTGATACATGAACTCGTTGATGTTATCGCATTTGGTTTTGGTGGCGCAAACAGTGGGGTAGCAGGAGGTCCAGGGATCAGTTCACACCGCTGGAAAGCTTTCGCCAGCGAAGACGCGTCTCCTTCGGCGTCTTCTCGTCGATGCGGTTCCAGGCCCCGAGAAGTTGGTTCAACCCCACATTGGGTGTGACCGTGCCAGTCGCGATCTTCGTCAATTCCTCGGCTGCGGCGGCATTCAACGCTTGCTGATCCGGACCGCGAAGCCCATACACCGGATTCCGCACCTCGGGCCGAGCGTAGTGCCGCATCATGTCCTGAAGCGCCTTCGACCGGTCCGCGTCGAAGCCATAACCGAACCACGCCGAGAGCCGATCACGTTCCAAATGGGCATTCCGAAACGGTCCCACGCCGAGGCCAGGCGTACTCAAAAGTTCGAGGCTCCGCGTCGGACTGCCGAGTTCGGCGAGCAGGTCGAACGCAGCTTCCTGTTTCGGACAGCGTGCACGAACGACGCCGAGTTTCCCACCCGCGAAATACGGGACATAGTTCGCGGTGCCAACCGGAACGAACTGCTTCTGCTCGTGATCGAAGTATTTCCGAGTGCCGGGAAGCGGAGCGATGCCGAACCGAGCAGGGATTCGCCCGTTCTCCTTCGGAAGTTTCGCGAGTTGGGTCAACGTCACAACCGCAAGCATCGCGTCGCCCTTGCTCAACGCAACCGCCGGATCGACCGGACCGCCAACCGACTTCGGCAAACTCCCGAGCCATTCCGCCGCCGCGAGGAAGCACGGCGCATTCAGCCGCGAATCGCCTGTTCCAACGTCGTGAGCAAACGAGGCCGATGAGACTCCGGTTCCCACTTTCACACCTGTCTCATTCATGGCGAGCCTGTCGAAGCAGGCCGCGACCCGGAAGAAGACGTCTGCCGTTTCCGCTGCGGTCATCGGTGGCAAACTCGGCTTGCGATCGAATTCCGCGAACTGCACCGCAAGAACGGCAAAGTCTTCCCAGGTGGCAGGCACCGCCGGATCGCGACCCAAACGCTCGCGAAACGCCGCAACGAACTTCGGGTCGGTGAGTCGATCGGCCCGATAAACCAGGAGAGCACCATCACCCGCAAGGGGAAGTGCTCGGGCCTGCCCACCCCACTCGATGAGATGTTCGCGATATTCCGGAAGCAAACCCGACCACTGATACGGATGGTCGACTACACGGAATCCCGCCGGAACTGGTGCGAGATCGTTGCGATCGGCCCACATACCCAACTCGGCCGTGGGTATAATGCCAATATCGGATGTATCTCCAATCGCCATCGCCTCTGTCCGAATCGTCACCTTCGCCCCGGTGCGAGTCGCCCAACTCTTGACGCTTGGTGTAATTGCCGACGCAAAAGCGGGGTCGGGACAGCTCAGCGTCAATGAAATTTCCGTGAAAGGTCTAGCCGGTGAGTCAGTACCCGGACTAGACTCTCCGCCACAGCCCGCCGCAGCGAAAACACAGGCAAAACCAAGCCACAATGGTCGAGCCAAAAGGCGACAACGAGAGCCAAAGTTGTGGGCGATTGGGAAATTTGCGGAGAGTGATTGTGGCATTGGTCGTGGTCCGTGGTCTAAGATGACGAATACCGGCCGTTGGGCTGACAACACCCAACTCGCATCAGACCAGTTTTCGGAATTCTTCTGAGCCATAATCGACGGCAAGCTATTTGCAGTCGATTATGCTCACAAATTCGCGGGCATGTCATGATCGCCCGCCGTCCGATACGATCTGCAATGGCGGGCGGTTCACCCAAACAGGCACCGTCATCACTATAGGCGGTAACACACATGAAGGTGAGTTTGGTAGTCGCTTCGGGGACGCATCAGGGCAAAGTGATCCCCATCACTGTTCCGCAGTTCCTCATCGGTCGCGAACCGCAGTGCAACTTGCGCCCTGCGAGCCAAGCGATCAGCAAGAAGCATTGCGGTATCATCACTCGCGGCGGGAAAGTGTTCGTCGCCGACTACGGAAGCACCAACGGAACCCTGGTGAACGACGAACTGATCCGAGATCAGGAAGTCGAAGTTGAGGATGGGACGTTGGTAATGGTTGGCCCGCTCGATTTCACGCTCCGAGTTGAAAAAGAGCTGGCTCTCGACGAGGGCACGCCGTACCCGAACCCGAATCCCGAGGCTCTCGCGGCCGTGAAAGCGGTTTCTGCGCCCACGGCGCCGTCCCGTGATAACACCCCCAATCCCACGGCGAAACCCGCCGTCTCGACTGGCTCAAAGGAGTCACCGGCGCTGACCGACTCGAAAGAAGCAGCCGCGTTGAAGGCAGCCGCGAAGCCCGTGGCTAAACCACCTGCAGCAAAACCGGCGCAGCCTTCGACAAAGATCACTGCCACGAGTTCCAGCGAAGAAGACAACGATAACATCGCCGCGATGCTCCTCGGAATGGACGACGGCGAAAGTGTGCCAGACGGCAGCACCGTTATGGAAATGCCGGCCATGTTTGCACAGGAAACGCAAACTGGCACACCGGCAACCAAGCCAGCCGAGGACAAGAACAAGAAAGCGACCAGCCGCGAAGACATGACCAACGCCGCGAACGACATCCTTCGCAAAATGCGTCGTCGGCCAACGTAACCGGTTTCGGGTTTGATGTTTGATGCTTCACGTTCCCGAAAAGATGCCTCGGTTTCGACGTGAAACATCAAACATTGAACATCAACCTCGAAACTTGCCTCCTGAAATGGTTCGATACCCATCACCGGGACTTGCCCTGGCGTAAAACACGCCATCCGTATCAGATTTGGGTCAGCGAGGTGATGCTTCAGCAGACGACGGTCGCCGCCGTCATCCCATTCTTTTCGCGATTCCTCACAGCATTTCCAACCATCCAGGCTCTCGCCGCTGCCGACGAACAACAAGTTCTGAAACTGTGGGAAGGGCTTGGGTATTACCGTCGGGCACGTCACCTGCACGCCGCAGCAAAACAACTCGTCGCCGATCACGCTGGCAAACTCCCGGATGATCCCGATGTATGGGCCGAGCTTCCCGGCGTCGGTCGCTACATCCTCGGAGCCGTGCTGTCGCAGGCTTTCGACCGCAGGTTGCCGATTGTCGAAGCGAACAGCCTTCGCGTGCTGGCCCGGTTGTTCGGCTATCGTGGCGACCCGCGGGAAGGCGAGGGCAAGGCGTGGGTCTGGACCGCTGCGGAGTCGGTGCTTCCCCAAAAGCGGGCCGGCGACTTCAATCAGGCGCTCATGGAACTCGGGGCGTTGGTGTGTACGCCGACGAATCCCGCGTGTCATCAGTGTCCGCTGGCGGCGACGTGCGTGGCGAACCGCGATGGGCTTCAAGCCACGATCCCTCCGCCGAAGAAGCAACCCGCGATCACGGATGTGAGTGAGGTTGGAATTGTGATCCGTCGTGGGAAGCGAATCCTGCTTTGTCGTCGGCCGTCGAACGCGGGCCGCTGGCAGAATATGTGGGAGGTGCCGCACGCAGAGCGGGTTATCGGCGAGGAACTGATGGCGTCCGTAGTTCGAGTTGCGAAGGAGTTCACCGGGTTGACCGTGGAACCCGGCCGCGAAGTGCTGACGATCCGCCACGGCGTGACGCGTTACCGAATCACGTTGGTGTGTGTCGAAGCGGAGTCTGTGAAGGGTCGGTTCAAGTCGAAGTTCTACGCCGAGGCGAAGTGGCTGAACGTTTCCGAACTGAGCGACTACCCCGTGAGTTCGCCGCAGCGAAAGCTGATGACGGAACTCGCGGACACCAACCGACTGTTCTGATCGTGTCACCCAACGTAAATCCCCGCCAGCACCGCTTGCCCCGTGAACGGGTACACCGTTTCGAGCGCTGCCACCGATGCACTGCTCACCGATAGCACTCGCACCCAACTCGCCGCACCACCCGATGCCGACGTCACGAGTTCGTCCTTGCCGTTGCCGTCGAGGTCGCGTGTCGTCACTCGAATGCCACTGAGGTTCGTTGTGCCGTTCGCGTAGAACTCCTGAAGCGGCCTCAGATTCGATATCAACGTCGTCGGGTTCGCCGTGATGTCAGCTCCTGACCACACACGAACAAGCGACGTGCCGCCGGCGTCCTGCGACACAATCAGATCGTCGTAGCCATCGCCATTCACATCGCCGGTCGTCACGTTCGCACCGACCGTCACGGTCGAGCCGAAAGCCAGGAACGATGTCCGCATCGTCACGGCTTGCTTCTTGGCAAGCGCCGCTCCATCGTAGATGGCAAGGCGTGCTGCTTGCCCCGCTCCAGTAGCCATTATCAGATCCGCCGAGCCATCGCGGTTCAGGTCGCCCATCGCCACGCGAACGCCGTTCGAGTTCGTAATTCCGAACGGGTAGAACGACAGGGACTTCACCAACTGGTTGCCCGAAACCGTGTAAACCTCCACCAGAGGCGTGCCGCCACGATCAGCCGACACGACGAGTTCCGCCTTGCCGTCCTTGTCGATGTCGCCTGCCGCGATGTACGCTCCGCCCGTGAACCCATTGAGAACGATCGTGCTTCCGACAAGTATCTGGTTCGTTGCCCCATCCATGATTCGCGTTCTCGCTGTCAGCCCCGCACCGGCAGTGAATGCGTAATCCGAAACGCCGTCGCCGTTGAAGTCCGCGACTGCCGTGCGAACGGTGCCGGTGTACCCGGCGAACGGCGTGAACATCTTCCCCGTGGATGCGAGCGTTCCCGCCTGACCGCGAGCGTACACCGCCACTTGCCCCGACTGACCGGACACCAACACCGGCGGGACGGTCGCGGTACTTGGCGGTGAAACGGGTGGCGGAACGACAGGCGGCGTCACCGGCGGACTGACGACCGAACCCGCCGCCCAACCGACGTCCTGCAACGCAGCCTGATCGAGACTTGTCCAGGTTCGCCGTTCGCCGCGGTTCAGCACCGGATCCATCACGGCGAACTGACCGTTGTACTTCAAGCCGTTCGACCAGTGAGCCGAATCCGAGTAGACCGGAACCGCAGCACCGTACACCGCCTCCGAGTTCGTTCCGGTGAAGGTGCCATTCTGCACTTTCGAGAACCACTGCGTCGCGGTGCCGATTCCGAGTAAGTGCCCCATCTCGTGCGTCGCGACGGAGTAGAAATCCGATTCGTTGGAATCCAGCCCGGTGGTCGTGAGCCCGAAGTGCCACGTCTCGGTTGTGTCGAACGCGATGCTGCCTCCCCACGGAGCAAACCCCGACCACCCGCGAGTCGAGATCGTGTTGCCCCATGCGGCCGAGCCGGAATACCCGTAGCCGCCGGAGCCACCCTGCCCGGCCTCGCCGCCGCTCATCACACGCCCACCGACGTAGACCACGAGGGTATTCGCCGTGAGGTTCATGTTCGTGATCGTGTACTGCTGCCCGTTCTCCGGGTTGTAGAAAATGGCGTTCCACGAGTTCGCACCGCTGGGGGTGATCGCAGAGAGGTTAGCCGAGATGCGTTGCCCCATTTCCTGGGCAACTTTGTTCAAGGCAACCTTCGCATCGGCGTGATCCTCGAAGAACCCGGAGCCGCCCTTGGCTCGCAGATCGAGGGTGTAGTCGATGGCGATGTTCACTGCGGGCACTTCGCGTGCTTCGAGAACTTCGAGTGACAGCCGGGCGGCAGTCGAACGAACAGTCCGCGTGCTCATAAGAGGCTCGACGACTTCCCTTACCGAAGACCCGTGGGTCGCGTGCCTGCGCCCGAGAGGTCGCCTTCCGGTAAGCGAGTTCCGAGAACCGCCGGCTGCCTCCATACGGCCGACGTAGGAGCCCTGGACGTGAGCGCGTGCGCTCCCCGGCCGGGATTCCGAGTAATACGGTTAATCCGGTTATACAGTCTGCGTAAGACGTATCTTCCCCGTGGTCGCATATGCGACTGTGAGGGTTTTACTAGCCGTATCAAATAGAGGGGTACGATCGAGTTCCGCACGTACCGATTTTGGCAGGTATCCTACCTGCGGCACGCGGCGACCACTTGCTGGGGTTGGTCGGAAGAACGTGCTTCGCGTTACACTATATACCTAGAACGGTTTCGCCAGTAGTGTCAAATCGCCGGAGAGAATTGATTGTTCCAGTTGAATTGATTGTCTATGAGCTGAATAGTTTCACCAATCCATACAGTGTGTCGATTCGCTCGCTATTACTCACGTTCGAAGCATAAATTTGCCTGAAACTGCTTCCTAGAACCCCCAATTTACGCGACTGATTGAACCCGGATTATTGTCACCTTTGCCAGTGTCGCCGGTTTTGACGCGCCGGTACACTACCCTTCTCGCCACTTGCTCCGGTTCTCGTCGCCAATCCGAGATTCACATGCTCACTCGCCGCGAAGCTCTCGCAGCTCTTGCCGTCACGGGCGGCATTCGAACGCCATTCGCACATGCCGAAGACAAGAAGCTCACGCTTTCCAGCTTCATGACGGAGATCACGCCGCCGATCGGGCACCCGTGCATGGGCGGCGGCGTTCCTCCAGTGAAGGAAATCATCGACCCGCTGTTCGCGCACGGGTTCGTGATCCGTGGCGCAGGAAAGCCAGTCGCGTTCGTGTCGCTCGATTGGTGCGAGGTCCGCAACGGTGCCTACGAGCTGTTCCGCACACAGCTGGCCAAGGCGCTCGACACCGATCCCGTTCGCGTGATGGTGTCGAGCATTCACCAGCACGACACCCCAATCGCGGACCTCGAAGCGCAACAACTCCTCGAAAAGCACAAGGCGAAGGGAGCGATTTGCGACATCGCGTTTCTTGAGAAGACCGTCGGCCGCATCGCGGATGACGCGAAGGCTTCGCTCAAGAATTCGCAGCCGATCACGCACGTCGGCACCGGCGAAGCGAAGGTCGAAAAGGTTGCCTCGAACCGACGCTACACCGACGCGGACGGGAAGGTGCATTACAACCGCATGTCGGCGACTCGCGACGCCAAACTTCGAGAGGCTGAGGACGGCACCATCGACCCGTTCGTGAAAACGCTGTCATTCTGGAATGGCGACACACCTTTGCTCGGCCTCTCGGCATACGCGACGCATCCGATGAGTTTCTACGGTCGTGGTGGCGTGACGGCCGACTTCGTGGGCATGGCTCGCAAACTTCGACAGGCCGACACGCCTGGCGTGTTTCAGATGTACTCATCGGGGTGCAGCGGGAACGTCACAGCGGGCAAGTACAATGACGGCGACCCCGCGAACCGTCCGGTCTTGGCCGAACGAATGCGAACAGGAATGGCGACCGCGTGGAAGGCAATCAAGAAGACTCCCGTGAAGGATGTGGCGTTTCGTTCGGTGCCGTTGACGCTCGACGCTCGCACGTCGGCTGGCTTCACTGAAGAAGCACTAACGAAGCGATTGAAGGACGATCCGAAACCATTTGGGCAGTGTCTCGCGGCTCTCGGGTTGAGTTGGAAGCAACGCTGCGACGCGGGCAAACCGGTCGACGTTCCCGTGCTCGATTTCGGCGGCGCTGTGCTGACGCTGCTTCCCGCCGAGAGCTACGTCGAGTTCCAACTCATGACACAGAAGGCGCGACCGGATTCGTTCGTGCTGGTCGCGGGATATGGCGAGTGCGGTCCGGGGTACATCCCGATTGAACGTGCCTGGAAGGAAAACGATGGCAACCTCGGTGAGTGGTGCTGGGTGAACCCCGGCAGCGAGAAGCGGATGGTCGATGCCATCGAGAAGGCGCTGAAGGTTGGTTAGTGTTTTCGGATTTGGTGAGCGTCGGGGCGTAAGCCCGACGGTAACTGCCGTCACACCGTCGGCCGGCCGTGCAGTCGTTCGTCGAGAAGAACGAACTCGCGGGGGCAGTCATGCTCGTCGCGAACAAGGACAAGATTCTCGCTCTCGAAGCGGTCGGCTATGCTGACGTCGAGAACAAGACGCCGATGACAACCGATTCGTTGTTCTGGATCGCATCGCAGTCGAAGCCCATCACCGCGACAGCCCTCATGCTGCTCGTCGATGAAGGCAAGGTGAAGATCGAAGACCCCGTGGAGAAGTACATTCCGGAGTTCAAGGACATCAAGATTAAGGGCGAGAAGCCGAAGACGCCGATCACGGTTCGGCAGATTTTGTCGCACACAAGCGGCCTGCCGTTCTCGACGCCAGAAGAGTCGCCGACGCTCGACAAACTGACCATCAAGGACTCAGTCGCAAGCTACGTCAAGAATGGCCTGAAGACGGAGCCTGGCACGGCATACGCCTACTCCAACGCGGGTATCAACACCGGTGGCCGTATCATCGAAGTGGTCAGTGGCATGTCGTACGAAGACTTCCTCGACAAGCGATTGTTCGGGCCGCTGGGCATGAAGGACACGACGTTCTGGCCGAGCGAGGAGCAAGTGAAGCGGCTCGCGAAGGTGTACAAGCCCGGTGCCGACAAGAAGGGATTGGAGCTCACGAAGATCGCCCAGTTGCAGTACCCGCTGACGGATCGCAAGCGTCAGCCGATGCCGGGCGGCGGGTTGTTCTCCACGGCAACCGACGTGGCGAAGTTCTGTCAGATGCTGCTAAACAATGGCAAGGTCGGCGACAAGCAGCTTCTTTCCGAAACGTCGGTGAAGGCGCTGACGTCGAAGCAGACGCCCGATTCGCTGAAGGATAACTACGGCCTGGGCTTCTCAGTTGGCGGCAACTTTGGCCACGGCGGCGCGCTTTCGACGAACATGAATGTCGATCCGAAGCGTGGGCTGGTCACGGTGTGGCTCGTTCAACACGCGGGCTTCCCTGGCGAGGGCGGCAAGGCTTCGGGGGCATTCCGGAAGGTCGCGGAAGAGAAGTTCAGCGAAACGAAGTGACGCATGCAAATCTTCAGCGGTCGGCGACATCGCGTTGATTCGATCGTGTTCTCCCGCTGTGGGCGTTGGCTCGCAGCGGGAGGCTTCGGCGGTTCCCACCTCTGGGATACCGCGAATCCCACCGCAACACCGAAACAACTCCAAGCCAGTGGTAATCTCGCGTTTCGGCCCAACGGCGAACTGTTCTACCGATCCGGCTTGGATGAACTGTGTCTGGCCGATCCGGAGAAATTCGAGCCACGCTCTCTTGGTCAACAGCCTGGGATGATCTTGATGACTCCCGACGGCGATTATTTCCTCGTCGTGGGTCGGCTATCAGTTGTGGTAAGTATGCGGCTCAATACGAAGGGGAAGTTCGTTAAGAAATCGCATCGCATTGCGAAGCCCGCGACCGGTATTTATCCCGCCGCATTCTCGCCCGACGGAATCACGCTGGCGACGGTTGAGGGCGTTCATGGCGGTCCCGATCCCCTTCTGATTCTTCGGTCGGCGGACAAGCTGAAGAAGTTCGACGAGACAACGACTTACCGAGAGCCACTTCAGTTGTTGTTCTCGCCCGACGGCGCGACCATCTTCGTTCGTGCGGCTGCGAGTGTCGCCTGCTACGACGCGAACGACCTCAAACGCCCACCGCGGAAGATCGTGAACCCGAGCCGCAAGCACTTCGTTTCGATGGACGTGCATCCCGACGGCAAACTTCTCACTGTCGATAACGATGCTCACGTGCGGGTCTGGGACATCGCGACGCTCACGCAGGTTCGCACCGTGGAATGGAAGATCGGCGGCCTGTACGCGGTTGCCGTCAGCCCAGACGGGACACGAGCAGCAACCGGCGGCAGTCGCGGCAAGGTTCTTGTCTGGGACTGGGATTGAACATCTCGCGAACGATCACCTCCTATCTCAATCCGTGTCCGTAACTATAACGTGATTCACGGAACCTCGGCTTCATGCCCGTGGGTTGTCACGCTTACGTAAATGGAGTTTTGCTCATGGCCGACGCCATCACAGCCCGCGCGAAGAATTATTCGGAATGGTATCTCGACATCATCAAGGCAGCGGGGCTTGCCCAGAATGCCGAGGGCGTGAAGGGGTGCATGGTCATCAAGCCCACGGGCTACGCCCTTTGGGAGAAGATGCAACGCGGCCTCGACGGCATGTTCAAGGCCACCGGGCACGTCAATGCGTATTTCCCCTTGTTCATCCCAAAAGGCTACTTCCAGAAGGAAGAGCAGATGGCGGAGGGCTTCGCCAAGGAATGTGCCGTCGTCACGCACTACCGATTGCGGTCGGTTGATGGGAAGATCGAAGTCGATCCCACGGCGAAACTCGAAGAAGAATTGATCGTGCGGCCGACATCGGAAACGATCATCTGGCGAACCTACAAGGACTGGATTCAGTCGTACCGCGACCTGCCGCTGCTCATCAATCAATGGTGCAACGTCGTGCGGTGGGAGATGCGAACGCGGCTCTTCCTGCGTACCGCTGAGTTCCTGTGGCAAGAAGGCCACACGGCACACGCGACGCAAAAGGA
>JAIOPV010000095.1 GCA_021413735.1 Planctomycetota bacterium
CACCTGCCAGGCAAAGAGCATTTCGCCGTCGCGGAACTGATATGTCAGTGCCGCGACTCTGCTGAATTTGTTCAGAACGAAGTCTTCGACGACTTTACCGCCGTCGGGTCGGATCGGATCGCCCGGCTTCGCGGGGTCGCCCCGCCGGCCGTCGCCGAACAGAGATGTGCCGAGGGTGACGAGGGTTGCGGCAACCCCCAGCACCACCGGCAGCATTCTCAGGCGTTTCAGGAAGGTCATACCCTGCGCTCCTGCTGTAGGACGGAAGCGGTCGCTGACGCACCGTCCAGGTGAAAAACAAATCGTGGCCTGATTGTACGACGAGGTCCCACACGGATGCCAGCCTGTTCCCTTAATCGTGCCAGACTCCCGTGGGCAAGTCTACACCGATGTAACGGTCCACCCCGAGCGCCGTTGGTGGGTTAAACCGAACTGCGCTCCGGATAGTGGGTTACTCGCCATTCACCCGGCGAAATCCGCACAACCGGCCAGGAAATCTGCGAGTGCATTAGGGGTTGTTAGTTACCAGTTGTGGCGATTGGCGCGAGTCGCAGGGAATTTCGGATGGTTCAGCCCGATTGCACTGGCCATTCCCCCTCCCTTTCGTGTTGACTTCGAGAATAGGACAATCTACGCTAATTCATGCAGGATCGAAGGATTGTTCCGCTGGGGAGAGCCCCCAAAACAATCCCTCCAATCGGCTTCGGGTGCTGGGCAAACCACTCTGGTGTGTTCGTTCGACCCGGATGCACGCCAACTCAGAGTATACCTGAGCATGTTACCCTCAAACAATTCGCCTGATCCGCAGCCCTCGATGTCTGCTGCGGCGCTTCGTGCGAGGCTCCTTTCTTCGGGGCCGCCTGCGGCTCCAATGAACACCCCGAAGCCGGTTCAGCTTCCGGAGCCAGAACCCGAAGAAGTGGAACCCGAACCGGAACCACTTCCGGTTCCAACGCCGAGGGCAGCGTCTCCGCAGGAATTGTTGAACCGATTGCGGATGCCGGGTAAGTCGGGGCCGCTTGGGCCACTCTCACGCCCAGCTCAGCCGCAGCCAGTTGCTCCGGTCGCCATGCCGGCGCCGCCACAAGCACGGCGGCCGGTTGCTCCGCAGTACAATCCCCCGCCGACGCCAGCTCCCAATTACCCCCCCGCGAATTACCCGCCGGGTTACGGCCCGCCTCAGGGAAATTACGCTCCGCCGCCGGAACAGAACATTGCGGGGGCGTTGAACCAACTCGCGGGAATTCAGGAGAACAATCGGTATCAGGACGAGGGACCGAACGCGGAAGTTCAACGGCTCAAGGGCGAGAACAAGGAACTGCGAAAGCTTCTCGACGAGATGAAGCATCTTCTTCAGGAAGCGAGCGAATCCGAGCAAAAGCTCGTGGAGAAGGAGAAGGAATTCGAGGTTGCCCTGGCGGAGAAAGAGGGTCAGATCGAGGAACTGACGACGCAATTGATGGGGATCGAGGATCAGATCGCCAAGGGTGAACTGGCACCTCCGCCGCCGGTCCCGAAGACCCGCACGGAACTGGAAGAGTGGGGCGACGAACTGGAAAAGGAAAACGCCAAACTCCAGCAGGATCGGAAGCGACTTCAGGAAGAGCGTCAGCAACTTCGCGAGGACGAGGAGGGGTTGGAAGCACAGATGCGTGAGATGGAAGTTTCGATGGCGAAGGAGCGTGCGTTGCTCGCTCGCCAAGAGACGGAATTGAAGCGGTTGAGTGCGGAAATTCAGCACGAGTTGGAACTGATGCAGCGTGGCGACGCGAACCTGCGACAGAGCATGGAGAAGTTCAAGCGTCAAGCTCAGGAAGTGATGACGAAGCCACCGGGTGGCGGTGGCGGTGGCGGCGGACGCCGATAAGCAGATCAGCTTTGAGTTTTCGCCGCTTGCGGCGTAGCGATCTCTTGATCGCTACGCCGCAAGCGGCGAAATCATTTGGCGGGTTGTGGTTCCTTGCGGGTTCCGACGTACACCAGAAACGCCGCGAGCAACGCGAACATCACGACCGATAGCACCTTCGACCAACCCACATCGTCGGGCTTCCACTCCATTTTGCCGGTTTTCGAGTCTACCTCCGCGAAGAGATGGAAACCGACGTTAATCAGCTCGTTGAACGCTTCCGGCATGAACGCGAAGAACGCAATGATCAGCCCGCACAGCGTTCCGCCCGCGATGTAACCGCTTGCGAGCAGCACCCCGGGGCTCGTCTCCGACTCGGCATCCGACTTGGGCTTACCTCGTAGCTTGTCGGTCACCCACCGAACCATTCCACCGACGAAAATTGGCAGCGTCGAACCGAACGAGAGGTACATTCCGACGGCGACCGGCAACGCCGACACACCGCAGAACTCCAGAGCAACCGCGATCATCACACCGATGATGATGAGGGTCCACTGGAGGGTGCCGCCGAGGATGCCCTCGATGATGTTGGCGAAGAGGAGCGGTTGGGGCGCTGTGAACTCCTTCGGCGCGTCCTTGTCGTTATCCATCGTCTTCGACGAACGCGAGATTTGCTGATACTTTCGGTAAATCGGGTTCCCGGCATCGTTCACGAGATATCGCCCAGCCGGAACGCCCTCGTACTGGCCGTCTCGAACGTGAACGATGCGGTACTCAGTAGTATCGGCCTTCCAGTCCGGTTCGTCGCGGTCATACGGTCGTCCTGGAGCTTCACGAGGCGAATCGTCTGGCACTTCGATCACGACATTCCCAACGAACCCCTTCTTCGTGTAATGCACGCCGGCCGCGTTGAGGGCGAGCATGGTCAACCCGATGACGAGCGACGATGTGACTGCCCCAATGAGGATGGCCCACTGCTGTTTCGACGGCGTGGCACCGACGAGGAAACCCGTCTTCAGGTCTTGTGAAGTCGTGCCGCCGTTGCTCGAAGCGATGCACACCACGGCTGCCACGGTTAATGCGGTGAGCATCGCAGACGGCCCGGTCTTTCCGAGGATCAGGAAGATGAGGCAGACGAGCAACAAAGTCGCGATGGTCATGCCCGAGATGGGATTCGATGAACTGCCGACTTCGCCCGTGAGTCTGCTGGATACCGTCACGAACAGGAAGCCGAACAGTAGGATCATCACCGCACCGACAAGCCCCTGGAATGTAAGCCCCAACCCGAGCGGTTTCACGAGCGTCAGCACCAGAACGAGTGCAAGACTGCCCCACAAGACGACGGTCATTGGCATATCGTGATCGGTTCGTGCCGCGGTCGGTGCTCCGCCAGCCGCCCGGCTCGCACGGAGATCACGCAAGCCAGAACTGATCGACGCGAAGATCAGCGGAAGAGCGCGAAACATGCTGATGATGCCGCCCGCCGCGACCGCTCCCGCACCGATGAATCGCAGGTACTTCTTCCGTAGGTCGTCTGGCTCCATGTTCTTGATGAGGCCAGGGTCTGCATCGCGTGCCTTCGCAACGGCTGGCGTAACAAGTCCGCCAGCTACCGCGAGGTGTCCGGGTTCAGCCGAAACGGCACGGCTCGCAGGCGCGACGGGTTCGTCGAGCTTTGCGCCGAATGTCGCAATCGCTGGCCCGAGAACGAGGTACGACAGCACCGCTCCGGCTATCATCAAGCAGGCGATACGCGGCCCGATGAGGTAACCAACGCCGAGCAGTTCCGGAGCGAGTTCACCACGAACCTCCGCCCCATTGATGCCGGTTCGAGTGCCGGTCGCTTCGTTCTCGCGGTACAGATTGGTCGCGGGCTCGCTCGCCCACAGCTTCGTAGCTGCCGTCAAGAACTTGTAGACGAGTGCGATGCCGAAGCCGACGAACACCATCTTCGCGGTTGCCCCACCTTTCTCTCCGGCGACCAGCACCTCGGCACACGCCGTTCCTTCCGGGTAGATGAGCTTTCCGTGCTGCTTCACGATGAATGCCCGCCGCAGCGGAATCATCATCAGAATGCCAAGAATCGCGCCGAGAACCGACACGGTCATCACGCGAACGGGGTCCATCTCGAAGCCGAGCAGCAGCAGCGCTGGCATCGTGACGCCAACGCCGAACGCGATGCTTTCGCCGGCACTGCCGGCTGTCTGCACGATGTTGTTTTCGAGGATGGTCGTCTTGCGAACCTTGAACGCCTTCGAGATGGCCCGGAACAACGTGATCGACAGCACGGCGATCGGCACCGACGCCGAGACAGTGAGCCCGACTTTCAGCACGAGGTACAGCGACGACGCCCCGAAGATGATGCCGAGGACCGTTCCCGCGAGCACTGCCGGCCAGGTGAATTCGTGTGGCGATTCGCTCGCCGGAACGAACGGCTGATGCGGCGGCGGCTCGGTTGATTCGGTCGTCTTCGCTTCCGACATGGCTTGGCTCGGTTTGAGTTCGGGTGCGAGCAGATAGAATCATCGTGAACCACGTCGAAGGCAAGAGCCGACGCCATGGTTCCCTGTCCCAACCTCATTCCACTTGGAGGTTCCGATGCGTCTCCGTTTGCTGATCGCTGTTCCCGTGCTGGCCGTGATGTTGTCGCTTGCTCAGAACGTGCGAGCCGAGGACGAGCATCCCGTTGTGAAACTGGTGAAGAGCAAAGTGAAGGATGTGAAGAAGCCGTTCTCGCTGATCGTCGAGTTCAAGGTGAAGGCCGGTAAGGAAAAGGAAGCGACTGAAGCGTTCGCACCGTGCCTGATCGCGACGCGGAAGGAGCCGGGCTGCGTGGTGTACTTCCTGAACCGCGACCCAGATCATCCCGAAATGTTCATCATGTACGAGCAGTTCAAGAGCGTCGATGCGTTGGCAGCGCACCTGAAGGAAAAGCACACTCAGACGTTGTTGAAGACGCTCGGCGAGTTGGGTGACGGCGAACCGAAACTGAAGATCTTGATTCCGGAGTGAGTGGTATCCGTCCGAGCCCGAGCGCCAAGCGAGGGTTAAGCCTAACTCTCGCTTGGCGCTCGGGCTCAGACCGAATCACTGACAACTCCCTCTCACATCGGTGGTGGTTCGTCGAAGCCGTGCTGCTTGCGGTGGTACGGGCCGTCGAAGTCGATCGTTGACTTGAACCGCTCGTGCCGACCGTCGCCCGCGTGCGGCTTCACCTTCGCCAACAACTTCTGCAGTTCGTCACCCTCAAGTGGCTTGAAGTTTCTCGCGATGGCGATGTTCTTCTTCAGCACGTCCATTGAGTCCATACCGCTGACGACCGATGCCACATCCTGCGACATCGCGAAGCGAATGCACTCCTCGGCCGTTGCAACGCCATCCTTCACGATCTTGCCCTTGCCGCCGCCGAGCGACTTCATGCCGATCACGGCCGTGCCCTGCTTCTTCGCGGCTGGGATCACTTGTTTCGCGAAGCTGCGGTAGAAGTGATCGCAGACGTTGATCGGGCACTGCACCGTGTCCCACTTGTGAACCGGCATCATCTGCAAATGAATGTGTGGCGACTTGTGCCCCGTGAAGCCGACGAACCGCACCTTGCCTTCCTTCTGAATCTTCAGCAACTCCGCGAGCCCGCCCTGCTCGATCACCCATTCCGGGTCGTTGTCCCAGTTGATCTCGTGCATCTGCATCAGGTCGATCACGTCCGTCTGAAGACGCTTCAGGCTCTCGTCGATCTGCTTGCGCAGTTCAGGCCCCTTTCGTGAGCAAACCTTCGTCATGAGCACCACTTTCTTGCGCCACTTCCCGCCGTCTGCCGCGAGGGCTTTGCCCATGATCTCTTCGCTGCCGCCGTCGTGGTAGTCCCAGCAGTTGTCGAAGAACGTGACTCCTTCGTCGATCGCCGTGTGCATGATCTTCACCGCTTCGGCCTTATCTTTCACGTCGCCAATGTGCCAGCCGCCAAGGCACAGAATCGAGACGTTCACTCCGGTCTTGCCGAGTGGCCGTGTGGGAATGCCTTCGCCGGGTTTCTTCTCTTCTGCGGAGATGCTGCCCCCGAGAGTTGCGGCAGCGGTCGCAGCAACGCCAGCTTGAAGGAATTCGCGGCGAGATTCGTCGATGGGAAGGTCGCTCATGGTAGTTGCTCCGTCGGGCGAGGTGAAACGACGAAAGCGAGCATACCGCGCGCCGCGGGCAAAAGAAACAAGCCAACACGATACGTTTGCGAAGCCGCAAGCGGCTACTCCGCGTCCCAGATGACGATCTGCCCCTGGTCGCTGCCTGCTGCGATGCGAAGGCCGTCCGGCGCGAAGGTGATGTTCAGCAGCCGGCCAATCTTCCAGGTGAAGGTCGTGCGTTCCTGCCACGTCTGGGCATCCCAGATGCGGACCGTTTCGTCGTTGCTGACCGTCGCCAGGAATCGACTGTCGTCGGTGAACGATAACCCCTGAAAGTGCTTCGTCCCGCGCTTGTGCAACGCGACCTCACGGTTGGTCGTGAGATCCCAAATTCGCAAGCGTGGCCCGGCAGTTCCCGCGAGAAAGCGACCATCGGGCGAGAACGCGAGATGCGTCACCGCTTGCTGCCAGCCGTCGATCGTCTGCACAATCTCCCCACCGGGGAAGTTGCGGATGTGAACGAGGTATTCGTAGTCGTTCACCGTGAATTGAAACCCCGGCAACATCCCGATGCGTCGGATTCGGTCGCCGACATTCGCCATGTGTCCCGAGGCGACGAACTTGCTGTCGCGGCTGAAGGCAACGCCGCCAGTGGTGTTTTGAGTGCCCGGCATCTCTGGGAGCAGTTCCCAGTCCGTCGTGTTGCGAATCATGAGCCCGGCACCAGCCGTCCAGTTGGTCGAGCGTGTTTGATTGACTTCAGCCAGGTAGTCGCAGCCGGGAGATGTCTTGATGCGGCGACCCCACGGGCTGCCGTGCGAGATGAGATGCCACTTGTCTTCTGTGAGGTTCCACCAGCGAAGGTGGATGCCCGCGAAGGCAATGCGATCTTCAGCGAAATAGGTGAGATCGAACCCCGACGACGTTTCCTCGACGGGTGCTGAGCGTCGAACTTCGCCCGTGGCGAGATCCCAGACGCGAATGAGGCCATCGCCGCAGACAGCCGCGAGTTCGTTGCCGCTCGGAGCGAAGGCGATCGCGTAGATGCGTTTCTTCTTCTTGATCGAGAGCGTTTGCATTGCCACCCTCTGTGCGATCAGACGATTCCCAGCAGGGCTCTTAATTCCGCAGCACGCTCCGGTGTGGCGCGAGTTCGTCGGTAACTCTGCCAGAGCAGAAAGCCACCCCCGGCTGAGAGCGCGAATGCCCAGGCCATAGTCGAATTCCACCAAACTGGCTGGGGCTCTTTGTCAAGAAAGAAGCCCAACCCAAAAATGACTAGCAACGCCGAAGCGATTCCATGAATCGGCCACAGGAGCGTGCGGATATAGGTCATCAGGACTGATTTCCAACTAAAGGGAACACGAACACCGTTCACACTCCCATCAGAGGTAGTCGGCAAGCCTGTTACGGTTTGGATAAGGAAGCCCGCCGATACCAACTCCTTGCGTTCCACGACCGCCCAGGAGTCTAGCGGAAGAATCGGAATCCCAAGGCACACAAAACGGGTCGCAACGTGGCACACACCCGGAACCTGATCGACCATCCCGAACAAACCGGCACCAATCATCGGACGCTCCTCGGTGGGTGGATTACCCGCGTTGCTTCTCGGCTGTCTTCAGCATCTCGGCGGCTTCCTTGCGCGTCGTTTCGCTGCGGGACTCGCCGCGAAGCATCATCGCCAGCTCCTCCACGCGAGATTCATCCGTCGTCAGTGCGGTGATTGTCGTCGCGGTCTTCTTCGCGGTCGTGGACTTGCGAATCGTCCACTGATGGGCCGCGTAAGACGCCACCTGCGGCAAGTGCGTCACGCACAGCACCTGATGCGACTTCCCCAACGCCGACAGTTTCTGCCCCAGCACGTCGCCCAGCCGACCGCCGACGTTCGCGTCAATCTCGTCGAACACGACCAGCGTGCGAACCGGGTCGTGTGCCGACAGCACGGTCTTCAGCGCGAGCATCGTCCGCGACATCTCGCCACCGCTCGCCACCTTCCGCAGCGGTCGCGACGGCTCCCCCGGATTCGCCATCAGCATCAGGTCGAGTTGATCGATGCCACTCGCGGGAACTTCTCCAGCCATCGGATCGTTCGGCAGCGTAATCACCTCGATGGTCGCGTCGAGCTTCGCATTTGGCATCTGCAAATCAACGAGATGCTTCTGAGCCTCGGCCGCGAGCTTCTTCGCCACTTTGCCGCGTGCCGTACTCAGCGTCGTCGCCGCCTTCTTCAGATCGGCCCAGGCAGCCTTCAACTCGCTGTCAATGCCCACGAGGTCGTTCTCTTCCTGCTGAAGTGCCTTCTCCTTGGCGTCGAGCGTGGTCCGGTACTCGATCAGTTCGTCGGGCGTCTTGCCATAGCGGGTCTGGATCTTCTTGAGGAAGCCGATACGTGTCTCGACTTCCTCCAACCGGTCGGGGTCGGCCTCGAACCGTTCCGACAGATCCCGGCACGTATCCGCCAGGTCATCAACTTCCGGGCGCAAGGCTTCGAGCCGCTGGCTCACTTCCTGCAACTTCGCGTCGAGGTTCGCCCAGCGGTTCGCCTCCTTGATGAGCTTGCCGAGAATCTCGCTCACGGCCCCGTCGTCGTCTGAAAGCCTCGCCGCAACCGTGCCCGTGAACTGTGCCAAACTCTGAGCGTGAACGAGCGTGTCGCGTTCCTTCGACAACGCCGGCAGTTCGTTCGGCTGAAGTTTCGCGTTGTCGATGTCTTCACGCTCGAAGCGAACCAGCGACAGTTCGCGTTGCCGGGTAGCGCGAGCGTCGGAGAGTTCCTTGAACTTGCGACGTAACCCTCGCACGATGTCAGCGGCCACGTCGTACTTCTTGCGTTGATCGCCGAGCCGTCCGAAAGCATCGAGGAGTTCGAGTTGGTATGCGGGCTGGAGGAGCGAGTAGCTTTCGCGCTGCCCGTGGACATCGACGAGCATTTCGCCGATGCGTTTCAGCGTGGCAACCGCAACCGGGATATCGTTGACGAGTGCGGAACTTCGCCCCGAACGCGAGAGCCGCCTCGTGAGAATGAGGCTGTCTTCATCGACTGACGACTGAAGAATCTCGGCCGCAATGGCTCGCTGTTCGGGTCGTGTGAGATCGAATCGCCCCGTGACGCGGAGTTCTTCGGCACCGGTGCGGATGAGGTCGGCGTTGCCACGTTCGCCGAGGAGCAGACCGAGCGCCCCGAGAAGCAGCGACTTCCCGGCACCGGTTTCGCCGGTCCAGGCGCAGAAGCCCGGGTGCAGCTCGACGCGCACATCTTCGATCAGGGCGAGGTTTTGAACGGCGAGTTCTCGCAACATACCCCAATGGTACGGTCGGCCCGCCAATCGGTGAAGGTGAGTCGCTGATGCGGCTGCGCTGTCTGCAATTCCGTTGGCTTTCGATGGGCGCAGTTGGTAACTTTATCTTGGCGCGATGCGCTGAAGATGTGACACCCACGTTCGACAAGGATTCCAAATGCCCACCGCCCAAGACCGTGCGTACATGCTCCAAGCGATCGAAGTGATGCGTAACGCTGGCGTCGTGAACAAGACCGGCGGCCCGTTCGGTGCCGTGATCGTCAAGGATGGTGTGGTTCTCGCAGCCTGCGGCAACCGCGTGATGGCAGACCACGACCCCACAGCCCACGCCGAAGTCGCCGCGATCCGCATGGCTTGCGCGAAAGTCGGCAGCCACGACCTCAGCGGCGCCGTGCTGTACACGAGCTGCATGTGCTGCCCGATGTGCTACGCCGCGTCGTTCTGGGCTCGCATCGACAAAGTTTACTACGCCGCAGCCTGCGAAGACTACGCCGAAATCTTCGACGACGTCGTTCTGTACAATGACCTCGAACTGCCGTTCCACGATCGCAAGCTGAAGCCGGAGGAACTTTGCCGCGCTGAAGCGAACGCCGTGTGGGATGAGTTCCGCAAGATGCCAGACGGTGCCCGCTACTGATTCGGGCAATTGACAAGACGCTCGCACCGTTCCACTTCCCGCGACGGGGCGAGCAGATTCCGAGAACTTCGTATGTCGAGCCGTGGATTCTTCGCCTCCCTTCTCCTCGCGGGTTCAAGCTGCATCGTGGCGGGCTGCAGCGAACCACCCGGCCCCACCGGCACCAACCCCGAAGAGTTGTACCTTCACCACTGCGCCAAGTGTCATGCTCGCGCCGGCGAACCCGGCGGCCCCAACCTCGGCGGCTCCAAAGGGCCAGACCTCTCGCACATCGGCTCGGCCACCGGAATGACTGTTGATTGGCTCACGGAATACATCAGCAATCCCCAGAGCAAACGGCCCGACGTGCGGGTCATGCCCGCGTTCAACACCAAGATGACCCCTGAGCAAATCAAAGCGCTCGCTGAATGGCTTGCTGCCAAAAAATGACCCCTCAGTTCTCCTTTCGTCTTCATGCGAAGCCGGGTAGACTTCCAACACGGTTTGTCGCCAGCCGTGCCGTGATTCCGTTTTCACTTCCAGCATCGCCGTTACCCGGAGTCGAACATGAGTACGCCAATCGTTGACCCAACCCGTCGCCTGTTTATCCGCTCGGCCGCAGCCGCGACCATCCTCCCATTCTGGACCGTCAAGGGTGCGTTCGCTGAAGAACTGACCCGCACCGTGGACCAAACCGAAGGGCCGTTCTACCCGAACAAGTTGCCGCTCGACACCGACAACGATCTGCTCATTGTGAACGACAACATCACTCCGGCGATCGGCGAAATCACCCACCTGACGGGCAAGGTTCTCGATCTCAAGGGCAACCCGCTGAAGAACGTCGTGGTCGAAATCTGGCAGTGCGACGGCAATGGCGTCTATCTCCACACCGCCGACAGCGACAAGAAGAAAGACAAGCAGGACAAGAATTTCCAGGGCTTCGGGCGATTCGTGACGAGCAGTACGGGAGAGTATTACTTCCGCACGATCAAGCCGGTGCCGTATCCGGGTCGCACGCCGCACATTCACTTCAAGGTGAAAAAGGGCAGCAAGAGCCTGCTGAACACGCAGATGTATGTGAAGGGCGAGCCGGGCAACGAAAAGGATTTCATCTGGAAGAGCGTCAAAGACGCGAAGCAACAGCAAGCGATCACGGTTGGCTTCGAGAAGGTAAAAGAATCGAAGACGGGTGAATTGAGCGCGAACTTCGTGATCGTCGTGGGCCTCACGCCAGAGAGTTGAGGTCCAACCGAGCCTGGAGCATCGCCCAGGCTCAGTCAGCTCGATGCTGTGTTGAATTGATAGGTGTTCGCGAGCGTCGAGCCGTCAGGCCGACGGTGGAGTTCGTGAGCGTCGAGCCGTCAGGCCGACGGTGGATTTGGTCAGGCCAACGGTGGGTTTACGCCCACCGTCGAGCTTACGCGTCGACGCTCACAATCATTTCAACCCAGCATCAGCTCGACTGATACCCCCCAAGACAGACTCTCAGACATGCAGCCAGTGGTGCTGTCTTGTTGGTGCGCTGGCATTCGTGTCGGTGTTTCCAAGCAGCACAGACAAGAATGTCTGTTGTTCGTAGGGCCGGCTGTGCCGGCCTTCTCCTGTCGCCTTCCCCAACGCGGCCGGCTGAGCCGGCCCTACAAGAATGTCTGTGCCACCAAAACAGATAGATTTCATCGGGTTCGCGTATCAGTTCTTTCCTTGCGGTTTCGCGGTTGGCGTCGAGATCAGCATATCCGAGGGGAAGTCGCATTCGCCGTACTCGGCCGCGTGCTTGCCCGATTCGGTGAGCGAATACGTCGCCTCGAACGGATCCTTGTCGCTCCCCGAAACACGGGTCAGCAATCCAAGACGGACCATGTTGGTGAGGAAGGTTCCATCCTTGGTTCCGCGTGTGGGGGAGAGTCTGAGTTCGCGACCAAGAGGTGGTTTGCGACTCCGCTTGACGGCTCGGAGAACCTGCCATTGGTTGTGGGTGACGGGGAGAACGGGCATTGGTGATGATGTGGGTCTGCGTTTCCCTGATTGCATTCGACCTGCCACCGGTGGGCACCGGTGGCTGGCCCCAGTCGCGCGAGTGGGGATGCGAAGTATAACATGATACTGGTTTACTTGTCTCATAAAATTGAAGTAGACATTTTCGGTCAGGTACGTGGGGGGATTTTGTATCGTGACTGAACTGATCCCGCGTTCACCGAGGAAAGTTGACGATGACATCTCAGATACACCCGAACGACTTGAAGGCGATGCTTGATGCAGGTTCGCCGGTGGTGCTGCTCGATGTGCGGCAACCGGAGGAGAATGCGTATTGTGCGTTGCCGGGAAGCGTGTTGATTCCGTTGGGGGAACTGCACGCGCGAGCGTCGGAGATGGAACCAACCGATACGCTTGTGGTGGTGTACTGCCACCACGGGGTGCGAAGCCTGAGCGGAGCGGCGATTCTGCGACAAGCAGGCATGCCGAACGTGACATCGCTGATGGGTGGGATCGATCTGTGGTCGCTGGCGATCGACCCCACCGTACCGCGATATTGAACCATCTCCATGGCCTCGCGACGACGCGAAACACGTCACACCGCTTCGGTGTTTCCTTCGCGTGCCTTCGCCTCTTCTTCCGCGATTTTTGCTGCAGCCATCGCGCGGTTGAATCGCGCCGCGAGTGGGATGAATATCACCGTCACTACGACGATGGCTCCGGCGAGCATCATGAAATACACGCCGGGATGCATCAGCGGGTAAAGGCGGGTAATCGGCGCGTTAATCAGCAAGTTGGCCATTCCAACCGTGACAAGCCAACATGCTGTCACGAAGCTCTTCATCGTCGGCGGAGCTGCGACGAACGCGAGTTCAAGCCCCGTGACCGAGATCAGAATTTCCCCGATCGTCAGGACGAAGAATGCGAGGATCTGCCACCACGCAGTGACTCGCTCGGCAGGCGGAACCCATTCCGTATCCTCAATCGAAACCTTCGGCGTTTCCTCGTCCTTCGGCCCTTCGATCTTCGCCCCGGTCTTCACGCTCGCTGCATTCTTCTCTGCGATCGCGAGCGTATCGCCTCCCATCGCGTAATCGCCCTTCTTGAAATGGCTCTCTCGGCTCCCTGCGAGTTCGATACTTGACTTCGCAAATGCACCGCGAGATTTATCGAAGTCGATGCGTCCTTTGTCGATCACGATAGCGGATCCGTCTGTGAAGGTGATCGTGCCTCCAGTGAGTTGGAACTTCTTGTTGGTTTCGTTGAACGTGCCGTCGGTGCCCGTTACCCGCACACCACCGAAGTCGATGGAACTTGGGTTAGCTTCTTTAAGCTTCGTTTCGCTCGCAGGCAGGATCACCTCGCCTTCCTTAAACACCACCTTGATCGCGTCCTGCTTCTTGCCTGCGAGGAAGCCCGACCCACCGAGAACCATCATGCTTAGCGCGGTCAGGACGAAGCCGGTAATCATTTTGTCGGTTGCCCGAACCTTTACGCCGCGTGCCGCAAGTTGGTTGAACAGCACCACGCTCAACGGCAGCATCGTGACGATGAACAGGGCGTTGGCGCTCTGGAGTTGGTCGGCGGTCACGGGAACGCCAAAGAGGTGCAAATCCATGTAGGTGTCTGCGAAGAAAATCCAGGTGCTTGCGGATTGGTCGAAAATGGCCCAGAAGAACATGATGAGGATGAACAGCGAGCCGATGCTTTCGAGCGTCTTGAGTTTCAACGCCCAGTCGGCATCGAGTTCCGCCTGCGTCACGACCTTGTACTTGATGGGCAATCCCGTGACCGTCACACCATCTGGGATGCTCTCGCCGACCGTGCCGACGACTTTGCGTTGAATCGACTCTTTGGCGTAGAAGCGTTTGCCAAGTGCGAACACTGTCAGCGCGACTGCCATCAATCCGGCTGGAAACAGGAAGGCGACGCGATAGCCGTGTTCGGTTCGCAACAGAGGCACGGCGATCTGCGACATCAATGCGCCAATGTTGATCGCGAGGTAGAACCAACTGAAGGCGTTACTTCGCAGTTGATCCTGACCCGGTCGCTTCTGATCGTAGGTCATGCCGAGCAGAGTCGAGATGTTCGGTTTTATGACACCCGAACCCATCGCAAGGAGCGCGAGAGCACCGACCACCACGTATTTGTTCTCGATGCCGACGATGTACTGCCCCACGAGGTACGGCAACGAGAACCCGACGATGGTCCAGTATTTCCCGAAGAAGTTATCGGCCAGGTAGCCGCCGAGCAGCGGAAGGAAGTAGCACCCGGCGATAAACAGCGACATGAACGTGCCGGCGTCGGCCTTGTCCACGCCGAGTTTCTCGGTCATGTACAGCGAGAGGATGGCTCGCATTCCGTAGTAGGAGGATCGTTCGGCGAACTCACCCCAGAAGAAGAACCAAAAGCCGATTGGGTGCCCGGTTGGCACCGGCGGTGCTATCGTGGCTGTGGACACGTCGTATGACCTTTCAGATATCGGAATTCGGAGTGTATTTGGGAAAGTGGAGCGATCTTAGCATCCCGTTGCAGTTGGGGCAGCATTTTTCCCGGCAGCTCATTCGCATCGAGATGATTCCGGAGGCTTCCGTTTGGTTCCGGAGGTGGTGCGAAGTCACCGTAAGTTCATCGAGATTGTCAGCGAATGCCGTAAGCTATTTGCCCCGAAAAAGATGCGCATTGGGAACAAATAGCCACGGATATTCTGATGGAGTTTCTTCCGGACGAGAGTGGATGGTTCCGGGTCTGAAACGCTGGTTCCGGGCCGGAAACGATTGGTTCCGGACGTGGGATGGGGATGTGACCCGGAATCAAACCACGACTTCGTTATACCGTCCGGTTGAGGCCGGCGCAGTTCGTCTTGTCACGCCGTTTGAGTCGTGCGAATATCCCGCCCCATGATACACCTCAAACCAGCCGTGTTCCTCGACCGCGATGGCGTCGTCATCGAGGATTCCCATTATCTGGGCAGCCCTGAGCGCGTTCGCCTGCTGCCGGGCGCTGCTGCTGCCATCGCGTCGTTAAATCGCGCCGCGTGGCCGGTCGTGATCGTGTCGAATCAGTCAGGCGTGGCTCGCGGAATGTTCTCCGAGGCCGACGTGGATGCCGTTCACGCTCACCTCGCGGAGCTTCTGCACGGCTACGGCGCGAAGATCGACGCCTTCCACTTCTGCCCGCACCATCCCGAGGCCGAACTGAAGGCATTCCGTATTGAGTGTGCGTGTCGGAAGCCGATGCCCGGAATGCTCCAGCGAGCGGCCACGGAGTTGAAGCTGGATTTGAAGGCGTCGTGGATGATCGGCGACCGCGTGAGTGATCTCGAAGCAGGCGCCGCGGCCGGTTGCCGCACGGTGCTGGTGCGGACTGGCTACGGGATGCTCGTGAACCCTGCCGGCCTGGATCGCGATGCGTTGAACGTGGAACTTGTCGCGGCCAATCTCGCCGACGCCGTGGCGAAACTGGGGTTGGCCGGACAAGCCAAACGAGCGGCGTGAACGCCGCCTACATCGCTCGGAACACGCAGATGCCATCGACCCAGTCGGCGGAGATAGTGCCGCCGTCTTTGACGAAGAACTCCAGCAGCCAGCGAGCCAGCGGCGCAACGACTTCGCGTTCCACGGCTCGCTGCAACGGCCGCGCACCATAGCGAGCGTCGAAGCCAATTCCCGCGAGCCGATCCACGAGCGCATCGGACCACGCCACCTTCACGCTGCTTCGCAGCAGCCCATCGCGGCGAGTGATCGCGTCGAGTTCCCGGCGCGTGATGACTTTCACCGACGCGGGCAGCAGCGGTCTGAACGTCACGACCTGATCCATGCGGTTGAAGAACTCGGGCCGGAAGAACCGCATCGCCGCGTCCTTGTACTGCACGCCCGACTGCTCGGCGAACCCGACCGTGCGAGACTGCCCGGCTCCGAGGTTCGACGTCATGATGATGATCGTGCTGCGGAAGTTCGTGACGCGGCCGTACTGATCGGTGAGTCGGCCTTCATCGAACACGCCCATGAGCGTGTCGAACACGTCGGCCGCGGCCTTCTCGATTTCATCGAGGAGCAGCACCGAGAACGGCTGGCGTCGGACACGCTTCACGAGTTCGCCGGGCTCGCCCTGCGGTGGCCCGAGCAACCGATACACCGCGTCGAAGCCGCCGTACTCGCTCATGTCGAGCCGCAACAATCGCTTCGATTCACCGGCCTTGGCGGAATCCTCGCCAGCCCCGAAGAAATACTTCGCGAGAGCCTGTGCCATGTGCGTTTTGCCGACGCCCGTAGGACCGCAGAACAGCAGCACAGCCGGCGGACGACCGGGATCGTTTAGCCCAGCTTTCACGGTCATCACGACATTGGTGGCAGCCTCGCACGCTTCGGGCTGGTCGATGACCCGTTCCGTGAACCACGCCAGCACATCCTCGCGTTTCAGGGTGATTTCGTCGCGGAGGAACAGTTCGGGGAGCCCGGTGCGTCGGCGGAAGCGATCCACGACGGAATCGGGCGTCACGGGCTTCTTGCCGTCGCGAACGTGGATATCGACGATCTCGCGGGCGAACGCCGACGCCGGTCCCGGAAACGGCGAGTATGGCATGAACCGCCGGAACAGCCTGACGATCCGTTCGCCGGTGCCGCGTTCGATTTCGACACCCGGCCCGGATGCCGACGTTTCGAGTTGCTTGTCGATGACCATGAGGGCGGTTGCCCGGTCGAACGGCCGCACCTGCACAATTTGGAAGAGATCCGGCAAGCCAGGCATGAGTCGCCTGCACGCATCGAGTTCTTGCGGCGTTGCTTCCGCGATCATGCGAAGTTCGCCGCGAGCGAGGTACGGCACAAGGAACATGGCGATGCTGTCGGCTGGCCCGAGACCGCCGCGTTGAACGAGATCGAGCAGCCGCTCGGCACACAGCACGCCCTTGAGTTCGCCGAGCGCACCGATAACGCCTTCGACTCGCTCTTCCCACTGCCCGAGGTACTTCATGCCAGCAACGAGCCGACCCGCCGACGTGAGCCAGAACCGCCGCTGCGTTGGGCCGGGTGCTTTCTTGCCGTCAATCTCGTCACCGAGCTTCTCGGCTTCTTTCACGGCATCGACCATCAGGGTCGTCTTGCCGACGCCGGGTTCGCCGACGAGCAGGACGTTCGCCTTCTCGCGGTGCAGCTTGTGAACGAGTGCAGCAACCTCCGCTTCACGACCCCACGCACGCGCGAAGCCTTTCCGCACGGCACGATCGCCAACCGGTTCCGCAACCTGTGCGAGTGCTCGCGGTGGCTTGGCGTGAACCTCCGGCGACGCGAATTCCCGCGGCACGGCCACCACGATTTCCGAAAGCTCAACCTCGACCGGCGGCAGGTATGCTCCGAGTTGCTCGGGTGTGAGTCCTTCGAGCTTCTGCAACACGTACCGCTCGACGAGTTGCGGCAAGTGCGTGCGGTTGGGGTAGTCGAAGCGGATGCCGAGGAGTGGCAGGTCGGCAGTTGGCTGACCGCTTTCGCGTGTGCCGACGACGACCGGAACTCGCACTTCAACTGACGATTCGGCGGGATAGAGGCGGTTCGTGCCCTTGTATTCAGGGCGAACGCTGACGGTGAACCATCGCAACTCAGCTTCGAGGAAGTCCGGTCCCTTCATCACGGCGAACTTGCGGTGATACCAGCGGAAGTATTCGCGCAGGTCGGTGCTGGCGTCGCGTGATGTGAGCCCGAATCCGACGGTGCCCTCATCGACGGCAATGGCGGAACAGCCCCCGGCGAGGTCGCGGCAGATCAGCACGGGATAGCGAGCGGTCGGCATCGTGATATTGCAGATTTTGGATTGCGGAATGAAAACCCGTTTAGCGGCCGTCCCGGCGGGGCGGGCGTCACGTTGCCCGTGGCAACGCGGCCAGCGTGAACGTCCTGAAAGTCTCGGTGAACTCGGGGCGTCCCGGCAGTGGTGACACCAAACCCGTTCGCACGTCGGCCACGGGTTGCCCTTCGGGATAAACGCGGAGAATCGGCCCAAATGTGAATGGCTCCGCGAGCTGCGGTGGCAACGAATCGACCACATCCACCCGCACGGGTATTGGACCGCCGTGCTTCGGCAGGAACAGGTGCGTTCCCGCTTCGGTGAACGCCAGCGATCGAGCGTGAACGCCTTTCACTTGCAGCAGGCAGTCCGACTTTCGCAGACCGCCGTGTTCTGGCGGGAATTCACCCATTTCGACCCCAAGCGCAGCACCCCACGCCCTCTGATAGTACGCTTGGAGCAAACTGGCTGGCTGGCAAACTTCACCTTCGGGGAACCCGCGAATCCACAGATATACCGGCTTGTCGTCTGGCGGGGCGGAGGCCATCAATCGGAGCAACATGAGCTTGTTCTCGACCTCGAACAAATCGGCATCTTCAATCAGTGGCTCGGCGGTCTCCATGAGTTCGCGGATGGCGTCTTCCATGCTCTCGGCCGACCGAAGCGAGCCAAACGGCTGACCTCCGAGATGAGCGTTGGGGCGATTGTAATTGTGGGGCTTGATCGCTCTGAAACGGGCTTTGCGGCTCACACTCTCCGCTTGTTGGCCTCCAAGGCGAGACAGCTTCGCATCGGCGAGACGGTCTTCGTACGCGTTCAGCGTGTCGCCAATGCCATCGGCCACTTCGTTCAGCGCGAAATAACGCTCCTGTTCGACAGACACCTTTCCGGCGATCACGCCACCCTTCGGGCGGATGGAATCGAGAACCGTGTCAAGTTGTTCCAGAGTCGTCCATGCTGCCGAGATTCGCTCCAGGGTCGGCATCATGGCGCGATCCACGACCGGCATGCGCTCGGCCCAACCGGGTGCCTGCACGCTCACTGACAACGCGTTGTCACTCGCCTTCACGGTGACAATGGTGAACTCGTCCGGCGACAGTTCCGCGAGCTTGCCAGCGGCAGGTTGAGCCAGTTCGCGTTCAACAGCTCGCTTCATCGCACGGGCACCAAGCGCAGGGTCGTAGCCCGCGGAGATCACCCGTTCGAGTGCCTCGGCAGACACGTTCAGCACGCACTTTCGCTGACCGAATCCCTCGCGAGCCAGCACATCATTCACGAGTCGGCGGGCGATGGTGGCCAGTTCCGCGCGGGTGAGTTTCTTGAACGGAATCACGCGGTCGAGGCGGTTGAAGAACTCCGGTCGGAAGAACTTCTCGGCAGCACCCGTGTAAGCAAATGAACGATCTGCTTCGGGGTTGAAGCCGAGGTTGCCTTCCGCTTCGCGAACGCCGAGGTTCGACGTCATGATGATGATGGCGTTCGAGAAATCAGCCGTGCGGCCGAGTGCATCCGTGAGTCGACCTTCGCCCAACACCGACAGCAGCAAGTCGAACACTTCCGGGTGTGCCTTCTCGATTTCGTCGAGCAGGATCACCGCGAACGGCTGCCGGCGAATGGCGCTCGTAAGCAAGCCTTCAGGCTGATTGAACGTGCCCACGAGCCTGGCCGCCGCTCCGTACTGATTGAACTCATTCAGGTCGAACCGCAACAACCGCTCTGCTTCGCCGAACAGCGTGCGTGCGATGGCCTTCGCGCACTCCGTTTTGCCGACGCCCGTCGGACCGAGGAACAGGAACGCGGCAAGCGGTCGGTCCGGATCGTTGAGCCGAGCCTTCGCGACGCTGACCACATCCGCGAGCGCTTCCACGGCTTCCGCTTGCCCGATGACTTGCTCGCGAACCTTGTCACGCACGTCGTCGCGGTCGAGCCGCTGTTTCGGATCGAGGAACGCAAGCGATAGCCCGCTGCGGGCCGCGAAGTCGGCGAGGACATCATCACGTGAGATATGCGGATGCTCGGCCAGCGGATCGTACTCGGCAGATCGCGTGTTAGTGGTTGGAGTTCGTTCTTCATCGGCGGTGGCGCGGATTGCCAATCGCGTCAGCACGGCGGCAGCCTTGCCTGGGAACGCGGCCGTGCGGTCATAGCGGCGTTGCACGTCGATCACGGCAGGTAGCACGTCCAGGCCGAAATCGCACTCGTGCTTCCCCTCGAGGCGGCGTTGCTGGTCGACCAGGATTCGCAGGTTGTCGGCGTCGCCCGGTTCGCGAATCGGGATCATGTGGAACAGGTCGGCGAAGCCACGGTCGCGTTCCTGAAGAACTCGCAAGCCCTCCGTGGTGACTTCGCCAAGCACACGCACGTCGCGGCGTTCGAGATATGGCTTAAGCACGGTCGCGGCGTTGAGCGTCGAGTTCGCCGAGATGCCCGCCAAGAACAACCCGATGAGGTCGTCGAAGTACAGAACGTGGTCGCGTTTCTTGGCGTGCTTCAGGATCGCGAGTAGGCGGCCTTCCCACTGCCCGACATACGACATGCCCGAGATGAGCCGTTGCGGCGACACCAGCCAGACATTCTGGTGCTGAACGTGAACCTGCTTGCGTTGTGCGACGCGATGGTATACCGCCTCGTGAACCACGGCAGTCTTACCGGAAAGTCGTGGGCCGCAGAGCAGCACGGGCCGGCGGTCGCCGAGTTCAAGCAAACGCGAGAGTTCCGCAACCTCGCGTTCCCGCAGCACGGCACGTTCGAGTTCGTCGGGATACAGCCAGTCGAGGCAACGACCGACGCGACGCAGTTCGCTGGCACCGTCGCTGGTCTCAGCGCCGCCCAGGAACATGAACTTCATGTCAGGCGGCTTCGGTGACATCGCAGGCACGTTCGCCGACAGCTCAAGCACCTGCACCCACGCCTTGCCGGAGAGGTTGGTTGCCTCGGGGCGAATGTCTTCCTCGTCGTCGGCGTCGCGTTCAGCCTTTCGCCAGTATTCCGTGTAGACCGCCTGCGCCCGCACTTCGAGCGGTTCGCCGCGTGTGACCTCGAACCACACATCCGGAAGCGATGGCGAGAACGCAAGTCGTCGGCCCATGTGGTCGAACGCGACGAGCAGATATTTCACCCGTGCAACACGCCGACGCAGTTCGATTTCCAGGGCGACGCGGTGAGTGGTGACTCGCGGTGAGAATGCCCACGCCGCCACGGGATCATGGCGTTCTTTGCGGGCATCGTGTTCGATGAGCGAGACGATATCGCGGGTGAGCTTGGTAAGCAGGCGGTTGAGGTTGTCGTTCTTCAACTCCATGGTTGCGACGAACAACGGGCGCGCGGCGTACCCCTTCGGATGTTGATAAACGTAGATGGGAATGCGGAAGTTCATCGCACGCTCGGATCGTCACGCCGCGACACGTTCAGGTTGCACGGTGGACACGTCGAGCGTGTGGGAAGTTCGGAGGTGATGAATGAACCGTTTAGCGGCGGACCCATCGGGTCCACCGCTAAACGTCTGCGATTACACCCCGGCGGCCTTCTTGAGTGCGTCGGCCTTGTCGGTCTGCTCCCAGGTGAAGCCCGAACCCTTGCGGCCGAAGTGCCCGTGGCGTGCCGTCTCGCGATACACCGGCCGACGCAGATTCAACGACTCGATGATCCCCTTCGGCGTCAGCTTGAAATGCTCGCGGATCAGATCGACCAGCTTCGTCTCGGGGATCTTCGCGGTGCCATTGGAGTTCACCCAAATGTTCAGCGGGTCCGGGTAGCCGATGGCGTAGCTCAACTGAACTTCGCACTCGCGAGCCAACCCCGCGGCGACGATGTTCTTCGCGATATAGCGGCACACATACGCGGCGCTGCGGTCCACCTTTGTCGGGTCTTTGCCGCTGAACGCGCCGCCGCCGTGTCGACCACGACCGCAGTAGGTATCGTCAATGATCTTGCGGCCAGTCAGTCCGCAGTCGCCGTGTGGGCCGCCAGTCAGGAAGCAACCCGTCGGATTGACGTGGCAAGCGATGTCGCCGGCGGCCAGCTTCAGATTCGCGTCGCCGGGCCGGATCATGACGAGCTTGCCGCGAATCAGGTCTTCGCGTTCCCGCTTCAGAACCGGGTGAATGAGCTGGTCGATAATCATCTGGCGGGCGTCGTCGGTGAAGTAATCGCCCGTTTTCCCACTGACCATCACCTCGCGGGTGTGCTGCGTGCTGAGAACGACCGTGTGAATGCGGTGCGGGGTGCCGTCGGCGTTGTACTCGACCGTAACCTGGCTCTTCGCATCGGGACGCAGCCAGCCGAGCTTGCCGTTCTTGCGAAGGTCGGCGTGATGCTCCACGAGTCGGTGCGACAGGTGAATCGGCAGCGGCATCAACTCAGTGGTTTCCTGGCAGGCGAAGCCGAACATCATGCCCTGGTCGCCAGCGCCGCCGGTGTCAACGCCCTGGCTGATGTGCGGGCTTTGAGCGTGAATGCGGCAATCAACCTGACACGAATCGGCGGTGAAGCCGATTTCTTCACTCTCTTCGCGGTTCTTGGCAACGTAGCCGATCTCGCGAATCACGTCACGCACGAGTTTATCGACAGCCTGCCGCGTGAGGGCGGCCTTGGTGGTGATCTCGCCAGCAACAACAGCAAGGTCCGTCGTCACCAGCGTTTCGCAGGCAACGCGGCTCATCGGATCGGCGCTGAGGCAGAAATCGAGAACCGCGTCGGAGATTTGGTCGGCGACCTTGTCCGGGTGGCCCATCGACACGGATTCACTGGTGAAGAGGTAACGGTCGGCGGACACGGTTTGCGTCTCCGTAAGCGGCTCACGACGGGGAAGTTATCGAACGGTCTTTATAGGCAGATTGGCGCTGTCGGCAAACAAAGTAGCCCCCGGCAATCCGGGGGCTACTTTCCGAAGTCAACATGTGGGAAGAGTCAAGGAATCTGCGGCATATTCATTGGTTCCGGACCACTTCCCCACCCCACGTCCGGAACCAACCATTCCAGACCCGGAACCATCTCAGTCGTCCGGAAGAAAGATCGTCATAACAAAATGCTTCGCCCAATCTCACGACAGGCGAAGCACTTGTGACTTGCTGACGAAACAGCGCCTCCGTCCGCGAAAAAAACAGCTCCGGAACCATTCATGCGGCAGCCGAATTACTTCCCGGCGACAGGATCGCCCTTGCCATCAATCGCGGCGAACAGCTTCGGGAACGACTCAACCAGGGTCACCCCGGCTTCGACGACCACTCGCTTCTGTTCGACAACCATGCGACCATCGACCATCAGTTCGGCCTTCACTTCATAGAAGAACTTGCCAGCCCCGAGCGGCGGGGTGACGAACGATCGTTCGGCTCCGGTCAGGTTGGTGAGACGACCATCGACGAACAGCTTCGCATCGGCGGGCAGTTGGAACTTGACGTTCGCGCCCATCTTGCCGTCTTTTCCCGTCACAGGAGGGGTAACCGGCGTCGGTGTGACCGGTGCAGGAACAACCACTGGCGGATTCATGTTCGTGACGGTGCCGTACACAGCGCTTGGGCTGTAGTAAACCGGCGCTGCCCACGATGAGCCGTAGCAACCACCGCAACCGCCACAACTGTAACCGGTGCAGGAGCCGAAGCACGACCAACCGGAGCAACTGTAGCCACAGCAGCCGGAGCAGGAGTGACGATGGCCGAACAGACCGTGACAGCCCGCGTGATGACCAAAGATGCAGTGTTTCTGCCCGTAGCACGAACCGTAGCAACCACCGCAACTGTAGCTGTAGCAACCGCCGCAACTGTAGCTGGTGCATCCGCCGTAGCAACCGCCGCAGCCGATCACAACCGGACCGGCAGCGGGAATGCCAGCAAGGGGATCCTGCCCAGGTGCTGCGAGGGCGGTCATGAGAACAAGACTGTACATGGTGTGAAAACCTCCGTGGTGGAAAACATCCGCTGCCAATCAGCGGAGCCGACCTTGACGATGGTAGAATGGGCGAGAAAACCCGTCAAAGGCAAACTGGTTAAACTGGATGGTTTGGATGGAATACGCCGTCCCTACGACCGGACCAGGGAAGTGAACGTCAAAACGCACAATCAGTCACATGAGACTGGGGCGAAGCTCGCCAAGGCCGACGAAGAGTTCAATCGTGTGTCTTGAAGATTGCGAAGTCAGGCGTTGCGGCGATCTGCTGGAAGCAACCATTCTGTTGCCAGACGACAGCGTGCTGGGGGTTCGCGTACAGGATGTAAATTTCGCGTGACTGAGTCTGGTAAGACTCGGCAATCCGTTCCGCCACTCGCGCCATGACCTCCCGCCCGAACGGGTTGAAGAAGTAGCACACCAATGGGTCATGCGGCAGTGGGTACTGCAACGCATCGGCGCAGACCAATCGCATATCCCAGCATTGCTGTCTTTCGCTGCGAAACCCAGCTAAATTCTCCCTCGCGACTTGATCGAGTTCAGGCGAAAATTCGACACCAATCACCGACTTGAACGGGAACTCCGACGCCAGAAGGACCGCCCTCCCCTTGCCCGAGCCGAAGTCGATGAAAGTGAAGTCCTGGTGATGAATGGCGAGGGTGCCAACAAGGCGAGCGAAGACAGCGGGGTCGATGGCCCAGTAGGACGTACCATTCTGCCAAGACGTGCCGGCGATCTGCAAACTGTTCAGTTGAATGATCCCGCCGGTATCCACACCATGTCGGCTGTCGAAAGCCTGGTCTCTCTCAGCCTTCTCTCGCATGCTTCGACGCCAGGTTGGCGTGAGTTCGAGGAATCGCTGGGAAGCTCTGTTGATTGCGTGGACGACTGTTCCCCGAAGCCCCCGCCGACTGTAGGACTTCCGCAATTTGTTCAGAAGCCGTCCGATCATGAAACGCTCCGAACGCAGGGATGCCACAGGCGAGGCCACTCGGTCGCCTTTTTCCCTGCACCTCTCGCGCCGTTCGGAAGTGACAAAGGCCACGGGATAAACCCGTGGCCTGCGAATCTCGGTCGAAATAGAGTGGAGCCCCAGCAGTGCCATTGTCTTTTGTCTTCGCCCTGAAGGGGCGGAACAACTTAGCCCGGGGCAAAGCCGAAGGCGACGCCCCGGGAACATGCACAAATCCAATGATCCACCCTGAAAGGGTGGGACAAGCCTGCGCTTTGGTCGCTGGTCCCGGGGCTGCGACCGCTTCGCAGTCTTGCCCCGGGCTATGTTGTCCTGCCCCTTCGGGGCAAATACATGACCCGGGCTCTTTTCACCACAGCTTCAAACAGCTTTCTGGAGTTGCTTGGCCAAACTCACGCCAGGTCGCGATCCTCGAACAACAGAAGCCCCACGAGAAGCGCAATGGAAGTGTAGATCACTGAATAGCCAAGCACGGTCACGACATACGTTCCGAACATCCACAGATCGAGCGGCGTCTCACGAATGATCGCCGGACCCATGTTGAAGAACTCCAGCGCCGGCAGCAACACGTCGAAGAGCTTCCCGAGGAAGCCCACCATTCCCACGGCAGCGCCGCCACCCGAGATGTTCTCCGTCACCCGCACCAACACAGGCGCAAGCTGGCCCAAGAAGTAAATCACCATGCACAACACAAGATTGACCACGAACGATATTCGCGTCGCAAGCGCTGACGCAATCGCCACTAATATCATCACCTGCCCGAAACCGAGCGCGATGCCGAAGGAATGCGCCACCGTATCCGAGAACCACAGACCGCAACCTCGCGCAACCGCCTTGCCAGTCACACTTGGAACCGGCTTCTCGAACACGGGAACGACCGTCTTCTGTGCCTGGAACGTGAGCGGATCGACGACTTTCTCGGCGGGAGTGCCAAGCGGATCAACCGGGTCCGGTGCGTTGTTGATCGGGTCGAATTCTCGCATCGCACGCAACGCGTAGTTCAGCGTCCAACCCAGAATCAGCGACATGATGAGGCACGCCAGCAGAATCCCGAGATACTTCCCAATGAGGAACTGCCGACGATTCACCGGCTTGCTCATCAGCGTAACCGCTGTGCGGCCTTCGATTTCCTCACTGATCGACATGCTCGCGGCCAGCACTCCGAACAGCACCGCGGAAAGCATGATCGCGTCGAAGCCGATCTGCTTCATCATCTTGTAGTCGTCGCCGAACGTGAAGTACGGGATCGCGACCGAGATCCAAATCAGACAGGTCGCGGCAATGACAATCAGCCAGAACATCGGCTGCCGACACGCTTCACGATATGCCGCCTGCGCGACGGCTCCGCCCTTCGGCCACACGCGCACGGCGATCTGCGGGAACAGCAGGAACAGGTCTATCAAAATCTGAAGGTGCAGCAACGCCCCATAAACGTAGCGGCCGAACCACGCGAGGTTCTGCGGGTCGTTCTTGTAGCCCATGAACGCGGCCACACCGACACCGGCGGCCAGCAACCCCGCCCCAACGTAGGCCATGCCCAGCGGACTCGCTGCGGTTTGCTTAAAACCGCGTGGGTCAATGGCATACAGCCAGGGCAAAGCCGCTACGAACTGAATGATCGCCAGAAGAATTCCAGCGAGCAACATCGGCTTGTCGGACGTCCAGAGAAACATGCTGCGTGGCCCGATGGAGTGCGAGACAGAGCGGGTTGTTACCGCCGGTACGCTGTCGCCCGGTCGGCGGTTCGCTCCGCGGAGAAAGGTGTAGGATCAGACCGGCACCGCGACCAGCTATTTCAGCGAGTCGGACGATCGGAAGCGTCGATAGAAGAGGGTGTGCGAAGCCGCAAGCGGCTTCCCCCAGTCGGTAAAGCCGCTCGCGGCTTCGCATAGCGTTCTGGCCTCGGAGAAGATTGTGTCGGCCGAAGTTCCCTTCCGTTTCAGTGAGCGAGCCGTTTCGATTCGCGAGTTGGCCCGTCGGCTCCTCGACGAACACGGCCTGACCGCGTGGGAGTTCGGGTTCAACTCGAACGTTCGTCGGGCTGGCGTCTGCTTCTACCCGCACCGCAAGGAACCCGGCCGCATCGAACTCTCCATTCACTTCGCAGAGCGCAACTCCGACGAGGATGTTCTCGACACGATCCTGCACGAACTGGCTCACGCACTGGTTGGGCCTGGTCATGGGCACGACGCGGTATGGCGTGCGAAGTGTCGGCAGATCGGAGCCAAGCCGGAGGCCTGTTACGGCGACGAAGTCGAGATGCCGCGAGGGCGATGGCGAGCGACGTGTGCGGGTTGCGTGTCGGAGTATAATCGGCATCGTCGGCCACCGCAGGCAGAGGGCTGGCACTGTCGGTCGTGCGGCCCTCGGCTTGGGAAATTGCAGTGGCGAGAAGCAGAAGATGAGTGAGGAACAACTCGATGTCAGCTACAACTCCCCGTGTCGTGAGCATCGTTTACACGCCGCATGATGTGGCCCCGCGACGCCCGCAGGGGAATTACGCTCGCGTTTCGATGCCGCAGGCAGTTCTCGCGGAATTTCAAGGAATCGTTGGCGATGCGAAGGGTGGCGTCGGGACGCGGCAACTGAATATCATGTCCGCCGAAACCTTGGCGCAGCTCCGGGCGGAGGGCTTCAAGACAGATCCCGGCGAACTCGGCGAGCAGATCGTTATCGCTGGCCTCGACCTCTCGAACGTGGCGGCTGGTAGCCGCTTTCGCATCGGATCGGCGGTTGTGGAGGTGACGTTGCCGCGAACCGGCTGTGCTCGCTTCGAGACGATCCAGGGGAAACCGAAGACGATGGTGACCGGCCGCCTTGGCGTGTTGGTTCGTGTGGTCGCCGGGGGCGCGGTCGCGGTTGGTGATCCCGTGGAGTTGGTGCCGACCGAGGAATAATCAGCTCGTGCTATGCAAGCGGTCCGAATGTTGTCACAATAAACAATCAACCCTGCCAGCTCGTCTCCTCCCCAACCTTCCACCCGGGAATTCGGTTCCATGAAAGCCGTCCTCCTCGCGGTCACTCTCATTCTCCTCACGCTTCCCCACACTCGCAGCGGAGCCGAGACGCCACCGCCAGCACAAAAGCCCGATGATCCGTTCCGCACATTCCTGACCAAGCACTGCCAGGAGTGCCACTCCGGCGAGAAGCCGAAGGGCGACTTCAACTTGGATAAACTCGCCCCCGACTTCGACAACGCGGCGAATCGGGAACGCTGGCTCGGAGCGTTGAAGCGAGTCCAGGCGGGCGATATGCCGCCGAAGGCGAAGCCGCGACCACCGGAGAAGGAGGTTCAGGCGCTCGCCGCGTGGATCGAGACGAAGGCCGGAGCCGCTCGACTCGCACACGGTCGCACGGTTCTGCGCCGCCTCAACCGCGTCGAGTATCAGAACACCGTCCGCGATCTGCTCGGCATCGACGTGGATTTTCAGGACATGCTCCCCGCCGATTCGTCAGCGAACGGTTTCGACAACAGCGGCGAAGCACTGCACGTCTCTTCGTTCCTGCTGGAGAAGTACCTGGAGGCGGCCGACACCGCTTTGAGTCTCGCCATCGCGAACGGCCCGCAGCCGCCGGTCGTGAAGAAGCAGTACAGCCTGAAGGAGCAGCACAATGTGAAAACGACGACCGAGAAGGTGTATCGCATTCAGGACGACACCGTCACGCTGTTCAGTTCCTCGGCATGGAACGCGGTTCACATCTACCAGTTCTACCCGTCGGAGCGTGGCCGATACCGCTTCCGCATTTCCGCCTCCGCGACTCAGAGTGCCGACAAACCGATCACTTACTGCGTCTCGGTGGCGGGCAAGCGGATGGCCGGAAAGAGCGGCCTCGTTGGGTACTACGATGCCCCCGCTGAAAAGCCGAGCGTGGTAGAGTTCGTGGAGTTCATGGAGCCGCGAACGACGATCCACATCCTTCCGTATGGGCTGGCGGGTGCCCAGACCGTTCACAAGATTGGTGCGGACAAGTGGGAGGGCCCGGGGCTTGCGGTGCAGTTTGTCGAGATCGAGGGACCGCTGAACGAAACATGGCCGCCCGAGAGCCACCGCCGAATCTTCGGCGAACTGGAACAGAAGCCGTCGCTCGTCTTCAACAACAGCAAGCGAGTCGAGGTCGTCTCGAAAGACCCCGAGGCCGACGCCGAGAAGATCATCCGCGACTTCGCCCGCCGAGCCTTCCGCCGCAGCCCCACCGACGCCGAGGTGAAGCCGTTCCTCAATCTGGTGAAGGCGAAACTTGACGCGAAGCAATCGTTCGAGAAGGCGGTGCGGGTCGGCCTCACGGCGATCATGGTGTCGCCGGAGTTCCTGTTCCTTCGCGAGAAGCCCGGCAAGCTCGACGACTTCGCGCTGGCGTCGCGACTGTCGTACTTCCTGTGGAGCACGATGCCCGACGAGGAGTTACTGACGCTCGCCGAGAAGGGCAAACTCTCGCAACCCGAGACACTTCGCAGTCAGGTCGAGCGGCTGTTGAAGCACCCGAAAGCAGCAGCGTTCACCGAGAACTTCGTCGGCCAGTGGCTCGGCCTGCGTGACATCGACTTCACGGAGCCGAGCCACTTGCTCTACCCGGAATTCGACCACATGCTGAAAGTGTCGATGATCCGGGAAACGGAACTGTTCTTCGCGGAAGTCCTGAAAGACGACCTGAGCCTGACGAACTTCGTGGCCTCGGATTTCACGCTGCTCAACGCTCGCCTCGCGAAACACTATGGCATCCCAGGAGTGGATGGCTTCGCGCTTCGCAAGGTGACGCTGCCGCCGGGGAGTCACCGTGGCGGTGTGCTGACGATGGCGAGCGTGCTGAAGGTGACCGCCAACGGCACGACCACTTCACCGGTTACTCGCGGCGTGTGGGTGATGGAACGCATTCTGGGAACGCCCCCGCCGAAGCCGCCTGCCGATGTACCGAGTATCGAGCCGGACATTCGCGGGGCCACGACCATCCGCGAGCAACTTGCCAAGCACCGACAGATTGCCTCGTGTGCGTCGTGTCACACCAAGATCGACCCGCCGGGCTTCGCGCTGGAGAGCTTCGACGTGATTGGCGGCTGGCGCAACAACTATCGCACGACCGGCAACGGCAAACCCGTTACCGTCGAGGGGCGTCGGATGCCGTACCACGAGGGGAAGAAGGTTGATCCATCGGACGTGATGCTCGATGGGTCGAAGTTCGCGAACGTCGACGAGTTCAAGCAACTGCTGTTGAAGGACAAGGATCAGCTTGCCCGTGCGCTCGCCGTGAAGCTGCTGACCTACTCGACGGGTGCGGCTCCAGAGGGAACGGACAAGGCCGAGGTCGAGGCGATCGTGAAACTTGCCCGCGAGAAGAATTACGGCTTCCGAACGCTGATTCACGAGGTCGTGCAGAGCAAGGTGTTCCAGTCGAAGTGAGCTATACACCGGTTGATTGGATTGGAGGCATGAGATGGTAGTCCCCTCTCTTCAGGAAGCGACCTGGGAAAGGATGATACGAGCCGTGGAAAAAGTACGCGAACGCTGTGCGCGGGCCGTGCACGCTCTCGAAGCGGCGAGCCTGCCCTATGCTGTGGTTGGCGGTAACGCGGTAGCGAATTGGGTCGCCAGCATCGACGAAGGATCGGTGCGCAACACACGCGATGTGGACATCCTGATCCAGCGAGCTGATCTCGACGCCGTGAAAGTGGCGATGCAAGCCAACGGCTTCATCTTCGCCAGTTCTTACGGCGTGGACTTCTTTCTCGACGGCCCCGACGCCAAACCCAGCGAGGGAATTCACCTCCTCTACGCCGGGGAAAAGGTGAAAGAAACGGACCCTGTGCCGACCCCCTTGCTGTCGGAATCGGAGCGTGGTGCCGCGTTTCAGGTCATCTCGCTTGAGCCGCTCGTGCGAATGAAACTGGTCGCCAACCGACGAAAAGATCAGGTCCATCTTGAAGACATGATTCAGCTCGGGCTCATCGACGCAACGTGGCCCGCGAGATTTCCGCCCGTGCTTGCCGAACGACTCCAGCACATACTGGATACGCCCGGCGGTTGAGTTCAGCAGGGGTTTGTGATGAGAAGCATTGAGACCATTATCAGCGATATTGAAGCACTCAGCCTGGATGGGGACTATTGGCCGCTGCTTTACTCGCTTGCGGATGAAATTGAGAACCATCCTGATGGAGCGAGGACCATACAGGCTGTGCTTCAACTGTTCGAACACAACCCGGACGGCGATTTCGGAACTCCTGGGCCACTCGCGCACGCAGTCGAGACCTACTCTCGCCGTGGCTATGAGAATTGCCTTTTGGAGTCCTTAACGAGGAAGTCAACACCCTTCACGCTCTGGCTCGCCCACAGGATTGTGAACGCATGCGATGAGAATGAGTCAGCGTTCACCCCGTTTGCGAAAATGTATGAAGAACTCCTGAAATGAGGCTCACTCTCATGAAACTCTCCCGCCGAACATTTCTCCGTGCCGCTGGCGTTTCGCTGGCGTTGCCGTTGCTCGACATCAACGCTGTCGGCGTACCGGCCGCCAAGCAACCGCGACGCATGGTGTGCATCAACACGCCACTCGGGTTGCACCCCGCCGCGTTCTTCCCCGAGAAGGCTGGCAAGGATTACGCCCTCTCGCCATACCTGGAAATCGTCCAGGAGTTCCGCGACGACTTCACGGTCATCTCGGGGTTGTCGCACCCGGACGTCGGCGCGAGCCACGACTCCAACTACAGCTTCCTCACCGGTGCCCCGCACCCCGAGCAACGGGCCGGCTTCAAGAACACCATCTCGCTCGATCAGTTCGCCGCCGATTTGCTCCACGGCCAAACTCGCTACGCCAGCCTGCCGCTTTCGTGCGAAGGCTTCGGGCTGGCGTGGACCCGCAGCGGTGCGCCCGTGCCAACGGAATCCTGGCCGTCGAGTGTGTTCGCGAAGCTGTTCATCGAGGGACGCCCCGACGAAGTCGAAACGCAGAAACGCCGCCTCCAAAACGGTCAGAGCATCCTCGACACGGTGCGTGAGCAGGCCAAAGATGTGCAGTCCACGGTGGGCGCACGCGATCGCGAGAAACTTGAGGAGTACTTCAACAGCGTTCGCGAACTGGAACGGCGACTGGCACAGTCCGAGGAGTGGGCGAAGAAGCCGAAGCCGAAGGTGGATGCCAAGCCACCGCAGAACGTCATGAACTCGACCGATCTGATCGCCAAGACGCGAGTATGGTTCGACCTCATCCACCTGGCGCTACAGACCGACTCCACACGATTGGTGACGTTGCAGTTGCTCGGCACGAGCGGCGTGCCGCCGATTCCTGGCGTGTCCCTCGGTCACCATGATCTATCGCACCACGGCAAAGACCCGTCCAAGATTGAGCAACTCAAGAAGCTCGAAACCGAAAAGATGAAGACCCTGCGCGACTTCCTCAAGCAGTTGAAGGACACGAAGGAAGACGGCAACACGCTACTCGACCGAACGACGGTGTTCTTCAGCAGTAACCTCGCCGACGCCAGCACTCACGGCGTCAAGAACATGCCGGTGCTACTCGCCGGTGGCGGCTTCAAACACGGCCAGCACCTCGCATTCGACCCGAAGAGCAACCCGCCGCTGTGCAATCTTTATGTCTCGATGCTCCAGCGTCTCGGTCTGGAGGTGGACAAGTTCGGCAGCAGTACCGGCACCCTCACAGGGTTGGAAACCCGCCAGGACGGCTAGAGCATTTTCAGAAATGGTGGAGCGTTCGTTCGGCTCACGCGGGCCGCCCCGGTGGGCGGCCCCTACAAGCGAAACCGCCTTGCTTGGTTGGGGCCGCCCTCCGTGGCGGCCCGCCCACACGCTACACATTTCCCGAAACCGCTCTAATCGAGTGCGTCACAAGATGAAGGTCAGTTCTTCTTCAATGGCGGCAGTGGCATCCGAACTCGCGGGTCGTCTCCCGGGGGGGCATCGTCAAACCATCTGCCCCCGTCATCCTTGCCGTTGGGGCCGACGCTGTAGAACAGGTATCCTTTCTCCCCCGGCTTATAGATGAGCGCCTTGCCCGAGAACAGATCGCCCACGATGGCCGGGATGTACTCTGGGGCGAGATCGTCGAGCGTTTCCGGATAGCGCCCGTGGTCGGCGTGGTAAGCCGCCAGAGCGAACGCGATATGCAGATTTCTCTCGACTTGTTCAGCTCGGTCGCGGGCGGCCTGCACCTTCCGAACTGACGGGCTCAGCAACGTGATGAGGCCATCACCGAGTCGCTTGCCAGTCGCTTTGTCTGGCCCGCCCTTCGCAACGAGCAGTTTCAGGAGGTCTTCCACTTCCCGGACTTGCTTTTGCAAAGCCTGAAGTTCCGCTTCGACTTTATCGAGCCCCTTCTCGCGGGCAGTTCGTTCCTTGAGCCGCATAGCGGCAACGATGCGGTCGTACCAACCGTTCATGGTCTGCATCGCCGGAGCCCAGTCGATTGCCTCCAGTGCTTTCGACTCCTCTTTCGTGAGTACCCGCCCGAAGAGGTCGCCAGTTGCGCCACGGCGGACGCTCTGGAGCGCATCGAGGCCGCTGAAGCGTTCCATGATCTCGACTTTCTCGGCAAACGAGGCGAACGGCGGCAGGTTCCGCAAATCCTTCAGTCGTTCGAGAGCTTGCTTCGATGTGAGCTTGGATTGTTCGAGATACGCCACGGTTGCGTTGCTGGCAGACTGACCGATGGCCACCCCCACGAGTCCCTCGATCAGAGTGGCACCTCGGGAAACGAGTCTCGCGAGTCGATGGCTGGCGAGGATGTTGTTCCAGGCGTCGTCGAACTTTCCCTCATGGACCAGGAGCATCGCACGGGCGTTCAGAGCGGATACGGCTTCACGGCACTTCGAGACGGTGGGCAATAACCCACCGATCAGGTTACTCGGACCACCCACGGCGCGATTCGAGCAAATTGGGCTGAAGTATTCGGGCCGCTTCGACGCCTCCATCACCAGACCGAGCGGTTTGTCATTCGCTTTCACCCACTCTGCAATCACGGGATAGTCCTTGGCCGACCACGGCCGCGCCGTCGCCCGCGTTTGCTGATCGAAGACTGTCTCCAGTTGCAGGTCACTGAGGGCGAGTCTCTGCTTCCCGTACGCAGTGAGGCTGACGAAGTATTCGCCATCCTTCGGCGGAGCGTTGATGTCGAGCCACCGATAGCACTCAAGCGACAAGCCGGTGCCGCCTTCTGGAGCCGGTCCAAACGCCGCGATCAGGAGTACGTTGGCGTTCTTCGCTGGTGTGATGCCGCGACTCAACTCCGCGTTCAACGCAGCCTCGTAATCGACATACCCCTGTTTGTCGAGCGGGCCGGTAACGTAGGTCGTCTCCTTCCCGAGCGGAAGTTTCGGTGCGGGAGTCTCAGGTAATGGAGACTTCTCCTTCTCGTCCGCGTTCACTGGGATGAGTCCCAACAAAGCCAGGAGAAGTAATGGAAGAAGCGTTTGATTCAGCACGTTGACCTCAACGCAAGGAAGTATTCGCTGGCAATCGCCAGCCGCCCTGAGGACGTTTGCCGGATGCGGTCATTTCGCCAGACTCCGTGCAATCTCACGCGACTTTGCGCCGCGTTCATTGTACGGGACTCATCGCTCCGCCTGCCCGCTCCGGATACGATGATGACCTGTCTCTGCCTGTCGTCTCGGAGTCGATTGCGTGTCCCCAAGGTTCATCTTCTTCCTTGTCGTGTGTCTCGCCACTGGCCACATCGGCTGTTCTCGCCCCGTCCCCGATGTCGCGGTGCCGCCCAACTCGTCGTCGGCGTTTGCTCCAACACGGCTCGGTGATCGGCCAGGCTTGCACAACGTTTTTCGTCTCACCGACCGCCTTTACTCGGGCAGCAGTCCCGAAGGCGATGCTGGGTTCCGTTCTCTCCGCGAACTCGGAATCGTGGTTGTCGTTTCCGTGGATGGAGCGACGCCCGAAGTGGAAACCGCGAGACGGCACGGGTTGCGGTATGCTCATCTCCCAATCGGATACGACGGGGTGCCACGCGATACTGCCCTCCGGATCGCTCGTGTTGTCCGCGACTCGTCTGGCCCGGTGTACGTCCATTGCCATCACGGTCAGCATCGGGGGCCGGCTGCTGCGATTGCCGTGGCTCGCTGTCTCGATGAGCGTTGCGATGCGCGAACCGCACTCGACTTCCTGACTGCGGCCGGAACTGATCCCCGCTACAAGGGGTTGTTCGCCGATGTCGAGCGAGTGGGAAATGCACTACCCGGTGAACTCGACCGGGTGACCGAGTTGCCCGAGACGGCTGTCGTGCCCGATTTGACGCGATTGATGGTTGCCGTCGATGAACGCTGGGACCGATTGAAGGCAGTCAAGGCAGCAGGATGGAAGACACCACCGAATCACCCGGACGTGGACCCAGCGCATGAAGCAGTGCAGTTAGCGGAACTCTACCGAGAGGCGGCGCGACTGCCTGCGGTAACGCGAGAACCAGCGATGCGAAGGGGGTTCATCGAGGCTGAACGATTGGCTCGTGAATTGGAGGCTGCGTTGCGCTCGAAAGATGGAGATCGCACCGAGGTATTGTTTCGCGCTTCTGGAGTGACCTGCACGGGGTGCCACGGAGGTCACCGCGATGTACCTCGTTCAGCGGGCCGAACAGACTGACGTTTACCGACGCCCGCGTGAAGTGAAGTCACTCGGACCGCTCGGCCAGTTCGACGACCACCCCGCTACCCTCTCCGAGTTGGGTGCTGGCATTCACGAAGATGATGCCGTCGTGCTCGCTGCGTCCGGCCGATTCATGGATGTGCCCGAAGACGTGAAGTTGCGGTTTCACCTCGAACACGCGGTCGAACAGGTCGCGACAGCCACAAAGATCACCCATGCGGTTTTGATCGAGAATCCCAGAAGGTGGTCCGTGCGTAATGAGCACATCGACACCGACGGGAATCTTCGCCCACACCTTCGCAAGCTCCTCGCCACGCGGCAAGTTGAACGCCCATCCGCCGAAGTACGGTTGCCACGGACTGCCGTAGAAGCTGATGCCGTCGATCTCGCAACCGGAGTCTTCAAGGTAGATCGCGTTCGTGATGCGGGCACGAGCTTCACTCGCCCGCTCCTGAAAGCAGAAGTCGTGATTCCCGCAAATGACGATCTTGTGTTTGTGCGGCAGCGTTCCGAGCCAGCGGTCGAACGATTCGACATCTTCGAGACTGCCGCGACGGGTGATGTCGCCACCGTGAACGAGCACATCGCCGTCGGGAATGACGGTGAGATGATGCCTTGCGTGCGTGTCGGAAACGCAAACGATTCGCATATGGCAACCTATTGAGGCAAGGGCCGCCACGGAGGGCGGCCCCTACAAGAGAAAGCGCCTTGTTTTGTAGGGGCCGCCCTCCGTGGCGGCCCGTGCGCTGCTCGGCGTCACACTTCGATCACAGCATCGGGGAAGCGAGCTTTCAGAGCCTTGATTCCGGAAGGCGTGAAGTTGTTCCCACGCACATCGAGATGGTTCAGGCTCAGGTGCTTTGACTCGGTGAAGAACCGCAGCACTCCCGAATCGAGGCCGTTGAACGACAGACCAAGCCATCGCAGCGCCGATGCCGCGGATTGCTTCAAAATGTCGCCGACGCCCTCGTTTCCGAGTCGTTGCCCCTTGAGGTCGAGAATCACCAACCGTTCGAGCGGGAGCACCCAGCCGGGGTTGATGTGGGATAATGGTCCGGCACGGCCACTCAGCCATGCCCCTCCGAGCCGCAGTTCTTCTGCGTGACGCAGGCATCGGCTCGTCAGCAGTTGCCGCATTTCGTCCGAAGTGAACACCACTCCCGTGACATTCAATCGGCGAATCTCGCGGTGATTCGCTCGGGCAAAGGCGTTCACGAGTGCGGGGCCAAGGTTCGGGATTTCTGCGATGTCGAGACCTTGCAGCTCGGGGAACTGATCGCCGTTGAACAAGTCCACGAGCCACGGCGGTGGCACCACGTTCTCTCGCAGCGACAAATCCCGAAGGCCACTCAGATGCGAACAGCTCAGCATCGCGGCGTATTCCTCTTCCGTGATGCTGTGCGTGATCTGCTGCGGACGAGCGAATTCCAGCCGTCGAAGGTGTCGGAGTTGCGGCACCTCGAACACGGGTTCCAGCGGCACATCATCGGGTGTGGCGAAGCGAATCAGTTCGAGCGACTGGATCGGCTCCGCTCCGAAGATGCCGTTCGCGGCACGGACGAACACGGGCGGCTGAAGTGTGACGTGGCCAACGAATCCTCGCTCGAAGCGAGCTTTCACCTTCACCACATCGCGGAGCGGGCTCACCAGCGAATTGCTCACCTGCACGCCGACGAAGTCTTCGAGTTGTCCCTGAATGACTTCGCGAATGCGTGCGTGCCACACGGCACCGTACTTTTCGAGAAGTGCTCCGGCTCGCTTGGTGGCGTTGCGGACCTGCACGCTGAACGGGTCGGCACGCACCGCTTCAATTTGAAGGCGGATGAACGCAGCCAGATCACCCTGACCGTTCTCGTCGAGCCAATCGGCGTAGATCAATCGCGGTGTGTCTTCGTCTGGGTCCGCGAGAACCGCCTGTCGAAGTGCGTCTCCGTCGGACATGGATCACTTCACCTCAATCACGTAGAGATCGCTGCCGCCGTCGCGAGTGGACACGAACGCCAACTTCTTCCCATCCGGACTCCACGCGGGACTCGTATCCTGGGCTTCGTTGTTCGTGAGGTTCGCCAACCCGCTGCCGTCGGCGTTCATCAGCCAGATGTCGGAGTTGCCGGAACGGTTCGACGCGAACGCGATCTGCTTGCCGTCCGGTCGCCACGCTGGCCACGCATCGAGGAACTCGCCGTCGGTGAGTTTCTTCACGCCGCTGCCGTCGGCATTCATGACGTGAAGCTTCTGTCGACCACTGCGACCGCTCGCGAACGCAATCTGCTTTCCGTTGGGACTCCATGCGGGGTGCAGGTCGTAGGCCAGGTCCGATGTCAGCCGCTTCTCGTTCTTCCCGTCGGCGTCCACGGTGTAGAGGTCGGGGTTCTTGTCGCGTGTCGAAACCCACAGCACGAGTTTGCCGTCGGGGCTCCACCGCGGCGACTCCTCGAACGCCTTGTGCGGAATCAGCGTCTTGTCGTCGGAGCCGTCGGCCGCACACACGTTGATTCGCAGCTTGCCATCGGTGCCCTGAAGGTTGTCGTACACGTACACGATTCGCTTTCCGTCCTTGGAGTAGCCGCCGTCGAAGTGCGGTTCCTTGTGTTCGGGCAACAGGCGTTTCATCTCGCCGCCGTCTGCAGGCATCTGCCACAGCGACATCTTCCCCTGATGTATTCGCGTGAACAGCAACGTCTTGCCGTCCGGCGACCACTGGATGTTCTGCTTGAAACTGCCTTCGGTTGTGATGCGGGTTGGAACAGCTTCACCCGAGAGAACGACCCGACCACCGAGAGGAAGGCAGAGCATGACGAGAATAAGACCGAAGCACCCGCCGCCGGTTTTCGCTTTGGGCTGTGGCACCGGCGCACGCGGTTCGGGTTCCGATTCAACCGGTGGGACGGTGAGCTTCGCCATTCCGACGGGGCGAGTGGGGACGTTCACCGGCGTGCTGGGAACGGTGCCGGAATAGCCCGGAACCGACTGACACAAGCCAGCGGGGTCGGGTTGAGCGGGGTGAGCACGGAAGAGCAGTTCGAGGCACGCTCTGGCTGGCTCCCACTGTTTCTGCTGCGCGAAAGCCAGCGAGTCGTCGTAGAGTTTCTTCGTGAGAGTGTTGAACACCACATCGTGAATCGGAATGAGGTTCAGCTCCGAACCCGGCCGCACGCCGCCCGCAACCAGCGACTTCTCAGTGAGCAGTTTCGAGCGAGTGCCCACGGGGATGAGTTGATACGTGAGCTGCGTGGGCAAGCCGAGTTGCTTCACGAATGTCGGAATCACGTTCCGCACGATGGCGTAGTTATCGACCCGTTGCTCGAACCGATTTCCAGCGGGGTCGATCACCGTGATTGCAATCTCGGCCATGGGCGAACCTCATGATTTCGTGTCAACCACTGCGTCGCAGGGCGTCATTCCTCGAAGAACTTTTTCACCTCGACAGCGAAGCCCGGCAGCACGTCGGCAAGCGTGAGTTCGTCGCCGTTGTGCATCCGGATCGGAAATTCGTTCTCACGGAAGACGGCGAGCGATTCGGTTTCTGGGTCGAGCACAAGCACCACCGTGACGCCAGCGTCGAGGTACTCGGTAGCCTTCGCGCTGAGTTGAGGAATGCGATCGGAGGGGGAACGCACTTCAACGACCAGATCGGGGGACGGAATCGGGCCGTTGGGGATCGGCCCCTTCGGCATCCGAGCGTAACTCACGAACGCCACGTCCGGCCCTCGCAGCGTCTCGCTCGCTTCCTTCACTCGCGTTTTCGTGAACGTGTCGTTCGTGAACACGCGGCCAAGTTTGTGTTCCCGCACGAAGTTGTGAAGTATCGCGGTTGCATTTCCTGTGATAAAACCGTGTGGGCCACCGGGCATGGGATACCTCACAACTTGGCCACGGACGAGTTCCACGCACGTTTCCCCGCCGTGGAGGCGGAGAAACTCGTCGCTCGGCATCAGCGGATCGGTCGCGGTTGTGTTCATGGATTGCTTCCCTTCAAGTAACCTACCCCGCACGTCTGGGTTCACACCAACCAGCCCCTCAGGTATTCGCTCAACTTCGACAGGTCCGCCGGTTGCGAACGGTACGCGATGTAGCCATCCGGACGCACCAAGTAGACGCACGGCGACCGAGCGCCATACCGGTCAGTCGCAGCCTCTTCTGCGGACTCGATGAGCACCCCGTGAACCCGCGTGCCCCATTCCGCCGTCACCTTCGCCAGCAGTTCCCGCTGATGTGCAACCGTTTCGGGCTTCGCGTCTTTGCCAGCGAAAGCAAGCAGTGTGAACCGCTTCGGATCGCGGAACAGGTCGAAGATGTGACCGCCGCCAAGGACGGCATCGGGGGCACGGTCGCCAGCATGGGGACCGTTCGCGAACTCTCGCCAGGCCCATACGCCGGGGTCATCTGCTCCGTGCGGCAAGATCGAGCCGAGCAGGCTACCGTGATGCTCCGCGGAAAGTGGGCTCTTGCGGTAACCGATGGCCAGTTCGGAGATCGTCCGTCGGACTCGCTGTTGGAACACCTCGAAGCCAGACACGACACGCATGACGTTGTTCCGCACGGCGATCGCGACGGGGTGACGCATCATCGCAACGCCGGCAAGCCGGTCGGTGTTCTTGAGGAGGTCGATGCCAACCGCGTGTCGCTCGGCGTGATAGGAATCGAGGATCGCAGGCTTCGCCGCTCCGTTCTCGACGAACGCCAACTTCCACGCCAGGTTGAAGGCATCCTGCAAGCCGGTGTTCATCCCCTGCCCGCCAGCCGGGCTATGGATGTGAGCCGCGTCGCCCGCCAGGAACACCCGACCGTTGCGGTACGCTGCCGCCATTCGCGAGTTCACCCGGAAGTTCGCGAACCACACAGGATCGTGCGCCTTCGCCGGGAAGCCAACCCGCTCATCAAGGATTTTTTGCGTGGACTCGAGTGTCGGTTCGGGCACGTCAGTAACCCGCCCGTGCTGTGCGACTGCCCCGGCTTCAACCTTGTGCGTCGCCTCGAACTCCCACGTCAAGCGGTAGCGATTCTCGCCCGGAAGCGGGAACGCCGCAGTCAGGCCGTGTGCGCCATCCCCAGGGAAAACGAGAACTTCGTCGTGTGGAAGTGCCCAGTCGATTCGCACGTCCGCGAGGGCGAATCCGGACTCGTAGGTTTCGCCGAGGAACGTCAGCCCTGCGCCCTTGCGAACGGGACTGTGCGCGCCGTCGGCTCCGATCAGCCAGCGACAGCGAACCGTTTCCGCTGTGCCGTCGGGCTTTTTCAGCGTGGCCGTGACGCCCGCGTCATCCGCAACAAAGCCGGTCAGTTCAGTTGTCCACTCCGTTGACAGCCCAAACCCCGCGAGTCGTTTGCGGAGGATGTCTTCGGTGTCGGTTTGTGGCACGCCGAGGACGAACGGGTACGGCGAATCGAGTTCGTCCATCGTGACGTGAACGAGGCGCTTCTGGCCGCTATAAGCGGACATCCCGTGGTAGACGGTGCCACGCGGGGTGAACTCGTCGAGGATGCCGAGATACGAGAAGATTTCGAGAGTTCGGGCCTGGATCGCGACCGCTCGCGAGGTGTCGAGTGGTTTGTCTCGCTTGTCCACCAGTCGGCATTTGACGCCATAGCGAGAGAGTTCGCCGGCGAGCATCAAGCCCGTGGGACCGGCTCCAATGATCAGGACAGGCAATTCTGACGACATGGGTGCGTTCCTGTTCAAGTTGGCGGGCAACAAAACGATTTTATTTGGTTTCAGGAAATGTCGAACGCTGGGATCGGCTTCCGTTAGCCCAGAGGGAACGTCGTTTCATCCAAGAACCCGGTGGTTGTGACCCGTTCGATGGGAGGAGGAGCCGCCTCGCTCTCCCATTTCATGCGAACCTGTCACTGCTTGCCTTTCGGTTCCGGTGTGGGCGGTGGGGCTGCCGTGAATGTCAGCAGCACGGTCGAGCCGTCCGACAGCGGAACGAGTACACTTCCGCCGCCAACGGAACCCACGGCCACAGCCGGAACCACCCCCGGCAACCCAATCTTCAGCACCTCGTGCGTCTCGCCTTCAGGGTCGAGCAGCGTCACACGTCCGCCGAGATCGCTCACATACCACCGTCCGCCGCCAGCGGCTCGCGGCGCACCAACGAGCGTCGCGTCGACCTCTTCGCCAATCTTCTTGGCCCATCGCGGATGCTCACGCTCAGGATCGAGACACACCAGGAACTTGTTCTCGACCGTGTACGTCACGACCAGCCGATTCATGGTGTCTGTCTGAACGACGAACGGCGATGTCGGCTTGCCTGCGGGAAGGCCGCCGCTTGGTCGCCAGCGTCGAACCGATTGTCCGGGGCGGTCAGCGGCAAACATCAAGACGCTTCCCGTCACATCCGCGAGCAGCAACCGAGGTGACTCGCCCGGCAGCGCCGGCAACACGATGCCCGGCCCCGCAGACCGTTCGCCAAGCTCCCACTCCTTGCCCGCCGGACTCCAGTTGCCACCCTTCGGCCAACTCCACGACGCGAATTTCTTGCTGCCGTCGTTGGTGAGGAATGTCGAATCCGAGGTCGGCGTGAGGAAGCAAACCGCATCGGCTGGGCGACGGTCGCTCGCCCACGGTGGACCCGCGACTACCGAGTCCGGGTTCACCTTCCCTGTCCCGAGAACGTGCCGATAGACGGTTCCATCAGTCGCCGGGATGAGCAACAAATCGCCAAGAACCACGGGCTGACCCGCGATGCCACCCGGAGCGACAGCCGTTCCGCGGTGCGTGATCTGCCCGCCGGTAATGCGGCGGATCAGCCACTTCGGAATCGACTTGGTGCCTTCGAGTTCCAGCAGCGGCGTCACCGTGAAGATATTCTTGCCGTCGGCGGAGCTAGTCACGACGGTCGGCCCGGTCGCGCGTTCGGGCGAGTCGGCAATCACCCACGCGGGAGGCGCGACCGTGGTGCGGCCCGGCATTGCGGCACCTGTCGCGGGAAGCGCGATCAAGCCGCCGTCTTCAGCCGCGAGAATCACACCGCTATCCTGAATGAGCGGCGGAGCAGCGGGAATCACACCAAGCTGACGCTGCCAGCGGATTTCGCCATCGCTCAGATTCATCAGCACTGCTCGACAGCCTGCCGAGTTCGCAGACCGCACAACGAGGCACGCTGAAGTTTTCCGGCTGTTGAACTGCGCCGGCTGCGTCGGAATGCCGAAATCGTGCGGCTTCGCCACTGGTGTCAATTCCACGCCGCGAGCCGGGTGCAGGCCCAACCGATACCGCTGCATCGACCCATTTGCGAGCACCCAGAACGCGGCCTCTTCCGCGGGGAAAATCAGTCCAGGGTTCGCGGTGCCGGGCGTTGGCGTCGGCAGCGTTGGTGCGGGCAGCGCGAACAGAGGCTTGTCGAGGTTGTTCGGTTGCTTCACGCCGTAGAGCCTGAACTGGCCAGTGTCGGTCACAAGTGCGAGCCGTTCACCGTCGCTGACGGGCGGGAACCACACCCAACCCGGAGCGCTCAGTTCGACGGCGCTGACCACTGTTTCGGCCGGCACCTTCCCATCAGTCGGCGTCTGTATTGGAACCAGCGGGAATGCGCGAACTTTCGTACTCGTTGGGCCATCGGCTTGTGCGAGGACCATCCAACGGTCACCGGGTTCGTCGCCGTCCGGACCCAGGAGCGAAGGCGGCGTGCGAAGCGTGCCCGGCAGGTGCCCTGTCGCGATCACCTGCACGCACAGCGGCGGCTTCGGTGTGCCGTCGTCTTCCTTGCCGCCCGCGTCGAGAACATAAACTCGGCGAGCGTCTGCGGCAACGTAGAGCAGGCCCGTTCCACCGCGAACCACCGCCCCAGGGCCTACAGGCTGCCCGAGTTTGATGTGCCCCTTGCGTTCGCCGGTCGTCAGGTCGTACTCGTAGATCGTGCCCACCGCATCGCGAATCGCAACAAACGCACGAGTTCCGATGATCGCAGCCGGGCCAGCAGCCGGAAACTCCAGCGGTTGATACCATCGCGCTTCACCTGTCTTGACGACATACGCCGTGAGTGCTGGCACACCGCCCGCATTGGAAGCGACAACCGCCAGATCGGTCGGCCCATCGTCGAGTGTGATTCGCGCGACGGCAGGCGGCTCGGTAATCTCCGTGCCAACACGAACAGCCCACACGAGCGCTCCGCTATCTTCTTCGAGAGCGTAAAGGATGCCTCGGGCGACCGCGAGGAACACCGACGGCGGCGGATCACCCGGACCAGCAGCGGGACCGCGGCGAGTCTGACCGATGGGGGAAACGAACAGGATCGTCGCGGCAGAACTCAGCGGTGCAGCTCGCGGAGCAACCGGCTCGGCGACGTACTTCACTGATTCACGCAACTTGCCGCGAGCGGCGACGATCATGGCCTGAGCGTCGGGATCGGCGATGAAGCCGGCCGCGGTCAACTCGCCCTCGACCATCTGAATCATCGCGTCGGACACGGTTTCCAGTTGTCGCGATGCTTTGGCGAGTGCGGCCGTGCGGTCGCGTTCTCGCTTCGCCCCCGCTTCGGCCTGGTCGAGACTCTTGCGGACCGAATCGAGTGGCGAATCGTCGGGAGCTTTGAACGGCTCAACAAGCGTGAGCAACTCGCGACCGCTGGCGACAGACTTATCGACCTTCTCAAGTTCCTTGGCTTTGACGCGCTCCTCGGCATATGCCGCGAGGTCTTCGCCGACTTTCTTTCCGGATTCGTAGATGTCGCGCCCGTAGCCGGTCGTGTGCTTCGCGAATTCCGAGCCTTTGTTCGCCTCGATGAACTGCTTGAGTTTGTCGAACACGGGTTCCGGGTTCTCGCGATTGGCGGCCGATTTGACAGCGAGTTGCAACCCCGCGAGGTCGGCGAAGAACTTGTATTTGGGTGCGTTGTCGCTGTTGGGGTACTCTTCCGCGAGCTTCTGGAACGCCTTCTGAGCCACGGGATAATCGGGCTTCTTGTAATCGGCCTCGGCTTGCTTCGCGAGTGCTTCCTCGCTGTCGCCCTGGAACTTCAGCACCTTCAGCCCGATGAACCCAGCCACGGTGATGACGACGACCAACATGCCAATCAGAATGACCGGGCCGCGTGACTTCTTTTTCTTGCGGCGAAGGATGGGCCGATCGTCGATATCCTCGGGTTCATCAACGACCGCCCGAACTGGCTTCTTGGCCTTCGGCGGTGGTGGTGGAAGGTCGGCGTCTTCGCTCCAGACGACTTCCTTGACCTTCGGTTGTGCGACGGGCGGTTGTGGTCGTGGCTTCGCTGGCCGCTCGGGGGTCACGGAACTATCGGGTGCTTTCGGCTTCGCGGGAACAGTCGGACGCGCCACTCGAGGGGCGGCTGGAGGCGGCACTGGTTTTGGTGGCGGCGGAGGCGGAGACGGTTCCGGTTCGGTTGGCCGTGCGCTCGCTTGAACCTTGAACACCTGTTGGCAGTCGAAGTTCGGGCAGCGCATCTTCTTGCCGGCCATTTCCGGCTCAAGATTGAACTTCGTTTCGCAGTGGGGACACTGTGCGACGATCGACACGGGAATCCTCTGTGTCGTTGCATGAACGAGCGTGGGTAATGTCAATTCTAATTGATGAGCGCTCCGCGTGCGCCATTTTGATTGCAGAGTCTGCGAGATTGATTCCGGTCTGGCAAATCGGTGTGACGATTAGAACCGAGATGGCATAATGAACGGAATTGCTGCTGATACTGGAGAAAGGCATTTCCCCCCCTCACCCGCCGCTCGAAGACTCGCGGCGACCTCTCCCCCATCAAAGCATGGGGGCGAGGTGGGCTCTCCAGTTTTCTCTTGAAAGAAATGGGTTGGTTTAACCTGTCGAGAAGCCGCTGCGCCCCACCTCTCTCCCATGCTTTGATGGGGGAGAGGTCGCCGCGAGTCTTTGCGAGCCGGGTGAGGGGGAACACCTTCACCCAAAACCCACGACGCTATCGTTCATTGCGCATCGGTTTTACGGAAATCGGACCCACTGCCGGCCCATAATCCAATGCACTTTCTTCCGGACGAATGAAATGGTTCCGGGCCTGAAATAATGTACAGGTAAATTCATCGTCATTGTCGTCCATCGCCGCAAGTTTTGGTGCCTGGATCAGTTGAGGTTCCAGAGGGGATACTCTGATATAATTTCTTCCGGACGAGCGAAATGGTTCCGGAGCAGAACGGGTTGGTTCCGGACGAGGGGTGGGGGAGTGGCCCGGAACCAATGAGAAACGCTGAAACCGCCTTCGCTGAGTTGACACCGTGAAACCGTTGAGTTTGTCGCTGGCGTCTGCGGGAACCGATGTTACAATATCTTGAGTACATCCCGCCCGCCGGATCTGCATCCCTCCCCGCCCGATCCGCACTGCAAGTTCACCCCGCCTACCTGGAGCACCGCATGCGGCTCCGCCTGCTGCTGACCGCGGCCATCTGCACCCTCGCCGCGAACATCGTTTCCGCTGACGACCTCGCGCCGGCATCCAAGCCGATTCCGCAGGTCATCGATCAATACATCGACGCCGCGATTGCCGAAGCTGGCGCGACCCCCGCGGGTCAAGCCGACGACGCGACCCTCATTCGTCGCCTCACTCTCGACCTCGTCGGCCGCATTCCCACGACCACCGAAGTCGACGAATACGTCAAATCGAAAGACTCCGACAAGCGCACGAAGCTGGTCGATCGGCTGATTGCGTCGCCCGGCTTCGCCAGGCACCAAGCGGCGCTGTTCGAGGCGATGTTCAACCCCGACGGCAATGGTCGCGGCAGTAGCGGCGGGTTCCGGCAGTACATGACCGACGCCGTGCGCGAGAACAAACCCTGGGACAAGATCTTCCGCGAAGTCGTGCTCGCCGACGAAACCGACGCCAAGCTCAAAGGCGCTGCCGAGTTCATCAAGGGTCGCGTGAACGACGCCGACAAACTCACGAACGATGTGAGCGTCGCGTTCTTCGGCGTGAACGTGAGCTGTGCCCAGTGCCATAACCACCCGCTCGTGATGGACTGGACGCAGGATCACTTCTACGGCATGAAGATGTTCCTCGCTCGCACGTTCGAGAACGGCGGCTTCCTCGGCGAACGCGGCTACGGCACCATCAAGTACAAGCCGACGAAGGGAGCCGAGCGCACCGCCAAGATGATGTTCCTGACCGGCACCGTGATCGAAGAGAGCAGCAAGGAACCGACGCCCGCTGAGATGAAGCAAGAGAAGGAAGCGCTCGACAAAGCGAAGACCGCGAAGACTGCGCCGCCCGCACCGAAGTTCAGCGCTCGCGGGAAGCTGGTCGAGGTTGCACTGAAGGATGCGAACGCCGACTTCTTCGCGAAGAACATCGTGAACCGGATGTGGCACCGCTACTTCGCGGCTGGGTTGGTGAATCCGCTCGATCAGATGCACTCCGAGAATCGCCCGACTCACCCGGAACTGCTGTCATGGCTGGCACGCGATGTCGCCGCCAATGGCTACGACCTGAAGCGACTCACACGCGGTCTCGTGTTGAGCAAGGCATACTCCCGCAGCAGCAAGTACGAGTCGAGCCTGCCCGACTCGAAGCTATTCGCCGTCGCCAAGCTGAAGCCGATGACGCCGAACCAACTCGCGACCTCCCTGAAGATCGCGGCGACCGATCCCGCATCGTTCGAGGGAAAGAAGCCCGAAGAACTGGAGAAACTGCTGGAACAAGCCGAGAACGCTGGCCGTGGCTTCGCGAGCTTAATCTCACAGCCGACGGACAACTTCCAGATCGGCGTCGGCGAAGCGTTGCTGTTCAGCAACGGCGACCGCATCATGCGGGAATTCCTGACCGACGGTGGCGGTAGCGCTCTCGGTCGGGTTAAGCTGATGAAGGAGCCGAAAGAAGCGGCTGAGTTCCTGGTGAAGACCGCGTATGGCCGCCCTGCGACCGCTGAGGAAGTGAAAGCGATCACCGCATACGTCGAGAAGCGACAGGGCCGCGAAGCCGAAGCCTACCGACAGGTGATGTGGGCGCTGGTCACCAGCCCCGAGTTCCGTTTCAGTTACTGACACACCCGCGATTCATCCCACCGCTCACACGGAGCAATACCCATGTCTCGTTCCCGATTCTGCGGCTCTCACGAGCACGACATGAACCGTCGCGCGTTCCTCGGCGCAACCGGTGCCGCAGGCGTCAGCCTTGCCGCCGACATGACGCAGTTGAACGCACTCGCCGCACCCGGCGTCAACGACGCCCTGAAGAAGACGCAGAAGCGTGTCATTCTGCTGTGGCTCGCGGGCGGTGCCAGCCAGCTTGAAACGTGGGACCCGAAGCCAGGGGCCAGCACCGGCGGACCATTCCGAGCGATCAAGACCGACGTTCCAGGCGTGGCGATCTCCGAGCTGATGCCGAAGATGGCACAGCGGATGAAGAACACTTGCATCCTTCGCGGTCTCGACACCAAGAACGGCGACCACGGCAGCGCCGCGATCACGATGATGCGTGGTCGCCGCAACGAAGCCGCCCTTCGCTACCCCGACCTCGGAGCGGTCCTGGCTCGCGAGATGGCCCGAGCTGACAGCAAGGTTCCGGATTACGTGAGCTTCTACACGCAGACCGAGGGCCGCGGCATGGCTCCCGGCGACAGCGGGTTCCTCGGCGCACGCTACGCCCCGATGGATCTCACTACGAGCAACTATCCGGAGTTCATCAAGCGCCTGGCGGACATCAGCGATCTCGACCACAAGGAACGTTCCGACCTCCGCGATGTACTCGGCAAGCAGTTCGTCGCCGGCCGCAGTTCCGACACGATGAACAGCCAGAACGAAGCCTACGAGCGAGTTCGCGGCATCATGTCATCCGAGAAGCTGTTCGACGTGACGCAAGAACCGCAGAAGGTTCGCGACCGTTACGGCCCGACGCAGTTCGCGGAACAAGTGTTGATTGCTCGCCGACTCGTGGAAGCTGGCGTGCCGTTCGTGCGGGTGGGTCGTGCGTGGTGGGATAGCCACGGGCAGAACTTCGAGACGCACCAGGAAATGGTGCCTGAACTCGATCACGTCATGGCGACGCTCATCGACGACTTGAAGGAACGCGGCCTGCTCGACGACGTGATGATTGTGACGCTTTCGGAGTTCGGTCGCACGCCTGGCATCAATGCGAGCCTGGGTCGCGATCACTTCGCGAGTGCGTGGAGTTCGACGATCACGGGTTGCGGCATCAAGGGCGGCTCGGTCTACGGCAAGACGGACGACAAGGGGAACAAGGTGGTCGCGGAGCAGGTGGACGCGGGCAGCTTGTTCGCGACGATTTACGAAGCGTTGGGCATCAACCCGGAGAAGAACTACTACGTCGGCAGTCGTCCGATTCCGCTGGTGAACCCAGGCATCCACGCGATCAAGGAAGTACTCAAATAACCTCGCGTAGCCGCGACCGGAGGGGAGCGAGAACGCTCCCTCAGGGTCGCGGCTAAACGTCAGACAACAACCCACCCCACAACCACCACCTCAATCATGCCATCCCCCAACCCTGATACCCTGAAGCTCGCCAAAGACTTTTCGCAGCCGGTCATCGTGTTCGGCATCGCTCGCCTCACGGGCACCGACGCCGTGTACCTCGGTTGCTCCGACTTCAAGGTCTACTCCGCTGACCTCACGGCCACCAAGTTCACGCCGAAGGAACTGTACTCGCACGAGAGCTACGTCACTGGCGTGGCGCTCGCCAAGATGAACCTCATCTCCGGCGGCTACGACGGCAAACTGAAGTGGTGCGACATCGAAACCGGCGACGTGATTCGCACGGTCGATGCCCACTCGAAGTGGATTCGCAAAGTGATCGCGTCGCCGGACGGAAAGCTCGTCGTGAGCATCGCCGACGACATGGCGTGCAAAGTGTGGGATGCAGCGACCGGCAAACTGGTTCACGATCTCCGCGGACACAAGGAGAAGACGCCACACGATTTCATCTCGATGCTCTACGCGGTGACCTTCTCCGACGACGGCAAGCACCTCGCGACCGGCGACAAGACGGGGCACGTTGCAGTGTGGGACGTGAAGGCAGGTCAGCAGATTGGCGAGTGCGAGGCACCGGTGATGTACACCTGGGACAAACAGCAACGCCTGCACTCCATCGGCGGCATTCGCTCGCTGGCGTTCAGTCCAGACGGCAAGCAACTCGCCGTCGGCGGCATGGGCAAGGTCGGCAACATCGACCACCTCGAAGGCAAGGCTCGCGTTGAAGTGTTCGATTGGAAGGCGGGCAAGCAGACGGCCGAATTCCCCGGCGACAAGTTCGCGGGGTTGGTGAACAAGCTCGCGTGGGCACCGGATGGTTCCTGGCTCGTCGGTGCAGGCGGTGCGGGCGAAGGCTTCTTCCTCTTCTACGACGTGGCCGCGAAGAAGACGCTTCGCCAGGAAAAGGTAATGATGCACGTTCACGAGTTCGACATGACCGACGACGCGAAGGAGATCGTGAGCGTCGGCCACAACCGCATCACGATCCATAAACTTGGGTGATGAACCTTCCCCGCATTGCAATCACGATGGGCGACCCCGCAGGCATCGGTCCAGAACTGTGTCTGCGGTTGCTGAACGAACCCTGCGTTCGTGCGGTCTGCGCTCCACAAATCATCGGCGATCTCTCGCTACTCAATCGCGTCGCACGACATCTCGGCTGGCCCCTTCCCGATTCCAATTTCGTTCACGATTTGCACAACCTTCCGGCCGACGCCATCAAACTTGGAGCGGTTTCGGCTGCGTGCGGACAGGCGGCTTACGAGTACGTCACGTTCGCCATTGATGAAGCGCTCGCGGGGCGAGTCGATGCAATTGCAACGGGACCGCTGAACAAGGAAGCACTTCACGCTGCGGGGGTTCCCTTCCCCGGACATACCGAGATTCTCGCCGAGCGCACGAAGACGCCTCGCGTCTGCATGATGCTCACGTCGGACGCCATCACTTGTTCGCTCGTCACGGTTCACGTTGGGTATCGCGATGTGCCTGCACTTCTGACTCGCGAACTCGTGCGAGAAACCATCGAGTTCACAGCGACCGCGATGGAACGAATGCGTGGCCGCAAGCCTCGCCTGTTGGTGTGCGGCCTGAACCCGCACGCTGGCGAACACGGTCTGTTCGGCGACCGCGAAGAGGAACGCATCATCGCCCCTGCGATTGCCGACGCCCGTGCAGCAGGCATCGACGTGAGCGGCCCACTTCCGCCAGACACGGCGTTCTTGCCGAAGCTGCGAGCAACCACGGACGCCTACGTCTGCATGTACCACGATCAAGGACTCATCCCGCTGAAATCGCTGGCGTTCGAGGAGGCGGTGAACGTGACGCTGGGGTTGCCCATCGTGAGAACGTCGGTCGACCACGGCACCGCCTTCGACATCGCCTGGAAGGGCGTCGCCGATGTGTCGAGCTTCATCAAGGCTGTGGAACTCGCCGCGAAGTTGGCAACGAAAACAAAGACATAGCCACGGATGAGCACAGATAAAACACGGATAAAACAAGACGAAATCGCCGCACGATCAAAGACGATGAATCACGATCAAACCAGAAGACTGAGTTCAAATCACTGCATTCTGTCTGAATCGTGTCTTTGATCGGTTTTTGATCGTGCGGCTAATTTCCTTCTGCTCTTTGTCTTATCTGTGTTTCATCTGTGTTCATCCGTGGCTTGTCTTTTGCTCTTTTAAGGCAACGTGATTCGGATCTGTGCGTCCTTGCGGAGTTTCTTCACCAACTCGACGCGGTAATCGTCGGTGTACGCTTCCAGCACTTCCAGCACGCACTTCTCCAGAACCGACGGCGTGCCCGGTTTTCGGTCGGTGACCAGCAACAAGTGGAAGCCGTAATCCGTCGTCACGATGTCGCTCAGCGTGCCAACTTTGAGGGCGAACGCGGCCTTGGCGAGCGTTTCCTCCTCGGGCAACGCACGACGCAGGATCACGCCCAGATCGCCGCCGGATTTCGCCGAAGGACATTGCGAGAACTTGCGGGCAGCGGTCGCGAAGTCGGTTTTGCCCGCCGCGATGTCGGCCCGCAGTGCGATGAGCTTTTCCTTCGCGGCTGATCGCTCCGTGGCGGGGGCATTCTTCGCTGTGCGAATCACGATGTGACTCAATCGCACTTCCACCTTGTCGAAGTGATCGCGGTTCGCTTCGTGATACGCTTTCAGTTGGTCATCGGTGACCTCTTGTTTCACATACGCCGCAAGCTGAATCTGCAACGCTGACGCCTCACGGAGCTGAGCTTCGGTCTGTCCGGTCTCCTTGAGAAACTGCGTCAGCGTGCGGTTCTCTTTCGTCAGCTTGGTTGTGAGGGCTTTCATCTGAGCATCGACCTCAGCCACATCGACCTTCAGCCCGTTCTTTGCGAGGAACTGCTTCAAGAGCGCATCGTCAATCAGATCGTCGAGCAACGCAGTTCGGAGTTGTCGTCGGTGTGCTGCTGTGATCGGCACCTTCGGCAAATTCGCGTTCACCACCGCATCCAGATCGGCGAGGAGGATTGGCTGGTCGTTCACGGTGGCGGCAACCGTGGGTGCTGGCGGCTCAACTGCGATGACACTCGATACGACGATTAACGCGATGACAACGGCTAAACGCATGACAGACCTCCCTGGACCGGCCGTATACCCCGCGAAGCGAGATGAAGCAATCGCAGGCAGTCTGCTAAGATGGGGGGTATGAGTGAGACGAAGCTGAAATCATTGGCCGTTGTGCCAGCCGAGGCGACCCATCGAGTCGCCTTGTTGGAAAAGGTGCCGGCGGGTGAATTGCTGATCCACGAGCTTTACCGCAGCGTGCAGGGCGAGTCCACGTTCGCGGGGTTGCCGTGCGTATTCATCCGGACGTCGGTGTGCGATCTGCGATGCGTGTGGTGCGATACGCCGCACGCCTTCAACCGCGGCGAACGCATGACTCGCTCGGAAGTTCTGACGCAAGCGTTGAACTTCGAGTGCCCACTGGTCGAGATCACCGGCGGCGAGCCACTTCTGCAGCCCGAAGTGTTCGGCCTCATGACCGAACTCGCCGACGCTGGCCGCACGGTGCTGCTGGAAACGAGCGGCGCGCACGACATTTCGCCGGTCGATGATCGCGTTCACATCATCATGGATTTGAAGTGCCCCGATAGCGGCGAGAGCCATCGTAATCTGTGGGCGAACCTCGACGTGCTGAAGCCGACCGACGAGATCAAGTTCGTGATCGCGTCACGGCGAGACTGGGATTGGACCGCCGCGACGATCCGCGAACACCAACTCGACACGCGATTTCAGTGCCTCGTCAGCCCGGTGTTCAGCTCAGTCGATCTGCGTGAACTCGTGAACTGGCTGCTGGAATCCGGATTGCAACGGGTCCGCTTCCAGCTTCAGTTGCACAAGTTCATCTGGGACCCCGCCACTCGCGGCGTGTAGCGGCGTCACTTCTTCGCCTTCTTGAACTCCTGGTCGAGAAACTTCATTCCCTCGATTGCCCCAGCAGTGTTCAGTCTGAACTGCAACTCGAACGTGGACCGATCGAACGACACCACATCGTCAGCAGGTGCAACGGGCACTGCGGTGAATGTGTCGAAGTGGTAGTGATCCAGTCGGAATGTGAACTTCCCCCACTTCACCATCAGCTTGTCATCTTCCAGCGACACCACCGCACGCCCGTAAGCAGTCTCTTCGTAGTTGCCCGCGTAAGCCTTCAATTCCAGACTTGGCTTCGTTTCGAGCTTCCGATCGCCTTCACGCTTCTTCATCCGGAACGCCAGGTTGAAGTCGGCAATCGCGAGCGCCCCCTTGCCCTCCTTCACCCACTCCTCCGCGGGAAGGCCAAGCATCTGGTCGAGTGCAGACTTCGCGACCGCCTCCGTGAACAGAGACGGACGTAGATTGCTCACGACGAACACGCCGAGTTTCTTGTCGGGGATCAGCATGCACTGTGCGCGAAACCCAGTCAGTGTGCCGCCGTGCGAAACGCAATCGTGCCCACGGTAATCATGCACGAACCAGCCGAGGCCGTAGCTGCTGAATCGCGTCGCCTTCGGTGGGAAATACTGCAGGAACGGCCCCTCCGGTTTGAACAGCATCTGCGATGAATGCGTCTCTTTCAGCGTTCGTTCCGCGATGAACCGCTTGCCATCGAACTTGCCGCCAGCGAGCTGGAACCGCAGCCAGTTCCCCATGTCGGTCGCTGTGCTGTTGATGCATCCAGCCCCGCCCGCTTGGTCGATCTCGTCCCACTTGATCGCTGCGATCGACTTGTCGAAGGCGTTGTAATGCGGCGTCGCGTGGTCGCTGTTGGATGAAGCGGCCTTCCATGTCGTGCTGCTCGATTTCATCATCAACGGCTCGAAGATGCGTTTCTGAATCGCGGTGCCCCAGTCGCTTTTCTCAAGCTGACCCGCGATCAGACCTGCCGTGGTGAATGGCACATTGGAATACTCCCAGGTGTTGCGGAACGATGTCGATGGTTTCCCCTTCCCCCATCGCCGAATGATCTCGCCGCTGTCGGTGCTGAGGCCCGACCACAGCATGTCGTGGCGTGGCATCCCGGTGCGGTGCGACAGCATATCTCGCAGCGTCACTTCGCGGTCGGCGAGTTCATCGGAGAGGCGGAAGTAATCGAGGTGCTCGTGAACCTTGTCGTCCCATTTCAGTTTGCCGTCGTCATTGAGCATTCCCACGAGCGTGGCCGTGAACGCCTTGGAACACGAGGCAATCGCGAACACCGTGTCAGCGGTCACGACCTCGGGCTTGCCCTTCTCGCGAACGCCGAATCCTTTGCAGTACACGATCTTGTCGTCTTGCACAACAACGACCGCAGCCCCAGGGACATTCATTTCCTTCATGCCTAGCTCAACCACCGCGTCGAGCGGCTTGGGGTCGAACTCGGCCGCACGAAGCGGAGCCGGAACGAGCAGCAACGCGAACAGCACGATTCGCCGCATGGGGAACTCCGAAAGGTCTGAGGTTGTCTCTGTTCTACGATGCGGAACCCGCGACGGTTGCCTGGGAACTTCTAAGACAACGCCAAGCCCTCGCCGAATCTCTTCCAGGAAAAGCAATGAACGATACGTCTGTTCCCGACCCGTCTCCGGTTCTCGATCTGCTGGCCGCGTTTCGCCGATCGAAGACGATGTTCACCGCCGTCACTCTCGGCGTGTTCGACGCACTCGAAACGGGTCCAAAATCGGCTGCGGTGCTCGCCACGGAACTCAAACTCAATGCTGATGCCCTCGCGCGATTGCTCGATGCCTGCGTCGGGCTTCAATTGCTACGCCGCGTCAACACCGAATACGCGAACACGCCAGCCGCCACCACTTACCTGACGAAGACAAGCCCACGCCGCATGACGGGCTATCTCCGTTTCACCGACGATATCCTGTGGAAGCTGTGGACCGATCTTCCCGACGCGATTCGTGAAGGCAACCACGGCTGGAAGCGCACGTTCAACTGGGAAGGCGACATCTTCGGGCAGATCTTCCACACGCCGGAGTTGCGTCGTGAGTTCACGATGGGGATGCATGGCTTCGGCCTCATCTCGTCGCCGGTTGTGGTTGCCGCGTTCGACCTGTCGCGCTTCAAGAAGATCGTCGATCTCGGTGGCGCGACGGGTCATCTCACCGTGGCTGCGTGTCGGCATTACCCGAAGCTGCGGGGCGTCGTGTTCGACCTGCCCGAGATTGTGCCGATCGCGAAGGAACTGGTTTCGGCAACGGAAGTGGCGGATCGCATCGACATCATCGGCGGCGACTTCTTCACGGATGCGTTGCCGGAGTCGGACCTGTACTCGCTGGGCCGCATCATCCACGACTGGTCGGAGGAGAAGATCCTGCTTCTGCTGCGGAAGATTTACGATCGGCTCCCTGCTGGCGGCGGGTTGCTGGTTGCCGAGAAGTTGATTGCGGACGACCGAGCGGGCCCAAACTGGGCCCAGATGCAAGACCTGAACATGCTGCTCGTGACGGAAGGCAAGGAACGCACGCTCGGCGATTACGCGGCATTGCTGAAACGTGTCGGCTTCACGGACGTTCAAGGACGCGCATCCGACGCTCCGGTCGATGCGATCCTCGCACTGAAGTAACGTTCAACGGGAATGCAAGCCCAGCAAATGGTTCCGGGCGACTTCCCCACCCCACGTCCGGAACCAACCGTTTCAGACCCGGAATCATGACATTCGCCTCCGGAACCAACCTTCCAGGTCCGGAACCATCACCCTCGCCGGAAGAAAGATCATCAGAGGGTCGATTCGCCTCATCAATCGGCTTTCGCGAAGCCCATCAACTTCGCGGCAGTGCCGCCGAAGATCTTCGCTCGGTCGTCGGCACTCAGATGGGCCAGCAATTCCGCGACCCGTTCGCGTTCCTTCAGATAGCTCTTGCCGGTCGCGCCAACACCGAAGCCACCCCCGAACATGAGCCGATCCGCCCCAAACGCCTCCGTGAGTTGCTTCACGACCGGTTGCGGGTCACGATGCGGATACACGCCCTTGTTCGGCACCGCCGACAGCTTCATCACCACGTTGTCGAGTTTTGCCCACTTCAGCACGACGGCGTATTCCTTTTCGGTGCCCTGAAACGGTCGCCCCAGATGATCGACATACACTCTCGTGTCTTTGAACTCCTTAATGTACGGCTCGAACCCCTCGGCATATTTCGGCTCGAAATGCAGTTGCACCGCAATACCCGCGTCGGCTGCGGCCTTCCACAGCGCTTTCAATTCAGGCTTGCCGAACGGCGGCAGGCGATCGGCCTGATAGGCATGAACGCGAGCCGCGACGAGTGGCACCTTCTTCGCGAGCGCCTTGATTTTAGCTGGCGTATCTTCACGGTCGGCGAAGAATAGGCAGGTGCCCTTGAGCTTGCCTTTCCCGACCGTGAGACAGTGTTCGAGGTAGCGGTGATCGTCCTGATATGATTCAGGATGCACGACGACGGCGTAATCGACGCCGGCTTCTTTCATACAGGTGAGGAGGAGTTCCGGTGTGGCGGCGTCGTCGGGTTTGTACGGAGCGTCTTTGTGGTAGGGGAACTTGTCGTTGGATTTGCCGGCGAAGCAATGCAGGTGCGTATCGACAACCGGCACACGCTCGGCAGCACTGAGCCGCGACCCAAAGGGAAGTGCTGGCAATGCCGCAGCGGTTGCGAGGAATTCACGACGGGTGGGCATGGGAGATAACTCCACTCAGGAGGAACTGCGTCTTGATGGGTGCGATCATACCAAACCAACTCGGTCGGTGCGATGAGTCGCAGGTTACCTTTCTCGTGCGCCATCCGTAGGACAACACCACACACTCATTCGTCACGCACTGGCTCGTAATGTCCGAACCCACACCAGCAACTCCTGTTCGCAATTCGCACCTACTCGAAGCTCTCCTGCTGGCGATCGCGTTCGCCGTCGCCCATACACAGTCGCCACTCTACTACTCGAATCAGAACCAATACTTCGTTCACGGTCTCGCCGACGGTGGACACGTCAACCTCTCGCACGACTGGCTCGCCAACACCACCGACCCCACACCCATGTTCTCGGCCCTTGTCGCGATGGGCTATCGCGGTCTCGGCGAATGGTCGTTCCAGGCCACGTACTTTCTCCTGCTCATGGGATACTTCCTCAGCATGCGATGGCTCGTCGCGGCGTTGCCCGGGATGCCAACCTCACGCGGCTTCCGGTTGACCTGGGCCGCTGCGTTCATCGCAGCACATGCGGCTGTGTTGCGAGTATTGTCGGTGAAGATGGAAGGCGTCGATTATCCGTGGTTCTTGCAGGCGGGCGTTGCGGGGCAGTACGTCCTCGGGCCGGGCTTGCAGCCGTCGGCGTTCGGCGTGCTGCTCATCGCAGGACTTGCCGCGTTCGCCAATCGACGAACGACGCTCGCATGCGGTCTGGTCGGGGCAGCGTGTGCGTTCCACTCGACGTACATGCTTTCGGCGGGGTCGCTCGTGTTGGGGTTTCTCGTCGTGATGTTTCGCGAAGATGACGACGCCGGGCCGCAGGCGTTTCGTGGGTTGCTCGCGGGGTCCGTGTTTGTGGCCCCCGCCGCGGCATTCACGCTGTTCACATTCGGACCGCACGATCCCGCGACGTTCGAGGCCGCACAAAAGATACTCACCGAAGTCCGCATTCCGCACCATTGCAGCATCGCACGGTGGTTCGATAAAGTGGCGGGCGTGCAACTCGCGTGGGCGGGGCTGGGCCTTGCGATGTTGTGCCGTTCGCGGTTGTTCCTCGTTATCTTCATCGCGGCGAGCATTGGACTGTTCGGCACGCTGATTCAGTACGAGTACGACAACCCGACGCTGGCTCTGATGTTCCCCTGGCGAATTACGGTCGTGCTGGTCCCGCTCGCGACGGCTGTGATCGTGGCGAAGCTGGCAGCACTCTTGCCCGACAAGCCGTGGGTGAGTTGGGTTGGTGGCGTTGGCGTTGTGGCATTCGCGGCGGCTGGTGTGTGGGTTACTGTCGAGCGACTCGGGTATCGGGCCGGAGTCGATGAAACGCCAGTGTACGACTTCGTGCGGTCGAACTCGGAACCGACGCAGGTCTATTTGCTGCCGGTGCGTATCCCGGCACCGAGCAACCGCAAGGGAGCGATGTCGGCGAGTTTCACGCCGCCGCCGCGAACGAATTCCGATCTGATCGCGGTCGATCTCCAGCGATTCCGACTGCACACTGGCACACCGATTTACGTTGATTTCAAGTCGATGCCGTATCTGGAGAACGAGGTGTTGGAGTGGCAACGGCGAATGTGGCAGTGCGAGAAGTGGTACGCCGCCGACTGGACCGCCCCCGAACGCCTGCAAGAGTTGCGAGCCGAGAAGATCACGCACATCGTGACGTCAGCCGACAAACCGCTGACAGCCGACTACCTGGAGATGGTGCATTCCGACCCGGCGTACATCGTCTATCGTCTGAAGTGAGCGGGCTTCACACGGAAGCGAGATTGACGCCCAATCCGCGCGACCGTGCCGCGTCTCGTGTTCCGCTTTGATTCCCCCTCGTTTTCTACTTGCATCCCAGCTCTAAATCGGTCATACAAGTATCGGGTCTTCCATTCTCGCGTGACACTTATCTCCAAGGTGTTTTATGGACCCTCATCGCCGCTCTCCTCGCGGCTTCACGCTCATTGAGTTGCTGGTCGTCATCGCCATCATCGCCATCCTCATTGGTCTGCTGCTGCCGGCAGTGCAGAAAGTACGGGAAGCAGCCGCCCGACTGAAATGCGGCAATAACCTGAAGCAAATCGCACTCGCGCTGCATGCCCACGCCGATGCAAAGCAGACGTTTCCCGCAGGCGGCATCGGTTGCCCAACAGGAACCTGGTACGGCCACTCGTGGTGGATCGAGACGATGCCGTTCCTCGAACAAAGTGCCTTCTACACGAAATTCGACAAGACCGGCAAGGAAAGCGGTACTCAGTATCAGTCCACCGGTTGGTGGCAGTACCCCAGTTTCAGTGAGGCCAACGGCAACAACAAGACGGTGCTGAGCGGCTACAGTTTCCCGATGGGGAAGTGCCCATCGAGCCCGTTCCCGCCGTTCAAGGACTACGGCAGCGGCCTCTTGATCTTCGTCACGGACTACGCGGGCATCTCGGGCAGCATCGACCATTCCACCACTTTCACCAGCGCCACCTACGGCGTCGGCATGGTTTCCTCGGGCGGATGCCTGATTCCGAAACAGCCGATCGCGTTGACCAAGATTACCGATGGCACGTCGAACACGATGGTCGTCGGTGAGCAATCCGACATGTGTACTCTGGCCAACGGCACGAAAGCGGACTGTCGCAGTTCGTGCGGGCACGGGTTCGCGATGAGTTTTCCGAACTCGTTCCCGAGCGATCCGCGAATCTTCAACATGACCACCGTCCGCTATAAGGTCAGTAAAGACGCTTCCCTTGCGAACTCTGGCGGCAACTGCGGCGGCAACAGTCCATTGCAGTCGGCCCACATCGGCGGTCTCAACGCCGCGTTCGCCGACGGCTCCATTCGCTTCATCCGGGATAGCATCGACATCACGACGCTGAAGCGGTTGGCCGACCGCGACGACGGCCAAGTCCTTGGAGATTATTGAGGTTTCTTGCCTCGTGCGCTGGAGGGCGCGTTTCATGTTTCGATTCGGTTTCGCGGTCGCGGCGTCTATTCTGGTACTTTGCGGGTGCAACTCGGAACCACCGCTCGGCGTGGCCAAAGGCAAGGTGACGTACAAAGGGGCTGCCGCGACCGAAGGGTCTGTCCTCTTTACTGACGATTCGCAGGGGGTGGCTTACGTCGCCGACATCGACTCGGAAGGGAACTTCGCCTTCCAGGTCGCGAAGGGCCACGGGTTGCCGCCGGGCACGTATCATGTCGCCATTCAGCCACCACGGTTGAACAAGCCGTCGATGGATATGGTGCCTCCCGTGACGGTGGATCCAGATAAATACCCGAAGATTCCGAAGAAATACCACGATCACAAGTCGAGCGGGTTCACCGCGACTGTGAAGCCCGGAGCCAACGAACCGTTTCTTTTCGAGATGAACTGAGCCCCACCGATACATTTCAATTCCGAGAAACTTCTCATGCGTCGCACTCTCTCCTCTCGCATCGGCTTCACGCTGATTGAACTCCTCGTTGTGATCGCGATTATCGCCATCCTGATTGGCTTGCTGCTTCCCGCCGTGCAAAAGGTGCGTGAGGCAGCAGCTCGTTTGAAGTGCAGCAACAACCTGAAGCAGCTCGCGCTGTCGCTGCACAACTACCACGACGCCAACGGCAAGTTCCCGTACACGAGTTATTACAACCACCCATCGGGCAACAAGCATACCTGGGTCGAGTTGATCCTGCCGTACATCGAACAGGGGCCACTCTTCAGCCAGATCAACTTCACGATCCCGAACGACTCGGGCACGAACCTCGCGCTGTTCGTGAACAAGCCGTTCGCGTTCCTCACCTGCCCCTCGAACCCGAACGCGCCCCTGCTGACCATGAAGAGCGGCGGCAACTTTCAGGAGTGGTCGGGCAAACAGCAGGGTCTTTACTATCCGCTGTGCGCCGGCACCATCCTGCCAGACGATCCCTCACCCGATTGCGGTTGCTCCGCGTGCTACTGCGCCACCGAACCGGACAACGCCGCGGGAATTGGAGCACCCACACTGCGTTGGCACAAGGCGATATCGTCTGGCAATGACCATCCGGGCATCTTCAACCGGACGTATACCAACGTGAAGTTGAGCGACATCACGGACGGCACAAGCAACACCATGATGATGGGCGAGCGGAACGCCGAGGAGTGCGGCTACGGCGGTTCGTTCAGCAACAACTTCACCGTGTTCTACACCGGCCAGAGGATCAACAGTTCGACGCGGAACATCGCGGCACAGCCGAGTTCGTGGTGGACCAACTGCGGAGCGTCGAGCTACCATACCGGCGGTGCGATGTTCGCGATGGCCGACGCCTCGGTGCAGTTCCTCAAGCAAGACATCTCGCTGACGACCTACTGCGCTCTGGGCGACAAGGCCGATGGAATTGTTGCGTCCATCCCGTGACCCAAGTTCCGCCGCTTGCAGCGTAGCACCCTGGTTCTGCAACGCCGCAAGCGGCGAAAACCAGCTCGCAGGTTACCATGTTGCGTTTGATCCTCATTGGTCTGGTCGCGTTGTTTGCCCTCGGTTGTGGCGGGGCTGCTGGCTTCACCACCGTTCAGGGCACCGTGACCTACGACGGTAAGCCGCTCACCAATGGCTACGTCACCATTCTCCCAGACGGAGAAGGCGAAAGCGCCTCGGGTCAGATTGGCAGCGATGGGCGATTCACGCTGACGACTTTCAGCCCGAACGATGGGGTGAAGCCAGGTAAGTACAAGGTCCGCATCGCGTCGTATCTGTCGGAAGCGAAGATGAACGACCCGAGTTCCGGGAAGCCCGCGATACCGGACAAATACTTCGACGTCGCGAAATCCGGGCTTACCGTCACCATCGAAGGCAAATCCCAGACGCTTGATCTGAACTTGCCGAAGGAATGAAAAAAGCCCACCCGTTGTCACGGGTGGGCTTCTTTTTTCGTCGCTTGCGACGGAGCAATCACAACTCGATCACGCCTGAGCTGCTGCAACCACAGCCGGAGTGGTATCGACGGGCTTCGTCGTGTCGAAGCCGAGTTTCTTCTCACCATCCACTTCGACCACCTTCACGGTGATCGAGTCGGTCCCGTGGAAGGTGCCCCTCAGTAGTTCCTCGGCGAGCATGTCTTCGAGGTTCTGCTCGATCGACCGACGCAGAGGCCGCGCACCGAACTCCAGGCTCGAACCCTTCTCGATCAACAGTTCCTTGGCGTCCTCGTTCACGATCAGCTTCAGACCCTTTTCGGTCATGCGCTTCGTGACCTTCGCCAGTTCCATTTCGACGATTTGCTTCAGATCCTTGTGCGTCAAGGAGCGGAACACAATGATCTCGTCGAGGCGGTTCAAGAACTCAGGTCGGAACTCCTTCTCCATGCGGGCTCGGAGCTTCTTCTGCATTTCCTGATACGTGACCTCTTCGTTCTTCTTCAGGCCCTCCCGGAACATCCCACCGACCTCAGCCTGAGCAACGATCGTCTCAGCACCGATGTTCGTCGTCATGATGAGGATGGTGTTCTTGAAGTCGATCACCCGCCCCACGTTGTCGGTCAAGCGGCCTTCTTCCATGATCTGGAGCAGCATGTTCCAGACGTCCGGGTGTGCCTTCTCAATTTCGTCGAGCAGCACCACCGAGTACGGCTTGCGGCGGATCTTCTCGGTGAGCTGACCGCCCTCTTCGTAGCCGATATAGCCCGGAGGGGCACCCACCAGCCGCGAAACGTTGTGCTTCTCCATGTACTCGGACATGTCGAGCTGCACGATGTTGTTTTCGTCGCCGAACATGAACTTCGCCAGTTGCTTCGCGAGCAACGTCTTACCCACGCCAGTCGGCCCGGCGAAGATGAAGCTGCCGATCGGCCGCTTCGGGTCCTTCATACCCGAACGGCTCTTGCGAACCGCCCGTGCGATGGACTTGATCGCCTCGTGCTGGCTGATAACCGTGCCGTGCAACTCGGCTTCCATGTTCAGGAGCCGCTTCGTCTCGTCTTCGCCGACCTTCTTCAGCGGAACGCCGGTCATCTTGCTGACAACCTCAGCGATGACTTCTTCATCGACGATGCCGTCGGTTTCCTTGGCCTTGTCGCGCCAGTCCTTCGTGAGCTGGTCCTTCTGCTTCTTCAGCTTTTCGGCCTTGTCGCGGAGGTGAGCGGCTTTCTCGAAGTCCTGCTCCATCACCGCGGCTTCTTTTTCCGTGTTCAGCTTGTCGATGTCTTCATCGATCGCCTTGAGATCCGGTGGCCGCGTCATGGCCTTGAGGCGTACCCGAGCGCCCGACTCGTCGATGACGTCGATCGCCTTGTCTGGCAGGCAGTGCCCGGTGATATACCGTTCCGACAGTTCGACTGCCGACTTGAGGGCGGCATCGGTGATCTGCACGCGGTGGTGCGATTCGTAGCGGTCGCGGAGCCCCTTCAGGATCTCGACCGTTTCCGCCATGCTCGGCGGGTTCACGATGATCGACTGAAACCGGCGAGCGAGCGCCTGATCCTTCTCGATGTACTTGCGGTACTCGTCGAGCGTCGTGGCTCCAATGCACTGAATTTCGCCGCGAGCCAGAGCAGGCTTCAGCACGTTCGAGGCGTCGATAGCCCCTTCCGCGCCGCCAGCACCGACGAGCGTGTGCAGTTCGTCGATGAACAGCATCACGTTCTTGGCGCGACGAACTTCGTTCATCACCGCCTTGATGCGTTCCTCGAACTGCCCGCGATACTTCGTGCCCGCAACCATCATCGCAAGGTCGAGCACGACGATGCGGCGATCCCGCAGGAGTTCCGGCACGTTCTGATCGACGACGAGCTGAGCGAGCCCTTCGACGATGGCCGTCTTGCCGACGCCTGCTTCGCCGAGGAGAACTGGGTTGTTCTTCTGCCGACGCGAGAGAATCTGAATGACTCGCTCGATCTCGTTGGCTCGGCCGATGACCGGATCGAGCTTGCCCTGACGGGCGAGTTCGGTGAGGTCGCGACCGAAGCTATCGAGAGCAGGTGTTTTGCTCTTGCTGCGTCCAGAGGAGCGTTCGGAAGCGCCGCCGCCTCCACCGCCTCCGCTGCCGCTGCCGCCGCCACTGCCTTCGGATTCGTTCGGCATGTTGTGCCCCAACAGGTTCAGGACTTCCTCACGCACATCTTCCAGCTTCAGCCCCAAGTTCATCAGAACCTGGGCAGCGACACCTTCCTGCTCACGCAGCAGGCCGAGGAGCAAATGCTCGGTGCCGACATAGTTGTGGTTCAAGTTCCGGGCTTCTTCCACGGAATAGTCGATGACCTTTTTGGCCCGCGGGGTGTGCGGCAGTCGGCCCATTACGACTTGCTCGCCACCCGGTCCGTGCTGGACGATTTTCTCGACCTCAAGACGAATCTTGCGAAGGTCGATATCCAGGTTTTTGAGGACGTTGGCGGCTACACCCGAGCCTTCTTTCACCAGCCCGAGAAGGATATGCTCGGTGCCGATGTACTCGTGGTTGAACCGCTGGGCCTCCTGGTTCGCCAGTTGCATGACCTTGCGGGCACGGTCTGTGAATCGTTCGTACATCTACGCTGTCTCCCCCCGATAGGGATGGAAGGGATGGAGAACTACTGGGATTTAGATTGACACTCTCGACTGAAGATTCCAAAGACCACTAACTTCGTCACAAACAACAAGGCACCGCGTTTTTGGTCTTTCTCAATCTTCAATCTTCGACCATCAATCATCAATCGCGACCGGCCCTCTCTCATCCATCATATACCCGCCGTGGGTCGGCACCACCTGAACCGGGAATTGGGCGGGTGAGCGTCCGGTTTCCTGGGAAGGCTACCGCAGGTTTGAGAGCGTCTGCGGCTGTCGGCTTGCTGTCGGGGCTGATGGGGTTCTGAATCTGCGGAATTCTAGGCGGTGGTTGCGACCGAATCAAGCCGAGCGCCCGCTGAGGCTCAGAGAAAGACGGAACGCGGATGACGCAGGATGAAACCCCGCGGATAAACGCAAGATAGAAGACAAAAGGCCGAAATCGCTGCACGATCGGAATGCAGATCAAGACAGGATCAACCAAAATGACCGAGAGACGGTGTTGAAAGCCCCGAGTTCTGTGTCTTGAGAAAATCGCCACTGCCTTTTTCTCTGGATCGTGCGGCTCATTCTGATGTCTTCACTTTGCGTTGATCCGCATTCCTTGTCTGGCGGGTGGCAGTTTGAAGCCGACAAAGTGGGCTAGCAGTGTGTGAACAGGTTGGGTAAGGTCTCGCCGGGGAATTCACCCCAAGACGAGTCATGGCCGGGGTCATGGATGATCCAGCACGCCAGCGCAATGTGGAAGTTCCGCCATTTCCTGATGGCTCTCGTAAAGCTGGACTTGCGCCAGCGTTACCGGAAGTCCATTCTGGGCATCGGCTGGTCATTGCTGAACCCGATCGCAATGACGATCGTGTTCACAGTGGTCTTCAGCAAAGTTCTCGGCGATGGAGCCGACCCCATCGGCTACGCCGCGGCCGTCCTCACGGGGATGGCGGTGTGGTCCTTCCTGCGAGACTCCGCCCTCACCGGGTGCCGATGTTTCCCGCAGAACGAAGCCTACATTCGGCAAAGCCCAATCCCGTACACCGTGTACACACTGCGAACCGCGCTCGGGCAAGCGATTCATTCGATGATCGCGCTCGGTGTCGTCGTCGTGATGATTACGCTTTATCAGGGTGATCCGGGCGTGCTGCTCCGGGTGCCGTTGATGCTCCCCGGATTGGTGCTGCTATTCTTTGCGGCGTGGGCCGCTGCAACGATCGCGGCATTCACCACTGTCTTCTTCAACGACACACAGCATTTGCTCGAAGTCGCGGCACAGATCGTCTTCTTCCTGACGCCGATCATGTATCCGCGGAAGCTGCTCGACGACAAGCAAATGGGCTGGATCGTCGATGCGAACCCCGTGTACTGGCTGCTGGAATTGACCCGCTCTCCGCTACTGACTGGGGAACTGCCTTCGGGCCAGATGTACCTTGCGGGTTTGGGTGTGACGTTCGCCTTGGTGGGACTTGCTGCTGGCGTCGTGGCCTGGCTCCACAAGCGAGTCATCTTCGTTCTGTGAATCTGTGTCCCAGGTTGGTTTTGGGTTTAACCTCTCCCCTTGTGGGGAGGTCGGCGAGTCTTCGAGCCGGGTGGGGGTAAAGCTCCAACAGTTCTGAAGGCTTACCCCCCCACCCGCTGCTTCGCAGCGACCTACCCCACAAGGGGGGAGGTCAAAAACAGAAAGCCAAAACGCAAGATTTGGCCAGCGATACACCTGGAGTAACGGCATGGCGAGCATCGAAGTCTCCGGCGCGTCGATTACCTTCACCGCGACGCAGAGCAAGCAGGTCACGCTCAAGGAATATCTCGTCAAGGGATTGTTCCGCCGAACCGTCAATCCGCAGATCGCGATTCACGCCCTGACCGACATCAGCCTGTCGGCGAAGGATGGCGATCGCATCGGCGTCATCGGGCACAACGGAGCCGGCAAGACAACGCTGCTGAAACTACTCGCGGGCATCTATACCCCGACCGACGGCAAGTGCGACGTGAAGGGTAGCGTGTGTTCGCTGTTCGACATTTCGGTCGGCTTCGAGAACGAGGCGACGGGTTGGGAAAACATCGTCTATCGCTCATATCTTCAGGGTGAAAGTCCTGCGACGCTCAAGGGGAAAATGGATGAGATCGCCGAGTTCTCCGAACTGGGCGAGTTTCTGACACTTCCCGTGAAGGGCTACTCGGCGGGCATGCGGATGCGGCTCGCGTTCGCCATCGCAACCACGGCCGCCCCTGAGGTGCTTCTGGTTGATGAGGTTCTTGCTGTCGGCGACATGGCGTTCCAGATCAAGGCGAAGGCCCGGATGAAGTCGATGATGTCGAGTTCGCGGCTGATGGTGATGGTGTCGCACGACCTGAACACGATTAAAGACACCTGCAACCGAGCGATCTGGATGCGACGCGGGAAGTTTGTTATGGAGGGTACGCCCAAGGATGTCGTGGCAGCCTACAACCGAGACGTCGCGGAACATGCGGCGGCTGCCGAGGCTCAGGTGAAAGCCGCGACTCAACCGAAACCAGCACAGGCGGCACAGGCTGCGGCTGCGAAAGTCGCGTGACGTGACAGGAGAGCCGATGCGGGTGTTGTTCAACGGGGCGTCAGCAATTCGCCCCAAGACCGGTGTCGGACACACGACGGCGAACCTCCATCGCGCGCTGACCACCGCGTTTCCCAACGAGACGTTCTGGCTTTACCCAGGCGAACGCATTCGCCACACGGCTGCGAAACTCTTCAAGCCAAAACCTCGACCAACCGGCGCAATCTCTCCACCGAAGCCCGCGAATCCTTCGGCCATCAAACGCCTGACTCTCAAAGTCGCCCGAAGCGGCTACGCGGCTCACTTTCGCGCCGCTGCCACGTTTGGCAAGTTCGACCTATACCACGAACCGAACCTCGTGCCGTTCCGCGTCTCGATTCCGACGGTGGTGACGGTCCACGATCTTTCCGTGATTCTGTTCCCGGAATGGCACCCCGCCGATCGCGTGAAGCGCTACGAACAGGCATTCGCTCGTGGCATTGAAGCGGCGTCGCACGTGCTGGTCGATTCGCACGCCGTTCGCTCGGAAGCCCTGCGAGTTCTTGGGCTCGCCCCGGAGCGAGTGACGACCGTGCCGTGCGGCATTGATCCGAACTTCCGCCCGCAATCGCGAGATGAGGTCAACGCCGTTCGCGCTCGTCTCGACCTTCCCGCACGCTATCTGCTGTACGTCGGCACCGTCGAACCGCGAAAGAACCTCACCACATTGCTGCGGGCATACTGCGATCTCCCCGGCTACGTCCGTGCGGAATGCCCCCTGATTCTTGGCGGTTCGTGGGGTTGGAAGTCCGAGCCTGAGCGCACGCTGTTCGAAGAAGAAGCCCGTCACCGTGGCGTGCGGTATCTCGGTTACGTTGCCGACGAGGATTTGCCAGGACTGTACGCCGGAGCCGAGGCGCTGTTCTATCCGTCGCACTATGAGGGGTTCGGGTTGCCGCCCGTCGAGATGATGGCGTGCGGTGGCGCGGCTGTCGTATCGACTGCTGCTGCGGTGCGTGAAGTCGTCGGCACGGCAGCTCCGTTGCTCGATCCGAACGATCTGCCCGCGTGGCGTGAGTCGATGCGGCAAACGATCATCGACCCGGCCTCGCTCGCTCACTTCCGAACTGCTGGCATCGCGAATGCGAAGCGTTTCACCTGGGAGAACGCCGCAAGACAGACGCACAGCGTGTATCAGGCCGTTCTCGGAAACACTTCGGGCGGGCGTTCAACCCGTGCCGCCGCGTAATACGAACACCGCCGAGACCGCGTTAAACAGCCCGTGAACAATCGCGGGCACAAGCACACCTCGCGTTCGCACAGCACACCAACCCAAACCCAGCCCGAGCAGAAACAGCGGGATCGGCGACGGCCACACCGACGAGTGAACCATCGCGAACATTGCTGCCGTAGCGTACACGCCGCAGATGTGGCGCTTGCCACGCCGCACGGTCATCCACACGACCGCCAAGCCCGTCGCCAATAACGACACGAACACAACCGGATCGAGCTTCCCGCCTGTCGCCGAGAAGAGAACGGCGAAAATCATCACCATCCAGGGGCGGAACTCTGGTGGGAACATCGGTGGCGTTGGCAGTGCCCCCGGCGTGCGGTCGCGAGCGCCGATCGTCCACGTCAGCAGCACCCCGCGAAACAGAATCTCTTCGATAAGTGGCGCAGCAACGCACGCCTGCAACATGAACAGCACTTGTTCGAGAACCGATTCACCGCCGAACTTCGCGAGCGGATGTTCGTCTGGCTTAATCTGGAGAGCGGTGAAGATCTGAATGACGCACGCATGAAACAGCAGAATCAGCGGAGTCAGCACCAGCCACGCCAGCACGGCGACCGGCAGAACCCCGCTCAGTGAAACTCGCGGCTTCCACTGCGGAAACAGTAACATCGCTGTGAGAGCGAGGAACGCAAGTTGGATCGGCAATGCGACGACGCCGACTGCCATCGGCAACAGATGAGATTGCATCAACATCATCGGAATCGCGAACGACACCACGACGAATGCACCGAGAACCTCGAAGCCGCCCCAGGGCACTCGCCACGGCTTCCATGACGGCAGCATTCCTTCAAATCGCGAACGTGCCAGCACCCAGCCGAGCAAGCCAATCGGCACCGCAACACTCGCGACAATTCCGCCAGCAGTCAGCATTTGCACGGCTTCGGTCGTGAACTCGGCTGGCACGCGACATCTCCGAACCTCGGATATCTCAAGAGCGATGTTCGGTCATCGTATTATCTTGTACGTGAACGCCGCCCACCATGTCGAGACCAGGCGTGATGTCGGGAATGTGAAACGGGATGAGGATCGACACGTAATTCAGGAATGCTCGCCACGACCACGCCGATGGTGACGAATCACGTTCGCCCCATCTCCGGTTATCCAAACCGCAAGATCAACAGTGCCATCTTGCATGGTCTGCGATTCCTGCCCGGCGAGGTTGTGGTGAACAAGGAACGACATCGCCTTTTGAAAGTTCTCGGCCGTCATCTCGGTCTTGTCGAGGATCGCGCTTCTCGCGAACATGCTGTTCTTGGAGTACTCTGCCGACCGCTCGTGGAGCCAAGTCAGGATCGCGGCTTCATCTCCAATGAGGATGATATCTGCCATCGCTGCCATTCCTTCTTGAAGCCGCTGTGTCGAAATCGCGGGTGATTGTGACGCACGCGTGCTCTGTTGAATGGATAGGTGTTTGTGAGCGTCGAGCCGTTAGGCCGACGGTGATTTCGTCAGGCAGACGGTTGTTTTACGCACACCGTCGAGCTTACGCTTCGACGCTCACAATCATTTCAACACAGCAACGCACGCGGAAAAATGAACTCGTTCTGCAACGCTACATGCCCAAGAGGCGAGACACAAGCAGATTCAAACCACCTCGCTCCTTCTTCGGGGCACGTCCGGCGGGTGTCAGAGTCCTCACAGGGCGAAACCCGCTGTAGCTGTCGTGGTCCGACTGATGGCCACTATCGTTGCGGCTCGCGGACCGCAAGAACAGATCCTCGATAACTCGCGGCACATCGGACGTGTTCGCCGTGCCGAGACTTCGCACCAGTGCCTCGGCGCGTGTCTCGCGTTGTCTCTGCTTCGCGACGTCATCTGCCGCCTTGAGGTCCGCCGCTCGCTTCACTTCGGCGGCAACCCCGTCCGCCGCTCGTTGCTGCTCGGCTCCAATTCGATCCAGAACCTTTTGGTTCTGAACTTCGTTCGCAGCAATCCCCGCACCGCTCAACACAAGCAGAGTTGCCGCGAGTGCCGTTGCCCGACCCGGATTGCGCTTCGTCCATTTCCAACTCCGCTCCAGGTTGCTCACAGGACGAGCCGCGATGGGCCGACCATCCAGATACGCCCGCAGATCCGAGGCGAGTTCCGGAACGGTGCTGTATCGCGCCTTGGGGTCTTTCTCCATGCACTTCAGACAAATCGTTTCCAGGTCGCGGGGAATGGACGGCACCACCGTCCGGGGTCGAGCTGGCTCCCGCGTGAGGACTTGCTGAATTGTCTCCATCACCGAATCGCCTCTGAATGGTGCCCGACCACTCATGAGTTCGTACAGGATGACGCCGAGCGCGTAGACATCCGTGGGCGTGCCGACTTCTTTGGTTCGCCCCGCCGCTTGCTCTGGACTCATGTAACTCGGCGTGCCCATGATCGCGCCGCTGTCGGTCATGTCCGATGAGCCGACTTTCGCAAGCCCGAAGTCGGTGACCTTCGGCTCGCCGTGTGGGTCGAGCAGAACGTTCGCGGGTTTCAGATCGCGGTGAACAATCCCCTTGGCGTGAGCAGCCGCGATTCCGTCGGCCAATTTCCCCACCATCATCGCCGCATTACGCGGAGTGAACCGAGCCTCCAGGTGGAGTTTCCCGGCGAGGGTGCCACCATCAACGAACTCCATCGCGAAGAATGGTTGCCCGTCGTGCTGACCGAACTCGAACACCTGCACGGCGTGCGGGTGTTGAATTTGGGCGACCACTTCAGCTTCGATCAGAAAGCGGACGTGCGCGATCGTGTCGGCGTACTGCCCTCCAAGCAGCATCTTGATCGCGGTCGGCCGATTCAGTTTGATGTGCCGAGCCTTGTAGACGACACCCATTCCACCGCGACCCAGCTCCCCAATGACCTCGTAATTCGGAATCGTGGGGAGCGGGCGTGGGGCTGTGAGTGTGTGCGAAAGTTCCGCTGCTCGACCGGCCTCCCTCGGGGACTGAGCGATTGTCACGGCTGGCCAATCCGGACCCAGCTCGACAGGGAACTCCGCGATCGGTGGCGGTTCGACACGCGGGTTCACTTCCGAGTCGGTATCGACACGAGTGCGCTGTGTGTCAACAACGGTCGCCGGCTGCGGTTTGGGGTTCGTGTTGGCCCAGGTTTCGCTGGACTTGGGAACCTTCGGATCGTGCGGGGACATGGGCTGATCCATCTGCGTCGAGCGGGTTCGCGTGCCGCAATGATACCCGAATAACGAGAACCGAACCATTCAGTGCGGAGCCGGTTGGTGTGAGATGTAGAATCACTGTTTGGCAATGCTTCCTGTGAAGTTGAATCGGCCGGTGGAAAGGACGAAATGATGATGGTGACGAGTTTGTGCGAACAGTGCCGACTGATGAGGGAAGTCGTCACACCCAAGGGATCGCGTTTCTTGCTCTGCCAGTTGTCGATCACCAACCCCGCGTACCCCAAATATCCGCCCCAGCCAGTTGTTCGTTGCGAAGGGCATCATGCCAAGCCATCGACGGCAGAAGAGAAGCAATAACGACGCATCCAACGCATGTGGTGGCGAGGGCTTTTGCCGACCTTCCAGATACACTGTGAACTGGAGGGCGTGCAGTTATGGGTGACCTGACGGGCAAGCGAATCCTCGTGACGGGCGGGTCCGGTTTCCTCGGACGGCACCTCTGCAACCGCCTCGCCGAGCGAACACCAGCAGCGATCGTCACGCACCGTCGGGCGGAGTACGACCTGACCGAACAGGCAGCGGTGCGAGCACTTCTCAACGACAGTCGGCCTGAGGTCATCATTCACCTGGCTGCGGTGTGCGGTGGCATCGGTGCGAACCGCGAAAACCCTGGACTGTACTACTACGAAAACGCGATCATGGGCATCATGCTCATGGAAGAGGCTCGTCGGCGTGGAGTCGAGAAGTTCGTTGGCGTCGGCACCATCTGCTCGTATCCGAAGTTCACTCCCGTTCCGTTTCGAGAAACCGCGTTGTGGGACGGCTACCCGGAAGAAACCAACGCTCCCTACGGCATCGCCAAGAAAACGCTGCTCGTCCAGGCACAAGCCTATCGCCAGCAGTATGGGTTCAACGCCATCACACTCCTCCCCGCGAACCTCTACGGTCCTGGTGATAACTTCGACCCGGCCACGAGCCATGTGATCCCGGCCCTAATCCTCAAGGTGCTCGACGCCCGAAACCACGACCGCCCATTCGTCGATGTCTGGGGAACTGGATCGGCGTCACGTGAGTTCCTGTTTGTTCGCGATGCGGCCGAGGGGATCGTTCTTGCAGCGGACAAGTACAGCGACCCGGACCCGGTGAACCTGGGCAGCGGACAGGAGATTACCATTGCGGCGCTCGCCGACCTCATCTGTCGGTTGTGTGGCTATCGAGGTACGATCCGATGGGATACCGCGATGCCAGACGGACAACCTCGGCGATGCGTGGACACGACCCAGGCACGCGAACGATTCGAATTCGTTGCACAAACGACTCTGGTCGATGGACTGCGAGAGATGATCGACTGGTATGAACGGGTTGGGAGCAACTGACGACGGGACGTGGAGGTTATGGATACGCGGCTCAAAGTCGTGACGATCATGAACTACCCACCGGAGTCGCGACTCCAGCGGATGTGCTATGCCTTCGTTGATTCGGTCATCGCTCACGGAACGCAGAGCCTAACAGTTCTCTATGAGGAGCACCCGCCGGTCATCTCCTCGGAACACAGGCGGGCCATCGACCTTGAGGTTGTGAAGTGTCGATCTCACGACATCGGGCATCCGCACTTCAACTTGCGGTTTAAGCTCGCGAATCTGGCATCTCTGGACTTCCCCTTCCTGTACCTGGATGCCGACACGGTCGTCATTGATGACTTAAACTACCTCTGGTCCCGGCGACATGCGAAACCGTGGGTTGGGATCGACCATCAGTGGATCCCATCCGACCCAAGAACCCATCGCCCGCCGTTCCTCAATTCCGGTGTTCAACTCGTTTCTGATCCAGCGTTCTACGACCTCGACGCAATCCTCGCTGTGCAGAACTCCGTCGCTCCGTTGAGTCGGGCCGCGGAGTTCACCAAGGATCAGATGTTCGCTTGCCCCGGTGCCGACCAAGCAGTGCTATTCCGCTACTTCCGTGGGATCGACTACGATTATCGTCACCTGGAAATCGGCCCAGCGTGGAACAGTTTCGCTGGAGTGACACACGTGAAACGCGAGGGGGATCAGTGGCTTGCAAGAACGCACGGATTGGACGCAGACCACGACGTGAGCCTCATTCACTACTGGTCGCAATTCAAGCCGTGGGTTGTCGGCTGCCCGATCTATGCCTCGTATGCTGAACGCGAAGACCCCAACCCATTCAATTCCGAACCCTGCGGACTTTGAGTTTGTCCATTGAGAGCAACCACAATCCAGGACGGAGAAGAACCCATGATGAAATCCCGAGTGATGACGCTGGTGATCCTGGGACTGATAATCGGCAGCGGTTGCCAACCTGCGGAGACGCATCAGCCGACCGAACCCCAAAATGGCACCGATGTTGTCATTGAAACGGTTGGAGTTTCAGGGAGTGAGGCACGATTCCCTGTCTCAATTGAAAGCACCATAGGTCCGAAAAAAGACAGGCTTGTTCTCACCGGGACCGCTCTTCGCGAGAGATTCTTGGTGAACGTGTATACGATCGGAAGTTATCTCCAAGACGGGGTGACTGTAACTTCAGCCGATGAACTGGTGAATCAGGATTGTTGCAAGCAATTGCACCTCAAGATGGAAACCAGCATCACCGGGAAGCAAATGGCGGATGCACTCACCGTCGCTGTGCGAAAGAGCCATCCCGCCCCGGAATTCGATGCAGAACTCGCTGCTCTCTCGGAGCAGTTACAGACTTGCGACATTGCCAAGGGAGCCCACATCTGGCTAACAAACGTGCCCGGCGCGGGGCTGTTAGTAAATGTTGCTGGCAAGCTCGATATCAAGATTAATAGCCCAGCTTTTTCGAAGGCGATATGGGGCGTATATCTCGGAAAAAATGGTTTGGGTGAATCTATCAAGAAGGGTCTCGTGTCCCGTATTAAGTAACTTGCTCTCCCGGAGTGTGGCGGTGCCAGCAGTCATTAACATCTCGGCATATCGGTTTGCACCATTAGATAATCTGAAAGTGCTTCGGGAACGCCTCACCACGGTTTGCCGCGAGTGGGGTCTACGTGGCACCATCCTCCTCAGCACTGAAGGCATCAACCTGTTTGTCGCCGGCACTACAGCAGAGATTGACCAGTTGCTCACGCTGTTGCGGGCCGTGCCGGGTCTGGAAACACTGGAGCCGAAAGTCAGCGAGAGCCGCGAACAACCGTTCACGCGGATGCTCGTGAAGATCAAGAAAGAGATCATCGCGTTCGGTGTCGCCGGAATCGACCCAGCCCGTGCCCCAGCACCGCGGCTTAGTGCCCGCGAACTCAAGCTCTGGCTCGATGAAGGTCGGCCGGTCACGCTACTCGACACGCGGAACGATTTCGAAGTGACCCTCGGGACTTTTCGCGATGCTGTGCCAATCGGCATCCAGCACTTTCGCGAATTCCCCGCTGCCGCGGTCAAGTTGAATCCCGCCGAACAACCGCATCCGATCGTGACGTTCTGCACCGGCGGCATTCGGTGTGAAAAAGCCGCTCCCTTCCTGATTCAGCAGGGATTCGAACAGGTTTTTCAGCTCGACGGCGGCATCCTGAAGTATTTCGAGGAGTGCGGTAACGCACATTTCCAGGGGGAGTGTTTCGTCTTCGACAAACGGGTTGGCCTTGCCGCGGACCTCGACGAGTCCGGCCACGGGCTGTGCTTTGTCTGTCAAAGTCTGCTGACCCCCGAGGAACTGGCGGACCCGCTGACCGTTGAAGGTGTGTCGTGTCCAAGGTGCTATCAGTCGCCTGAGCAACAACAGGCCAAAGCTTTGGCCGAACATCGCGACAAACTGTCGCGCGTCACGTCGCCGCTGCCGGGGAAGCTGGCACAGGACAATTTTCGCCCGCTGAAAATTGCCGCACGGCACGATGGCTTCACGCTGCTCGACTTCGTTTGCGATGTCTTCGGCCACATTCCGCGGGAGACCTGGCTGGCCTCGTTTGCTGCGGGGGATATCGTCGATGCTCAGCGTTCCCCCGTGGCCACGTCGCACATCGTGAGACCCGGCGAATGCTATTTCACTCGCGAACGCCTTCAGAGCGAACCCGACGTGAACGCCCAGATTGAAATCCTCCATGAAGACACGGCGCTGATCGTGCTGAACAAGCCAGCACCGCTGCCGATGCATCCGAGCGGCCGGTTCCACCGCAATACGCTGCAGTGGATTCTCCACGAAGTGTACGCCCCGCAGAAGCCTCGGCCGGCTCACCGTCTCGACGCAAACACGTCGGGCATCGCCGTCTTCACTCGCACCGCGACGTTCGCGAGAGTCTTGCAACCGCAGTTCGAACGCGGCGAAGTCCAGAAGCGATACCTCGCACGAGTGATTGGTCATCCACCCGAGGATGTCTTCCACTGTGAGGCGGCAATTGCGACGACCGCTGGGCACTGCGGAGCGCGGATCGTGGACGAAGACGCTGGTCTCCCCGCACGCACGGAGTTTGAAGTCATCTCACGACTGCCCGACGGCACAGCCCTCTTGAGCGTGACACCTCGAACGGGGCGCACGAATCAAATTCGTGTCCATCTCTGGCATCTCAGTTGGCCGATTGTGGGTGATGCGATGTATCGAGCGAATCATGAGCTCGGTGAAGTTCAAACGCACTCGGTGGATGACGCTCCGCTCAACCTTCATGCCTGGCAGTTGACGTTCTCACATCCGCAGCACGGGAGACCAATCACGTTCGAAGCCCCAAAGCCCGCGTGGGGATAGGACTGTCCAAACGCATGAACTCTCCTCCAAGAACAAGGAGTTCGAGAGCACTGCCGCAATGGCGACATCAGGGGCCCACTGCGAGAAGTGGAAGTTGGACTTTCACGCACTCGGCAGTTGTATCGGGCGAAGCATCTTGGTAGGTGAACACAGCACTCGCGGGTCCGACTTCGATGACGGAAAAGCTCACTGTGCGTGCCGTCGCACGGGTCATGTTCACACTGATATGTTCCCGGCCTGGCCAGCGATGTCGGTGGAAGGCGTCCTGCGAGGCTTCCCAGCTTTCGGGCAACCCAGCGAACAGTTCTTCAAACAGTTCTCCTCGCACTCCTTCAACGACATGATCGCCGAGACCCGAAGACGTGAACATCTGTGGCGAAACCACAGGTCTGGACGTTCCCATCGGCTCGCGACCATCCCATCGCACGTCCGCGGCGACTCCGTTGCCAATCAAGATCAGACGGAACGGCGCGAAGTCGCGGTAATCGAGAAGATGTTCCGCCGCTACCAGCGCTGCTGCTGGGGAGTCCGTGGTGAGGAAGGCGGGGATGATTTCCCCTCGTGATCGTGGTGGTTTCGGTGCGGCTCGATCACGGTCGGCCAGGTTTACGTTCAGGAGAGCGAGAGACAACCCCGCATCATTGACCGCGAGCCAGGTTCCACCCGAAACCGGGTCGATCGGCATTATTGCGCAGTGTGTCCCAAAGTGCCTCACTTGTGGTGGTAGCCCCTTCGCTCGCGTTGGCGATTCGTCGCGATTGAATGCGAGCCGGTAGTGAGAATTGGCACCAGGAATGACGGTCAGCGTACACATGGCCAGTTCCGTTTCTGCGTGTTGATGGATCACGCTCAGTGCATTGTGGAGATCGTCTGGCTCACGACAAAGGCGAGTTTCCGCTCGGGACTGATATCATTCACACCCTGCAACACGCATGGTTGTCAGTATGACTTCAGGGGCGAGTTGCGGTTCGTATCACTTGCGGGTAAAGTTGGGGAACACACCGCCGGGGCTGAACGCATGCCACACGCACATTCGCACGCTTTCGATTTTCTCAACGCCCGTGACCGCGAAGGGCTAACGCTCTCTCGCCGAAACGTCCTGAAAGCGGGACTGGCAGGCTTCGGCGGGCTGACGCTTCCCAGATTGCTCGCGGCCCGAGACAGCGGTAACGCGAAGCAACCGAAGAGTGCCATCCTCCTTTGGATGGCTGGCGGGCCAAGTCAGATTGATACGCTCGACCCGAAGCCCGATCGCCCCCCCGAGAATCGCGGTCCGTTCGGCGTCACCAAGACCAAACTTCCCGGCGTCATCGTTTGCGAACATTTGCCGAAACTCGCCACGATGCTCGACCGCTTCACCGTCATTCGGTCGGTCAATTGTCGGCACAGCAATCACGAACCGAACACCGTGATGCAGACGGCAAATCTTCTCGCCGAACCGCGTGAGAACCCAGAAGCTCGGAGCTACCCCGCGATTGGTTCGCTCGTGGCGAAGTTGCACGGCCCGAACCACCCAGCAACTCCGCCGTATGTCGCCTTCATGCGGTCACGCTCACATCTCGCGTTTGGTGGTTATCTCGGAAAGAGCTACGACCCGTTCCTCGCAAACGAAGCTGCACGGTTGCCCGTGTATGACCTCATCGGCAACGACACGGGGCAACTTTCCGGCGGGAAGATGTTCGAGTTGCCGGCCGATGTGCCCTCCGACCGAATGGGCAATCGGCAATCGCTGCTCCGAAACTTCGATCGACTGCGTACCGACATCGACGGCTCGGGCTCGATGGCCGCGCTCGACAAGTATGGGCAGCAGGCCGTCGGAATGCTCACTGGTGGACGAGTTCGCGATGCACTCGATCTCGCGAAGGAGCCGATGGCGACGCGTGAGAAGTATGGGAAGCACCTTTGGTTTCAGCAGGCGCTTCTGGCTCGTCGATTGATCGAAGCGGGAACGGCTTTCGTCACACTCGATCTGAGTTATCACACCGCGTCAGGCACCTGGGACACGCATGGCGATAACATCCCTCCATACGGCGGCATCCGCAAAGGGCTGACGCCGCTGTTGCCGTTGTTCGATCATCTCATCACAACTCTTGTGGCTGATCTCGACCAACGTGGGTTGCTGGAACAGACGCTCGTGATCGCAATGGGTGAGTTCGGTCGCACGCCGCAACTCGGGACGCAGGGCAGCACCGACGGACGGAACCACTGGCCGTATGTGATGTCGATGCTGCTGGCGGGCGGTGGGTTGCGACACGCTCAAGTGATCGGCAGCAGCGAGAAGGACGGCGGCCAGATTCAGGAACGGCCCGTGACACCAGGTGACCTCGCGGCAACGATCTATCGGCATTTCGGCGTGCCGCTCGACTCGATCTACAAGGACGCCACGAACCGCACGTTGAACCTGCTCCCTCACGGCGGCGACCCGATCCGCGAGTTGTTCTGAGCGGCTGGAGTGAAACCTGCCCGCGTTACAAGCAAGCGGGCAGTCCTTCCAACTCCCGCACTCATCCCTCCAGCTTCCAGGGTCCACGATACGGCCGGCTCAGCATCTTGCTTGCCTCCGCGTCGTCGATGATCTGCTCCTTGACCGGATCCCACTTCAGTTTCTCTCGACCCAACCGCATCGCGATGTTCCCCAGGTGACAGATGGTGATTGAGCGATGTGCGGTCTCGACGGGGGCAATTGGTCCCTTGCGTGAGATCACACAGTCGATGAAGTTTCGGTAGTGGTTGTTGCTCTCGTACAGGTGAATCTCGTCGGGCCCGATCACAGAATCGAGAATCGACTTGTCGCTGGCGTCGTGCTTGCCGCGATCAGCCGACACCCAACCCTCGGACCCCTCCCAACGCACGCCCATCTTCTCTTTGTTCGAGATAATCATCTTCACGCCGTCGGCGTAGATCGCCTCGAAGTAATACTCGGTCGCTGTGTTCCACAGGTCGTCGGGTGGGAACGTGGCCTTCGCGTTGCGGATCTCGACTGGCCCTGTGTGTTCGGTCCCAAGTCCCCACTGCGCACAGTCCGGGTGGTGACCGCCCCAGTCCGTGACTTGACCGCCGGAGTAATCGTAGATCCAGCGGAAGTTCACATGGCAGCGAGCTGGTGCGTAGGCCGCCTCGGGCGCTGGCCCCAACCACAGGTCGTACTCGAATCCCTTCGGCACTGGTTCGGGCTTCTTGCGGTCGCCTGTCTTGGCGAAATCGGGACGACCGCCTGGCAGTCCAACTCGCACCGTTGACACCTTGCCGATGCGCCCATTGCGAACCAACTCACACGCACGTCGGAAGTTCTTGTCCGACCGCTGCTGGCTCCCCGTCTGGAACACTCGCTTATTCTTCCGGACGGCGTCGCTCATCGCACGGCCTTCGGCGATCGTCAGCGAAAGTGGCTTCTGGCAGTAGATATCCTTGCCCGCCTTGGCAGCAGCGATCACCGGAATGGCGTGCCAGTGGTCGGGAGTGCTGACGACGACGACATCAATGTCTTTCCGCTCGATCAGTTCGCGGAAGTCGATGTAGGTATCGCAGCCCTTGTACGTCCCAGATTTCTTGTCTGCCGCGTATGTATCCTCGATCAACCGTTTGGCTGGTTCGCGTCCTGCAACCGCACCGCCCCAGTAACCGGAGCTTTCCTTGTTCACGTCGCAAACCGCAACGACCTGAGCGCGACTATCGCCGAGAAAGCCACGAATGTCGCCCATGCCCATGTTGCCAGTGCCAATCACGCCCACCGTGATTCGTTTGCTTGGGGCGGGCTTGTCATCGCGGCCCAGAGCCGAAGCGGAAATGATTGTGGGTACACCGAATGCCCCGACCGACGCGGCCGTGGTTTGGAGTACTTGTCGGCGTGTCGGTCGCACAGTCTGTGGCATGATGAAACCTCTGGTAAGGGGAGTCGCGTGCTGACCAGTGTACCCATTCTCTTTGCCAGAATGTTTCGTGTCGTTGTGCTTTCTCAAATGAAGCGACCTGCCCAATTGGGCGGGTCTGATTGAGCAATCAATTGCCGATGAGCACTCACGCTCCGCATGCGTTGCAGGAGGCTGCGTCAGACTTCCAACCCTGTTCGGTTTCCATCGAGTTTTTCTTCAGATGGACGTGGCTGTCCACATGATCCACCCAACCAGTGGGAATGAAGTGATGCTGATTGTCTGGACTGTCCTTCCGAGTCAACTTGATTGTCCCACCCTCGACGTGGTCCACAACGCCCACCTTCTTACCACAAGAGGCGATGACATCCATGCGCTCCTTGATTCCCTCGACGCCGGCATTGCTGCCTTCTTTTGGGGTGCCAAGACCTGTCTTTTCTGCAACCCAATCTTTGGCTTGCACTGCGCCTTCAACGATCTTGTTTCCGGCTTCCTTCGCCGTGTCAACCACTGCGTGCCCAGCTTTGGCTGCTTTGTCCTTGATGGAATCGGCCATGAGACTTCTCCTGTTGTGTGGGCGATCAAACTGGTTTGCCGAGGTTATCGGCTCGGCGTCCGTTCTCTACATTCAAGGATGCAACCTGCGTGCCAACATGGTCAGTGACTGTGCCTGCGACCTCACCAAGACGACGGGCGAAATCCACGAACACCGCGTTCGTCCAGCCGAAGCCCTCGACTAAGCCGTAGTAGCCGCACTCCGGTTTCGTGGTTGGATCCGCCATGTTGTACTTTTCAAGCAGCGTCCCACGAACAGCGAAGTCGCGTGCGCACGTATCGCACCACCGTCGTCGCACCTCCGTCGCCTCCGCGTGAAAGCCATACCGATCCAATCCGTTTGCCGCGAGCCACTGAAGCGGAGCCCAACCGTTGGGACAGGCCCACTGTCGCCCGGGAAAATTGTCGAGCGTTGTGACAAGTCCACCGGGCATCAGGAATCGGGGTAGCCATCGGGCGACGATCGTGGTTGCTTGCTCTTGACTGGCCCAACCTGCCCACAGTGGATAGAAGCCAGCAAGTGACGCCAGCGGTGATCGTTCCTCTCGCTTCCAGTCAAAGTCCAAAAAGAATTCCAGCTTCGAGTCCCAGAACACCTCTTGCATCACAGCCGCTCGTTCATCCGACACCGTTTCCCAGTATCGTGCTCGGTTGCTATCGCCGAGTTGGTCGTATGCCCATTCCAGATCGAGCTCGCGAGCGTAGAGAATGCTGTTGAGGCAAACTGGTAGAAAGTCGAGCCATCGCCCGGCTTCGGTCCCAGGGCGGTCTCCATCGCAGCGGGTCGAGTGATCCCACCCACTTTCGCACGATGCAAGGAAATGGCTGTAGTTGATGTCGTGATAGCGAGACAACCCGCGATACTTCAACCGCTCATGTGGGTGCTTCGTGCCAAGCCAGCACGTCTCGTGCTCACGAACGGCTGCGGCGGTCATTCGCCGCAAGAAATCCTCCGAATCGGGATCGTGGCGGCGAACCTTGATCTGGTGGGCGAGGCGGAACAACATCGTGAAGAATGGCGGCTGACTCCGTGAGGTGAAGTAGTACCGGGTGCCGTTGGGGATGAAACCAAATCTGTCGATGAGAGCGACGCAGTTCTCGGCAGCGTCAGTCACGAGCCATTCACGGGTACTCTCACATACGCCGAGGCACATAAAGTACGTGTCCCAGTAGTAGAACTCCTGAAACAAGGGGCGTGTGGGATCAACGCTCGGCACAAGGTATGGTCGTGGCAATCCGATCAGCGTGCCACGATCCTCCGGGTGGTTTCGGATGAGCCGATCCCAAAAACTGTCGATGTACGCCAACACGGCGGTATAGGGTGGCGCGGGTTCTTCGGTCGCTATCGGGTTCGGTTCACACGCCGCCCCGCCGCTCTCGTGATCCGTCACGTTGACGCCCTCTCACCTGGGCGATGGTGGGCTTTGGACGCAAGCACGACCGCCGCCTCGCCAGGGATCTGCCAGTTGTCATCGGTGTCCAAGGGGGCCGTGCCGAGGCCGCCATACTTTGGGTCTTCGCTCGACCACACAGGGTGCCAGTGAGAGCCGGCCTCTGGTGGTGCGAGGAGCGGCTCCGGCGCCGGGTTCAGGTGCAAATCGCGGCCCAAATTCACCACGAGCAGTCGATCCGCGCCGTCGGGAGCAAAGAACCGCAGGACAAACGCCGCTGGACCCAAAACGGCTCCGTCAATGGTGGTAGTTCGAAACGACGAGTCTGACTTTCGCAAAGCGAGTAAGTCCTTGTGAAGTGCGATCCACTCAGGGCGTAAGGAACGCTCGGCGGGGTCCAACTTGCATCGCTCAAAGGTCGATGGATCGGCTGGGTCCGCGACGAGCCGCAACCCCTCGGGCCCTCCTTGACTGCGAAACCGCCGCATACTCTCTCGGCGTCCCTGCAGCACCTGTGCTGCGAGGTCGGGGTGATGATCGGCGAAGTACAGAAACGGCTTCGTGCTCGCGTATTCCTGCCCCTGAAACAACATTGGAGTCGCCGGGATCAATAGCAGATACGCGGTCATCGCGCGGAAGCGTGCGGGACTCGTCATCTGGTGAACACGGTACCCTCTCCCAGAGTTCGCGACCTGATCGTGATTCTCCAGGAAGGCTACGAAGCGGTGGCGTGGGATGTCAAACGCGGGCCGACCGCGCCGCCGATTGTGCCAGCGGTATTGCTGCCCTTGGTACAAGAACCCCCACTTCGCAGCACTGATGAACTCCTGTGGAGTCCCATAGTAGTCCATGAAGTACCCTTCGTTCTTTCCTGTGAGTCCAACACGGGCCGCATGATGGAGATCGTCGTTCCAGATTGAATCGAGTCCAAACCCACCCACATCCGGCGAGCGAATCATGTTAGCATCCTGCGGCTCATTCTCACCCATCAAGTACGTCGCACGCCCACGTTCACGTCCAACTTTCCGCACTCGTCGAGCAATTGCCGCGAGGATGTGATCGGGCGAGTCGTCAAAGATCGCTTGTGTCGCGTCGAGCCTCAGTCCATCAATGTGGAATTCGTCGATCCAATAGCCCGCGTTGGACACGAAGAAGTCTCGCACCGGCCCCGCATCGGGACCATCGAAGTTGAACGGTTCGCCCCACTCCGTGGTGTGGATCGTGCTGAGGAACTGTGGTGAGAACTCGCGGATATAGTTTCCATCTGGGCCGAAATGGTTGTAGACCACGTCGAGTATGATGCCGAGTCCAATCTCGTGGGCTGCATTCACAAATCGTCGGAAATCGTCGGGGGTTCCATAGAGGCGAGTTGGAGCAAACAGACATGCCCCATCATAACCCCAGCCGAATCGACCGGGGAAGTCCGCAACCGGCATCACTTCGATAGCAGTAATCCCAAGAGCAGCCAACTCCGGAAGCCGAGCCATTGCAGCGACCCAGGTGCCTTCCGGGGTGAACGTGCCGATGTGCATCTCGTAGAGAACTTGCCCCTCTGCGGGAACGCCCTGCCAGTTTCGGTCGGTCCAATCAAATGGGCTGGGGTCTACCACTTGCGATGGACCGTGTGGACCGTCCGGCTGGTATCGCGACGCCGGATCAGGGAAGAGTCCGGGTCCATCGTCGAGTCGGAAGCGGTAACGGGCACCGTCCCCGAGGTCGCCGACAAACGCCGTGAAATACCCGTCGGCTTCAGGTTCCATCGCTACGGCGGGCCCACCTTCGACGACCAACTCGACCCGTGAGCGAATTGGAGCCCACACCCGAAAGTGAACCCCATAACGCACCACCTCAGCACTAAGCGGATAACGGCGTGTGTGCGTGGGTGTCGGAATTGTTTCAGTCATGCATCCATCTCCAAGGCGGTGGGCCATCGGATGGGACAGTCTTAGACGCTCATCAGAAGCGCCACGGGGAACACACCAAGAGCCTCAGCCACATCGAGTTTGTCGCGTGTGTTCACGACTTCGCCAGTAAACACGTTTCTTGCCTGAGTGCTCACTCCTTCAGGCAGTGACACTGCGGTGTCACTCCAAACTCGACGACCTATCGGAACACGATCGGCCGTGGGCACCAATCCCGTCGAGAGTCGCGGAACGATGATCGTCGCAGTCAACCCGTTATGGCTTCGCTGGAAGGCGAACACATTCCCAGCCTTTTCGCCGGTGGCTGTAAGTGGCTCGTAACCACCATGCGCGAACACATCGGAATACTCACGACGACAACGCAGAGCACGAGCCGTCACGAACAACTTTGCTCGTGGATCGGATGGGTGGCGGGACAACTCCAATGCCAAGCGACACAAGCTTCGAGCGCTCGCAGTCGCTCGTTCGTCCAATCCACGAAGCCAGTCCGCTCGCAAGTGGTAATCCACCGGACGACGGTTATCTGGATCGACCAACGAGAGGTCCCACGCTTCAGTTCCCTGATAGGTGTCCGGAACACCGGGTGCCGTACAGCGGATGAGTGTCTGCGCCAGCGAGTTAATCCGACCGAAGAACGCAATTCGGTCCACAAATGCTGCGAGGTCCGCGAGGAACTCAGCGGACGCGACTGGATCGAGAACACGGTCGATGAATGTGACAACGGCAGCCTCGTAGTCTGCATCCGGATTGATCCAGCTTGTATGAACCTTTGCCTCAGCAAGCGCCTTCCGCATGTATTGCTGAATACGATCACGAAACGCCCAGGTTGTCGTTGACGCTTTGGGTTCGACCAACCATGCCCCCACCAAAGTCTGGTACAACAGGTACTCTTCGTTCGCGTCGGGAGCGAACACGCCGTCTTCCACGTTGACCTTGTGCGGCCGATTCCACTCAGTCCAAGTCCCAATGCGATTGGCCCACTCTGTCGGCAATTCGGAGAGTACGTTGAGCCTCGCACGCACATCCTCACCACGTTTCGTGTCGTGCGTTGACAGAGGCGATAACCCACCCGGATTCACGGCCCGAGCAGCCAGAAATGCATGCACTGCGTCGGGCTTCCATCCGAATCGCCCCGGTTCACCTCCAACTTCATTGAGAGACCCGAGCCGATTGTAGACGTAGAACGCGGTGTCTTCCGTACCTTTGGCCGCCATCGGAGCAGTCACTTGCTGGAACTTGCCAGCGAACTGGCTTTGGAGTCCACGGTAGTCTTCACCAGCAGGCCCACTTGGGGAATCCTTCAGCAGCACGGTGTCACGGATGAAGTCGAAGATTTGTTTCCCAAGTAGTTGATTCTTGCGGTAGGCCCGCCGCGTGGCCTTGCCCACAGCAGCCTTGTCCGAATCGTGGCCGAGGCCATTGACGTAAGAGCGATACACCGGGAAGCACGCCACAACTTCGCGAAGCGCTTTGCGAATGCCGTTGAGCGTGAAGTCGCGGCTCCGGCGGTCGAGCCTCGCGATTCGATCGAGTTGGTGTGCGAGCGCGTTCAACTCACTCGATAGCGATGACTGCGAGACCTGGCGTTTCTTCTGGTAGACGATCTCGAGCCAAGGCTCGTTCTGTCCCGTGAATCGCTGGTAGAACGCAGTCAATGGGGCTTCGCCTGTTGAGTCCACGAACAACCCATTCACAGCATGGATGAACTCATAGCCCGTCGTTCCGTCGCACATCCAGTCCGGCGGCAGCAATTCACCATCCCCCAGGATTTTCTCGACGACAACATAGAGTGGTTCTCCTCGTGTCGCTACCCCACTGTGTTGGAGTGCGAGCCGATAATGTTCCTGGAGACGTTCGAGGTACTGCTTGGGGTCGAACAGTCCATCTGGGTGGTCGATCCTCAAACCGTCCGCGAGTCCAGTGCTGAGCCAACGGAGCCATGTCTTGTGGACAGCACCGAAGACATCTTCCCGTTCGGTACTCAGAGCTGCGAGATCGTTCACATCGAAGAACCGCCGATAGTTGATCTCGTCCGACGCGACCCTCCAAAAGCACGGCCGGTAGGCTTGAGCCTCCAACAATTCATCCAAAGGGGCGAAACTGACGGGATCACCTGGTGTGCCCGCGATGATGGCGACCGCTCCTGCAATTGCCTCCGCTGCCTCTGGGAATCGCTCAGGCAATTCGGCGAGCCGACTCTGAATCGAAGCACACTCAATCCGCCCTTCCTTGATGTGAGCCGGGTTCACTTCACTGCGTGGGGGAAGGTGTTCCACAGCATGGAGGATGCTGATGAGTTGCACCGATGCTGGATGTTCGTGCCCAAGCTTCGCCCGCAGACTCGCAGCCGCCAGCGAGAGGAACCTACCGTATGTTCGTGGATCAAGAGGCAGTTTCGTCTCGTGATAACGAACGAAAAAGTCCCCGGCTTCAAACACCGGCACAAGTTGCCCAGCCTCCAGAACAGTCCCATACTGGTCGCCCAACACCGGCAGGAGCAATCGGCCTTGGAGTTGCGGACGCGGCGAATCGGACCACGCAATATCGAAGTACCCGGCGAACGGCGACGATGGACCATGTTTCAACACATCCGCCCACCACACATTCCCACCCGAAACGCACATATGGTTCGGCACTGCGTCCAGGAGGAGTCCCATTCCACGCTCGTGGAGCGCATTCGCGAGTAGCGTGAAATCCTCGTCGGTTCCGACCTCCGGATTCAATCGCTCGTGGTTGGTCACGTCGTAGCCGTGGGTGCTGCCCGGTCGAGCTTCGAGGATGGGGGAAGCGTAAAGGTGTGTGACTCCAAGTGAGTCCAAATAGGGCACGATTGCTGTTGCGTCCCGAAGTGTGAATCCAGAGTGGAATTGGACTCGATATGTGGCCCCAGGGATCCGGCGGGCGTGCCCCTGCGACGAGACCCTGACAGGGGCGATCGGGAGGGGTAACGGGTCCGTCATTTCTGCTCCGTGTGGAGCGGCCGAGGGCGTCTGCCGACCGTGGCTTTCCTCATTGTCTCGGCCTGCAACTGTGTGACCTCCGATTCCCGGTCGAACCGCCCACGAGTTCGGAAGACCACCACTGACCGCGAGAGCACCCGACACTGATGTTCGCCATCGAAGAGTTCTGGCCGACGGTCATCGTCGGCGGTGTCGAGCAGCAATTCCCAGACGTGCCTGGGATGAGCTTTGGGCAGTGTGAAAGGGATCGCGTCTGAGCTAGCGTTGAAGGCGACATAGAGTGTGTCGCCGATGATCGGTTCACCGTGTGCGTCCATCTCGTGGATCATGTCGCCGGCAAACCGCACCGCGAGCGTGTGTGTTGGCTTCGCCCATTCCGTGTTTGTTAGCTCACGGCCAACCGGGGTGAACCATGCGACGTCTGCGACACCCTCCCCACGGATCGGTCGGTTCTGAAAAAACGTTCGCCGACGCAGCACGGGTTTTGTTGTTGCCATGCTGTGTGTGCCCAAGTTCGTCGCCGGCGAGCAACATGGGCACACCTTGCGAGAGAAACACAGTGGCAAGCATGTTCCGCCGCTGGCGATCGCGCAGAGCGTTCACATCTGGATCGCTGGTGATTCCCTCGTGACCACAGTTCCAGTTCCGATTGTGATTCTCGCCATCGCGGTTGTCCTCACCATTCGCCGCGTTGTGTTTCTTGTGATAAGTGACGAGATCGGCGAGCGTGAATCCATCGTGACAGGTCACGAAGTTGACGCTCGCGTGCGGTCGCCGACCGGTCCGATCGTAGAGGTCCGGGGAGCCACATAGCCGTAAAGCGAGTTGGTTGGCAGGCACCCCTTTTCCCGCCCAGAACGAGCGAACCGAATCGCGATACTCGCCATTCCACTCGGCCCAACCATGTGGAAAGTTCCCAACCTTGTACCCATCGGGCCCGCTGTCCCATGGTTCGGCAATGAGCTTCACGCGAGAGAGCACCGGGTCTTGCTGAACGATGCTGAAGAAGCCGCCCAGAGTGTTGGCGTCGATGGATTCCCGTGCGAGTGCTGTCGCGAGGTCGAACCGGAATCCATCAACGTGCATCTCCTGAACCCAGTACCGCAGGCTGTCCGTGATGAGTTGGAGGACGCGCGGGTGCCCCATGCGGAGCGTGTTTCCGCACCCGGTAAAGTCCATGAAGTAGCGGGGATCTTCTGGCGAGAGGAAATAGTAGTTGGCGTTGTCGAGACCACGGAAGCCGAGCGTTGGCCCACACTGGTTTCCCTCGGCTGTGTGGTTGTAGACGACATCGAGAATGACCTCGATTCCGGAGGCATGAAGCGCTCGCACCATCGACTTGAATTCCCACACCGCACGGTCGGGAGCTGTCGCGAAACGTGGGTCGGGTGCGAGAAACCCAAGCGTGTTGTAACCCCAATAGTTCGTGAGCCCGCGATCGCCAAGGTGTCGGTCGTCGATCCGATAATGCACTGGAAGCAGTTCGACAGCCGTGACGTTCAGTTCCTTCAGATGCCGGATTGCCGCCTCAGAGCCGACCCCGGCGTAGGTACCACGCAACCGCTCGGGCACACCGGGCAGTTTCTTCGTGAAACCCTTCACATGAAGTTCGTAGATGAGCGTGTCGTGCCAGGAGTGGTCAAGCGCTCGATCATCACCCCAGGTGAAGGCAGTATCGACGATCATTGAGAGGGGAGCGTATGCCCCACTGTCTCTCGCATCGAACGACAGATCGACACGCGGGTCTCCAATCGTGTACCCGTGGAGGGAATCGTCCCACCTCACCCCGCGGCCAACCGCCTTCGCATACGGATCGAAGAGGAGTTTGTGTGAGTTGAACCGGTGGCCCTTCGACGGATCAAATGGCCCGTTTGCCCGGTAACCATAAAGTTGGCCTGGCAGAATGTCCGGGAGGTAGGCATGAAAGACCTGATCGGTTCGCTCGGGCAGTTCAATGCGCAGTTCGTCGCGATCCTGAGTATTCTCGAACAGACACAACTCAATGGACGTGGCGTGTTCGCTAAACACGGCAAAGTTTACACCGGTCCCGTCCCAAGTGGCTCCCAGGGGGTACGGCTGTCCGGGCCAAACGCGCATAGGGGGATTCCTCTTGTGAACTCCCGTATGATTGTTGCGAATCTCGTACCGCAGATCCAAAGGATTCAGTCAACGCGGCGCGGCTGTGGTCTGGGGATGACCGATGAAGGGTGCGAATGGAGCGGCGCACGCAGAATCACAATGTCGATCAGCGTGTTCGCTAATCGGTCTGGATCGACAGGCTTGGTGAGATGCAAATCGAATCCTGCAGCCGAGGAACGTCGCCGAGCTTCTTCTTCAGGAAGTCCGGTAAGTGCGACCAACAGGGTTTCGGGTCCGCACGCCCCGGCCCGCACACGCCGACCAACCTCGTCGCCACTCATTCCGGGCATGTTCAAGTCAAGAACACACACCTCGGGTCGGAACGACTCTGCCGCATCAAGGGCACTCGGTCCGTCATAACGGGCCATGACCTCGAATCCTGCTAATTCCAAAAGCACAACCAAACTGTCCGCGGTGTCGTGGTTATCATCGACGCAGAGTACCCGCAACACCGGATCGGCGTTGTCTAGCATGACGATTCCTCAGGCGCATAATCAGAGGTGCAATTCGCAGGCCGATTTGGGCGGGGCTGAAAATGTTTAGCACACTTTCACCTCGAAACGGCTGCGAAGACAACGCTCGATTTCCGCTCAGGCACGCGATTTGCGAACCCAGCAGAATGGTTTTGCCCCGACAAGGAGATCGCTATGCCTGCACCACAACTTCGCCTGGAAGATGCTGAGAATCCCGGTCAGCAGTTGATAATTGATGGGAACCCACAGACAGTCGTTGTACCCGGTCCGCGAGCGGGCACCGCGACCATCATTGGATCTGATGGAGCCCGCTCGCACGTCGTGGGAGATTATCGCGAAATTCACGCTCGGGTGCAGGATGCGGTTGCTCGTGGACATGAAAGCGGAGAGGCACCTCGGATGAACACGGGCGTGAGTTGAGATTGCTCAGTCGCCACCGGTTGCGGGGAGGTCATCTGCCAAGGCTTCGACTGTCCCCACGACCAAAGCCGAAACCTGTCGGATCATCTGTTCCAACTCTTCACCCTTGTAACCCGCAGCGGCAACGGTCCGACGCACAACTGCGATGTCATCCGTTCCGAGTTGCTCCGTCGCCACGATCGCGGTCGAGTGGTCCGACTTCGCCCAAGCTCCCCGTCGCAACTTTATGACCTCATCGGCCAGTGCGCGTGCTGTCATGGTTAGCTCTCCAATTTGCGAATGAGTTCCAAACCGCCCAGCTATGCCGGGCTTCCTCTCGAAGAGGAAGCAACGCGCGTGCCGTGTGGTTCATCGACTTCACAGCGAGCAATAGCACGTGGCCCAAAGTCGATCGACTACTTCCACCAACTGATGTGGATTGACAGGTTTCAGCAGGTGCATGTCGAACCCTGCGCTCTCGATTCGCGTGCAACTCGCGTCGTCTCCGCGGGCAGTCAGCGCGACAAGTACCATCGGTCTGCTCTTCGATAGCTCACGAAGTCGTGTCGCGAGTTCATCTCCATCCATCCCAGGCATGTTCAGATCGAGCAGGCAAACGCAGGGCTGGAAGGATTCAGCGATCTGAAGCGCGGTCGCGCCGTCGTAACATACCCGAACCTCGAACCCGACAATCTGGAGGAGCAGCCCCTCCGAGTCCGCGAGGTCGTGATTGTCGTCGACACAGAGAACACGGAGATGGGCTCGTTCCTCAAGAGTGTGCATGGTCATATTTGTTCTTCAGAGGCGGCGATGTCAAATGTCATCGCCGCTCGTGTGGATCGTCGAAGGGACAAATCGAAGAGTCCGCATTAAACGTGCCTTGAGTGGGCGAGTTACCCGAGTTGACGCAGGAGTGTCTGTCGCCGGGCTGCTCCGCTGGCACAAACATTGCAACCCATCCAACGGAGTGAGGAGTCGGCGTAACACTCCTCCGACGATACCCCTCAGGAGAATCAACAATGGCCACAAGTGCAACTTGTACGACTGTCGCTGGTGTGTTCGCTACCCGAGCCGCAGCAGAGCGAGCGATCGCCGAGCTGCGATCATCCGGATACCAAGACGATCAAATCGGCTTAATCGCCCAAGACGCAAGCGGGAAGGCTGTGAAAACGGATGGAGCCGGGCACCGTGACACGAACGCGGGCGAGGGCGCTGCGCTCGGAGCGGCCGCTGGTGCCGTGGCGGGTGCAACCGTTGGGGCAGGAATCCTCGCGGGCGTGATCCCCGTCATTGGACCGGTTCTCGCGCTCGGCACGCTTGGCACGATCCTCGTGAATGCAGCCGGTGGCGCCGCTATCGCTGGCCTTGCTGGTCTTCTGATTGGCTGGGGCATTCCGGAAGATGATGCCAAATACTACGAGAACCAGGTGGCACTCGGGCGATACCTTGTGACGGTGGAATGCGGTACTGGGAACGATGCCCGAGACCTTCTCAGCCGACACGGCGGTTATGATCGGATGTCCGCACCTGGGACATGAGCCGTGTTCAGAAGCAGTGACCCACGAGAGCCGGGGAGAAATCCTCGGCTCGTGTTATTGCTAGGCGTTGCGTAGTTGTCCGCTTCTCCTGCGTATCGAGGTTCGGCAGTTTGAGCAGCCCGCACCACTGAATCCCATTTCTCCATTGTCGGAGGTGGGCTTCTCGACAGTTGCTTCAAGCAGGTGGAATTCCGCTTCTGGGATCACCCATGTTGGGTTTTCTTGAATGGCACGCCTCGTGCAATCTCGTGAACCGAGTAAGGATGGCCAACATCACCAGGAGGTCATGATGAACGTGCCGCAAACGACCCCACGACTCACGACACGCCGCAAGACCCAACACCCCCCCAAGCGACCAGTGACCGAGATGTTGTTGGAAATAACCTACCTGCTGCACGCAACCAAAGTCGTGAAACGCCTCGCGGCACCTTCTCGCGAACCTCGAAGCTGACGCACCAAGGGGAGCGCCTCGCTTTCAGCCCGGCTTTCTGAGGAATTGTTCCAGTTCGGTCATGTTCACTGGCTTCACGAGATGTCCATCGCAACCGGCCTCCTTGGAGAGCGCACGGTCTGCATCCTGACCCCAGCCGGTGAGAGCAATAATCATCATGCTACGGCCCCACGGCTGTTCTCGAATCCGACGGGTCGCGTCCAACCCGTTCAGCCGTGGCATGCCTACATCCATCAGCACAATCTCAGGGCGGTACTCCTCGGCTTTGCAGATTGCCTCGATACCGTCGTGAGCGATCGCCACATCGTTGCCAAGCAACCCAAGCATCTCAGCTAACGACTCCGCACCATCATGGTTATCATCGACAACAAGGATTCGCTTTCGTGGTCCATTGGGCAGAACTTTCGGTGCCACATGCGTCGAATTTCGCGACTCTATCGGTCGCCCCAAGACCGGGAACCGCACCGTGAACGAGCTTCCCTGCCCTGGCCCGGGACTGTTTGCCTCGACCGATCCACCGTGCATCTCAACCAGGCGACGAACGAGTGTCAGCCCCACTCCAAGGCCACCCTGTGACCGATCCAAGGATCGGTTTGCCTGTGTGAAGAGATCGAAGACCGTGGGGAGCAATTCGGCCGAAATGCCAATGCCTGTATCACGGATGCGAATGGTCGCGATATCCGCTTCCGTTCCCACGGAGATCCACACACGTCCGCCCGGTTCGGTATACTTCGCCGCGTTGTTCAGGAGATTGGTGAACACCTGCGTCAGTCTTGCCTTGTCTCCGTTGACCCGAACGGGTGTATCCGGAAGACTCACTTCGAGCGAATGGTGAAACTGGTCGAGGAGTGGCCGAACAGACTCAACCGCGTGCGACACCACCGCCTCCAAGTTCACGGGGGCGATCTCAAGACGGATTTTCCCGAGCGTGATTCGGGACACATCGAGCAGATCGTCAACCAGTCGGATCAGGTGGGTGAGTTGCCGATCAATTACGCCGTGTGCCCACTGAACACGAACCGGATCCGATCCCAGTTGGCCGAGTACCATCGTCGCGTTTCGGATCGGGGCCAGCGGGTTCCGAAGTTCGTGCGCGAGCATCGAGAGGAACTCGTTCTTCTGTCGGTCCGCATACTGCACTTCTTGATAGAGTCTCGCGTTTTCCAGCGCGATCGCTGCCCGTGAGGCGAACGACTCCGCAACAGTACGATCGGCCTGCGTGAAGGTTCGCCCCGATGAGCGACGTGAGAGAACGAGAGATGCGAAGACTCGCCCACCAGCACGAAGTGGAATGACGACAGCAGATCCAGGCTCCGAGATTTCCGGTTCGCCCGCGAGAAGACGATTGGCAGTTGCCAACAAATCTTCATCCAACTGCACGCCACCGGAACCCACTTCAACAACGGGACCATCAATTCCGAGGCGGCCGAGGAAGTACCTCCCCAGCGGCACGAGGGGCACGAGAGCCGCGAGATCGGCGAGATCGGGTAGCGGCAATCGAACCACATCGCGGGCTGCGACCTCCGGATCGAGTGACTGCCCGAACACTGCCCCAACCCTGGCGAGGAACGTGAGACGCCGGTTCGCTTCCTCCGCTGCCTCCCGCTTCATCCGTTCCTCAGCCAAAACCACGCGCTCTTCGGCCTGGCGCTTCACCTGCTGCGACATCCGGTACAGGTCGGCGAACACGCGAACTTTCGCCTGGAGAATGCCCGGAACGATCGGGGTGGTGATGTAATCCACCGCCCCCTGGGCATACCCCTCGGCGGCTCGCATTTCATCAGCAAACGCAGTGAGAAAAATGATTGGTGTGTGTGCTGACCGCTTCCGTTGCCGAATCAACGAGGCTGTCTCCAACCCGCTCATTCCGGGCATTTGGACATCCAACAGGATGACCGCGAAGTCTCGTTGAAGAACTGCCCGAAGTGCTTCTTCACCAGACCTCGCGGTAATCAGGTTCTGTCCAAGTCCCTCCAGGACTGTCCGATACACCAACAGTTTCTCGGGGAGATCATCGACCACCAAGATGTTCGTCGGTTCGTCATTCGTCATCAGTCCCTCGTCATTCGTCATCCGTCATTCAGCATCCGTCATCCGTCATTCGGTAACCCAATGTCCTTGACCGCTCTCCCGAATGACGAATGGCAAGGGCCGAATAACGATCTCAACGGTGTAGCCAGGCACGCAGCACAGTGAGCAACTGTTCCGGATCAACCGGCTTGGAGAGATAATCCCAGGCTCCTGCCTCGATGCATTTCTCCCGATCCCCTTTCATTGCTTTGGCAGTCACGGCCACGATCGGAAGGTTCTTCAACTCGGGAATCTTCCGGATCTCCCGCATCGTCTCCATACCATCCATTTCGGGCATCATAATATCCATCAAGACGATTTCAACTTTGGGATCGGCCTGAAGAATCGTGATCGCATCCCGACCATTATCGGCCGATGCGATCACCACATCATGCTCCTCCAAAATCGTTGAAAGTGCGAAGATATTACGGATATCGTCGTCCACGATCAATACCTTGCGCCCAGCCAGAATCTTGTCCGTTCGGTCCAACTCGGCGAGGCGCTGTCGTTGAGCTTCGGGCAGTTTGGAGAACGGGCGGTGAAGGAAGAAGGTCGCGAGGTCGATGAGGACATCCGTTGAATAGACCCGACGAACCGTGCAGACCTCCGCCGCCCGCCGCCACGCGTCCAGCCCAGCTTCTTCGGCCCCTTTCCCATCCCTGTAAAGGATCACAGGTAAGCGTGTACTCAAGCGATCAGTTTCATCTGTCCCAAATGCGCCGTCCGGAGCGAATGCGTCGCTCAAGCCATCGGCCCCCGGCCCGACGACGAGGCAATCGGTGGTCTGTTCAGAGATCGCTCGGAAAGCAGCGGGCGCATCTGGAACCGCGGTCACGAGCACTTCGGGATCGGTCAATCGAGACCTCAGTTGCTCGCGCCGCGTCGTGTCCGGTTCCACAACGAGCAGATGGCGAGCCGGTCGCGCAAGGTATTCGGAGAGGTACTCGAGCAGTTCATCAAGCACATCCCGACTCGGGATTGGCTTGGCGAGAAACGCCAGACACCCGGATGCCAAAGCGCGATCCTTCGAGTCGTCGGTGCTGATCACACACACGGGAAGGTGCCGCGTAATGGTGTCTTTCTTCAAGCGTTCGAGGACACGCCATCCGTCAATGTCTGGAAGGTGAATATCGAGAGTGACGGCATCCGGATCGTACTCCCGAGTCAACGCGAGCCCAGCAGCTCCGCGAGAGGTGACCAGTCCCTTGAAGCCTTTCTCGCGAGCAGCATCGAGCAGGAAACGCGCGAATCCTGCATCGTTCTCGACGATCAACAGCACGCGGTCGCCGGCGTGGATGTTGTTTCGGTCGTCACCGAATTCGTTCTCGATTTGACCGGCTTCTTCCGGCTCCGGTGGCAACACGAATTCTTGACGGCCAGAGTGACCGTTCCGCTCGGCAACGGCTTCCAGGCGAGGAGTAAGTACCGGGGCATCGACGTTTGCGAACCCCTTGCGGGCGAGCCTGGATGGAGCGTAAGTCGTCGGCAGATAGAGGTGGAACGTGCTGCCGCCACCGGGGGTCGAGACCAGTCGAATTTCACCAGCGAGAAGCCGCGACAACTCGCGACTGATGGCGAGTCCAAGCCCGGTTCCACCGTACTTGCGGCTCGTGCTTCCGTCGGCCTGTTGGAACGCCTCGAAGATGATCTGCTGCTTATCCGCCGGGATGCCGATACCCGTATCCGACACCGCAAAACAGATAACTTCGGAGGCGCGATTCAGTTCGTCGTTCTCGCGATTCCATCCACTCGAAGCCGGTTCGACCGACAGCGTGACTTGCCCGTGATGCGTGAACTTGAAGGCGTTCGACAGCAAGTTCTTGATGATCTGCTGAAGCCGCTTGGCGTCGGTGTAGATCGACCGCGGCAGGCGTGAGTCGAAGCGGATGAGGAAGCCGAGGTTCTTGTTCTCGGCGACGTGTCGGAATGTTCGTTCGACGTAGCCTTGTAGGTCGTCCAGCCTGAGATCACCAGCGTCCACCGCCACGGTGCCGGATTCGATCTTCGACAGGTCGAGGATGTCGTTGATGAGCATGAGGAGATCGTTGCCAGACGAGTGAATCGTCTTCGCGAACTCCTGCTGCTTGCCGGTCAGGTTGCCGTCGTGATTCTTGCTGAGTTGGTCTGAAAGGATGAGCAGACTGTTGAGCGGCGTCCGCAATTCGTGGCTCATGTTCGCAAGGAACTCGGACTTGTACTTGCTTGTGAGGGCGAGCTGTTTGGCCTTCTCTTCGAGAGCTTGTCGGGCCTGCTCGACTTCGGAGTTCTTGCGTTCGACTTCTTGGTTCTGGTGAGCGAGCAACCGAGCCTTCTCTTGGAGTTCCTCGTTGGTGTTTTGAAGCTCCTGTTGCCGAGTCTGAAGCTGATGCGCGAGCGACTGCGATTGCTTCAGCAGCCCTTCCGTTCGCATGTTCGCCTCGATCGTGTTGAGCACGATTCCGATAGACTCCGTGAGTTGTTCGAGGAACGCCTGATGCGAGCTGTTGAAGCCGCCGAGCGACGCGAGTTCGAGAACGCCGCGAACCTGCCCCTCGAAGATAAGCGGCAGCACCAGCACGCTGCGAGGCTGTGCCGACCCGAGCGCCGACGAGATGCGGATGTAATCTTGCGGCAAGTTATCGAGCAGAATCGGCCGTTTCTCCAGCGCACACTGCCCAACCAATCCCTGACCAAGTCCGACCCGCTTGCCGAGAGCATCTTGGCCTTCAGCCGCGTAGTTCGCGAGCAGCGTGAGTTGCTGTGATTCTTTCTCGCCGTCGTAGGTATAGAACTCGGCGTGTTGAGCCGTCACGACGGGACACAGTTCTGAGAGCACCATGCGGCCGACGTTCGTGAGGTCTCGCTGACCCTGGAGCATTCGGCTGAACTTCGCGAGGTTCGTCTTGAGCCAGTCCTGTTCGGTGTTCTTCTGCGTCGTATCGCGAAGGTTGCGAATCATCTCGTTGATCGTGTTCGACAAGGCCGCGACCTCGCCCTGAGCTTCGACCGTGATGGACCGCGTCAAGTCGCCCTTCGTCACAGCGGTGGCGACCTCGGCGATGGCTCGCACTTGTGTCGTGAGGTTCGCTGCGAGTTGGTTCACGTTCTCGGTGAGTGCCTTCCAGATACCGGCGGCACCGGGCACCTTCGCCTGTCCACCAAGCTGCCCCTCGACGCCGACTTCGCGGGCCACGGTGGTGACCTGATCGGCAAACGTGGCGAGCGTGCCGATCATCTCGTTGATCGTCTCGGCGAGTTCGGCGATTTCGCCCTTCGCAGCGACCGTGAGCTTCCGTTGCAAGTCACCGTTCGCCACAGCGGTCACGACCTTCGCGATACCGCGAACCTGTGCCGTGAGGTTGCCGGCCATGCTGTTCACGGAGTCGGTGAGATCCTTCCACGTACCAGCGACTCCTTCGACTTGTGCTTGACCACCGAGCTTACCTTCGGTGCCCACTTCGCGAGCCACGCGAGTCACTTCACCGGCGAACGACCGCAACTGATCGACCATCGTGTTGACGGTGTTCTTCAGTTCGAGGATTTCGCCCTTCACATCGACGGTGATCTTGCGTGACAGGTCACCGGCGGCGACGGCCTTCGTCACGTCGGCGATGTTTCGCACTTGCGACGTCAGGTTACCCGCCATGAAGTTCACGGAGTCCGTGAGGTCCTTCCACGTACCGGCAACACCGCGCACATCGGCCTGACCGCCGAGCTTTCCTTCGGTGCCGACTTCGCGA
>JAIOPV010000096.1 GCA_021413735.1 Planctomycetota bacterium
CATCTCCGGGTCGGTCACGCTGGGTGCGAACAACCTCATTGGCAATGGCACTGGCAGCACCGGCATCGTGAACGGGATGAACGGCAACCTCGTCGGCACTGCGGCCAATCCCATCAACCCGTATCTGGCTCCGCTCGCGAATTACGGTGGACCGTCGAAGACGATCGCGTTGCTTCCGGGCAGCCCAGCCATCGACGCTGGCACCAGCACCGGCGTACCGACCAACGACCAGCGTGGAAAGAGTCGTGTCGGCGGTGTGGACATCGGGGCGTTCGAGTCGGGCGGGTTCACCATTATCGCTACGTCGGGTAGTGGGCAGTCGGCGAACGCAGATACCACATTCGCTGCCCCGCTGATTGCGACCGTGACCGCGAAGAACGCGGTTGAGCCGGTCGCTGGGGGCGTGGTCACGTTCACGGCACCGACCACGGGAGCGTCGGCGACCATCACCGGAAGCCCCGCGACCATCGCGGCGGGCGGCAAAGCGCAGGTCACCGCGAGCGCGAACGATGCTGCGGGAACCTACAACGTCTTGGCGACCGCCCTCGGCATCACGACACCGGCAACCTTCCAACTGACCAACCAAGCCAGCGTTCCAGCGGACACAACCGCACCCACCGTGACGATCAGCGGCCCATCCGTCGCGATCACGGCTGGCGGCACGGTCACGTACACGGTCACATACTTCGACGCGAACTTTGCCGCAAGCAGCCTGACCGCAGCCGACATCACGTTGAACAAGACGGGGACCGCGAACGGCACCGTGTCGGTTGACGCGGGAACGGGAGCCACGCGAACGGTGACGATCAGCGGCATCACTGGCGATGGCACTCTCAGCATCTCGCTGGCTGCGGGAACTGCTGCCGACGTTGCAGGCAACCTCGCTCCTGCTGCCGGACCGAGCAACCCTGTCGCGGTTGCTTCACGGTTCGTGGTCGATAACACCTCGGACATCGACGACGGCAATTTCACCATCGGGAACCTGACGCTCCGCGAAGCGGTCGCGTTGGCGAACGCCGCCCCCGGCGCGAACACGATCACGTTCGACCCGACGGTATTCGCAACGTCGCAGACGATCACCTTCACCAACGGACGACTCGCCATTACAGATACGACCGGCACGACGACGATCACCGGTCCAGCGGCGGGCGTGATGGTCAACGGGAACAACCTCAGCGGCGTGTTCTCCGTGGCGACCGGCGTCACCGCGTCACTCTCCAGAATGATCATCACCGGAGGTCTCGCGCCTTTCGGCGGCGGTGGGGTGCTCAACAACGGCACGCTCACGCTGACGGACAGCACCCTCGCCGGGAACACCGCGACTTTCGGCGGCGGCGGCGTGTTCAACAACGGCACCGCGACCGTGACCAATTGCACCATCTTCGGGAACGATGCGGTGTTCGGCGGTGGTGTGTTTGACAACGGCACACTGTCTTTGACGAACTGCACCGTCACCGGCAACGCTGCCGCCGAGACTGGGGGCGGCGTGTTGAACAACGGCACGCTGACGCTGACGAACACAATCGTCGCGAGCCAGAAGGTCGGCAGCGACATCTCCGGGTCGGTCACGCTGGGTGCGGGCAGCCCAGCCATCGACGCTGGTATCAGCACCGGCGCACCGACCAACGACCAGCGTGGGAAGAGTCGTGTCGGCGGCGTGGACATAGGGGCGTTTGAGTCGGGCGGGTTCACGATCGTTGCCACGTCGGGTAGTGGGCAGTCGGCGAACGCAGATACCACATTCGCTTCCCCGCTGGTTGCAACTGTGACCGCGAAGAACTCGGTCGAGCCCGTGGCTGGAGGTGTGGTCACGTTCACAGCACCGACTACTGGGGCAACAGCAGCCATCACCGGAAGCCCGGCGACCATCGCGGCTGACGGCAAGGCGCAGGTCACCGCGACCGCGAACGAGACAGCGGGAACTTACAACGTCTCGGCGACAGCCTCCGGCATCACGACACCGGCGACCTTCCAACTAACCAACCAAGCCAGCGTTCCAGCGGACACAACCGCACCCACGGTGACGATCAGCGGTCCATCCGTCGCAATCACGGCCGGCAGCTCGATCACGTACACGGTCACCTACTTCGACGCGAACTTTGCTGCAAGCAGCCTGACCGCAGCTAACATCACATTGAACAAGACGGGAACGGCGAACGGCACCGTGTCGGTTGACGCGGGGACGGGAGCCACACGAACGGTAACGATCAGCGGCATTACTGGCGACGGCACTCTCAGCATCTCGCTTGCCGCGGGAACCGCTGCTGACGTTGCGGGCAACCTCGCTCCTGCTGCTGGGCCGAGCAGTCCGGTCACTGTCGATAACACGGCACCCACGGTAACGATCAGCCTCCCCTCGAAATTTATCAACGCCGGTGGCTCAGTCACATACACGGTCACCTACGCCGACTCGAACTTCGCGGCGGTCACGCTGACGGCGGCAGACGTCACGCTGAACAAGACAGGAACCGCGAACGGCACGGTCTCCGTCGGCGGGACGGGAGCTACGCGAACAGTCATGATCAGCAGCATCACGGGCAACGGCACCCTGAGCATTTCCCTCGCGGCAGGCACCGCACGAGACGCCGCTGGCAACCTCGCATTGGCAACAGGCCCAAGTGCCCCAGCGGCCGTGGACACTACCGCACCCATCGTGACAATCAGCAGCCCATCGGTAGCGGTCACCGCGAGTGCGCCGGTCACGTTCATAATCAACTACTCCAACGTTGCGGCAGTGACGCTGACGGCGGCAGACGTCACGCTGAACAAGACGGGAACGGCGAACGGCACGATCTCCATCGGCGGTACGGGAGCCACGCGAACGGTGACCATCAGCGGTATCACTGGCGACGGCACTCTCGGTATCTCGCTAGCCGCAGGAACCGCTGCTGACGTTGCGGGCAACCTCGCTCCTGCGGCCGGGCCAAGCACTCTGGCCACGGTCGATAACACGGCACCCACAGTGACGATCAGCGGCCCGTCGGTGACTCTCACGGCTGGTGCCCCGGTCACGTTCACGATCACCTACGCCGACGCGAACTTCGCCACAAGCACTCTGACCGCAGCCAACATCACGTTGAACAAAACGGGAACCGCAAACGGCACGGTCTCTGTCAGCGGGACGGGAACCACGCGAACGGTAACAATCAGCGGCATCACCGGCGACGGCACTCTCGGCATATCGCTTGCCGCAGGAACTGCTAGGGACCTCGCGGGCAACCTCGCCCCTGCCGTTGGACCGAGTAGCACCACGACAGCCGTTCAGGCGTTCTTTGCGATCGGCAACTTCGGCGGAACTGTGAGTATCGTGTACGCCCCCACTGGGTCGGTCCTCAAGACCGTTCGCCCACTCGACGCCGGGGGAACGCCGTATTCAGGACTCGTCGAAGTGGCTCTCGGCGACTTCAACGGCGATGGGATCGCCGACCTCGCGGTTTCCGCCGCAGACCCACTGGGAGCGAATGGGTTGGCGGCCAGTAAGGCGGGCAGAGTGTTCGTGTACGACGGGGCCGTACTTGCCGCCGGCACGCTGACACGCATTCACACGTTCACTCCGTTCGTGACCACAGACGGTCCAGATGGAAACACGGGTCAGTACACGAACGGGCTGAACATCGCCGCTGGAGACGTGAACGGCGACGGTAAGGTTGACCTCATCGCCGGCACTCGCGGCATCGCCGGCGGAGTCGGCACTGCCGAGTACGGACGACTGATTGTGGTGAACCAAGGCACAGCGACCGACGGATCGCAGGATACGTTCATCGGGTCCAATAGCCGGGGCGTGTTTCCGTTCGGTGCCCCGGTTGCAGGTGGGGACCCGAACGCGGGTTATCAGAAAGGTGTGTTCGCGGTGGCTGGCAACGCGGACGGAGTCGGCGGGGACGAAATCGCTGTCACCCGAGGCGGGCCGGTCAATAGCCCCAACCCTGCCGTTCAGCAACTCAAGGTGAAGGTTCTGCAACTCCAGGGATCGGCCCTCACTCAGCTCCCGCTGGCAGCCGACGGCTCCACTGCCTTCGCACCGTTCGCCGCACTCAGCGGGCCAGCGAGCGCAATCAACCGCGACGGGCGTGTGGCGTTCGTGGACTCGGACGGCAACGGCAAGGCCGAGTTGGTGGTATCGGCACTCGACCCGTTGACTGATCCGACGAACGAGCAGGTTCGAGTGGGGGTGTACGCGATCAATGTTGCGGCGACAGCGGGAGCGGCAACCACTGTGAGCACCGGCTCGGATGCGGGGACGTATCTGACTGGCAAGGCCGTGGTGGATCACGCGATCACGCACGTTGCGGGCGGGGGCACTCCGCAGGTTCTGGCGTTAGTAGCCGAGAGTGCTTTGTCGGGCGTAGTCTATCTGGCTCCACTGACCGGCACTCCGCAATCGCCAGGCGGGTTTGCGTTGACCATCGCTCACGGCGGTCTTGCGATCGATGGGATCTGACCCCGCCCATCCTGATTCATTAGTGGGCGGAGCCGACAGATGGTGTTTCACAGTATCCATCCGTTCACAATTCGACCGCTGACACTCAGCGTCGCGCCCTCGAAATGGCTCTCGGATTTGGCGAGTCGACTCGTTGAAACGTGACGGATCTTAGATTTGAGCCAGTTGCGTGATGCTTAGCGGGGTGGGATAGCCATCTGCAGATACTCCGCGGGCTGGCGGATCAGGGTATCTATCCTCCGCCGACCCCAGCCGATCAGACACAACTGGCCCAACCCACACCACAACCAGAAGAGCGCGTTCGCGGTCGCCGCGACGTAGACTCGCAAGACGATCCTGTCCCTGTATTCAGCCGTCCGCGTACGTGCGACGGCGATCTCCTCGTGTGCGGTGGCGAGACCCTCGGAGAGGAGGTCGGAACTGGCGACCGCCTCCCGAGTCAGATTGACAAGTCCGCGAGTCAACTGGACCGCCTTGGCAGACTTCACGGCATCGATCCTGGCTTGAGGAGCGTTCAGTGCTTCTGCGGCGCGATCCATCACATCGGCCGCATTTCGCACGCGGACAGTCGCCTGGGGATCATCGATGAATTGATCCACGATGTCCGCTGCCGCTCGGAGGCCCCCAGCCACTGAACGAAGCGAATCCGCAGTCGCATCCACTCGGTCAAGGGCCGGAGCCAGCCTGTCGAGAATCCGCTCGATCTCGACCCTGACCCGGGGAAACTCAGGATTTTCGGTGGCGATTGTCTCGGCTGCCCCACGGAACTCAACGAGCTCCGAGCGAACGGTACTCACTCTCGATTCGACACGGGCCAACCGCACATCCATCTCGGACAACCCATGATCCACTCGGGCGGCGAAGCGGTCGATCCGATCGATGGTTCTCACCGTCACCCACCAGCTGAGACCGACCGCAGTGACGCTCAACAGCACCCCGATCGCCCCGAGTACGACGGCACCGATACCCAAACATTTTCGCATGATCCACCGGAAACAAAATAATTGGAGCATGACCCATCAGCCCCGGTAGGGTCCGGGACTCATCAATTCGCGTCAGCGGGTGACCCTCGATCGAGGATGGAACGCTACGGGTTGACCGGAAGCGCCGGGATGCCACCGGAGAAGGCACCCGGGTATTTCGGCTGCACGATCATCTTCTTCGGCCCAGGAATCGGTAGTTGCGGCCCCCGCGGGTGGAAGGTCAAATCCCGTCCCCACCGCACCTGGGGAAGTTCGCCGTGGGCAGCATCTGTTACCGGCGGGGTTGTTCGCCAGGCGTTCGCCGAGCAGATGACACTTTGACCTTGCTTGAACAGGGCGGTCATCACTTTCGGATCGAACTCGCCGCTCGATCCCAGCGGCGGGTACTCGGCCGGGATGGCCGTCAGGTTGTAGTTCATCCCGTTCAGCACGCAGTACGTCCACAAACGCTGGAGGTCCCCACGGGTCTGGGCGTAAAGGACCGTGTTGATGTTCTTGCTGGCCTGGGACAAGGCGCTGGCCTTGATCACCTCTGAGTCGGCGTACAGTTTCCCCGCCACGATGACGTAAACATTCGTATCGACCAAGTTCATGGTCTGACGGTTCCGAGCCTCGGGGGAAACGTACGGTGGGTAGAAGAAGAGTCCCTGCGACACTCCGCCGTCCACATGCCGCTCGGTGTAGCACTTGCCATCCACATACACGTCGATCTTGGACGCCGGGAACGCCCCCGGGATCGCGGACGACCCGATCAGGACTTCGATGATCAGATCCCGGTCGCGGGGCCCGTTCCGGCTGGCGATCTCACCAATGTTCCAGAGGATGAAACGCTTCCCTTCCTCTTCGGTCGTTCCGATCATGAGCCGCCTTCCGGCTTGGTGAGCGGCGGCGATTTCGGCCACTACCTCGCAGGTCAGCACGCCAGAAAGCTTTTTCCGGAGCGCCGTCGTATCGGTAAAAGCATCACCACCGAGCAATCCCCGGAGGAGTTGCTTCTTGAAGATATCGTCGTTGGTGATGGTGGTGTAGAACTCTTGAAGTTGGGCATCGTAATTCGACCCGAGGAAGGCGAACGGGGCGATCAGGGCACCCGTGCTGATCCCGGTCACCACGTCGAACTGTGGTCGGTCGCCGCGGCAGGTCCACCCGACCAGCACCCCGGCCGAGTACGCTCCATACGACCCGCCACCGGACAGGCACAGGACGTTCCGCGGCGGTTGCCCAGGCGGGGCGTCTTTGCGTAACTCCTCCCGCAGGTGAGCAGCCCGCTTATCGATCGACTCGTTGAACCGATCGACGCCGATGAACTGCTCTCCCTCGGCTTGTGCCACGGGGTCGATGAGATCGCGGGTGTGCAACCCGGACGCGGCGGGAGTCGGGCAGTTCGTCGTCTGGCGGTAACGGCACCCGGTGGGCAACGCGAGAGTCACGCAGATCAACCACACCCAGCCGGCGGAGGAGTATGGCATCGATCAACTCCGGTGCAAGCACGCCTTGAACAACGAGCGCAACCGTTGCACTGGGTGAAATCGGCGTTCTGGGTATATCGGATAAAATGGGTGCCAGCTCCCGTGAAAATCCACGGGTTGATTCGATTGTGAGAATTGTGGGGAAGAAGTGACCCACGCGACACAAGCCAACCGTGCTGAGTCGCGTGGGTCACTCGAAAGGACAGGCGCACGCGGGGATGCGGAAACAAAGCAGAATTTCGCTGATGCGTCGCGTTAGTAGAGCCACGAACCACGATCATCAGCGAACGACCGAACTTCACTTTGCGAGGGTCGGGGCAGTCGCGGCAGGGGTGCGGTCTCCGACGGGATCGCTTCCCGACTCGAAATAGGACCCCTTGCCGCCCTCAAGACCTTTCTCCGGAGTCATGGTTGCGAACAGATGCATTGAGCGGGCAATCGCTCCGGTCCAGCCTGTCTGGTGACTCGCACCCAGACCCGCCCCGTTGTCACTGTGGAAATACTCGACGAATTGTAAGGTAATCGCGCCAGTGCGGGTCTTCCTGGAATTAACGCACCAACTCGTCGGCCAACTCCGCTGCAGGCAGCAGGTCGGATGGAACCATGAGGTGACCCGTCAGTAGTCCTTGAGTTCCGTTTCCTTCTGCCAGTGCGGTTGCATGTGGCGCACCGAATTGTCATCGCATCGGTTCCCGAATTCCGACCGTATGAATTTGGCCGCGTAAACAGGCCGTTTACCGCGCTCTTCGGAATTTTGGAGAAGTGCGTCGTGATGAAGGTGTGATTGGCTCTGCTGACCGTCGGGTCAGCCCCACTGGAAGAACGTGGGTAAAGCATCCGCTTACTTCCGCTCGAAAGACGCGGGGGAAAAATAGCATGCGGACGAAGCCGTATGAGGTTGAGTAGCAACAACCAAGAAGCACGGCGAGCGAGGCTGCATATGGACAAGGGAATTGGCTCTTCCGTTTTTAGGTGTAAACGCTTGTAAAAGCAGTTTGAATCCGCCCAGCCAGTTCCCGGATACTGTCGATGGTGAACCCGATCTTGCGACTCGCCCAGTTCACGTCCAATACCAACCGGGACCAGAGCGTTGACA
>JAIOPV010000097.1 GCA_021413735.1 Planctomycetota bacterium
AGGTCGGCGAGGCTTTGCGAGCCGGGTGAGGGGGTCAGCAAGCCCTTCAACACCAACCAGCATTCCCGTTCTACTCTCGCTTTTGTTCGCGTTCTTCCTGAGTGCAACGCCTGCCATCGCCTCGCCGACCGCGACCGATGCCGATCTTCTCGCATCGACCGAGCAAGCGTTCGCCGAGGGCGTGACGCTTCGAGACGATTCCGAGAAAGCGAGACCCGCGTTCGCAAGGTCCGCACTCGGGTACGATGAACTGTGGAAGCGCGGCCATCACAACCCCGATGTTGCGTTGAACCGTGCGAACGCTCACCGCCTCGCCGGGAACTTGCCCGCGAGCATCGCGAGCCTGAACGCTGGCCTTGCGATGAACCCATGGAGTCGTCCGCTGCAAGTTGCCCTCGAAGATGCACGCAACACGGTTGGGTATCCGCTGACGGGCGATCTCGCTGCACAGTGCCGACCGCCCGCGACGACGGGAATCAGCACGCGGATGTCGGCCGATGAAGCCTGGCTCATCGCGGGCTTCCTGTGGCTGCTTCTCTGCGGTGGGGTTGCCCGATTCGCGATGGTTCGTCGTCCGGCGTGGCTGCTGTGCGTGGCCGCGTGTGCCGTCGGGCTTGCGATTCTTGGGGCTGCGTGGCGACACAACATCCGGGAACGGCAGCACGCGAATGCTTATCCACTTGTGGTGCTGGCCGACGACGTGGTCTTGCGGAAGGGCAACGCGGACGCATACCCTGGACGGTTGGAGGCGAAGTTGCCGCGTGGAGTAGAGGCTCGCAAGCTCACCGAACGCGGTGGCTGGATTCAGATTCGTTTGGCCGGTGGTGTAGTGGGATGGGTGCCGAAATCTTTAGTGATGAGTGATGAGTAACCATGAACGATTATTTCGTCACGATGCGGCCGGCGTACCCGTGGTCGGTCGAACCCGTCGGGTTGCCCGCACTTGCCATCGTCACCGTGATGCTGATCGTCCTCACCATCTGGACGTACACCGGTCACCCAAACGCCAGCCGTCGGCGCATCTTCATCGTCGTGACATTGCGAATGCTCGCGTTGCTCGTGGCACTGCTCACCGCACTTCGCCCGAGCGTCGGCGTGCAGGAGAACCCCAAGAATCCGTCGGTGTTGCTCATCGGCATCGACATGTCCGAGAGCATGACCACCAAGGACGAAGTGAACGCACAGCCTCGCGTCGATGCCGTTCGCAAGGTGATGGAGAAGTGCCAGCCGATCCTCGATGAACTGACCGCCGAGCAGAGCGTGACCGTCCAGATTTACAAGTTCTCGACGTCGGACTTCAGCGAAGCAACTTCAAGATACAATCCCGCTGATCCCGCCGATGGCAAGCGATCCGATTACGGCACTTACCTGCACAAGACCTACGATCGCTGGCAAACGGAGCGGTTCCTTCGCGGGCACATCATCGTCGGCGACGGCGTCGATAATGGCGAAGCGTTCTCGCCCATTTCCGAGGCCACGCGATGGGGTCACAAGTGCCCGGTCAGCACGTTCACGGTCGGTTCGGAAAGCGTCGGCAATCAGGGCACGGATATCGTCGTGACGGGCATCGACTGCGATCCGTCGCCGGTGCCAATCAAAACCGACCTGACGGTTACCGCGAACGTTCACGCCTTCGGCTTCGTGGGCGCTCGCGTGGTCGCGAGGTTGTACGTCAACGGCAAGGTTGTCGCGACCGAAGAGTTCACGCTCGACAAGGAACGCGACAACAAGTTGAGGATTCCCGCGAAGGCTCCCGACACACGCGGCGAAGTGAAGATGAAGGTCGTGGTTGGTCTGGTGAAGGATGATCAGATTGTGCCGTTGCCAGGCGAACGCAACGCTGAGAACAACCAATCCGAAACGTATCTGACTGTCACGAAGGACGGGCTGCGGTTGCTCATCATCGACCGGCTACGCTGGGAAGAGACCCGCCTCCGCGACGCTCTGCGTTCCGAGAAACGGTTCGACATCAACGAAGTGATTCGCCAAACCGACGGAGCCGTGACTGCCGCCGAGGAAGAGTTCCTCGACCTCGACGCGCAGGCTTACGACGTCATCGTGATCGGTAACATCAGTCCGAATCAACTCACGTTCACCCGCAACGGCAAGACGATCTCGGTTCTCGACAAGATTCGCGATGCCACGATGAAGAAGGGCATGGGGCTGATGTTCCTCGGTGGCGAGCACTCCTTCCGGGGAATGCCCGCTGATCTGCTGCCGGTCACGGTGCCTGCCGATCCTGCGTCGAGCATTGTCGAGAACCTGGACGGCCCAGGTGGGCGAGTGCGAGAGCATTTCCAGACGGTGCCCACCGACGAAGGGCTTGAGAAGATGATGCGGCTGTCGAAGGATCCGATGCAGACCCTTGAGTTGTGGAAAGAACTGAACACGACGACGCGGATTCGCCCGACCGCGAAGCTCACCGGTTACAACAAGATGACGCAGAAGCTCGGCTCGACCGTGTATGCGTGGACGACGCCGTTGCGTGAGGCCGTGCCCGCCGGAACGCCAAAGCCCGGAAACGCCGATCCGCTGCTGGTTGGCTGGCAAGTTGGTGATGGGAGTCGTGGTCGGGTGCTGGCGTTCGCGGCGTATGACACGTACTTGTGGGAGAAACTTGGTCAGCCGAAGACGCGGCAAGGTTCTGAGATTCATTCGCGATTCTGGAAGCAAACGCTGCTGTGGCTCGCGCATCAGGAAGACGAGGAAGGCGAGGCATACGTTCGGCCTGCGTATCGGCAACTCAAGGTTGGCGGCGAGCAGAATCTGCGGCTCGGCGTGAAGCAACCCGGCGGCGGCGACGACCCGAACGCGGAACTGCTGCTGAAGATCGTTCCGCTCCCAGAAGGCAAGATTGAACCAGACGCGGCCGAGATCGACAAGGCAAAGCCGGAGACGGTGATTCGCGACAAGGACGGAGCGAAGGTGCTGTATCGCCCGCGTGCGAAGGGCGAATACTACGGCGTGCTGACAAGCCCCAAGAAAGGCCCCGACGGCAAACCATTGCTTGGCCCCGACGGTAAGCCGCTGTTGCATCGCGCGACGGCGAAGTTCATCGCGGTGCCCGACGTCTCGGATGAGATGTTGAAGGTAAACGCGGATCACGAGTTCATGTCGCGGCTGTCGGTGCCCAACGGTGGCAAGGCACTGCGGCTCGAAGACCTGCCTAGCTTCTTGAAGGAACTGAAGGAGCAGAAGGACGTCGGCATCAAGCCGAAGCCGAAGCTGTATCCGGACTGGCGACGCAATCACTCGGGTGGCTTCTTGCCGGCGTGGTTAGTGTTGTTCGCGTTGTTGCTCGGCACCGAGTGGGGACTGCGACGACTGTGGGGAATGGTGTGATGAGTGAGCCGAAAGTCGTAACGTTGAAAGTCATAAAGTCGCAGTCGTCGGTGTGATTTCGACGTTACGACTTTATGACTTTACGACCTGTGACTGACTACTCGATCGCCTTCTTGAACTCGTTGAACGAGTGTTCGGCCTCGGTCTTGACCGCTTCCCACTTCTCGGCCGTGGCAGCCTTCAGTTCTTCGAGCTTCTTCACGGCGGCTTCACGCTTCGGTGCGGTTTCTTTCCACTTCGCTTCGAGCTTCACCTTCTCTTCGCCGGTCGCTTTCTCAGCCTTCTCTTTCAGTTCAGTGGCCTTCTTGTCCATCTCGTCGAGCTTCACTTTCATGGCCTTGATGGCTTCTTCTTTCTTGGCCGCTGCGGAATCTGGAGCCGGGGCGCTCGCAGGCTTTGTGGTGCTGCTATTTGGATTGCAGCCGATGGAGAGCCCGACAATGCCAGCCAATGCGCAGCAGACGATACTCGTTCGGAACATGGAACGTACCTCACCGGAGAGTTGGGAATAGATTTGGATGCGGTATGACGTGGGCTTGAGGGGCCGGCCGCATCCGTCTCGGCCCTCATAAGAAGAGACACCGATGCGGAGCAATTATTCCCGCGAGGAGCAATCTTGTTGCTCCTCGCGGTGATGTGGCGTCACTTCTTCGTGAGCATTTCCTTGAGCCACGCGGCGAACTTGTCCGGTGAGTTGATCTTGCCTTCGTCATACTTCCCGAGCAACTTCACCTTACCGTCGGCTGTCGGCAGGAACACCGCATACAGCGGCAATCGTTGATCTCGAAACACCTCAAACTTAAAGTCGTCGTTCGCACGAGCTTCGTCAATTCTCGCCGACTTGCTTGGATCGGTTGTGAATAGGTTCGAAGGCACCTCATCGCAGTAAAGTTGCACTCGCTCGAATTGATCGAGCAGGTCATTCACCTTCGCCTGCGGGAATACTGTGTTTTCGTTGTACTTGCAGTTCGTGCAAGTCACGCCGGTGAAGTCCACGACAATCGGCTTGATTTTGCCAGCCTTCGCTCCTTCCGATCGCACCTTCGCGATTGCGACAGGAAGGTCCGTACTCCAACCCAGATCCTTCGGTTCCGGCAGCAAAAACGCATCAACCCACGCATACACCGCGCCATTTGGTCGTTGAGTTTTCCCGTCCGCTGTCTTGAAGAGAGCGGGCAACAGATAGAAACCAAGGCCGAGGAACACGACCGCAAACAGCAAGCGCGGCACCCCGATGTTCGGCTTCTCCTCGTCGTGGGGCAACCGGTAAGCATTCAGCAAATACAGCCCGCAAGCGAAGGTAACGGCGATCCAACCAGCCAACACCGCGTCGTAGGTGAAGAACTCAGCAGGCGACAAGACCCGCAGTTCGGCCGTGCGGAAGAACTTCAACGCGGCCGCCAGTTCCAAGAAACCCATGACGACCTTCACGCTGTCGAGCCAACCACCCGAACGCGGGAGGGCTTTCAGCAAACCCGGCACCATCGCGAGCACGAAGAACGGAGCAGCGAACGCCGTGGCGAACGCCAATCCACCGAGGATTTCTTTTGTCGTAGGCACGGCGATCAAACTTCCGTTGGCCGCGTTCGCAGCCGAGATGCCCGCGAACCCACCAAGGAACGGAGCCACGCAGGTGAAGCTGATGACCGTGAAGGCCAACGCACCGAAGATCATGCCAACCACACCGCCCTTCGATTGCTTTTTCTGTAGTCGGCGTACGATGAAGTTCGGCAACGTCAGTTCGTACATACCGAACAAGCTCAACGCCAGCACGAAGAACAGTCCACCGAGCAGCACATTTGTGATGGGGTGTGCTGATAGCCACGCCATGAATTTCAGCAACGCGAATGCCGACAAGCCGAGGACGATGATGATAGTGAGGCAGTAGACGCCAGCGAGTTTGATTCGTTCGCGGAGCGAGCCGTGAGCGTGATTCAAGAAGATACTCACCGTAATCGGGATCATCGGGAAGACGCACGGCGTCACGAGCGAGATCAACCCCCAAATAACGGCGGTCAACACAAACGCGCCGACGCTTTCTTCCTGAGCAGCAAGACCAGCAATCGCAGACTTATCGAGACTCGCAACAACAACGTCGAGGTCGGCCCGATACTGTTCAAGCGTCTTCGGATCTTTTGTGCCGTGTTGTGGGGTAGGAACTGGGACGACCTCAGGCTTCACTTCTGGGCTCGTTCGCGGAGTTGTCAGCGGCGGGTCTTTGGGAGGTGGCTTGAGTGCTTTATCGACCGCCTCCTTGAATTCCGGTGGAATGGGCAGCGGGTCACCAGGAAGTACGGTTAGTTCAGCAGTCGGGAGGGCACGAGCGTTGAAACAGTTGTCCTTGTTGCATACTTGCACTCGGCTTTGTTTCCCAATCGCAACGCGAAGATTTCCCGGCTTTGCTTCGGGCGATACGACCGCAGTGAACTCCCATGTCACGGCACCGGGGAAATACTGATCTTGGGGGCCGGTGGGGTTCTTCTCGTCGCGTGGCTTCAACTCCCATTTCACTGGCGGATCGACCACAGGCGGAATGAAGATCACATCCCCGGTTTTGGGAAGCGAGAAGCTGTTTGTTGAGAATTGGCCGTCGTCCTTCGGCTTCGCGGGATACGTCCATGCTCCGACCTTCGGGCTCACGGTGAACTTGACCTTCACCACTTCGCCGCGTTTTGCGCTCGTTGGGCTCACGGTAATCGCAAGTTCGCCTACGTCTTCGAACATCGTTGCTGTGTCGAATTGTGCCGAGGCCGGGAGAGCGCCCAGAAGCAGGGCGACCAGCGCGAGTTGAGCGGAACGCACCATTGGGCACCACCAGAAGTGAAGGAAAGCCCACGGGACAACCCGCGGGCTTCAGATCGATCAACTTCAACTCGGAGGCGACATATCGGTCTGCCCCACTCTGTACGAGAATACGTCGCCACTAATCGCGTCTTACAGCACCACAACAAGAAGCAATCACTTTGTCGCCAGCGCCTTCGCCACTTCCTCGGCGTACTGCTTCTCTACCTCCACCGAACCCTCCAAAACCTTCAACTTCGCTTCAACCGGCACATCTTTCGGCGCGTAACAGTTATCCTTGTCGCAAACACTTAACTTGAAGCCGCCCAGTTTCACCGCAGTCGGGCCAGCCACCGCCTTCGGCGATACCACCGCCTGCCGAGTGTACACGACCTTTCCCTCGTAATAACGCATCGCCTTGATCGGCGGAACAAAGGTCGGCTCCGCTTTCGTCTTCGGATTCTTCGGATCGGTCACCGATCCCACGAAGATCACACTACTGGCCGCAGGGAACTTGATGACGTTCACCATGCCTGCCGCAGCTGCGTCGGTCTGCACGGTTGGGTAAGTGTGGTAACCCTCGTTCAGTTCGATCGTCACGGTAAACGTGACCGTTTGCCCAGGCTTCGCCTCGGCGGGCGTGAACGTGCCCTCAACCTTCTTCACGGCCTTCTCGTACCACTTCTGACCGCCAGCCTGCGAAGCCGGGGACATTGCGAAGGCCAGCGAAGCGCCGACCACTGTGAACAGCGCGAGCTTCCGATTCAGGCGCATGGGAAAGGCTCTCCAAGATTGATTGCGTTCGGTCGGAGACGTTGAGCGCCAGTCCCACTGGAATTGACGCTCAACACCGCAAAGAAATTCACTTCTTCGGTTCGGCTTCTTTCGGAATCGGTGGCGGCGTCACGCCCACCAACGGCAACGTCGTGATCGCTTTCGTCGCGATGTCGATTACCCGAATGCGGTGGGCGTTCGTGTCCGCGACATAGAGCTTGCCGGCCGCGTAGCTGATGCCAGCCGGCTCGCTGAACATGGGCGTCGCCACCTTGCCGACATCGCCGAGGAACATCTTCAACTCGCCGCTCTTCAGGTCGAACACCTTGATTTTATTGTTGTAGGTGTCGGCGATGTACAGTTTGCCGTCGTTGTACGCCACGCCGAGCGCGTGCTGAAGGCGAGCTTCCTTGTCTTTCTTCGTGGGGTCGTCGATCTGACCGGGGCCATCCACGTCGCCGAACGCGAACAGACCGCGACCCACCAGCGTCTTCACTTCGCCGACACCGCCCAACGGCACCTTCCGCAGTGCACTGATTTCGCTGTCGGCGACATAGATGTTCTTGCCGTCGGTTGCGAGGCCGCTCGGTTGTGCGAAGTTCGACCTCGCCAGCGGACCGTCGGCGATGTTCTCGCGACCGCTGCCCGCGTAGGGCACGAGGTCTTTCTTCTTGACGTCGTAAGCCCAAATCTGATGATGCCCGGCCATCGCGATGAACAGCGTGTCACCCTGAAGCAGCAGATCCCACGGGCTATTCAAGCCGATGCTCCTGGCTGGCACGGGCTTTTCGAGACGCCGGTTGTTGGGGTCGCCTTCCTGCTCGCCGGTGCCCACAACCGTGCGAACGGTCTTCGCCTTCAGATCGAGTTCGCGAATCGTGTGGTTCTTTCGATCAGCGACGTAAAGGAGGTCGCCGTTGAGCGCCATGCCTTGCGGGTCGTGGAACTCGGCCTTGTCGAATGCGCCTTCAGCCTTGCCGGGCGTTCCCGTGCCAGCGACGGCGATTTGCTTCCCGTCGAGATCGGTAATCACGATGCGGTGGTGCGTGCTATCCGCGATGAACAGACGCTTGCTCTTTTCGTCGGCCAGCACCTTCCCTGGAAAGAACAACGGAGTATCGCCAGTCTCGCGGAACCGTGCCAGATCGAATCGAATCGGCTTCTCGTTCAGCGTCTTCTTCTTCTTGTGCTCCTCGATCACCTTCTCGATGACTTTATCGAGGATGTCGAAGTTACCTTCGCCGGAGATGTAGCCGACGATGTTGCCTTCGGGGTCGATCATCACCATCGTCGGCCACGCATCGATGTCGTAACGATCCCACACCTTGTGGTCCGCATCGTTGATGACAGGGTGTTCAATCTGATAACGCAAGATCGCCTTGCGGATGCTGTTCGTGTCCTTCTCGTTCTCGAACTTCGGCGAATGCACGCCGATCACGACCAGTTCGTTCGGGTACTTCTTTTCGAGCTTCGTCAGGTCGGGCATAACGTGGATGCAGTTGATGCAGCAGAGTGTCCAGAAGTCGAGCAGGACGATCTTGCCCTTGAGATCCTTCTTGAGCGACAACGGGCCGCCGGTGTTGAGCCAGGCGATGCCGCCATCCAGTTCCGGTGCGGCTTGCTTCTTCTCTTCGGGTGCTTTCTTCTCGTCGTCGGCCGGCTTCTTCTCTTGCGGAATCGCCGCAGCCTGAGACGCCGTGTTCGGCCTGCTCATGCCAAAGAGAATGGCGAATGGCAATCCGAAACCGATGAGCACGCCGAGAATGCTGGCCCAGGGGAACCGCTTCGGGTTTGGGGCAGTGGGAGTTGTCGTTGGCGATACCGGTTCGGTTGGCAGGGCAACAGCGGTGTCCATTGGCTCACTCATCAGGTCGCTCCTCGGGTCGGCAGGTCGCACGTCTTGGTTATGGTAATCGGGACTGGCCTCCGCGTGAAGCGAAACAGTCTGAAGTGGGGATTTGAAAGCGAAGCGATGTTTAGCGGTCGCCGCAACGCGGCGACGTGCGACTGCACATTTCGGATTGCGTTTGGTGGGTTCTCGCTGGTCGCCGCGTTGCGGCGACC
>JAIOPV010000098.1 GCA_021413735.1 Planctomycetota bacterium
CGCTCACAGGTAGTCACGCGGTTTGCAGATCGCGCAGGTTCTCTTCCATCGCGGCGATTTGCTTCTCGATGTCCACCACTGTCTCGCGTTGTTGCTGCACCACCTCCGGCGGCGCTCCCTTCATGAACTTCTCGTTGTTCAACTTGGCGTTCACGCCATCGAGTGCCTTGCGCTTCTCGGCGATTTGCTTGTCGAGGCGCTTGATCTCGGCCGCAGGGTCGATCAACCCCGAGAGCGATACGTACGCCTCGAACTCCGGTCGCACGATGCCACCGGCCTGCTTCGGCTTCACTGCGGTCGGGCCCGCCGTGAGAGTCGCGATACCGGCGAGCGGACCAATGAAGGCTGACAGTGCGTTGAAGTCGGCCGCCACGATGTCGGAACATTTCACGCTCACGTCGAGGCGTGTCTTGTCGTCTACCTGATAGCGGTTTCGCACTTCTCGCACGCTCCGCACGAGATCTTGCATTCGAGCAAAACGAGCTTCCACGGGAGCATCGATCCATGCCTCCGGGTAAGTCGGCCACTTGGCGATCACCACGCTTTCCTCGGCCTTGGTGGGCGTCGGCAGACCACGCACCGGAGCCACTTCGCTGAGGGCAGCCCACAGTGATTCGGCCAAGAATGGCATCACGGGTTGCACAAGTCGGAGGATGCCATCGAGGACGCCGGTGAGCACCCGCTGTGCGGGTGCTCGTGTCGCGGGGTCTTTGAGCCGACCCTTCGACATCTCGATGTACCAATCGCAGAACTCGGACCACACGAACTCGTACACGAGTCGAGCCACTTCGCTGAAGTGATAGCCTTCGAGGGCGGCGGTCACGGCTTTCGTGGTGGTCGCGAGCCGTGACAGCAACCAGCGATCTTCGGTTGGAAGCGAGGCCACGTCCACGGGTCCAGGCGTGTAGCCATCGAGGTTCATCAGGATGAACCGCGTGGCGTTCCACATCTTGTTCGCGAAGTTACGCCCTTCCTCGAAGCGATCCGAACCCTGTTTGGCGGTCTTCAGTTCAGGATCTTCCGTCGGCCACGGACCCCCTGGACGGAAGCTCTGCTTGCAACTCGGGCACACGAGTTTCTTGGTCCGCATGTACATGTGCTCTTGCTTGATCGGCACATCTTTTCCGCAATGCGGGCACACGTTCGACACCGGCATACGCGAGTCTTGCGTCTCGGTTGCGAGCTTCACCACGCCGTAGCGCATCGCGTCAGTGCCGTACAAGTTGATGATGTCCACGGGGTCAACGCCGTTGCCCTTGGTCTTGCTCATCGTCTCGCCGAAGCCATCCATCACCTTCGGATGCACATACACATCGCGGAACGGAATGTCGCCCACGTTGTAGAGGCCGGTAATCACCATGCGCGCCACCCATAGCGTGATGATGTCGCGACTCGTCACGAGCGTGCTCGTGGGATAGAAGGAACGCATCTTCTCCCAATCGGGAGCCTCGCGGCCTGCTTTTTCTTCAGGAAGTGTTGGGCCAGGCCAGCCGAGCGTGCTGTGCGGCCACAACGCCGACGAGAACCACGTATCGAGCACGTCATCGGACTGCGTGAACCCGTCGCCAGTGAGGGCGGCGATCATGTCCGGGTCGTCGTACTCAAGGCACACATGCACAGCCATCGTGTCGTCTTGTGCCGTCCACGCCACGTGCGGGATCGACGACCAACCGCCAGCCTCCAGAACCAGTGTGTCCTCGAAGGTCTTGCGGTCGGTGAATGTCCGTGTCCACACTGCGATGCGGTGTCCCCACCACAGTTGCCGACTGATGCACCAGTCGCGTTTTTCGCCCAGCCACGCGAGATAGCCGTCTTTGTAGCGCTCCGGGAAGAACTTCACCTTTTCGGACGTCACGGCGTCCATCGCCATCTGTGCGAGGCCGGGCTTGCCGTCGGTGCGATCCGACATCTTCACGAACCACTGATCCGACAAATATGGCTCAATTGGCGTCTTGCTCCGGTCGCTGATCTTGAGCGGCACCTCGCGGTCTTCCTTGCCCACATACAGCCCGAGTTCTTCCATCTTCTTGGTCACGGCCTCACGGGCCTTGTAGCGATCGAGTCCCTTGTACTCGCCACCATTTTCATTGATCGTGCCATCCGGGTTCAGGATGTTGATGATCCCGATTTCCGGGTGACGCTGCCAACAGGCGTAGTCGTTCGGGTCGTGCGCTGGCGTTACCTTCACGCACCCAGTGCCAAGTTTGGGGTCGGCGAGTTGACCGTCGGCGATGATAGGAATCTTGCGGTCTGTGTGCGGTTGTGTCACCAACTTCCCAATGAGGTGCTTGTACCGCTCATCGTTGGGGTGAACACACACGGCCGTGTCGCCGAGCATGGTCTCGGGCCGCGTGGTACTGAAGGCGATGAACGTGTCGGGCGAGCCGTCCACGCGGTATTTGAACGTCCAGAATCCGCTCTTGGTTGGCACCGTGTCCGTCTCGTCGTCGGCCACGCTTGTCTGCAAACTGGTGTCCCAGTTCACGAGGCGCTTGCCGCGATAGATGTAGCCATCGCGGAACATGCGGAAGAAAGTTTCACGCACCGCACGCGCACACACTGGATCAAGCGTGAAGCGAGTTCGTTTCCAGTCGCAGCTCGCGCCAATCTCGCGGAGTTGCCCGAGAATGCGAGCCTCGTATTTGTCCTTCCAGTCCCAAATGCGGCGCACCAACTCCTCGCGGCCGAGGTCGTGTCGCGTCTTCTTCTCCTGAGCCATCACGAGGCGTTCCACCACCGACTGCGTGGCGATGCCGGCGTGGTCGGTGCCGGGCATCCACAACGCGTTGTAGCCCTGCATCCGTCGCCAACGAATGAGCACATCCTGAAGCGTGTTGTTGAGCGCATGCCCCATGTGAAGGGCACCCGTCACGTTCGGCGGCGGAATGACGATCGTGTATGGCTTCTTCGTGGCGTCAGGCTTGCAGTGGAAGTAGCCGCGTTCTTCCCAGAACGTCAGCCACTTCTCCTGTGCTGCCTTCGGGTCGTAAGCCTTCGGAAGTTCAGTCGCCATGATCGTTAGTTCCCCTGTTCTTCGTCCTTGAACAGTTTGTATTCGATGCTGTCCACCAATGCCAACCACGACGCCTCGATCACGTTCTCACTCACGCCCACGGTTCCCCACACGTCATTGTCGTCGCGTGATTCGATCACGACACGCACCCGCGCTGCTGTGCCCGCACGAGCATTCACCACGCGAACCTTGTAGTCCGCGAGCCGCATTTCCTCAAGGCGTGGGAAGTATCCAGTCAGTGCCTTACGCAGTGCCGCGTCGAGCGCGTTCACGGGGCCGTCGCCTTCGCTCACCGTATGTTCGGTGCTTCCCGCGATCTTCAACTTCACGGTCGCTTCGGTAAGCGTGCGACCAGCCGCGTCGGTCTCGCTGTTCACCCGATACGCGACCCGCTCGAACCATGGCTTATACAGCCCCGCGGCCTTCTTCACGAGGATGTCGAACGACGCTTCCGCTGCCTCGAACTCATAGCCGGCGTTCTCCAAATCCTGAACCGCCGTGAGGATCTTCGTCATCAGCGCTTTGTCGTTGTTCAGATCGTACTTCGTTGTCTTCGTCAAGATCGTGGAGTGTCCCGAAAGTTCCGACACCAGAACACGGCGTTCATTGCCGACCTGTTCCGGGCGGATGTGCTCGTAGGTCGTCGGATCTTTCGCGACGGCGTGCGTGTGCATTCCCCCTTTGTGTGCGAACGCACTTTGACCGACGAACGGCTGCCCAGGCCGAAAGTTCATGTTCGCCAGTTCGTAGACGTATCGCGACGCCTCCGTGAGCCGACCAAGGCTGCCCGGCGTCAGCACTTCGTGGCCATACTTCAACGCGAGGTTCGCGATGGTGCTCACAAGGTCGGCGTTGCCGCAGCGTTCACCAATGCCATTCATGGTGCCTTGCACTTGCGTTGCGCCACCGCGTACACCGGCGAGCGTGTTCGCCACGGCAAGCTCGCAATCGTTGTGGCAGTGGATGCCGATCTCACACCGCACCGCGTGCCGCGCCACTTGTACCACTTCCGTGATGCGCTCGGGCATCGTGCCGCCGTTGGTGTCACACAGGATCACGACGTTCGCCCCCGCATCCGCTGCGGCTTTCAGCGTTCGCAGGGCGTACTCGGGATTGGCCCGGTAGCCGTCGAAGAAGTGTTCCGCATCGTAGAACACTTCGCGACCCTGAGTTTTGCAGAACCCTACCGAATCCGCGATCATCCGGACGTTCTCATCAAGCGTCGTGCCCAGCACGTTCGTGACGTGAAAGTCCCACGTCTTGCCGACGATCGTGACCACCGGCGTCTGCGAATCGAGCAGTGCCTTAAGGCACGTGTCGGTTTCCGGCGGGCTGTTCTTGCGGCGTGTCATGCCGAAGGCGCACACTTTTGTGTGCTTCAACGGCAGTTCACGCACCGCCTGGAAGTACTCGAAATCCTTGGGATTCGACAACGGGTAGCCGCCCTCGACGTAATCCACGCCGAGTTCATCGAGTCGGCGAGTGAGGAGCAGTTTGTCTTGCAGTGAGAAGTTCACGCCCTCGCCCTGACTGCCATCGCGGAGGGTTGTGTCGTAGATCGAAACGCGGCTCATGGGAGTTATCCGTTTGTATTTGATGGATGCACGAAAAAACCCCGAAGCGTTGGCTCCGGGGTCGGCAAGGTTTGTACCCGCTTAGCGACCCCTTCAACCGCTGGTAACCACCACGAATGGGATGGCTACGATGGTGCGCACTCCCTGCGCGGTGGTAATCGCGATGATCTTCGGGGTGTGTGATTTGAACGGATTCACGGAAGTTGTTCCCGAGTCTGCTTCGAGTGAATCTTATGGCAACCCGCGTGGCCGTCAACTGACGCTGTGGAACGCGGCATGCTCTGGCATCATAATACCCACTTCGACGCCCAATCTCACAAGGAGGTTCGCGATGCCCCTCTTCGGCGCACATCTTTCGATTGCTGGCGGAATGCACAATGCGATCAGTGCTTCCAAGAAGCTCGGTTGCTCAACCGTTCAGATTTTCACGAAGAGTCCAAATGCCTGGGATGCGAAGCCGCTCGTGCCGGCAGACGTCGCGCAGTTTCGGCGAGCAGTCAGTGAGGCCGGGATTCAGTTCCCAACTGCTCATGACTCGTATCTGATTAATCTCGCTGCACCCGACGACAAGATGTTCGAGAAGTCGATCAAGGCGTTCGTCATCGAACTGGAACGGGCCGAGGCTCTCGGGTTGAGCTATCTCGTTTCACATCCTGGAGCGCACAACGACAAGGGCGAAGACGCCGGGCTTGCTCGCATCATCGACGGATTGGATGAAGTGCGTTCGCGTTGTCCGGAACTGAACGTGAAGGTGCTGCTCGAAACGACCGCGGGGCAGGGCAGTTGCCTCGGCGCTCGCTTCGAGCACTTCCAGCGGATTCTCAATGGCGTACGTGACCCGAGTTGGCTCGGCGTGTGTCTCGATACGTGTCACATCTTCGCAGCGGGTTACCCGATCAGTTCACCCGAAGACTACGGCAACACGTTCAACGAGTTCGGCAACGTGATTGGCTTCGAGCATCTGAAGTTGTTCCATGTCAACGACAGCGTCCCAGGCTTGGGAAGTCGAGTGGATCGGCACGCGAACTTGGGCCAGGGGCAGATCGGCATCGACTTCTTCGAGCGACTCGTGACCGATCCGCGCTTCAGCGAGTTGCCGATGATCCTCGAAACGCCCAAGGAAGACGACAAAGGCGAAGAGATGGACCCCGTCAACCTCGCCATTCTCAGGCGATTCGCGGGGGAGGCGTGATTGTCGGGCTGCCGGTCTCTGCACTCGTGGCGCGCTTCAACTTGTTGAGCTGCCAGCCGAGCGTACCCAGCAACAGCAGCGTCGCCACGAAGAAGTTCCCGTAAGACTCAGCCGTGCGTTTCTCAACCAGTGTCAACGCACATAAACCCACGGCCACCACAAACACGGTCCCGAACCGTCGCGATTCGAGCGAGGGCTTCGGGGCGATGAGCCAGAGATTCACCAACACCGCGAACGGGAACATCAGCCAGACGAAGAAGTAACCGAAGGAGTACGGCGAAAAGAGCAGGATCAGCAGCAGCAGCATCGCGAATTCGATCGTGTCGCTTTGGGGTGTGCGCTTGCTGTGGCTCGGCATCACGCCAATGTAGAACAGACACAGCGACAGCGCGACGCCCACGATGATGGCGTTCACGGTGCGGAAATCCCAATCAACCACGTTCGCGTAATACTCGCTCGCGGGGTTGTCGTCGGCCTTTTTGTGCCGCAACAGGCGATTCGACAGCCCGACCAACGACTGATTCTTCCAACTGTAAGCACGCTCGGTGCGCTGACCGATGGAACCCTCGTCGTACTTCAGCAACATGCCGCTCGCCCAGACGGTCACGTCGTCCGCACCCTGATCGGGGCCACGCACCGCGAACGGCACAATAATGAAGAACACGAGCAACGACACGACCAACGACAGCAACGCTGTCCAGTGTCGGCGATAGACGAAGTACCCCACCGCCATCAGCGGGAATGCTTTGATGCCGACCGCGAGCGCGACCAACGCACCCGCTCCCCATTCACGCCCATTTCGCAAACACACGAACGCCCCGAGCATTACCCCAAGGAGGAGCAAGTTCACCTGCCCGAGATGGTAGGTGTCGAACGCGAACGGTGCCGAACAGAGTGTCGGGAGCAGATACAGCAGCGGGTTCTGGCGTAGAGCCTTTCCGGTCACGAGGTAAACAGACAGCAATACGCTCCCGAACCACACCGCTGAGTTGATGACAGCGAGGATCAGCATCATCGGAAACGGACCGAACACGCTCAACGGCGCAAGCAGAATCGCCGCGATCGGCGGATACATGAACGGAAACGGGTCGCCAACGGGGTAGATCTGCTTCCCCAAGATCACCTTCTGACCAGTTTCGTACCAGAGTGGGTAATCTTTGGTCAGACCGCCGCGCAGATAGTTCACGGTTTGTGGGAGCGCGCAGAGCGTCATCAGCAGGACGAACGCCGCGATCATTCGGCGATACGTGAGAACTCTCCCAACTGTGGGCTGCCAAGCAGTCAGGCGAAGACCGGTTCGCACACCAAACGGGGAAGCCTCCATGCCGATTCCCTTTCGCTCCCAAACGAGGCGTTCAATCGTTGATCCCGTTTCCACCCGGTGCGCAATCCGTTGCGCTGGGTGTGCGAATTTGGGTATTTCGCTGAGCAATTTCAACTCATCTCATTTCGAGACGGCACTGTACCAAGTTCTGCTTTTGCGGAAACCCGAGTTTAGATTTCAGTCTCAGAATCACTTTTACGCTGTGAGGCGAACGCACGAGAGAATTCTTTGAGTGGCGCAGCGTTTGCTGACTATTCTCTCAAGTTCCGACCGCACCTCGGAAGCGGAAAACCGCTCAAAGGATGCTTGCAACCGAGTTACCCAAACGCAATCCGACCGGGTAACGTCTGTTGAGGAGAGGGAACTTAAGAAAAAATGAAACGCCTCGAAAGATTTCTTCGGGCGTGACGTAGAATCCAACAGTAGGACAGTTGACGCTGGGCACCTCTCCGCCCTCCACGTCAACCCCATCCAGGAGGGACATCTCACATGCTCGTTCTTACCCGTCGGCCCGGCGAATCGATCATCATTGGCAACGGAATCAAGATCACCGTCGTAAACATTGGCCCCGGCCGAGTCAAAATCGGCGTTGAAGCTCCGGCTTCGGTCCGTGTGGATCGAGCTGAGATTCACGCAAGAATTGTCAACGAAAAGGCTTCCGACGTTCTCAACGCGGTCGCTGAAAACGTTGAGATTGGCACAGCCGATCACCCAACGATGGTGAACTCCGGTGCGGACACCGAGGTTCTCCCCAACCGAGTTGCCGACCAACTCCCCGATGTGCTTCCCGTCGTGAATCCACCCACCGGTTCGGATACGGGGCATCGGTTGAGCCAGTTCCGTGCTCCCCGCAAACCTCGCTAATTGACTGGATTGGAGAGGGCAAAACAGGCTTCAAGCGGCGTCCATTTTTGGTCGCCGCTTCCTGCATGCGCGAACTTCTGCTATTTTCTACAGAACGCGGTTTGAAATCACTGGCCGTCCGCGTCGTGTTTCCGGAGAACCATCCACGGGACTCCAAACTTCCCGAGGTGCCGGATATGTTCACAATTGCGTTCGTTCTGCTCCTCACAACCGGGGCCGACGCTCCAGACACACCCAAAACACCCGCCACTGCAAAACCCACCACTCCCAAAGAAGCACTGCAACCATTCAACGGCCTCGTTGGGTCGTGGAAAGGTTCCGGAGCGCCCGAAGGCACGAAGGAAGAACGTGCTGCCGGAGCCTGGACCGAAACGACGACCTGGAGTTGGCAGTTCAAAGGCAACGATGCCTGGATGGCAATCGCGTTCGATAAAGGCAAGCACTTCACTGCTGGCGAACTGCGCTACACACCCGCCAAGGACAAGGAAGAAGTTCGCTACACGCTGAAGCTCACCACACCGACCAAAACCACCGCAACCTTCACGGGCACGCTCAAAGACAAAGTGCTGACGCTCGACCGAACGGATAGTGCGGCCGAAGATCAACGCCTCGTGTTCAGCTTCCTGCACCACAACCGACACCTGGTTCGGCTCGAAACGCGACCTGCGGGCACCGCGATCGCGTTCACGAAGCAATGGCAAGTTGGGGCGACGAAAGAGGGCGTCCCATTTGCGGAGGTTGCGAAGGGTCCGGAGTGCATCGTGAGCGGCGGCGTCGGCACCATGAAGGTGTCGTACATGGGCAAAGATTACTGGGTGTGTTGCACAGGTTGCCGAGATGCTTTCAAAGACGACCCCGAAAAGTACATCAAGGAAGCTGCCGCTGCTGCCGCGAAGAAGCCGTGATTCTGACGCGATGCCCCGTGCCCATGCCGGGGCTTTTCCATTCCCACTCTCCCACAGAGGTTCTCCGTGTCGAGTACAACACGCCGTTCATTTCTGAAATCGACCGCTGCCGCCGGAACATTCCTCACGCTCCCTGCTGCGACATATCGCGCAGCACTTCTTGCGGAAGACAAGCCATCCGAAACGATTCGCGTCGGCTGCATTGGAGTTGGTGCCCAGGGTCGCGGGAACCTGAACGCGATCAAGAAGCACGTCGTTGCAGTGTGTGATGTCGATAAGGAGCGAGTCGCTTCCACCGCTGCCGAACTGGAGAAGTCGAGCATCAAGGCCCAGACGTTCGGCGATTATCGCAAGTTGCTCGAATCGAAAGACATCGACGCCGTTCTAATTAGCACGCCCGACCACTGGCACGCGCTGCCCACGGTCGATGCGTGCAAGGCCGGCAAGGATGTGTACTGCGAGAAGCCGTTGTCGCTGGTGACGACCGAAGGCCGAGCGATGGTGAAGGCCGCTCGCGCCAACAAGCGAATCGTGCAGACCGGTAGCCAACAGCGTTCGGGCAAGGAATTTCGACAAGCGTGCGAGTTGGTTCGCAACGGAGCGCTCGGCAAGCTGACCGGCGTGAAGGTTGGGTTGCCTGGGCCGAACTGGGTCGATCGCGCCAAGAAGCCGGTGCCGGATTCGGACCCACCCGCGAACCTCGATTACGAGTTCTGGCTCGGCTCAGCCCCCGAGCGAAAGTACAACGTAAACCGCGTTCACTACCTGTTCCGCTTCTTCTGGGATTACTCCGGCGGTCAGCAAACGAACTTCGGCGCACACGACCTCGACATCGCTCAGTGGGGTCTGGGCATGGACGAAAGCGGTCCTGTCACCATTGAAGGCGCGGGCACGTTCCACCCGGAGAAGTGGTTCGAGACACCTGAGACCGCGAAGCAATCGTTCACCTACGCCAACGGCGTGACTGTGCTGTGCAGCCTCGGGAAAGGCGGTTACCCCGGCGGCGTGACCTTTGAAGGCGAGAAGGGAACGATTCACGTTCGACGTGGCGGCCTGACCGTGACGCTGAACGGCGAGAAGGTTGCCGACCCGTACAAGCTCCCGACTGGCGACGTGAAGCTGTACGTGTCGAACGGGCATCACGCGAACTGGTTGGAGTGCATCAAGACGCGAAAGCTGCCGATCTGCGACGTGGAGATTGGTCACCGCAGCGCGACGGTTTGCCACCTCGGCAATATCGCGATTCGCACGGGTCGCAAGCTGACCTGGGATCCGGCGAAGGAGGAGATCATCGGCGACAAGGAAGCGTCCGCGATGCTGACGAAGGAATACCGCAAGCCGTGGTCGTTGGGGTGAGCGGGATAATTACCTCTTCCAAAACTGCCACCAACGCGGCCGCGTCTGCGGCGTCAATAAAGGACGTCGCGACGTTGCTTCCGGAGGCGCATTCTGCGGCAGTTCGTCGACTTGTCGGAATGCACGGAATGGAATGGGAATTGGTCCGCCGTGCGCCGGACACCGAATGTTGTAGACGGCATCCGCTGGAGGCTCAGTTTCTGTGGTCAGCGTGCCGGGACACGGGCACAAGCATTTTGGACACTTGACAGTTACGGTGTAGTGCAGAGTTGCCAAACGCTTCCTCCCTTCGCTAAATCGCTTCGGGTCCGCGTTCGCCAGTGCGGATGCGGATGCAGTCCTCCAACGGCAGAATGAAAATCTTGCCGTCGCCGATGTGCCCTTCCGGACCCGTGCGAGCCGCCTCGATAATCGCGTTCACGGTCGGCTCCACGAAATCCTCGTTCACCGCGATTTGAAGCTGCACCTTCCGCAGCATGTTTACCGTCAGTTCGTGACCGCGATACACTTCCGTATGCCCCTTCTGTCGACCGAAACCTAGCACGTCCACGATTGTCAGGCGGAACACTTCCACTTTGTTCAGCGCTTCCTTCACGGCGTCGAGCTTGTTCGGCTGAATGATGGCGAGAATCAGTTTCATGGTGTTTGGTGTTTGGTGTTTGGTGTTTGGTGCTGTGTCTCCTGTGGATCGTGTCTGTTCTGCCTAAACACCAAACACGAAACACCAAACACGAGTCATCCGGGTGTTGCAGAACGGCATTCTACCACCGTTTCCCCGTGCGTCAGGTATTCGTCGCCGACTGCGTAGTTCTCGAATTGCAGCGAGTACGCTCCCTCGAACCACTCGCGAATGTGCGGGATCGCTTCGTGGTCGTAGCTCGGTTGTGCCACCAGCGCCGGGCCATACGGTGCGAATCGAATCTCGCCTTGCTCAACGACGAGTTTCCCAGCCTTGAACACGAACCTCGGCAACTCGAACATCGCCTTGCGATCCGCGCTCGGCGTGTAAACCGTGATGTCCGCGTCTGCCCCGATTCCGAGATTGCCCTTGTTTCGCAGTCCAAGAATGCGGGCTGGTCCGGCTCGTGTCACGATGGCGATTTCTTGCAGCGTGTATTCGCGATCCAAGTCGGGAAGCGAACACACATCTTTCAGCTTCGCGGGAAGGCGTTTCAGCACTTCACGGCGATAATCGCGGCTCATCAACAGCGCGCAAATCTCGGGGTACGCGAGGAACGAGCCGCCGTTCGGATGGTCGGTGCTCATCGCCACGCGCCAGGGATCGCGGACCAACAGATACCACTCCAACCCGATGGCCCATTGCAGCGCGTGAACGAAACTCTTCTCCTTGTACTCGATGGGAACGATGCCGCAACCGCCCTCGCATTCGGTGTCGCCGTTGAACCACTTTCGACCCGTGACGCGATGCAAGAAGTGCCCAAGTGGTCCGTCGCCGGTCATGGATGTGGTGTCGCCGAACATCACCTGCCCGACATCGACCGTCGTGTTCGCGTGAGCATTCACCCACTCGGCCAACTCCGGCACCTTCGACCGAAACGTGCCCTGATCGTCGGGACCGCCGCCATAGCTGTGAAACTGAATGTGCGTGAAGTGTGCCCGATGGCCTTCGGTGGCTCGCATGGTATCGAGCGTCGTTGACCAGTTGCCGGGCATCCCGAGTTGATTGCAGTGAATGTGAACTGAGTGCGGCAACTTCAACTCATCCGCGACCTGCGCGACCGCCGCAACGATCTGGCGAGGCGACACCCCAAACCCAGGAACAATGTCTTCGAGGCCGGCCATGCCGTTCTTGCCTTGCTTCCACACCTCGACGCCGCCGGGGTTCACGACCTTCAGCGCATAGCCGCGTGTTGCGTGAAGCAGCCAGCCGCAGAACGCGCGAACACGCTCGTGTTCCCCGCGACCGAGCTGGTCCATCAGGTAATGGTTGTTGCCGACGAGGACGAAAAAGCCTTTGTCGATGACCGGCGTATCGTGGAACTCTTCGTGTGTGTGTCTGGCACCGAGTGGCGGAATTGCGGCATCAAATACGGTGGTGTAGCCGAGACCAGCGTAGAGGTAGCCGGTGGCGAACGTGGTTGGTGTGCTGCCGAGCGTGCCGGATCGCAGGAACTTCGTGCGCCGCATCGGAGCGTTGTCTCGCCGGTCTTCGGGGCGCAGTTTGCGTGCGACGTTCACTTTCGGGCCAGCGATGTGGGCGTGCATGTCGACGCCGCCCGGCATCACCACCAACCCGGTGAGATCATACACACGCTCGACAACCGCAGCGGGATCTGTCGGCGGCGCGACAATCTTCCCGTGCTCGATCCAGATATCGCGGATGTCGCCGTCGATACCGTTTGTGGGGTCGTGAACGATGCCATTCGCGAGCTTGATAAACGCCATGAAGAGGAGTTTACGAGATGTGGCTGAAGATCAAGACGGAACGCGGATGACGCAGGATGAAAACAACATTTTGCGTTGATCCTGCGTCATCCGCGTTCCGTTTTTCTCTTACTGTTGCTTGCCGGCGGTGTTCCATTCGGTTCGTGCTGGTGCTGCCGTGGTCGGCTGCCACTTCGGTTGTTCTTCGGTCACCGATACCGGCAGTGGCGCAGGCGCGGGAAGCGCCTTCACTTCCGGGATCGGCATGCCCTGCACAACAGCTTCCGGCTTGAGTGGCGTCGGGAACGTCTGCGGTGGCACGCCAACAGGAGGCAGCACGGGAAGCGTCGGCAGCGGTGGCATGCTGCCGATTTCAGTCGGCCGTGCCATCATCGGAGCGAGGGTCAGCGGGGGATTGGTCACTACAACCCGCGAACCGACCGCTTCGGTTTCTGCAACGGGAAGCGGCGTGTTCACCGACGATGTTCCGAGCGAAGGCGGTGGCGACATCGTCGGAACCGCGACCGGCACGACCTGCATCGTCGGGAGCGTCGAGCCAACCGAAGGCAACGGCATCAACGTCGGTGGCGGTGCGTCCTGGTTCTGCACAGGCACCGGCATCGTTCGCGGTGGTTCCATTCCTGCGGGTGCTGACGAGGCACGCGGAACGATTGGGTTCACCATCACGGGAGGCTGACGGTGTGGTGCCTGGAACGAAGCAGGCGACCCACCGACAGGTTGCGGGTTCGTGACGGTCACGGGCGGCGAATACGGTGTGGGTGGAGTCACGTACATCGGCGGTTCGGTTCCAGCATTCAGGTTGTGTGGATCGACAACCTGAGTCGGGAAAGCTCCCGGAGTCGCGCCGGTGATCGAGTACCAGTTCGCCGACGCACGCGGGAAGTGGCCAGTCGGAGCGTAGGGATTTGCGCCAGGAGTCACCGAACCCCAGCCATACCACCGATACGCGGGCGGGCCAGCGTACACAGGTTGACCGGTCGGGCTTGTGCCACGAAACGGGCTGTTCGCGCTTGTGTCTACCGGCGCTGCTCCACCCGAGGGCGGCGAACTTGTGAATGTGCTCTTCAGCTTTTCGAGGCTCTTCGACATGAAGGAAGGCTCGTCTTTTGGAGCGTTTCCTGTCGGGGCCGCAGGGCGCGTTGGCGGCTTCTCGACTGTTGTTGCTCCCACTGGTCGAACGTGGGAGTCAGTGCCGGTCAACCACGCTTGCCCCGTGTGCTTCCCATTGGTGTACGTGACCGGCGTGCTTTCCGGAAATTGCGGAAGCGGTTCGGCTGCGGCACGCACGGATGTCGGCACCACGTCCGGTTCGACGGCACGCGGTGGGAGCAGCCGAGCGCCACGTTGCCCCGCGCCTTGCGCGAGTGCGACAGTGACCGACAACCCGAACCCAAGAATGCCGACGATCCCAATTTGAACCCGCATGACCGCTCCTCGTTGATCCTTCAACTACGCCGCAAAGTTGCGACGTGGAGAGCCTGAACCCCAGATCATTTTTTCGGTGCCGGTGGCCGACTGTTGCCAAGTCCACCGAGACCGCCACGCGAACCGCCAGCCTGTCCGAATGGACTCGGGAAGTAACCCAGCGTGTTGTTGAACACAACCGGATGCCCGGCTGGCGGCAGCACGCCTTGTTCATCTGGGCCGACGCCTTCGAGGAGATCGGGGCCAGCAGCCTGTTGCGGGAAGAACAACGGGCGATTCCCGCCGAACGCCATGAATGGAGCACCTGCGCCGCGGGCCGCGCCTCCACCCACCGTGCCTGGCCGAACGCCGTAGAAGTAGTTCACACCAGCGTTCCCACCACGCAGCAGGTTCAAGTACGGACTCAGCGGTTGAGTCGCCGGGTTGTAAATGTTCGGCATCACGTTCATGGGGTTGAGCGGCGGATAAGCACCGCCAAACCCACCAGCACCATACTGATTTGGAGACTGATACCCCTGGTTCGGATACCCCTGGCCGGGGAACTGAGCCGAGGCTTGAGCCGCCGACAATCCGACAACTGCAGCCACAAAGAGCATTCGCATGATGTCTCTCCTCAGTCAGGATACCGTGCTTTCAGATAGCCTACCCGTCGTGACGGATAGGCTATCTGGTCCGTTTATCAGGGGATGTTGTTGCCGAGGCCACGACCACTGATCTGGTTCACTGTGCTGGCACCGAGCAGGGTGATACCGAACACACGCTCGATCGGGGCGAAGATACGGGTTAGCGTGCGGTCGATCGTCACGAGCTTCTGAGCCTTCACGTAGATGCGATCCCCAGGAAGAATCTGATAGTTCGTACAGGTCTGGCCGTGTTGCGTCAGGCCGACCCAGTCGATGGGCAGAATCTGCCATGGCTGCCCAGGGTGCGGTGTCCGGCGTGCAACCCACATATTCCGCTTGCTGCCCACGTCCGAAATCCCGCCGACGTTCGCGATCGCATCGAGCACTGTTTCACTGCCCGTGATCGGGAACGAGATCACTTGTTCGCCGAAACCGCCACCGTCGAAGATGACGTAATAGCGCTTGCTATTATACGCTAGCACATCCAGGATCACGACGACGCTCTCGGGCTTCGTTCCAAGATCGCGAAGGACTGGATTGGTGATGACGTGTTTGCGGATTGCTTCGGCTGCCTGTTCCATGGTCAGACCCGAAACGGGAACTGGTCCCCAGAATCCGAGGCCAACGGTTCCATCGAGTCGCACCTGGAACGGTCCCGAGATCGGCTGCACTGGCAACCTTACCGTCTGCACGGTCTTCACCTTGGTCACCGGGTCTTCGACCGGAGCACGCTGGATCACCTCGATGAGAAGTTGGTCCGGAGCTTCGATCACATACGGCGGCAGCATGATCTTCTGAAGTTCAACGGGAACTGTGCCCGGTGGGGGAACGGCGATGGGAGCGGTTGCTCCTCGCGGCCCGACTTCCGGGTGGGTGTGGTGGCACCCGACTCCCAAAAGCGAGAGCAAGCAAGCACCGATTCCCAGTACGCCCCATCGGTGACCGCCAAGCATCGGTAACTCCTCCCGCCGATCAATCGTCATCGTTGGTGTTATCGACACCACCCGAACGGGATCGTGAACTATTCCCCCAGAAGAGGCGGGATTGGTTCAAGCGCGGGGGTTTGCGACGAGACGCGGAGGCCAACGAAGACGAGCGAGGAACGAAAAAAGGCAGGCACACTCGGTGTGCCTGCCTTTGGTATTGCGATCGTGAACGGCTCAACTCACGGTTGGACGATGAACTCCAGGCCGGTGCGTGGCGGGCTCGCTTCGCCGGGCAGCGTGTCCGGCGGAGCGTGACGCCATTCAGCCTTGCCCGCGGTCAACTGGTAGCCGATCCAGTAGAGCTTCTCCAACTCCGCCGGGTCGAACGCGAACGAACTCGCGGCCCCCTTGAAATCATTCGGCAACGCCAGCAATCGGAACTCGGCCCTCGACACCGCACACAACGCATACAACTTCACGAGGTCCGACCGGAATAGAGCGTATAGTGAGTTCGATACGCCACCGGCTACAAGATTGATGACCTTCACCCCATTTCGCATCGGGTCGCGGTAGAACTTGCCTGCCGAGAGCACCCATGCTGTCGAGCCTGGTGGAATGCCTGCTGGCGTCCGCACGAACCCCTGAAGCATGTTCCCGGCGTCGGTGTGCATCTCCCTGTACTTGACGCCGTTGACCTCAACGCAAATTTCAATCGGGCGAACTGCCCCCGTTGGCGAACAGGCCGCGACAAGAATCTTTCGGATGAGTGTCGGCGCATCCGGACGACCCGAAGACGCAATCGCGGTGATATCCCAGATGGTGGGTCGGTTCGTCAGCACCTCCACCGTGCCAACATACACACGTCGCCCGGCAGCGTATGCCGCCTGCATGTCGCACATGAACTCGGGTGTGATTTCTCGCCCAATTCGCTGTTCGCGCGGAGCACTCGAGAAGAACCCCGTCTTCTCGGTGATCGCTTTGAATGGCTCCAATTTGTAGAGATCCGAGCGCTTGAGGTTCGTGAAGTTCGCTCGCAACCGGTCGTCGTATTTCGGACCGAGGAACGCCAAACATGCCGTTGCCGCACCGCTGCTGACCCCGGTCGCGACGTCGAACGTTGGGCGGTCGCCGGATGCGGTCCAGCCAGCGAGAACGCCAGCAGTGAACGCACCGTACTTGCCGCCGCCGGACATGATGAGCATGTTCAACGGCTTGCCAGGATTCACAGGCGGCGGTTGACCCGCGAGGACCGCCGACAAGCCCGCGACGGCTTCAGAATCGCCGTCCCGCGATGGTGGCGAACCATCAGCGTTCATCCACACCTTGCCAACAAGGTGTTCGGGGCCGTGGATCGGCTTCGCCTTACACCCGATCACGACCGCGAGTGCCAATGCAATGGGCACAAGATAAGCGGCCAACCGGCCTCTCAATGGGGCGCTGGCTGTCATGAAGGTCCACCCGCTCGGCGAGAATACAAGGAAGGCCGGGGCATAACGAAGGCACATCGACGGGTCAAGGCTTTCGGAGGCGAAAAATCCCTCGAAACGCTCTCGAAATGGGTTGTTGCGTATGCTCGGTAATTCGGATAAGTCAGATGAAACCCGCTGGAGTCACCTATGGATCGCCGAAACTTCCTCGCTTCACTTCCTGTACTTTCCACACGGACAGCAACCGCTGCCGGTGAGCCGGGCCCAACTGCGATGCCGGCCGATCCTGCCCGGGAACTTCCCGCGACTGGGGCCGACCTGGGCACGCTGTTCGCCGATGTCGAGAAGCTCGCGGCCGCGAATCCGTTCGCGTTCCGGTTCCCGTCGGATCGTTTCAAAACACACGCCGAGTACCGCACTTCCGCACGCGAAAAAGTGTTCGAGGTGCTTTCCTACAAGCCTCCGAAAGTCGAACCGAAAGCTGAAGTGTTGGAACGAACTGACCGAGGCGATCACATCCGCGAACGAGTGCTGTTCTCGACAACGCCGTGGTTTCGTGTGCCCGCGTATGTGCTAATTCCGAAGGGTCTGAAGGCTCCCGCACCGGCGATCGTCGATCTACACTCGCACGGCGGCATGTTCTTGTTCGGCAAGGAGAAAGTGACGGATCTCGGCACGAACCACGCGGCAATGACTGAGTACCACAAAGTAAACTACGACGGCCGACCAACAGCCACGGAACTGGTTCGCCGCGGCTATGTGGTCATCTCGATTGATGCGTTCATGTTCGGCGAACGGCGAGTGATGATTGACGCGGACCGTGCCGCAGGCTGGGATCGGTCGAAGTACGCGCTCGATGATGTGCGCCGGCTCAATCAGGTGTGTCGCGGGAAGGAATCGACCATCGTGAAGGGGTTGACGCTTGCGGGGGCGACATGGCCGGGCGTCGTATTCTGGGACGACATCCGAACGGTCGATTATCTTGCTTCACGACCCGAAGTTGACCCCAAGAAGATCGGTTGCGTGGGCATCTCGATGGGTGGCTATCGCGCTGCGTATCTGACGGCACTCGATGAACGAATCGCGGCTGGTTGCGTGGTGGGCTTCATGTCGAGCGTTCGACCGATGATGAAGTCGCACCTCGACACGCACTCGTTCGTGCACTTCTTGCCGGGATTGCACGCGCACCTCGATTTGCCAGACGTGTCGGCGCTCGCGGCACCGCGGGCGTTGATGGTGCAGCAGTGCAAGCAAGACCGACTGTTCCCGCTGGCAGGAATGGAGGAATCGCTCACGAAGATCGAGGCAGCGTTCAAGGCGGCAGGTGTGGAGAAGCAATTCGTTGGCCGTTTCCACGATGAGCCGCATCGCTTCACACGCACGATGCAGGACGAGGCATTCGATTGGTTCGACGCGAAGTTGAAGAGCTGAACCGATGTGGCTTCGTCACACCTTTCGACGGAGTTTCAACGCCTGCACTGTGGGTTCGCCATCGCACAGTGGAATGCTATCGCCCGGCTCGCCAAGAACCTCAGCCAGCGTCGAGTTCCGAAATGCTGCCTCGACCGTCGCCATCGCATCGTCCATACGTCGGTGAAGAGGACACAGCTTGATGCCGTGTGTCGCGAGTCCAAGTGGGCACGTCGTGATCCGCTGAATCGGCTCCACTGCGTTCACCACATCGAGAATCGTCAACTCTTCGGGTGCCTTGGCAAGTGTAACCCCTCCACCAACGCCCCGTTGCGTCTGCACGATTCCCTTCTTCGCTAACCCCTGCAAAATTTTCGAGAGGTAATCCTTTGGGACTTTGGTCGCCTCCGCGATCTGTGCCGTCGTTCGTGCTTCCGGTGCCTCAAACGCAAGGTGAACGATCGCCCGCAACGCATACTCAACGGTATTCGAGAACATCCAATCCTCCCAAAATCTTGCGGACCAACTAGCAGACGGCTTGACAGATGAGTATAGCGAGTTACACTTGATCGTGAAACTGGAATTCGGAGTCCTTATTCCAGTTTACTCTCCCCAAGGAACGAAAATGACTCACGTCGACGAACCACGCCTGGAAAACGACCTTGCCTACCGGTTTCAGTACGTCGCGAACTTCGTTGGGTTCGGCCCAGACGACGTCGCGGTCATTCACGCATCGGCCCCGTTGTTGGCCCCACTTGTGCCGGGGCTTGTTGATGCCGTTTACGCCAAGCTCATTCAGCAAGACGCTACGTGGCGGCACTTCCTTCCGCGTCAATCGGGTTATGCGGGCGAAGTGCCAGTCACACTCGAACAACTGACGCTGGACCACCCGCAGATTGCGTTCCGCAAGCAGCACCTTGGTCGCTACCTCGCGGCGCTCGTGACGAGACCCTACGACGGGAAGATGGTCGAATATCTGGACATGGTGGGGAAGATTCACACGCCTCAGGCCGGGAGCAAAGATCTTAACATCCCACTTGTGCAGATGAACGCCCTGCTCGGATTCGTCGCGGATGCATTCACGGCCACCATTCTCGGTCTGAAACTGGATCGCGAGACCGAGGTGAAGGCCCTGCGGGCGTTCGGCAAACTGCTGTGGATTCAGAACGACCTCATCACGCGGCATTACCAGGCGCGATGAGGGCCTGTCCGTACACGGACGGCCAGAACCTCACTTCTTCAGCTCGATCTTGCTGCTGGGGTACACCCTTGTGTACCCCAGCAATGCGAGCCCGAGTATCTCCAGGTCTGCCTTCGAGACACCCATTCAAGATCCGAACCCGTCAGATCGCTGGCGAGGAATGTGGCCACGTGGCTTCCTCGGGCGGAATGATGGACGTTGCCACGGCGAGTCTACTGGAATCTGCGGCGTCTTTCGGAACGGGATAACGAGGGTAAGCCTGAGAATCTGTTGAGAACGCGTTGCGAATATGCGTCGTCGGGGTGGGGCACTTGATTCCGGAGTGTGTTCATAGGTTCCGGGCCGCATGGATTTCAGATCAGAATCGCAAGGTATTTAGGTGTCGTGTGATGCGGCGAACAGCGTCGTTCTGATGTAGTTTCTTCCGGACAGGTGACATGGTTCCGGGGCTGAAATGGTTGTTTCCGGAGGTGGGGTGGGGAAGTCGCCCGGAATCAAATACCCACACACAACACGCTTGACTCTCCACAAACGTTGACTCCGCAAACCGGTGATACACCCGCGCCGTCGGTTCTCCCATTCGCGATCTTGACACGAATTGTTACCAAGCGTATGCCCGGGCCACTCACCGAGATGCCGTTGTTTGCCGACTGGGAACCGAGGAAGCCCCATGACCTCTTGCCGTGACCGCCGTAGGACATGGCCCGTGGCCGCCGTATTGGTGGCTGCAGCCGTACTGACGGCTGGGGGCGTCCTGAAGTGGTCTGTCAGTTCGGCCGCGGACGACAATCCGAATGGCAGGATGATCTCCGCGGTGAACCCCATCGGGAACACCGTCCACACTGCCGAGCAGATTCGGCAAGTGATGCACACTCGGCCGGGCGTCGCCTACGACGAAGCCACTGCGCAGGAAGACGTCCGTCGGTTGAATAACACCAAGTGGTTCGATCCCGGCCACATTCAGATTCTCACGGTCAAGGATGCCGACGGGCGGGTCACTGTCCTCGTTCGGGTCGTCGAGTTGACAGGTATCGTGCAGGATGTGCAGTTCCTTGGAGCACAGCACGGTTATGGGGATTTGGCGAAGCTCTCGGGTGTTCGCAAGGGCGAACCGATGAACCCGATGGCCAACGAACTCGGCCGCAAGGCGATTCTCCGGAAATACCAGGAAGATGGTCGGTACTTCTCCAGCGTCGAGTTGCTTGAGGGGAATAAGCCGACCGATACGCGGGTCATCTTCCGGGTGATCGAGGGGCCGAAGGTCAAGGTCGCTGGCATCGACTTCTATGGGGTGGATTTCGCCAGCGTTTCCCGACTCCGCACGCAGCTCGTCACCAAGCGCCAACTCGCCGGAATCTTAGGTGGGCAGTTCAATCCGATCACGATGGAAGTCGATCGCCAGAAGCTCATTGAGTATTACGAAGGGCTTGGGTACCTCGATGTGCAGGTCACTCCCGAGGTGGTGCAAACTGAGGATGTCGGCCATGTGCGTATCGCCTACCACATCGCGGAAGGTAAGCAGTACAAGGTCGAAGCGAAGGAGATCCTCGGGGTGAGGTCGTTCCCGCTCGACAAGCTCAGTCCGCTTGCCGACGACATGAAGCCCGGCGAGCGCTACAACCGGTATCTGTCCGAGGCGAACAAAGCAAGACTTCGCAACTACTACAACGTTCGCGGCTATCAGGTTGCCATCGAGGAACATCGTATCGCGAAGCCTGAAGATCCGAACGTGGTGCAGGTGCAGTACGAGGTGAAGAACGACGGCGGCACGCCGGATCGCGTCGGTCGAATCATCCTGGATGGGAACACTGTCACACGCGACCGCGTGATTCTGAATCAGTTATCGCTGCGCCCTGGGCAGATTCTCGATTACTCGGCGATCGAAGACGCCCGAATGCGGCTGTCGCGGCTTGGCATCTTCGATCCGGAAGATCCACCGAACATCGAGGTTGTGCAGAACGAGTTTGACAGTCCGCTGAAGGACGTCAAGGTCCGCGTGCGTGAGACGCGAACGGGTTCGTTCATGCTCGGTGGGAGCTTCAACACGAACCAGGGCGTGACCGGCAACATCACGGTCAACGAGCGAAATTTCGACATCCTCCGATGGCCAACGAGTCTGGACGATTTCCGCGAAGGTCGTGCGTTCCGTGGTGGTGGTCAGGAGTTCCGAATCGAAGCGGCTCCGGGCACGCAGTTCCAACGGTATTCGGCAACGTGGCGTCAGCCATACTTGCTCGACACGCCGTTCGGTCTGACCGTGTCGGGGTACTACTACCAGCGGTGGTATGCGGAGTACAACGAGGAGCGAGTCGGCGGACGCTTCACGCTTGATCGCCGGCTCGATTCGATTTGGCGTGCGTCCGTGACGACTCGCGTCGAAGGTGTGAACATCAACAACATCCCGTTGAACGCTCCCTTCTCGATCGCAAAGGATTACGGGCAGCACTTCCTGCTCGGTATCCGGCCTGGGGTCACCCGCGACACCCGCGACTCGTATGTGTACCCGACGACGGGTAGCGTGTTTGATGCGGGCTTCGAGGAAGTGCTCGGTAGTTACACCTTCCCGGTGGGAACCGTGGAGTACACGAAGTTCTTCTCGAACAAGTTCCTGGCTCGTGAAGACGGCAGCGGTAAGCACGTGTTTGGGTTGCGAACGCAGTTGTCGGTCGCTGGGTCGAATGCTCCGGTGTATGAGCGGTTCTATGGTGGTGGCATCCGGAGTATGCGAGGTTTCACGTTCCGCGGTGTGGGTCCGTTCGAGAATGGGTACGCGACCGGCGGTACGTTCGCCTGGTTGAACACAGTGGAGTACCAGATTCCGATCATGGCGAACGACAAGTTTCACTTCGTGACGTTCTGCGATCACGGCACGGTCGAGAAGAATTTCTCGATCACGAACTACCGCGTTGCGGTGGGTGCTGGTCTTCGACTCAACATCCCGGCGTTGGGACCGTTGCCGTTGGCTCTCGACTTTGCGGTCCCTCTGAACAAGGGACCATACGACCACGGTCAGCTCATCAATATCTCGGTTGGTGTGTTCGGCAGCCAGTGATGATGGAGTTGTTGCGGCTTGCGGCGTAGCGATCCTTGAATCGCTACGCCGCAAGTCGCAACAACCCGAAACAGTTCAGCCCGGGGGCGTTTCGGCGTCCTCGGGCGGTTCTGTTTTTCCGCTCAGGATGATCCAGACCATCGCGAGGATCCCCAACAGGATGATGGCCGGGATACCGAGAGCCATCAACCACACATCATCCTCGTACACGAGATACGCGACCACGGATCCGATGATGACTGCGCCCAAAAGCAGGACGAGCCAGGGAGCCCAACGCCAGCGCGGTGGCGGAACGACCGGAATGAAGTCCGGCACACCCGGATTCGCGGAATCGTATTCAGCCTGTTGTGCTGAAGGTTGCGTTCCAGGTGCGAACGTGACGGGGCGATGACACACGATGCAGGTGAACCCCGGATGCGGCCAGTCATCCGGGACTGCGGTGAGCGCGGAACAGAACGGGCACGCATAACGCGGCACGACGAACCCCGAGGTGAAGAGGTGCGATCAGGCGGGTGACGGATGGCAGCGTACCACTGTTCGTGACCGTGTGCCATGATTCACTTCGCGGTCACTTCTTTCGCGACGTCGGCGAGCTTCTTCATGTCGAGCTTACCGCTGCCCAGCGTAGGCATAACCTCGAGTGGATAACAATCGCGGCGGTCGGGAATCCACAAGTTCGGCAAGCCGCGCTTTCCCAACGACTCAAGCGCCGCCGGCAGCTTCTCTGCGATATCGGGCAAGTGGAGTACCACAATCCGCTCGCCGCGTTTCTCATCGGGCACCGATGCCACGGCCAGCACGCGCTCCCCGTTGCTCCCCAGAACGTCGTGCAATTCCTCGTCGAGCCGTTCGAGAGGAACCATTTCGCCCGCGATCTTTGCGAATCGGGACATACGCCCTGTGATGCGAATGAACCCGTCTGCTTCCACGAAGCCGATATCACCGGTGGAGTACCAGCGGTCGCGAATCGCCTCAGTGGTCTTCTCCGGTTGAAGCAGATAACCCGCCATCACGTTCGGACCCTTGATACAAAGCACGCCCTCAACACCAATGGGAAGCGGCGTTCGCTCGGTTGGCTCGAACGCTTTCACGCACACGCCGAAGATCGGTTGACCCACGGTTCCGCGATGATTCCGCTCCTGCACAACTCCATCGCCGACAACATTGTGCAGGTTCGCCGACGCAACCGGCGACACTTCCGTGCAACCGTATCCTTCGAGGGGCAGCACACCGAACTTGGAATGGAACTCGTCTTGGAGTTTCACCGGTAGTTTCTCGGCCCCGCAGATAATCATGCCGACGCTGCGGAAATCGTCCTTGTCGCAACGGCGAATGTAGAAGCGGAGGAATGTCGCGGTACTCAGCATGACCGTGATCCGGTGCGTGCGAGCGAGTTCGCCAACTTCTTTCGCCGCTCGCGGGTCCGGGAAGAATACCGCGACGCAACCAGCTACGAGCGGTGCCCACATGCAGACCGTGTAACCGAAACTGTGGAAGAACGGAAGGATGCCGAAGAGCCGATCGTGCTTGGTGATCCCGAGTGTGCGAATTGCCGAATCGACGTTGTGCCCAATGTTGCGGTGCGTCAGCACGACGCCCTTGGGTTCGCCCGTGCTTCCGCTGGAGAAGACGATCGTCAGCGGGTCGTCGAGGCGATGGCGATGCAGACCCAGCACGAACCGATCAAGAACCCATCCCGGGAGCAACAGCACCATCAGGAACGTGCCGATGCGTTGCCACTTCGTGACGGATTCCATCACGTCTTCGAGGTAGATGGCCTGCACGTCGTCGGGCAGTTCCAGCGGAACTCGCATGAGGAATCGCTTCGACGTGATGACGATGCGAAGGCCCGCTTGCTTCATCGCCGAGTGGACCGGACCAGCACCCGCAGTGTAGTTCAGGTTCACGGATGTCTTGCCGAGGAAGGCGATAGCGAGATTGGCCAGCGCCCCGCCAAGGCTCGTTGGCATCCAGACACCGACATTCGCTGCGCTGCCAAGACGAGAACGCAGATATGCCGTCACGCACAGTGCGCCGACGAACGTCTTTCCCCATGAGAGAGTCCGTGCCGGGCCAGCCGAATTGTCGATCACGCACGGCCGAAAGATATTGCGGAACTTTGTCGCATTGCTCACGAATGTCCGGTGTACGAGGGGAATGTAATCGCTTTCCCGTAGCGCGAGGTCAGCCATCGCCTCCTGAACCGCAAGCCGATAATCAGCGGCGGTCAGTCCTTTCTTCAGAGGCTCGCCGAACCACACAGCCACACGCGGTAGGAATGCCTTCGGCAACTTCCGCATGATCGGCCCGCCACCGTGACTGAAGAAGCCGCTCCACAGTCCGCTCGAACACGCCGGAACCACCGCGACCTCCGTTTGTGTCAGTCGCAGGACGCGTTCGAGGCCACGCCCAAAGGGGAACATATTCCCGGTTCGTGTGAGCCGAGCTTCAGGAAACATCACGACCACGCGGCCAGCGTCGAGGGCTGCCGCAATTCGCTTCAGACCGTCGGCAATCGCGTGCGGTTTGGCGAGGTTGGTTTCGATGGGGATGGTGTTGCGGCGTGCCCACGAGAGGAACAACCGAGCGATGGGATTGCGGTAATACCACGTCTGCGAAACGAACAAGACCGAACGTGGACACGCCAACCAGAAGATTAGCCAGTCGATGAGGCTGACGTGATTGCACACGATCAGCACGCCGCCGGTCTTCGGAATGTGATCGCGGTGATACACGCGGAAGCGATACATCAGATGCACGAACACCCACAGCAATGGCCGCAGAATGATGGGGAACATCCACGTCAGCGCGACGCCGAGAATGAGCGAAGCCACGATGATGGAGATGTCGTCGAGCATGGTCGCGTCCGTGGATTCGCTGGGCGAACGAGCGTGTGCCACAGATTACGGGACGTGAAGCAGACTGCCAACCGCAACGGGTTGCGAGTTTTTGTGAAGAGTCCGCTTGCGACGCTCATGAAGCGCCGGTATACGACCCGCACTTAGCGACGATACGGGATGACGGGGAAGTCGGTCACGCCGGGGTGGGTGGGGGACCTGCCCGGCGATGACCGACCGAGGTGGCCGTGCGCCCGTTGCACAGCCGAAGGGTGGGGGAACCGAATGGCAATATCGTGCGATCCGCTGTTGCGCCACGTTTTGCGTGATGAGTCACTGACGAGGGGGTTGGGGGATGTCGAAGCGAGGATGCTCGTTGAATGGGTAACGGACTGGACAGAACTGCTCGCAGACGCGGCTCGGACCGAAGACGATGCCTGGTCGTGCATTCGTCGGCTTTGCCGTCGCGGTCGTGCGATCAGTCGATTCGTGCAGCTCTGGACTGATCCGGAGAATCGCGGTGCGGCGGGTCAGCTCGCAGCCGCGGAACGATTCGCCTGGCCGTTGCCGACGCGCTCAGTTGATCCGGCGGACCTGATGCACCACATCCTCACCTGGGAAAACCAGCATCCGGAATCGTGAGCATCAACGCCCGGTGCTGCGTGCGGTTAAGCCGCACGCCAGCTCGCTGCGATTGCAGAAGCCGAACGCCCTCCGCAATAGACTTCACGATTCCCGCCGAGAGCAGATACGCCACCACGACGCATCCGGTCCGCCCATGACCGAGTGCGCAGTGGACATACACCGGTCCATTCTTCAGAGCCACAGCCAGCCAAAGTATTGTGTCGCGGAGCTGCGGTTCGGTTGGAGCGGTCGCGTCGAGAATTGGAAAGGAACGGTAGCCGGGAAGGTTCCGCAAGCTGGGAACTTCAGCGAACTCTGGTGCGAGGTCGAGCACCGCGAGCCAGTCGAGCTGCGTCGCTGTATGTGCTTCGCGGTTAGTGAGTCGGCGACCGAAGAACAGATTCGGCACCACTTCAGCATAAGCCGGCTCACGACTCAGCCCTTGGTGCAGCCGAAAAATCAGTGCGTTGAGTTGGAAGTAGGGACCGAAGAGAACCCGACCCCAAAATGCGAGTCGCCCGTTTGGGCGCTTTCCGAAGAGTCCCGGGCTACCGAGAGCGTAGGCGAGGGCGAGCAAGAGGAACGACACCGCAGGATAAGCGAGAATCAAGGCCGGCCAGCCGAACAGATCCCACGCCTGAACGGTGACGCCGGTGCAGATGCCAGCCAGCAGCAGAAAGATGACTGCATACGCGGCGTGCATCACTCCTTGACTTCCACGCCAGCAATCACCTGAGCGCGAGTGCGGTTCCCACTCGCAACGTCGACCGACCGCTCGTACTCGTATGTCTTGCCGTTCAGCGTCCAACGTGCCTTCACCTTGAATGTGAACTCCTTGCCAGCCTTCAACACGGGTGAGGTCAGCGTCCACTCGGTTGTCGCGCGGCCCTCGCCCTTCACGCCGTTCACCCACACTTCAGCAGCTGCCGGAAACTCTAACGTCAGCGTTGCCGGGAACTCGTTCACAAGCGCGATGTTCCCCGTCGGCGGAAGCACGGTTGCAGGCAACGCGTCGGCCCCTGGATTACCGAAGTCGAAGCTGTACCCAGGCGCATAGCTAATTCCACCGGATCCGTAGCCGTAACCGGGGTAGTAACCACCGCCACCGAATCCATAACCCCCCGCCCAGATGCCGGAGAACGGGAAGCCCGGCCTTGTGGGAATCGCCGGGACGAAACCGCCACCAGAGTTGCCACCGTTGTGATATTTCGTTGGGCCAACCGGCCCAAACTGCGGGGCTGGCATTCGCCAACCAGCGGCGATTCCAGGGGATAGTGGTGCGCCGCCGTTACCTGCGGCGATTCCAGGGGCAAGTTGTGCAAAACTGCTCGCGGGAAGATTCAGAATGAGGGCGGCTGTAAAAGCATAACGCAGCATGTTGATGTCTCCACGAGGTGCGATCTAATCTATTTTACCGTCTTTGGAGTGCTGCCTGTCAGAGAATCGCCACGGAAAAAGAAGTGGGGCACGAGATTCGGCGGGGGACTCGCATACCCTTTAGACCGTTTTGTAGTATACAACTGGATACCATCAAACTTTACTGTTGTGTACTATCTGGGTATCGGATTTGCCTTGTGCGTCTCAAGTTCTCGCCAATCTAACACGTTTACGCACATCTGGTGATATCTGGTTGTATGGAGAGAATGGCACAACTTGGCACACGCCGAGCCTTCCCGAATGCTCCCCGTTTCGACGGTCGCGCGACCAACTTCCGGCCCTCCTAATTCTGGTCGCGCGACCAGAACGACCTATCTGACGCTGAACCGGGCGTTGACCGGTGGCCGGAAATCCCGTACCCTCGGTGGCGAATCCAAGGTATCGCCCCACGGGGAACGAAGATGATTCGCGGGTATGCCTTCCTCATCCTCGCTTGCTGTCTGGCCGCGTGTGCCAAGCGGGACGCCACGAGTGCGACTGTCGTTCCTTCTGATGCGTCCGATTGGACGTATGCCGAGCTTCTTGACCACCTCAAAGCACGCGGGCTACCGCTGACGATGGCACCTTGCCGAGCGGGTCAACTGTTCCTCATCACGACTGAGGGCGATGAGCGGACTGCGACAACTGCGGCCAGTGGTATCGACGCAGGGGGCAAGTTGGCGACCGCCATAACTTGCATCAAATCAGAATCCGCTCGACAAGCGAAAGAAGCTGCCGACCAACGAGGGTCGTTCACCTGGGGACGGTTCGCATTCAATGGCGACGAAGAAGCTATCAACTTGTTCCGCCAAGCGCTCGCCACGAAGGAACCAGTTAGCGACAGCAGCCCCGATCTGAGCTACGAGGAGTTGGCCGAAAAACTGAAGTCGAAGGGTTTGCCCGCGAAGCTCCGAACGGTTCGCGATAATCGTCTTGTCGTGTTGGCTGACTCTGATGCACTGGTTGATCGCATCGTCAGCGATTTCGACACGGGCCGAGTTCGGAAGGATCACACCTTCCGAGTCGAAGAGTTCAAGACGATCCCGGCCACGACGGTTGCAGCATTCAATTCGGGTGTGATCGTGGTGAAACACCGGTTCCACATCCAAGCGATTGAATCAGCCGGAGGGAATTCCGCTTCGTCGTTCGCCTGGGGTCGTTTCTCGTTCTTCGCGGTTCAGGTTATCGACCCGACCACATACACGACGAACGACGCATTGAAGAAAATCAAGGCATCATTGCAATAGCCGTGTTGGTCGCGCGACCGGCACGGCTGCGTTTACGCAACTGGTGGCGGTGGGGTTGGCCCATCCCCTGATTGAATATCCGATGTGGGGATCGGGCCGCCTGGAAGGTTCGCTCCGAGCGATTTGGCTACGTTGTCGTTTGGTTTCTGACCCACGGTAAGTTGCTCATTCCAAGGGCACGGCCCCTGTCCTTGAAATTTCCAAATTATGTCGTCTGAGAAGTAACCCGCCGTGTCCTTGGATGCAGGCGCGGCAGCGTCAGTCAGGAACGGTGGAATTGGCGCCGCGGCGCTCACAAGAATAGGATTCTTCACGCCGTAGTGATAGGTTCCCGCCGCTTTGTATGTTGGATTTTGCGCATCTGCTGCGAATTCAGACCCACCGATTTCGAGACTCATGTGCATGTGCTGGAAGTTAGAATTTGGGCTGGCAAACTTCGGCAAGACTGGCGGGAATCCAATTCGCGAAGCCGACCAACTCACCGTCATTGTGGCGAGGCCACCGTGACGCCGAACAAAGCATGATTCGCCACCTTTTGGCCCGACACCAGTTCCAGGCAGTTGAGCATAGCCCGCATCGTATGCATACGTCGTATCAATCAGATAGCTTTCATATGGTGCCTCATCCTTGATGGAAGGTTCACCAGTATCGGGTTTGGTGTCAGCAACCACTAGGGACACAACAGGACCGCCATTCATAGTCACAGCGCTGGTGGGTGCATCCTTTCCGTTCGATAGGAGATCAACGCCTTTCGGATTGCACGGGTCGCGGAACGCAGCAGTAAGCAACGCCAAAATGCGCGCTCGAACTGGTGGCGATAGACCGGGCCTTCCGGGATCACAACCTGGGGTTATCCCTCCGCTCCGCATCATGTCCAAATCTTCCTTTGGCTTCACCTCGCGGAGCATCGCTTGCATTGATACCTCAACAACGCACTCCCAAAGTTCTTCACGAAACGTACCCCAGATCATCCGCGTGGCACCAAAGAACTTTTCTGCTTCCAACTTCGCGAACGCAATCCTCATCGCAATCACCATCAACGCATTCCGGCTTGTGCCTTTCGGACCTTCAAGCCGGATATCAACCTGTCCTACTCGATTAACACCGGGCTTGGGACAAACGATGGTGAACCGGCCGGATGCTTTCGTCGCCCGAATCGGAGGCATCAGGTTCTTCTCTTGATCCACGAAACGGAAATCGAGTTCGCTCCCGTTCGGGTTCAAAGTGTAGGACGACTCGGTTCGAACGTAATCGTTAAGAACGTTCGGCACCGTGAGCGGTCGCAAAAAATCGGCGCTCACCTTGAACAGATCGGTCCTGACGATCAACTTCCCGGAGGTGACAAGCCGACTGTACCAATTCTCGTCAAAAATCTCATTTTGGGACCAGCGGAGCGAAACGATCGGACTCTGACTCAAGGGGTTGTTATCACAGTCAACTAACCGAACGATACCGCCCCATTCTACAAGCCATGTGCCTCCCGCGTTCACCTGTCGCACTTCGCAGGACAGGGGTTCCGGGCCGAATGCCGCATCCGGTGGATTCGAAACTTCGAGCAACTTCGTATCGCCGACTTGGTAAATGAGCGGAAGGCGTGGGGTCATCATCATGTGCTTGACCTTCGCCATGAAAGCTGCGGAGTCGCCGCTGTCTGGCAACTCTAACGGCATGTCAGAAAGTGGTTGTTTTGGTGGCTGTTTTTGGCTTGGCGATGTGAATTCGTCAGCCGGAGGTACCACCGGCTCGGGGAGAATTGACGTGAGAATACCTCGCACCTTCACCTCGTAGCGGTTCCATTTGCGATCTGAACCGGATGGGTCAGTCTCGGTGTCGATGCGGAACAACAGTGTTCGGAGTAACGCGAGTTGAACTGTGCCGTACTTGAACTGTGACATGGTGTTCTCTTCAAAGAATTCTGGTCGCGCGACCAAGGTGAATCAAGGTCGTGCCCCAGGTCGCACAACTCCCCCGCCAGCAATCCTTGCCGCTGCCGCTTTCGCTCGTTCCATTGCCTCCCGGCCAGATTCTTCCATCCGTTTAAACTCTTTTTCAATCGAAGGCATGAGGCCAGCTACACCACCCACTTCGGGCGGCGGTGGAGCGCCGACGAGCTTGTCACGAATTTGAACCACGACCTCTGAGATTGGCTCAATCACGTTGGTTATCAGGTCGTTCAGCTTGGTCAGCAATGCGTTCTGCAAGTCTTCAATTGCCGCATTCATCGGCGCTTCTGCTTCTCGCCGTGCATTCACGCTGTCTGCGAGTTTCTTCGTGCTGCCCGCTGTCGCCTCGCCGTGTCGCATATCCCGGCGCATCTGGTTGGCGTCTGACTCTGCCAAGATCGTCGCTTGTGACCCGCTGAGTTCCGCATATTTCCGCTTCGCTTCCAAGGCTGATTCGGCAGCACTCCGAACGGCCTTTCCGAAATCGACTAACACACCTGCAACAGCGATTGCAGCGCCTGCGACGGGGATGGCTTTCCCGGCCATCCCCGCAGCGCCGCCCGCACCTTCCAGCCCGGCAGCTTTGGCGATGCCCTTGCCGCCCTCGAACCCTTCCTTAACCTCACTGGCCGCGCGACCGGCACGGCTCCCCGTAACCCGTTGACCCAGGCCGGTATCTTTGAATGCATCCCAGACCTTTCGCGCCCGGCTCGGTTCCGGCTTCTCGTCTTCGGCCTTCTCTTTCGTCTTCGGCTTCTTCTCGCTCTTGGCTTCCTTCTTGGGCTTGTCCTTGCTCGCGGGTCGGGTCAACTTCTCCCACTTGAAATCTTTGGTCGGTTCCGTGGGGCGTGTGGGTGGCGGTGGTGGGAGTGGTCGCCGTTCCGTGGGCAGCACGCCGTAGGTGGGCGCGGGTTCGCTCGGCTTGGTCGGTCTGCTCGGTCTGTCGATGGGAACGGGGTAAGTGCTTCCGCGTTCCTTTTCCAGTGGGGTGGGCGGAACGGGTTTGCTTGGTCGCGCGACCGGGCTTGCGTCGGTTGCTCGTGCTGCCGATGCTGCCATCTTTGAGACAGCGACGGGCAGGCTACCCAGGTCGTGAGCGGCTTCGGCCAGCTTGTAGATGGCGTCGGCCAACTTGCGGGCTTCCGCGTCTCGTGATTCCGGTAGTTCGATGGGGTCAGACATTCGCGTTGGCCTCGCTCGTGATGTTGCCCGTGAAGGTCAGAAACGCTTTCAACAACCCGAGCGTTTCCACGACCGTCAAGCCTCTGGGTTCGCTGTTCGTGCCGTCGAACTGTTCCACTCCGAACGCTTCACGGGTTGCGGTCAGCAGGAAGTGTTCTGCAATCCGGGCATCGGCTTCATCGCCCGTCATCAGGTCCGTCATCAACTCGACAACATCGGGCCGGATGCGGAACAGCGTGTCGCGGGTCAAGTGCGGATCGACGGTTCGCCAATGTTGCCCATCCCAGAACGGGAACAGGCAACGCGGAGGCGGTGGCGGGTCGGCTCGATACCCGAGAAGGCGAGAGATGAATCGGAACACGCTGCCGACTCCGCGAGGTGATGAGGACACAACGAAGTGAGTGAGCAGGACATCGTGCCCCCGCTCACTTCTCACGCTCAGACGATGGCAGGAGCAACCGTATCAACCGCACGGGACATGATGCACGCCGTCATCGTTGTTCCCGTGGAGTCCGTTGGATCAACCTTGTAGTCTTGGTCGCCGATGATGAACCCTTCGGATTTGAACTTCCCGTGGGTGAAATCCCTTGCGGCTCGCACTGCCGCTTCCGGGTTTTGGTCGTTGGGAACGGTGAACTTCATGTCGAGTTGAGCCACGGGCGGCTTTCCGGAGTTCCGCACCACCGTGAACTTGGCTTCGTAGTCGGTGCCCTCTGGCATCTTCAAGTCGATCATGCTCTGTTTCCTGTTGAGCATCCGGCATCGTGGCCGAACGCGGTTTGAGATCGGCCGTTCTGGTCGCGCGACCAGAATAGATTCACTATGTGAGCAGTCTCGTTGCTCGGTTCCGCTGCTCAGCGGATGCCCGATTGTACCCGGCGCGTCCCAGCGTCATCCCTCGCGCGTGTCGTCCTACAATCGGGCAAGGAGCCAACTATGGAACTTGACCTTATCAACGACCGACTGATCGCCCTTTCGGAAGTGCCTGAGATGATCCCGCCGGGCCGTGGTGGGAAGCGAACGCATCTCAAAACCGTCGAGCGTTGGATTGCTAACGGCGTGCGGTTGGGGAACGGGGAGCGTGTGCGGTTGGAAGTTGTTCAACTCGCGGGCCGTCGCCTGACGACAGCGAAGCGACTGGCCGCGTTCATTGAGAAGCAAACCGAAGTAGCGAAGACGAAACAGCCCGCTAAAGCTGCGGCGGTCCGGTATCGGTTCAAGCCGCGAAGTGCGAAACAGTTTCTTCCGCAGGGTACCTACCCGCCAACTCCTTGCTGACTGATGCGTGTTTGATCCGGCCGGGCTTGTCACGGGACAAGCCCAACTGCCAGACCGAACAGCCCGAGCCTCAGCGTTCAATCGTGCATTTCGGCAGGGCTTTCTTGAGTTCTTTCTCTCCTGCTTCCAGGTCGTCTTTACTTCTAACCCAACCATGACCCGAACTCAATGAGCAGAAGCAACCACGCCCACCTTCGCGGGGTGGGCAGGTCGCGCGACTAACAGAACTTGAACCTGACAATTGCGGTTCAACAGGTCGCGAATGGGCAGGCGAGACGGCGTGAGTTCTTCCGTGGGTCGGCCCGTTGCGTTCAGCCATCTGCCCCCACTAACCTTCCTCCGGATGCTTGATCCCGTGTGCGATCCCTGCGTGGCCGTTCTGGTCGCGCGACCGAGATTCAGCGTTCGACCTCTGCACCTTGGGAAAGGCTCAAGGGTGGTCACAGCGGATGTGAACATTGCTTTCGCAGAAGTATTGGATAGTTCATGCTGTCAGCGTGCCTTCGATATCGTTGCCATACTCTCGTGCCCCCATGATCCGTTTACTGCGCTGGTTCAATCCCAACACACCTCTTCGCGGTGTCGTGTTCGGCGCGTTGTTTGGGTTCCTCTCGACTCTGGTGATTCTCCGCGTTCGTTCGTACTTTCACCTCCCGTATGCCTTTCGCGACATCTCGCTCACAATCGTCTTTGCCGTCACCTACGCAATCGCTTGGTCGATCATCTGGGGTGTGTCGGGATTCACCTCCCGAAGCCCACGCCCGCATCGGGGAACTCTCGTGACCGGTTGCGCCATCGTCATCGGAATCACTGTCTCGCTTTGGTGCCTTCCAAGTCGTGACCCGCAGTTTTGGACCGCCGTTACCGTTTTCACGTTTGCGGCCCTCGTCCCTTGCCACCTGTGCTACTTCCTCTGTCAAAAACTGAGTCGGTCGGCGCGGCCACAGAACACTCTTTAAACCGCGTCAGGACACCGGCATTGGTGATTCCAGGCCATCGCAAGGTGGTGTCTATTCGTGATTTTCCTCAGTTCTTGGCCACTTTTTTCGCCCATCTCATCGCATTCAATCGCATCTCGTGGCAACTAACAAATCGGGACCAATTCACCTTCCGAGGTGGCTCCGCTCGCCTCGGTACAATCGGATAGCGTCATATACATCCGTCCAAATCTCTTCGAGTGCGACGAATGAAAACGACTCACACCGAATCAACGGTCACTCTTGGCGCTGCTGCTCTCGTCGTCCACGAGATGACAGGCATGAAGCCCACGAGGGCAACGCTTTGGAACTGGGCGCGTCACGGTCTTCGCACGAACGGAACGTGGCTCAAACTTGAAACGACCCAAGCCGGCGGATTCCTTTTGACGACTCGCGCAGACCTCGCACGGTTCCTCAAAGCAACGGGGAAGCTGAAGGCGACTCAGACAGAGCAGAAGTGCGAAGAGATCGCGGTCTGAAAAACAAACCAGCCACGGCGTGAGGGTGATGACCTCGTTGCCGTGGCTGGTAGCGACTAGCAGGAACAGGAACTTAGTCGAGTCACCCTTTTGCTTGCCGGCGGGGAGTGACGCAACAAGGTACTCACCCGATGGTATCTACGGCGAAGGTAGCGCGCAATGTCAAACAACAAGATTTTGGTAACTCTTGTGATGATTGGTCGCCTCTTGACGCATCCCGTCTGAACCAGCGTTGGGACACCACAGAAGGAATGGTACTGGCTGTTGCCGAGTCCCTTCGCTCGTTCGTCTCCGCTGCCATTCCGGGCAGTGGTCGTGAATCCGTAATTCGTCTCGTAATTCAACGGTGCGGTTTCGACCCAGACAAGTTCCTAAGCGTCTGCAAGATCGCGGGGGAAGTGGCGTCGGGTCGGTGGTTAATGATCGATTCCGACCAACCCTATCCAGATTTCGGGGTGAATGCACCCGATCCACGTTCCGAGGCGTGGGTACCCGACGGCTTAAGTGCTAGCTCGTCTTTTCCCGATTACAACGGGCCGGATGAACCGGTTGAGGAACAAACCGCGTCCGACGTTCCGCAGGCAACCGACCGTGGCCATACCACCCGTGGTGTCCAAACCGCCGAGGCAGAGCAGACCGCGAAAACTTCAACTCAGTCTTCTTGTCTTTCAGAAAGTGGAAGTTCTGGGAAATGTGCCTTCGTCAAGTGCGTGAATCTTGCCCTGGCGGGTAAGGTGCTCCCTCGTGCTGATGGCATCGTCGCAGACACATCAAAAGTAACCAAGAACCTCCGGCTCCTTGCGTCCGTGGCCTGGCACCTCGCGGGCCGGCGATCCGGGAACGGCTTCACGCTTGGAGTCGAGCAGACAGCGAAGTTGCTCGACGTTTCGGCGCGGAGCGCTTCGAGCTACATCCACCGGCTCGAAGGTCTTGGCGTCGTCGTGCGCTTGAGGACCGGCAACAACTTAGAACACAAGGTTTCTCAGTTCCGTTTCGTCGGGTCGGGTTCCTCCCGAAGAGTACCGCCTTTGCTGGTCGCGCGACCAGATTGAACGCGATTGAATCACCCACCTGTTCCACTACACGAGGAAAGCAACATGACGATGAACCAGACGGAAGAAATGATGTTCTCGGTCAAGGATATCGACGCAACCCCGGCAGCTTCGGTGCGGGATTCACTGCGAACGGACTCGGTTGAGACCTATTGCGAAAAGCATAAGAGGGGGACCAAATTCCCACCTCTTGACGTGTTCGCCTGCAGGTCATCGCAAGGCACGTTGGTTGCGTTCCTCGGTGACGGCAACCACCGGTTAGAAGCCTGGAAAATGGCGGGTCTGGATACCGTCCGCTGCCTTGTCCGGTGGTTCGACACCGTGAACGAGGCGGAAGTGGCCGCGTACCGTCACGCGGTCATGGCGAACGATACCAACGCAATCCATCGTTCCAAGGAAGACAAGCGGGCTGCGATCCGGGCCGCTCTCCTGCGGCCGGAGAACGCTGAGTTGAGCGACAACAAGATTGGCGAGATGTGCGGCGACCTTCACCACAACACCGTCTCGAACGTCCGGCATGAACTCACCGGATTGGGTCTTCTCTCGGGCCGAGCAGCGTCAACAGCACCCGAGCGTGGATACAAGAAGGGAGCGAAAACGAGTGGCGGTTACCATCGCGGGGAGGCCGGCAGAGGTATATCCAACACTCCGGTAAGTGTTAAAGTTGGGCAAGTGCGCACCCCAGGCGATGAAAAACCTGGGCAAGTGCGCACCCTCTCAGACCAATCAGGCACCAACGAACCAACCGAGTCGGGTTTGACCGAACCGAATGCTGGCGATGTCGAAGTTCCTCGCTCCGAGAGTGGTAACGTTACCAGCGCGGAGCCGCCTGAACCTAAACCCTCCAACCGGGAGATCGTGCGGGATGCGGCGGGGCGTCCGATTCCTGCGGCGCTCGCCTCGCAGTTCGTGGCAGCTCGTGATGCCAATCGCGATGCTCAGAAGTTGGTCAAGGAACTTCGCAAGTTCATCGGGTCGATGGCTCACCAAGAGTGGGGGAAGGGCATCCCGGCCATCCTCTCGACAGTGGAAGCCGAAACGAAGACGGTTGGGGAGAACGTGGCTTCGTCCATCCCCGCTTATCTCTGCCCGCACACGGACGATGCGGGTGTTCACGTACAGCCGGGCAACTGCAAAGTGTGCCACGGTCGTGGTTGGCTCAGTCGCCACGTTTACCGCCAACTCCCCGACCCGGTGAAGCAAATCTGCAAGGATCGTGCTGAGAAGGCAGGGGAAGAAACCGAGCCGTGTGACGATCCTGAATCCGAGGTCACCGTTCACGAGAACGACGACAAACGAGGCGGCGGTTGGAACGGTCACGTTTCGTCGCGGAGGGCTTCGTAATGACCAGTTACCTCCTGCTCGAAGAGTTGAAGGCGAGACGGGTGCGGATCGGCGTCAACGCGGGCCGTCTCACCGTGGTCGGAACCATTCCGCGCGAACTGCGGGACCGGTTCATGATTCTCGGAACGGGAATCCGGGCCATGCTCACAGGCAAAATCTGGTGGGGTTGCGGCTCCGAGGTGAAATACGCGGGTGCGATCAGCCTCCCCACGGCGGGGGTGATTCCCGCCTGGGTCACCCTGCTTTCGGTCGAAGGTGACGAGCGATGGGACCGCATCCACCCGTCGGCGTGGATCGACTTCCCGGACCTGTTTCAGCAGCGGGAAGCGGACTCCTCCAACGCGGCGTAACCTTTCTGACGCGATCAAGTAGCCCCGCCATAATTAATGGTCAACTCGCGTTGATGTGTATCAATTATCAATGCAAGCCGGGGAAGTAGCTCAGCATTGCGATCCGAATGCCTCTCCCGATTTCGCTTGAAAGGAGTCGGAGTACCAGTTTTGGAAACTCGCCATCCGCAAAACCAAGATTCCGAGACACTCGTGATGGTAAATTCTTTCGATTGTAGTGACAGATGAGGCGTGGGTAGTCCCTTGTTTCGATGATTTCCTTGAAAAGTCGTTCACTGTCTGCATAAATCTCAGCGGTGTCGATTGATCCAAGGTATTGTTTAACCGCATCTTGAAATGACCCCTGCCCATCCGGCCGTTTCTGTAATCCTGGGAAACTGTTTAGCCGCTGCTGTACTTGGAAGACGGCTCGGTCTGTGATCTGTCTAGTAAGTTCCTTTTCCAGTTCTGAGAATAGGAACTTCTTCACGTTGCTAATATCCTCGTCTGCATTTCGCTCCAGGTGTGTCGAAACCAAACGGATCACTTCTTCGATTAGAAAAAGGTTCTCGACCTCTGCGACGACTGGGGCGAACACTCGCTTCGACTTGTACGACGCAATCTCGGCTTCGTTTCTGTGATCCCGATCTATGACACCGATCGCGTCAACGTGGTTAAACAGAGAAAGAGAGTTGACCGCAACGGTTGAGTCGATGACTGCGGTGCAGGAACTCCGCGGAATGACGAGATGGTTGGGAAAGAGGTGTCGGTACAGCGCAGCATCGAGGCTACTAGTGTCGCCCTCAACAAACAAAATGGGTCGGCGACTACCGAGAATCTGCAAGACGAGACTTTCTGGGAAGTCCTCGTTTGGTGGAATCTCGTTCCAATCCCATTTGGCGTTCTCTGGATACGATTTAACCCAAATTTTTCTTGCAAGATGCCGAGACGCTGCAAAACCGAGATCGTGGGTGATGTAAACAAATAGACAATCGGGGCGAACCTTCTCTATCTCGTCCCATAACCTTGCCTGCACCGCTTGATGAAGGTGAAGTTCTGGCTCATCAATTACGACGATGTAGCCTGATGGTGCCGCGAGGCCTTGCGCGATCAAATACAGCGTGACACGTTCTCCATCACTTAATTGCTTTGCTGCGAATGGTTCTCCCTTGTAACCGCTTGCCTCAACCTTGTTATCTTTGAATGTTAGTTGTCTGTGGGGCATTACCAGATTCCAAATCCGGTGCAGCTCCTCAAGGCGTGACTCGACTACCTGCAACTGATTGCCACCTTCCACTTTGAACTTCTCTCGAAACTCATTTGCGACCTTGAAATGTTCGGCAAAAATCCACGCCAATAAGACATCATAATCATCTAATTGATGGCCGAATGGATCGTGATTCCAGCGTGGGGATGTATCTCGACGATTCGAGTTCTTGTCCGTCCCCGTAATGAGCATCCGGTCCGCCTGCTCCCATGGGCGAGGTTGAACGTAGTCAGAGATTTTGAGTGCTCGCTGTGCCGAAATTCGGTGAACAAGCCTCCCGCCTTGAGAATGCTCGATCCAAATCCCAAGCCGGGTTTTCCCAGAACCGTTGGCACCAACAATAACCATGGAGCTAACGTTATTCAATTCAACATAATTACCGTTGTCGAGAGGTTTCGGTAGTCGGATTGTGCTCATTCGTACTCTTCTATGGGAATCAACCGAGTCGCAAAGGCAACAATTCTCTTGAGGGAATCGGCATTAAGATCATCGAATTTTCTCACTACTTTCGCCACTCGAATTAGCTTCACTTTGTACTCAGCAACTCGCGGAAACCAGGCTAGAACGCGGCATGAATCAAGCTGCCGTCAGGCTCAACTGGCGTGGCTTCCTCGCTGGTCGCCAGGGTGCTAACCAGGGCGTTTCGTCCGCGCGTCCAAGGAATGCAAGCGAGTCTTGCAGGATCTTGTTGACTTGGTTCGGCGTGAGCACGAGCCGTTCCGCCACGTCGCCAGTTCCCAAAGTCCCACCACCCTCCAACCCAAAGCTGAGAGTGAGGACAGCGCGGCTCGTCCCATCCAGTTCATTCAAACCGGGAACTTCAACTGATTCGCCGTCGCGAGCGAAGGCCATCTCCAAGGGCGTTTCTTCCGCTGCCCGCTCATCACAGTCAAGGCATTCACGCACCTGCTTCACGGTCGATCGCAGGTACTTCCGGAGTGCGTTTCGCACGCAAACGAATGCCAGGGTCTTGTACTTCGCATTCCGGCCCGGCTTCCACGTCTGGGCAGCTCGATAGAGAGCGATTTGCCCCGCTTGAATCATGTCGTCAAAGTCGATGCGGGTTGGCGGCTTCATCTTCTTCGCCTGACCTGCGACCAGTCGCTTGTACCGCATAACCAACACGTTCCCGGCTTCGCGGTCGCCGGCCTGGATGCGGATGCACAGTTCCTCGTCGCTCTCAACTCTGGTGATGAGCATGGGGTATCCGACGTGAGCAGGGATTCTCCATCCTACGCGGCTCGTGTTGGTCGCGCGACCGGAGTTCGCGTGCAACTCCAGCAGAGGGGTAGATGTTGGACTGTTATGCAATAGTGAGGGCATTATGAGGATAAGAAAATTCCTTGTTGGCAACCCTTCGTGTGGGTAGGGTTGACGTTCCAAGTTGATTTCTGTTCTCTGAGATGTTCATTTGGGAAAGCTCGGCGTGGGTAGATCCTCACCCCAACGAAAAGGAATCTCCGATGTGTGCACCGAGGTTGTTTGCGACTCTCCTGGCCGGAGGAATGTGCGGGCTAACCGTCTGGGCTGCCGATGAGCCTGCAAAGCAGGCACCGAAGGTGCCTGATGGGTGGGTCGATTACATGCCGGCGGACAAGATCTTCGGCGTCTTTCTCCCGAAGGGTGGCAAGAGGACTGAACGCGACGTCACTGTGCCTGTCAAGGGTGAAATGGTCAGCGTGAATATCATCGAGTTGGAATCGGAGGGGAAAGGCAAATTCGTCGCGCGAACGCTGCTCATCCAGTTCAAAATGGGGCCGGTTGCCATTCCCAAACCGATGATCGTCAAGGGGAAG
>JAIOPV010000082.1 GCA_021413735.1 Planctomycetota bacterium
TTGGGCTTGGACCAACATCTCCTTCAACCGCGTTTCGTATCGTCTTTCCATGATCGGATCCCTCCTGGAAGGCTCGCGTGCTGCAAGAGATTAGATCAAAAACAGTTACGGCGAGTCAAGGAGGGGAAACAGTAAAACTATACAGCGTTCGTCTTACATTTGGTAGCGGGACAGGTTCGTGTTCCCCGCCCGACTCGTGAGAACGGAATCCGCGTGTTCTACCCCCATGCCTTCGCTCAGCGGAACATCACAAAACTCACGAGGTTGTTCGCCAACGAGCGGATCGAACTGGCCGAAATACTCGACCGACCCGAGCAGTTCCTGATGGTGTTCCGACCGTCGATGGTTCACGCCGACTTCGGGGGGAAGCTCCCGGTCGGGTGCCGAGTGATCTATTCCTCGTGGGAGGGATACCTCCGCAATCCGGACTGGGTTGATCTTCAAAGTCACGTCTCGACCGCGAGCGGGGTGTTCGTGCCTGCTCACGCCAGCGGGCACATCTACCCCGCTGACCTCGCAGCATTCGTCCAGGCTGTGAACCCGCGTCGAGTCGTACCCATCCACACCTTCGAGCCTGACCGGATGCGGGATCTGTTCCCGGACGTGTTCCTACCGGCCGATGGAGAGACGTTTGAAGTGAGCAGGTGACGGGACGACACAAGCGGCGGCTTCGGCAGCGAAGCAGAGGCGGAAGCAATCCCCTCAAGGAGCCCGCCGATGAAAACCCTCCGAGCGACCCGATTGTCGCTCCGCCGTCGATCGCTTGTTCGCCCTCGCACCGTGCGGAGGCGGTTGTGTTTTCAGACACGACCGCCTCCGGCATGGGGGCGGTCTCTACGGAGGTCATCCCCGTGAATGAGCCCACCCACGATCGGCCCGACTCCATCGAAGAATTGCAGGCCACGTTCGTCACGCTGCTGCCGAAGATCGAGTTCACCGTCTGGGTCCGCCTGCGGCACGTCACCTGTTCGGATCGTCGAGCCGATCTCATCTGCGAAGCCATCGCGATGTGCTGGAAGTGGTACATCGGGTTGTCCCGGAAGGGGCGTAGCCCCGCCGAGTACCTCTACACCTTTGCAACGCTCGCCGCCCGGGCCGCGCTCAGCGGTCGACGGCTGTGCAGGTGCGAGAAGGCACGCGATGCCATGTCTCCGCTCTGCCAGCGAATGCGGAACTTCGTCGTGTCACCGCTGCCGGATACGACCGGGATGGTGGGCAACGTGTTCGACGAGGCGTTGATCGACAACACGCACACTCCGATCCCCGACCAGGTGCAGTTCAGGCTCGACTTCCCACGCTGGCGAGCGTCTCTGGGGGAAAGGTGTCGAGTCCTGATGGACGCGATGGTTGAGGGACACCGAACCAACGAGTTGGCTACCGTGTTCGGGGTAACCCAGGCACGCATCAGCCAGGTTCGGCGTGAGTTGCACGACGGCTGGCAGTCCTTCTGCGGGGACAACGACACGAGGCAGGGCGCACCTGCATCTGGCCGCACTCGTCGGCCGGCTTAAACGAGGAACGGAACTTGAACATCCCGAACGTTCACTGTTATCGGGAAGGAGAACGACATGATCGACTTGTTGCAGAAGGCTCATTCGCTGGGCAAGCGGCTGGCCGAGGCCGGTCGTGAGGCGCGGTCGGCCTCGGTCGCCGTG
>JAIOPV010000091.1 GCA_021413735.1 Planctomycetota bacterium
CCGCACCAGAAGGCGATGGACGAGCTAGTCGGCAAGGCGGGCGGATGGCTGGTACGGGCGCAGACGCTCGCCGGCCAGGAAGCTCGGAAGCGGGACGAGGAGTCTCCCATCGACTCGCTGTTCGCCGACATCCTTCGCGAGCGAACGAAGGCTGACCTCGCTCTCTTGCCCGGCGTCGGGTACGGGGTAGCCATCCCGCCCGGTCCCATCACTGCCGCGTATCTTCGACAGATGGTGCCGCACGAAGGTAAAGTGGTGACGATGCGGCTGACCGGAGCGCAGGTGGCCGAAGTGTTGGAGCAGGCGGTAGAAAACACGTACTCCACAGACCCGGCCGTCAAGGTCGGCGGGATGATTCAGGTCGGCGGCATCCGCTTCCGCTACGACCCGACGCGGGAGAAGGGGAAGAGGGTGTGGCATGTCGAGCGGGACGGCGGGGCGTGGGCGGCGGCCGACGAGTACACGGTGGTCACGAACACCATGCTGGCCGGCGGAGGCCACAACTACCGGACGCTTACGAAGGGAACGGGCAAAGCCGAACACGGCTCGCAGTACGAGATGATCCGCGCGTGGTTCGGGAAGAACTCGCCCGTTACCACGCCGAAACTGGGTCGCATCGAGAAGGCCGACGCCCCGAAGTGACCGGCGGCACCAGCGATCAGTTCAAAGGCCAGCAAAGGGATCGGCATGACCAGAATCTTGCTCGCGGCCTTCGGCGTCATCGTCGTGGCCGTGCTCACGACCTTCTCGTTCAAGAGCGTGCCGGCTTCTCTCGCGGATGAGCCGAAGAAGGACTCGCCCCGCGTCGTTCTCGCAGAGATGTGGAATGGGGTGACGAAGATTTACTTCACAAACGTGGCAGTCCACAAGGGCTCGCCCGAACCAAACCCGGTCAAACGCCGGTTCCGGGCCGACGTGCGGTACTGGCTGATGGACGCCAAGACCTACGAAAAGGGCGAGTTGGGCATCGGCAATCCGGAACTAACCGAGTTCGTCCGCAAGATGGGCAAGAAGAGTTTACCGGCCAGCGAGCCAACCACGCTGCCGGTGTTGGCCCACGGCATCGCGGCCAGCGTGCTCAAGGAGTACCCGCTCATCAAAAAAATCGAAGTGCAATTGACCCACTTCTCTAAAGGATTGACTGCCGACGACGAGGGCGAAGACAATCACGTCGTGACTATTGTGTTGGAACGGTAGCCCATGCTGACTGAGGATCCCGTCATGAAACGAATCGCGTATACCGTGATGATCGGCGTGGCCGCAGTCCTGACCGCAACGACGGCGGGCTCGCGGGCCGAGGACAAGCAACCGCCCAAAGAGGCCGCGAATATGTTCAAAGCCGTCGTTCACATCAACTTCTCCGACGCCGAGCGGCAGAAGCACGGGCTGAAGAACGTAACGAACGTGCTGAAGGAAGTGAAGGGCGAGGCCGAGATCGTGGTGGTCTGCCACGGCCCGGGCATCGACCTATTGGTCAAGGACAAGAGCAAGCACGTCGAGGCGGTGGCGGAACTCGTCAAGGCGAAGGTGCGGTTCGAGGCGTGCGAGAACACATTGCGCGAAAAGTCGATTCCGAAGGAGACGCTGCTGCCAGGGGTCACGACCACCCCATCCGGGGCAGTCGAGGTCGTCCGCAAGCAGCAAGAGGGCTTCGGGTACTTCATACCGTAAGAGTGATCCACCGAGATCGACTTCGGCAGGGAGGAAAGGGAATGCGGATGACACGCAGGGACTGGTTGTGGGGGGCGACGGCGGGGGTCGGCGCGACCCTGTTACCGGCCGGGTGTAGCCGCCGGGCGGTCCCCGCCGCCGCCGAGCCGATGGCCCGGTTCCCCGGCAAGGTGCCAATGCGGGTCGTCAACGACCGACCGCCGTGCCTGGAAACTCCGTGGCGGTCTTTCCGCGAGGACTTCACCCCGAACGACGCCTTCTACGTCCGCTGGCACCTGCAGGCGATCCCTACCACCGTCGATCTGGCGTCTTGGCGGCTCCGCATCGACGGGGCGGTGGACCGACCGCTCGAACTCTCGATGGACGACCTGAAGCGGCTCGGCTCAGACGAGGTGGTCGCCGTCAACCAGTGTTCGGGCAACTCGCGGAGCCTGCTCACCCCACGGGTTAGCGGGGCACAGTGGAAGAATGGGGCGATGGGCAACGCCCGCTGGGGCGGGGTGTCACTGGCCACACTCCTGCGGCGGGCCGGGATCAAGGCGGACGCGGTGCAGGTGACGTTCGACGGGTTGGACGAGGGACCGCTCTCGTCGGTGCCGGACTTCGTCAAGGCACTCTCCTTGGACCAAGCTCTTCAACACGAAGTGACTGTTACTTACGCCATGAACAACGAGCCGCTACCCGGCCTGAACGGGTTCCCGGCACGGCTCGTGGTCCCTGGCTGGTACGCTACCTACTGGGTCAAGGCACTGCACCGCATTACCGTGCTACCCAAAGTGTTCGACGGGTACTGGATGGCGAAGGCGTACAAGCTGCCGTCCACCCCGAACGGCAACGAAGACCCCAGGCACCTGGCCCCGGACCTCGTCCCGATCAGCCGGCTGAACGTTCGGTCGTTCTTCACCACCCCCGATCCGAGTGCCACGACGCCCGCCGGCCGGCCCTGCCCGCTGGACGGGATCGCGTTCGACGGCGGGAGCGGCATCCGCGTGGTCGAGGTGTCCGCCGACGACGGCCGGACGTGGGTGGCCACGGAGTTGGGGAACGACCTCGGGCGGTTCTCGTTCCGCCGTTGGCGGCTTGCCTGGACCCCGCCGGCGGTGGGCGAATATCGGCTGCGAGTCCGAGCGACCAACCGCGAGGGACAGTCGCAACCGGACGCAGCGGGTTGGAACCGCAGTGGGTTCATGCGGAACGTGGTCGAGGAACTGCCCGTGCGGGTCATTTGAGGGGGTGGTTGTGGCCGAGTCGAACGAAAACCCGGCGGGGCGGCAGCGTTTCGTCCTGCTCGTGGCATTCGTACTCCTGGCGATGGCCGGGGTCGCGTCTTACTTCGGTGTGCGCGCAGCCTGGACGCCCGACGCTCGACCGGACGGGCCGGCAGCCGCATCGGCCCCGGCGATGGTGGACGAAGTCGAACTCCCGCCGGGGCCGCACCGGGACGAGTTCCAGCGGACGTGCGTCCTCTGCCACTCCCCGCGTCTCGCCCTCAACCAACCGACCCTGACCCGAGAGAAGTGGGGCGAGACGGTCCACAAGATGGTATCGGCGTACGGTGCGCCGCTAACACCGGACGGCGAGGCGCAGATCGTGGAGTACCTCGTCGCGGCCCAGGGCGACCGCTGACATTCGTTTCCGACCCGTCGAGGGCGGCTTAAGAGGACGGCATGGACGGATCAACCCCGCCCCCGGCGGCCGAGAGAAACGGCGCGAACGCTCTGATCCGCTGGCACGGGTTCGCCGCCCTGGCGTGCGTTCTCTACGTCGCCCTTCTCGGGATCGTGATGGCAATCAAGCTGCACGAACCCGAGTGGCTCGGCACCCAACCGTGGCTAACGTGGGGGCGGTTGCGATACGCGCACACCCAGGGCGTCTTCTTCGGGTGGCTCGGCAACGCCTTCTTCGCCTTTCTGTACTACGCCGTCCCCCGGCTTGCAGGCAGGCCCGTGACCGGCATCCGGCTCGGGTGGGCGTTGTTCGGCGTGTGGAACTTTCTGCTCGTCCTGCCCGGCTGGGCGGCGGTTCAGGCGGGGTACAGCCAGCCGCTGGAGTGGGCCGAGTTCCCCCTGCCGGTAGACGCGGCAGCGACCCTCGGGCTGCTCCTGGCCTGGGTGCAGTTTTGCATTCCGCTGCTGCGGGCCAGGGTGCCGAGCCTGTACGTCTCAGCGTGGTACGTCCTCGGCGGCCTGACGTTCACCCTGTTTGCCTACCCGGTCGGGAACGTCGTCCCGGAGCTGCTGACCGGGGCGCAGGGTGCGACGTTCAGCGGACTGTGGATTCATGACGCGGTCGGGCTTTACGTCACGCCGATGGCTGTGGCGATCCTGTACGCGGTCATCCCGGCGGTCACCCGCCGCCCGATCTACAGCCATTTCCTGTCGATGATCGGGTTCTGGCTCCTTTTCCTCGTCTACCCACTCAACGGAACCCACCACTACGTTTTCTCGTCCATCCCGATGGAGGCGCAGAAGGGGGCCATAGTCGCGTCAGTGTACCTGGGGGCGGACGTGCTACTGGTTGTCGGCAACCTGCTCCTGTCACTGCGAAAGCAATCGGGGACGGTCGCCGCCGACGTGCCACTGCGGTTCGTCTGGGTGGGGACGGTGGCGTACCTGATCGTTAGCCTCCAGGGGTCGATGCAGGCGGTCATGCCGGTCAACCGGCTGGTCCACTTCACCGACTGGGTGATCGGCCACTCACACCTCGCCATGATCGGGTTCGCGTCGTTCGCGGCCATTGGCGGTCTGCTGCACGCATGGCGGCGGACGCCAGGCTGCCGGTACAACCCGGCGGCGGCGAACTGGGCGTTCTGGCTCCTGGCCGTGGGCCTGACGGTGATGGTCGCGGACCTCACCATCGCCGGTCTAGTCCAGGGGATCATGTGGCAGGGCGATGGACCGTGGATCGACTCGGTGTCGGCCTCGAAGGGTTTCTGGTGGGCGCGAAGCGTGAGTGGGTTTGTAGTACTGGCCGGATTCCTCGCCGTGGTCTGGGCGATGACTAGCGACGAGCCGGCTCCGGTCCTGTCTCCCATCCCCGCTGCCGAGGCCGACCCCGTGGTCCACGACCTTCCGACCGGCTTGAACTGGCTCAAGCGGGGGTACGTTCTGACTGCCGTGGCCGGGCTGGGGCTGTTCGCCTTCTCGTTCGTCGTGCTGGGCGTGTGGCCGAACCAAACCCTGAAGACCCAGATCGCCGAGTCGCGGCCCGTGGACTCGCCCGCCAGATCACCGAGCGAGGAACGAGGGCGGTTGATCTATGCCCGCGAAGGGTGCTTCCTTTGCCACTCCCAGATGGTTCGGTTCACCGAGGACGACGTGCGGCGGTTCGGCCCCGCGAGTCAGGCGTGGGAGTCGGACGGGGACGCCCCGCAGATGTGGGGGACGCGGCGGATCGGCCCGGATCTGGCCCGCGAGGGCGGGCGGAAGTCGCGGGACTGGCAGTTGGCCCACTTGTGGAACCCCCGGCACGTCGTCTCGGCGTCAAACATGCCTGGCTATCCGTGGCTTTTTGACGGGTCTGCAACTCAGCCGAGTCAGGACGCCCTGGACGTGGTCAACTACTTGGAGTCGCTCGGCCGAGACGCGCGGCTGACCGGCCTGACGGGGCCGAAGTCGCTGCCGGGTGTGGACCCCGCCGAGGAGCGGCAGGGGATGTTCTGCGACTGCGCGATCCCCCGCACGTCGGGCGGGGTGCCGGTCTGGACGGTTCCGGCGGAACCTGGTGAGCGGGATCGCTACGCTCGGCGGGGGGCGGTCGCTTTCGCTCGCCACTGCGCTGGCTGCCACGGGACCGGCGGCCGGGGCGACGGACCGGCCGCGAACGCCCTGACCCCTGCCCCGCGCGACCTGACCACAGCCCGGTTCTCCGACCGGGCAGTTTCTACGGCGTTGTGGGCCGGCAAGCCGGGGTCGTCCATGCCGCCGTGGGTAGACCTACCGCCCGCTGATCTGCGTGGTCTCGTTGCCTACCTGCGGACTCTCCACCTTGAAGAACCCGTCGCCAGCCTGACTGACGACGAGCGGGGAAAGGCGACCCATCTGTTCAACAGCCACTGCGCGGTCTGCCACGGGGCGTCCGGCGGCGGGGACGGGGTGTCGGCGAGTCGGCTGGCTCCTGCTCCGACCAACTTCCGCGAGGTCCAGCCAGACACGGGTTATGCGGAGGTAGTTCTAGCCAATGGCGTCCGGGGCACGACGATGCCGAAGTGGTCTGGCAAGCTCACGCCTTCCGAGCGACACCTGCTCTTTGTGTACGTCCGCACCCTCTACGCCCCCAAGGAGTAACTCCGTGGTTGTGAATATCATCATCGTTGCTATCACGCTGCTGATGGGCGTGTTCGTCAGCGTCTGGCTCGTATCGCCCCGTGGTCGGACTTGGATCGAGGTTCCTAAGCACCAGCCGACGCGTTGGGATGCCTAACTCGAGCAGATTCGGGAAATGTTGGAGCGGGTGGGCGGGCCACCACGGAGGGCGGCCAACGGCCTGGGTTCTTGGGCAGAACGAGCGGCCTGGGGGCTTTTTCAGGCTGCTCCGGCCGCTTGCGCCGCTGCTCCCCGTGGGATGCCACACTCCATCAGAGTGATTTCGCGTGAAGGCACGCACCGTGCTTCGCCCACCTCCGCGGGCAGCAGCACCGTGTCGCCTGTGGTGATTGGCGAACGATGCCCACGCCATTCGATTTCGCCCGCCCCCGCGACGCACACGACCATCCGGCACTCGGACTTCGCACCGATGCGGAACGGCACGCGACTCGTCAGCCGAGCGAGCGAGAAATACTGGCAGTTCACCAGACCCTCACGGTGAACGCCCTCGGTGTCCGACACCTTCGGCCGCACTGGATGGCACGGCCCTCGACCAAAATCGGACGCCCCCAACCCTTCCTCGATGTGAAGTTGTCGCGGCTTGCCGGTCTGCGAATCGACGCGGTCCCAGTCGTAGAGGCGATACGTGATGTCGGAGGTTTGCTGCACTTCGAAGATCAGCAGATCCGCCCCGATGGCGTGAACGGTTCCCGCTTCGAGGAACAAGCAATCGCCTTCCTTCGGCGTGAAGCTGTGCAACGTGCCCGGCGTGGTCTTGTCTCTCAGTGCCCCCCGGAAGCGGTCGGCGTTCATGCCCGGGACGAACCCGGCATACAGGCGACTCGTGTTCTCGCACGCATCCAGCACGACCCACGCTTCGGTTTTGCCGAACATGCCCGGACCGAGTTTCGCGGCTTGCTCGTCGTTGGGGTGAACCTGCACGGAGAGTTCTTGGCGTGCGTCAATGAACTTGAGCAGCAGCGGGAACTTGCCCTGCGGTGCATTGGCGTTGCCGAGGATGCGTGCGGGGTCGGCCTTGAGAAGCTCGCGAAGGGTCGTGCCTTCGAGGGAGCCGTCGGCAACGCGACTGAGACTGCCATCGACATCGCTGACGACCCAGGCTTCGCCGATGGCGTCGTCGTGTGGCGGCGTGCGATTGAGATATGCGGGGAGGCGTTGACCGCCCCACAGGTTGTGTTTGAAGATCGGTTCAAACCGCAGTGGATAGAGAGGCTTCATGCGATTCTCCGTCGGAATGCCTCAGCATACCGCACGGGACCGTCGCGCGTCGATGCGAACTGGAATTCAGAAGACTTCTGTTTGAATCTTGCTCACGCCATGACTTCCCGAATCGGCTTTCCTCGCGAGATGGGCAGCGGGCGGTTCAGTTTGTCCGTGATCTCCGTTTCGGAGTCGATGCCCAACGCCTCGAACATCGTCGCGGCCAGATCCTCGGGGCGTGCCTGTCCCGTCGTCGCGTAAGCGCCGAGCTTGTCGCTCGCACCGTAAACGAATCCCTTCTTCGTGCCGCCGCCCGCGAGAATCGCCGAGTAGCACTGCGGCCAGTGATCGCGGCCACCGTTAGAACTGATTCGCGGCGTGCGGCCAAACTCGCCGACCCACACGACCAATACATCATCGAGCAGTCCGCGTTCTTCGAGATCGGTCAGCAGTGCCGGCAACGTCTGATCCGTCATCGGCAGCAGTTCCTTCAGGCGGTCGGGCACGTTCTCCTTGTTGAAGCCGTGGTAGTCCCACCCCTGCCCCTTCCCGCCGATCGACCGCGAGAAGTATACGTTGATGAACTTCGCTCCAGCTTCCACGCACCGCCGAGCCAGCAAACAGCCCTGCCCGTAGGCGGTGTCGCCGAAAGTGTCGCGGGTCTTCTGCGTTTCTTTCGTGAGGTCGAACGCCTGTTTGAAACGCGGTGACGTCAGCATCGCCACGGCCTTCTGATAGCTTTCGTCTAACCCCTGCGCGACGAGCGACGTTTCGAGGAGCTCGGCCTGTTCGTCGATGAGCTTGAGGATGTCGCGGCGATTTTCGAGCCTCTCCACGCTGAGATTCTGGGGCAGCGTGAGTTCCGGCAACTTGAACTCGGGCTTGCTCGGGTCTTGATTCACGAACAGCGGGTTGTGGCCTTTGCCGAGGAAGCTCGCGTGCTGACCGGGCGTGATACTCCCGTCCGCGATGACGTGCGGATAGCTCACGAACGTGGCGGTTCCTTTCGGCGTCGGTGCGAGTTTATCGACAATACTTCCGTAAGCAGGGAAGAGTTCGAGCGAGTCGCGAAGGCGTTGGTCGTCGGTGGGAGGAGCCACGCCGGTGAGGCTGTAGTAGCCTGCCGAGTTGTGGTTCTTCATGTTGTGCTGAAGACAGCGAATGACAGTGAACTTGTCGTTCATCGCGGCGAGTTTCGGGATCTTCTCGCCGAAGATGATGCCGGGCAGTTTGGTCTTGGTGGCTCCGTACCAACCGCGAACGTTGTCGGGAGCGTCGGGCTTGGGATCGACCGTTTCATGCTGACCCGGACCGCCCCATTGATGCAAAAAGATGACGGCCTTCGCTGTCGCTTTGAGTTTGGCCTTGGGCTTCTCGGCTGCGGCGAGGAGTTGCGGGAACGACATGCCGAGGAGTCCGGCACCCCCGACACTCAGCACGGATCGACGTGAGGGAAGCGACGGCATGGCATGGTTCCGTGATGAGTTAACGCCCCTGGTTAAACAACAGGCGAAGCAGCAGCCCGAATACTCCGACTCCGAAGGTAACGCCTACTCCCAACATCCACTTCAAAAGGAGCATATCGCCCTTGATTTGTGCGGCCAGCGTGCCGAGACGAGCATTGACTCGCTGCTCGGCATCCTTCACTTCTTGTTTGATCTCCTTCGTGACGATGGCCGGATCGTCTTTCGTGACGAGATCTTTCAAATTGATTTGGATGACTTCGGCGAATGCAACGGCCTGGGCTTCGGCTTGCTTGTCAGGCACGCCGGCCGCTTTGAGCGTGTTCGCGAACTTCAGCGTGTCGAACGTGGCGACTGCCATAAACGGCCCTTACACCGTGGGGGACTCTTACACTCATCATACCACACCAGCCGAGTATGAAGCCGACGTTCCTCGACTTCCGCTTGCGTCACGCCATTTGTGGCATGACGCAAACGGTGACAGTCGATCATTTCTCGGGTTCAATTCGCACGCCACTGAGTGGGTGCTGCGTGACCGCTTCCCACGCGAGGTCTTGCAGGAGGCGGTTGAGCTTCTCTTCGTTATCACCGAGCTTGGCTTGCTTCAACGCGGCTGGCACCGGCAACCCCACCGGACTCCGACGATAGATCACCGCGTAATTGCAGTACGCGACAAGCACTTGCAACGGTGCCGTCCCATGGCCGAGCGCATCCGTGAACAGATCTTCTTGCGACTTCAGCCCAGGAGCCTTCCCGTCGATGATCTTCTCGCGAAGCGCGATCACCGCCTGCGGAGCCGGCACCTCGAACAGTACCGTCTTGCCGAGTTTCTTGTTCAACCCTGTGATGTGCTCGTCGATCGTCTTGAAATAGACCGCGTGCCGCGTTCGCAGTTCGTCGGCCGTGATCGCATTGTGATCGACCTTCTCCGGTCGCTTCGTGGTGGGCTCGTAAATGTCCCAACGCAACCAGATTGGCTGAACGCAGATGCGGATATCTTTGTTGTTCTCCAGCGCCAGGTTCGTGAACTTCTCGATGCCGTCGTCGGGCAGGAAGATCGGCGACAGCGTCAGCACATCGACCTTGCCCGTCTTCAGTGCTTCCTTCGCTTTGTTCTTTTCCTCGGCGACATCCCAGTGCTGAATGACTCGCGAGCCGCCAATCGACGACAAGCCGACCTGCGTGTGATTCGGGATGTCAGCTTTCTTGGCGAGATCGGTCAGAATGCCCGGCACCCACACATGGAAGCTATGCCCACAAGTGAAGACTCGCTGACCCTTTGTAATCGGTTCAGCGAGCTTTTCGGCTTTCTTGTCCTGTGCGACAACCAGCGGCAGCGGTTGGAACGCTATGCCAAGCATTCCCGCTGCGAGGAGGAGCGAACTCCAGCGGAACCGAGTTGAGATCGAGGAGAGCATCGAGGTTTCCTTGCGAAGAAGCGAGGGCAGCACAAACCACTGCCGCATTCTCCGTCGTGTTCGGAACCTCGGTCAAGCACCATCTTGAACGCAAGCCAACGTGCTGTGTGTTGGTAATTGGTTCCGGACCACTTCCCCACCCCACCTCCGGAACCAACCATTTCAGACCCGGAACCAACCATTTCAGACCCGGAACCAATCCACTCGTCCGGAAGAAACTATATCAGAACGACGTTTCGGGAATGACGAATGGGTCGGTCATTCGCGTTGACCCCAGACCTGCACGCCGAATCCGTTGAGATCGAGGTCTTCGCCCTTCTCCGCTTCGCCGACGCCGCCACGATCCAGCGACAGCCGCAGATACGCCCAGAAACTCGCCTTCTCGCCCTGCATGTCGTAACCAGCCGCATCGACGTCGGCTTCCAAAAGCCAGCGCCAGCCGCGTCGTTCCTCCTTGCCGCCGTCCGATGCTTCTTCCTGCCAGCCCTTCAGCACTCGCGACAGATTTTGAATCGCGGCTTTCCAGCCCTTCGCGTCGGTGATGTGGATGCGGATTTCGTCCGCAGCCGCTTCCAGACTCGCGTTCGGAATCGCACGCAGCGATTCAAACAGTTTGTGTTCGAGCGCCGAACAACGCCACGGGGACCACAGATAGAACGTGGTTCCTGGTGTATCCATCGACAGCCCGAACAGATCGACGCGCATGGCCTACTCCGCATCCCGAACTTGGGGAACTGCTAAGATGCTCTGTGCAATCTAGTCCCATTTTACACCATGAGAAGCGTCCAAACCGCCGCCGCCCCATGAACTTGCCGACGACCCTCGAATACCCTCTTATCGCAATCGGTGATCTGCACGGTCGAGTCGAATGGCTCGACAAACTCATAACGAGACTCGAACAACTCCCCGAATGGCCCACCGCCACGCTCGTCTTTCTCGGCGATCTCGTCGACCGCAGCGAGGGCGTGAAGCAACTTGTTTCACGCGTCATGGAACTGATTGCGGCGAAACCCGGAAGCACCTGCGTGATGGGGAATCACGATCTCGCACTCGTGAAGGCCACTGGCCTTGATGGGTTGCCATCCGAATCGTGGATCAAGAGATACGCTTCCAACTACGACCACAAATGGACATTCCGCAGCTACCTCGACGGACACAGCCCCGACTACCTTCCGGCCGGCAAGTGGAATGAAGAACTCGAACGGCTGAAGGCCGGGATGCCGAGCGAACATCGCGAATTCCTGGCGAGCCTGCCCTGGATGGCCGAAGCGGAAGGGCACATCTTCCTTCACAACGGTCTGTCGCCAGAACTGGACTGCCCGCCGTCTGTGCAATTGGAGTGCTTACGCCGCAGGATGTGGGATCGTGCTGTGGTGAACCCACGATTCGGAACCGACACGGACAAACTGCTCAACCCCGAGTATCCCGTGTGGTTGGGAGCGGACAAACGACTGTCCGCGAACCCTCTCCCGATACTCGGCAAAGTGCAGGTCAGCGGGCACGTGAAGGTTCCGACTCCGGACGCGAACGCGGTGCGAATTCGCATCGACACCAGCGGCGGCGTGGCCGAACCGCTCACCGGCTGCCTGCTTCGCGGACCGACTGAACCGCCGGTGTTCGTCTTCAGTAACGCCTGAGTCGGATCAGCGACCCTGTAAACCCACAACCACGGCGAACACAATACCCCCCACCACGACCGCGATCGCAATCACGATCACATACTGGAAAAGGGTCACGAGGCATGCTCGTCCAAACGAGGTTGGCAGCATTCCCGTGAGGACGAACGAACTCGTGAGGAACCCAATCGGTAAGCCAACGAGCTGAGCGAGGATCTGAACCGTCTTTTGGTCGAGTTGTGCGGCTGCGCCACCCACACCGACCGCGAACCCTGCCATGAGACCGAGGACACCGTTGAGGATTGCGGTGCAAAGCACGATTAGCATCGCCTGGCCAATACCCGGTTCCGGGATCGAACCGCCGTCGTTACTGCGACGAGGCCGGCGATATTCCCCGTAGTCTTCGTAATCGTCGTCGTAGCTCGACCGAGGTTTCTCCCCGCCGACGCACATGTTCGCGAGCGACACGGCCCCTCGCAAGATGGCGGCACCAATCAACAACCCGATTGGAATCGCGACGAGCAAGCCGACACAAACAAATACTACGCCCACGGAACACTCTTTGTTGAGGTAGGTGTCGCGAAACGGTATTCGGCCGCATGTGCGACTTGGTGGTTCAAACCAGGTTGCAATTCTACAAGTCGATTAATCATCCGCAACGAGAAACCCCTAACGTCACCTGAGCATGATGGTCACAAGCCCGTAGATGAGAACCCCGACAGCGATGACGATCAGATATGTGAACAGCGAGGCCAAAGCCGCCCACTTCGGCTGAGTCGGGAGCATCCAGGTGAGAAGGCCCATCAGCACGACGAAGCCAGCCGCAACTTCGATCACCACGCCCGCAACCTGGAGTGGCCAATCCTGCATGTTCACGGGACCATCAAGGATGAGCGAAAGCGCAAAGGCGACACCGACGGCGACCAGCGATGCCAGGAACGTGATGCCCATTCCCAGAAAGATTCCAGGTTCAGGAATGGCAAATTCAGTGTCAACTCTCACGATCACGTCGAATTCATCGCTGTCATCGGAATCCCAGTCCGCGTATCCGATGATACCTTCCTTCTTCACGTGCCCAATTGCGCGGTTGGCGAGTCCGATGCCAGCACGCAACAGAGCGGAACCGATGAACAGCGCCACGAACAGGGCACCGAGCCAGCAGAACACCGCAAAGCCCGCACAGAGCATCGCACGGTGACCTATGTTTGTGGAAGGATGTGAACGTGAATGGCATGATACCCGGTAACGCGAGTCCAGACGACCGGGCTTCTTGATAGAACAGCGGCGTGGCGGATCACGCGACCGAGCCGGGGGAACGGATGCTGCGTTCGGTGCCAGGACGGCTGGCGTTGATGATGTTCCTGCAATACTTCGGACTCGGGGCGTGGGTCGTCCCGCTGACGCGGTATCTGCCAGCAGCTCCCGAACACGGCGGCCTCGGCTTCATTTCCACTGAGGTCGGGCTGGTATACATGACGCTCGCCATCGGCGGGCTGACCGCTCCCTTCGTCGTCGGACTGCTGGCGGATCGGTGGTTCGCGGCCGAGAAGGTGATCTCCGTTTCGCACCTGTGTATGGCGATCCTGCTCGGCGTCGCGGGTTGGTGGTGCAAAGCACACACCGGTCCCGATGCTGATGCCTCTGTCGTCGTGGGGCCGCTTGTTGGGTTGATGTTGCTGTACTCGATCGGTTGCCAGATCACGCTGACGCTCACGAACGTCATCAGCTTCCGCAACCTGCCGAACTCGGATCACGCCTTCAGTTACGTTCGGCTCGTTGGGACATTCGGCTGGATTGTTGGCGGGCTTGTCGTGGGGTGGGTGTTAGAACCCGTGTCGGCCGATCCGTTATTTCTGGCGTCAACCGCGTCGTTCGTGCTGGCTGGCTACGCATTGTGTTTGCCGCACACGCCACCGAAGGGTTACGGTCGCCCGATACGCGAAGTGCTTGGGCTACCCGCGTTAAAGATGCTCGGTGATCGCCCCGTGGTGGTGTTCGCCGTGGTACTGTTCATCGGCAACATGATGAACCAGTTTTACACGCTGTTCACCGCGCCGTATCTGCAAGATCTTGGCGTGAAGGTACACCTCGGACCGCTCGGAACGTGGGGGCCGGAAGTCATCATGACGTTGGCTCAGTGGTGCGAAATCGTGTGCATGGCCGCTACGCCGTTTCTGGTGAAGCGTTTCGGACTGAAGCGAATGATGGCCATCGGCTTGGCTGGGTGGGTGCTGCGGAACGGTCTACTTTATTGGGGGAATGTGCCGTTGCTTGTGGTGATTGGGTTGCCGATGCACGGGTGGAGTTATGCGTTCTTCGCGATGATCGGGGCGCTGTTCGTGGACCGCGAAGCCCCCGATCACCTGCGGGCTGGCACCCAGGCGCTCGTCACGTTTATGTCGAGCGGGCCGGCTGTGCTTGTGGGGAATTATCTGGCTGGCCACTGGGTCGCGGCTCACCGGGTCGATCACGTTACCGACTGGGACGCGGTGTGGATCATTCCGTTGATCGGGTACGCGGTTGGGTTTGTGTTATTCGTCGCGCTCTTCCGAGAGCCTGAACGCTTGAACGCTGACAACTGACGGATTTGCTTTTCGCCCTCTCCCCTTGCGGGAGAGGGCAGCGAGGCTTTGCGAGCGGGTGAGGGGTAAGGCTTCAGAGTTCTTGAGGTTTAACCCCTCACCCGGCCAGTCGGGATGCCGACCTGTCGGCAGGCCGACATTCCGGCAGAAGCGCGGCCACCCTCTCCCGCAAGGGGAGAGGGCAAAAACACGGATACAACTGTTATGAAGGAGCCACCCCGCAAACGACGTGCGCTGACGAACGTCGGCGGTCGGATCGACACCGAAGGCGACGCACCCGACGCGAGGCTGCTCGCTCAGGCTCTCGACGTGCCGCCGTCAACTGATGACGAAGCAGACCCTTCACGGGCACACGTCCACGGCTTCCACACGTATCCCGCACGCATGCATCCCGACACCGCCGCGCGACTGATCCGTGCGTTCGTGCCACCGGGTGCTCGTGTCCTCGATCCGTTCTGTGGCTCGGGCACCGTGCTGGTCGAAGCAATGATTCAGGGTCGCATTCCGTTCGGCACAGACCTGAACCCGCTCGCAGTGCAACTCGCCCGTTGCAAGTCACGTCCGCGAGATGGTGCGGAACTCGAACATCTCATCGTGACGGCGAAGCTTTGCGCTGCCTCCGCCGACGAACGCCGCAAGGCGAAGGCGGGTGCCTCGCGACGCTTCCCACCTGAAGATGTCGATATCTTCGAGCCTCACGTTTTGCTCGAACTTGACTCGCTCAGGGCCAAGCTGGAAACGCTGCGAAACGACCCTGCCCAGCCCGATCTGATGTTGGTTCTCTCGGCGATCCTCGTGAAGCTATCGAAGAAACGCGGAGACACCTCGACGGGTGTTGGGGGACGTCGCACAGCTCCGGGGTTCCCCTCGCGGATCTTCGTGCAGAAGACGGAGGAACTCGCACGCAGTCTCGCGGCGTTGCGTGTCCTGCTTCCGACGCCAGCCCCGAAGCCTGCGTTCGTGGAGCAAGACAACGCCACTGAACTGAAGACGCTGCCACAGGGGAACATGGCTGCGATCATCACGTCGCCACCGTATGCCGCGACGTATGACTACATCTCGCACCACTCGGTGCGTCTGCGCTGGCTGGGTCTGAATGCGTCGGCGCTGGCTCACGGCGAAATCGGAGCACGTTCGACATATCAGCGAATCCCGCCGCGTGACGCTGGGGTTGCATGGTCGCGTGAGCTCGGCAAGTTCCTGGTCGCGGCTGGGCGGTTTCTTCCGAAGGGTGGCCCATTGGTGTTGCTGATGGCCGATTCCGCGGTTGGTGACGTGGCGCTTCGCGCCGATGAGATTGTGGCCAGCACTGCCCGCGATTGCGGTTTCTTCCCCGCAGCGCGAGCGTCGCAGACACGCCCGCACTTCCACGGCCCAACGATGGCCGCGTTTCGTGCCCGCCCCCGTGCCGAACACGCGATTCTGCTACGCAAGATTTGACGCCGCTTCTTTGACTCTGCTCCGCATCGTGGCGATAATTTCCGTGTTCCACTTCCCCCCAGAATGAGAACGCGACAGGTCGCGTTCTCATTCACTCAATCGAGGGTTCGCTCATGTGCTGCTTCTCCGGCAAAGTCGATGTGGTTGCGGACACGAATATCTTCGCGAGTTCGTCCAAAGAGGGACGCCAGTTCCTGGTCTACAGCATGAAGTTCAAGGCCGGCGAAGACCTGGCCATGATCCTGCCGATTCCGACGCCAAAAAACTCGGCCGAAGACGCTGTGAAGTTTATCAACCTCGAGAAGTACGAAGCCTTCTTCGACGACATGAACAAGGGCTTCCCAATGCCGCCACTGAGCCGCAACTTGAAGGATAAGAACGACGCACCCAATACGTTACCTGTCGTCGAAGTTGGGAAGTTCGTGGCGTCGTTCGTGCCAGCCATCAAAGACTTCGCGAAGCTCGACAAGCAGTTCCGGTTACCCGAAGCCATTTGGGACAAGACGCCGCAATACAAGGAATTCGGGTTCGCGGTCTTCAAGCTTAAGAAGCCGGAGAAGGGCGAGCAGAAGGTTCACCCAATGGCGTTCGAGTTCCCCCGCGACGACAAGAAGATCCTGTTCTTCCCGACACTGCACATTCACGACGGTTCGGTGCCCGAGAAGGCGAAGTTCGATCACTCGCTGTTCTGTCAGGTTCCCGAAGCTCCGAGCGGCTGGGAGGAATCACCAGGGCTTGCCGACACGATCATGAAGGTGAAGGACACGCAAGGCATCGTGAAAGCGGACGCCCACATTTACCGCAAGATCATGAAGGGCACGTTCGAGAACAAGGACGTCGGCGTTCTGTCGTAATTGGCTTTCGCCGCTCTTGAGTTTTGCCGCTTGCGGCGTAGCGATCCGGAGCGCTACGCAGCAAGCGGCATCTCATTTCACCTCAACGTTGCGTTCAAATCGCCGCACGGCGAGCCAGCCGAAGAACACGCCAACCAGTCCGGCCAGCATCGCCGCGAAGATCGCACCCTGGAACGGGTAGTGATCCGAGTCACGATCCCACGCGGCCAGCGACGGAAACGCATTCACGACCCCAACCACGGGGCTGAATCCCTGAGTGAGCGAGACCGCATGCATTCTCGATGGCGCATTCGGCGTCGATGACGACTCGCGGACGAGCGGAGAAAGCATCGGCGGCAGAATACACAAAAGCACAGCAGTCACGAGCCAGTAACCCATCGCTCGCTCGACGGTGGCGCACCACACAGACAACCACAACCCGAACCCGCCCGCAGCCAGCATCCATCCCGCGAAGAGGAACGGCAAGGCAAACAAGGTTTCAAAGGCGATAAGCCCTGTCGGTAACCCGACCAAACTCAACCCGAGCGATATCAACGCGACCCATCCACCCGATATCAACGCGATACGCAGTTTCGCCCACAGGATTTCTCGCCTGTCAACAGGCAGCGTCAGCAGCGATTCGAGAGTTCCCCGTTGCCGTTCGCGGGCAATCGTGGCGGAAGTGCCAAGACCCACAATGAGGGTCGCCCCCAGGAACCCAATCACGACGCTCACCCGCGACAAGCAGCAACAGAACGCCAGCCCCAGAGCACCAGCCAGGATGACCAACCGCCCTTGAAAACCAAACAGCGAAGGCAACTCGGGGATGAAGCCTCCGAAGTGACGTTCCTTCCAGCCAAGCGGATCGTGTTCGTCTATCTCCGAAGGCGAGTTCATCCGATCTCGCGGGTCACGCCGGTAGGGCATATCATCGGGTCGTTCCTCGTATCTCGGACGCGAGGGGCGCTCGCGTCGCTGTCGGATCGGCGGAGCCTTGATCGGGGGCGCACCTGCGTACCGAACTCGCCACACGGAAAGGGCAATGAAGATCACAGCGAGGACGGTGTGGAGCGCAGCATAGGCACCCGCAACTTCGAACAGATCCGCCGGCGTGGATGCGACGAGGAACCTCGGCCAACCGTTCAGCAAGACCCAGGTGACCGCAATCGGAGAAGCGAACGCGGGATAGTACAAGCAGCTACACATCATCCCGAACAGCGAGCAACTCAACGCGAATATGTAGGCGAGAATGATCGCGCTGCCGACAGTCTTCCGCACCACCGACAGAAACAGCGAAACAGCACCGAGACTCAGCACGGAGAACAGTGCGACGGCGTAGCCCGCAGCGAGTTGTCCGATGTCCACGCCGCCGAAGAAGGTCATCAACGCAACCACCGGAAGCCCCGTCAGCAGCAGAGTCCAGACGAACACCAAACGTGCGGCCAACTTCCCGACGACGATTTCGGTGCTGGTCAATGCTGTCGAGGCCACGAACCGTTCACCGAATTTGCTGCCGGCCTCGATACTGAGAGGTTGGTTGAGTTCGGTGAGCAGTTGGAGCGGGCTTGTTCCAGGGAATGCCGCGAGGTACGCCAGAAACAGCGCGACGAGCAGCAACACCGCGAACGCCGCGCGGAACTTCGGCTGCGCCCCGCGACGGGCCAGCCTCGTTAGCTCATATCGGAATAGCGGACCGAAAAGCGACATGCTCCACAGCATACCCAGGGGCATGCAGAGGGAAAGCGGGGAAGACAAAAGACAAAGGCGGGCACGGGCACGGGCAAGGGCACGGGCACGGACGAAAGGCAGAAGAGGGGATGGGGCAACGCACGAACTCAGCAGCCGAACCGGGGAGGCTTTCCCTCTTCTGCGTGCCCGTGTCCTTGCCCGTGCCCGTGCCCGAAATTCGTCTTTGTCTTCCCCGCTTCCCCGACTTTGTCTTTTGTCTTCCCCGCTTCCCCGAAGTTCTGCCCCACCCTTCTGTAAGTCTGCGTACAACGTTCCGGTATCCGGTCTTGACCCGACCCCTGGAGGTTCCCGTGAGCGATACCAACCTGCCCGAACGTCTCGATGTCTTGGCTGTGGCCCCACACCCAGACGATCTCGAAATCCTGTGTGGCGGCACGCTCGCCAAACTCGTCAAGCAAGGTTACAAGGTCGGCATCTTCGACATGACGAGCGGCGAACCCACGCCCCGCGGCAGTCTCGATACCCGCAAAGCAGAAGCAGAAGAAGCACGTCGCTTGCTTGGCGTGCCGCTGCGAATCAACGTCGAACTGCCGAACCGCGTTCTGATGGACTGTCCCGAGAATCGCTTCAAGTTGGCGACCGAGTTTCGCCGTTATCGGCCCGGCATCGTGATTCTCTCGGCAGGGCGCACACCAGCCGCATCGCCCGATCACTACCAGGGCCACTTAATTGGCGAAGCCGCGAGGTTCTACTCGCAACTCACGAAATGGGATGAACGCTTCGACGGCACCACACCGTATCGTGTGCCGCATCTCGTGTATGTGCCGTTTCCGACCGATGCCGAACAGCGAAACTGGCACAGCACGTTCGTGGTCGATATCACCGAGACGTTCGACCAGAAGCTCGCGGCTGTGCGAGCCTACCGATCGCAGTTCGACGACGAACGATTCGAGCGAGTGCGGCACTTCATCGCGTCGACGAACGGTTACCACGGCTTCAAGTGCGGCTACAAGTACGGGGAACTGTTCGCGTTGCCGCACCCGGTTGGTGCCCCCGATTTGGTGAGTGTGGTCTATGGGAGCAAGCCGACGGCACCGCCCGATGTGCCTGTGGGACAAGGGCACATTCCAATGGGGTGAGACGCCAACATCACTCTTCGACTCGCAGCGTTCCGAGTCCGACTATTGCTAACACCGGAAGATCCTTGAGTTCCGTGTTCGGCCCAAGGAACTCCAGGAACCCAGCGCGTGGCTTGCGTTTCCCGGCCAGCGTGAGCTTCGTCCGTCCGTCGCCGCGGTAATGTTCGGACGCCCCGAATAACCGCTCGATGAGTTGGCGATAAGCCCAGTCTGCGCCTCCAATTTCTCGAAGTGCCGCGTAGTCGGTCATCTTCACGCGGCGTTTCCCTTCGTCCGGGAAGCCGCGAATGAACGACACTTCGCGGTCCGATCGAAGCTGAAATTTCGCGGGAAGGAATCCGTCGCCATCCGGCCGAAGAGCCACCCAGCGTTCCTTGTCGGTGGTCATGCGGTCGGCAAGCGTGAAGATGTTGTCCCATGTCGCGGGGTAGACTCGCTGATCCCAATCCTCCGGCAGCGCTCCGTCTTTGACGTCCGACGCTTTCACCTTGTCGGGGTACGTGAACACAACGGCCACTTTCTCGGCGCCCTTCTCAGTTTCGAGAATGTCTTCCAGGTCGTAGCCGATGGCAGCGAGTGTGCCGAGCAGGTCGCGACCGTAAGCGGTCTCGGGAATGGTCAAGAAAACGAACGGCCTCGTTCCAATCCAACCTCCCGTTTTGGGCTTCCCGTTTTCGAATGCGTACTGACGCGAGATGATGCGGAGATAGACGCCACTGGCCTTCGCGTCGTTCGGTTCGATCGGCTTCTGGTCGACGGCGAGCAGCCGTTCGACATGTGGCTTGAGTGCCGGGGACACGTCGCGGAGATTGGCCGGGTAAAGGAGCTTTCGTGATGTGGTCTTGGATTTGTTCGCTGGTTCAGTTGATGGGATCGGTTGTGGTTGAGCCACTCCGACAAGAGTGGTGAAGGCCAGAAGACCAAGCGTGGCGGAACACACCCAATGCTTGTGAGTCATTGCAAACTTTCTTCGTTGCGGTGACAGGGGTGAACCCGGATCGCGTGGCTTCAACTCTTGCTGGTTGTCTGAAACGTGCCGACGACGACCGTGATGTTATCTCTGCCACCGTTTTCGTTCGCCTCCGCGACGAGCCGTTCGCAGATTTGTTGCGGTTCCTTTTCTTCGCGAAGCACGGTAGCGATTCGGTCATCGGAAACCATTTCTGTCAGTCCATCGGAACACATCAGCAGGAAGTCGTCGGGTTCGAGATCGAGCCGGTGCAGTTCGACCCGAACGCCGCGTTCGACGCCCCCGAGAATGTTGGTGACAACGTGTCGTGATGGGTGTCGTGATGCCTCGGTGGGCGACAGGAGACCCTGGCGAACGAGGTCGGCGACGAGCGTGTGATCTTGCGTCAACTGATGGAGTTCGTTCTTTGAGAAGAGGTAGCATCGGCTATCGCCTGCGTGTGCGATGAACAGCCTCCAATTGACCGCGAACGCCATCGTCAGGGTGGTACCCATTCCGATCAGTTCCGGGTGAAGCGCTGCTTCTGCGAACACCTTGGCATCGGCCTGTAGCACCGCGTCCTGGAACTCCTGCATGACGTTATGCTCTTCGGACACTTGCAGATTGGTGAAGCGGTTAAGGGTGTTAAGGAGGAATCCTTCGATGGTGACGACGGTGAGAGCGCTGGCGACTTCTCCTGCCTGGTGACCGCCCATGCCGTCGGCGACAATGAAGATGTGTCCTCGGTGGTGACTGTATTGGGCTTCAGCTTGTGGGATGTTGGTGCCGTGAACGCGGAGAGTTCTGGCCAATTCGACGATAACGAAGTGATCTTCGTTGGATTTGCGAACTCGTCCGGGGTCGGTGAGCCCGAAACTCCTGACCGAGAAGGCTTGGGTTGCCTTTGTGGCGGTCTCTGGGTTGAACCGCGGAAGTTCGGGCTGAGTGTCAGCGAGGCTCATTGGTCAGGCCATTTCCAGTGGATTCGTTGTTCAACAACACTATACTCGAAAGCATCGCATTGACTTGTTCGTTGCGATTTGTTGCTGATGCGATTGAACCCGGCCCAAAATCAGCTAAAATCCCAAAGTGCTGACGGCTGAATCGAAAGCGTGACACGAATTTCGCACCCATAGCTCAACTGGATAGAGCATCGGTCTACGGAACCGAAGGTTACAGGTTCGACTCCTGTTGGGTGTACTAGAAAACAAGGCGTTTTTGAAAAGTGCGAAGCTGACCGTCCCAGAATCGCCCCAGAATTCGAGAACCGCCCCAGAATTCCAACCGTGAATTCTGGGGCGGTTTTTGTTGTTGAAGTGGGGTCATTTCTTCGGTCGAAGCACCTCCGCCATCTTCTTCAGTAGGTCATTGCCGTCGAATGCGGTTTTCGCATCCAGGTAGTATTTCCGGGCTGTCGCTGCGTCGAGGCCGATGGCCTCCGCTGTTTGGTCAACGCTCTGGGTTGCGAGTGCTGTGAGCGTGATGGCCCGTTTCCGCAGCCCGTGGGATCGGAGTTTGCCACCCGTCTTGCCGTAATCTCGGAACAAGCTCTTCATTGCGTTGTACATCAACTCCGGTGTGAACTCCGTTCGGTACTTGGTTAACTTCGAGGGGCGGTGCTTCTTCGATTCTTCGAGGTAGCGTTCCCAGAGGAACGTCGGCCCCTTGGTTCTCTCCAGAGCGGCACACACATCAGTGGGAAGTGGAACGACACGTTCCCGATGGGTCTTGTCCTGCGAGGGGTTGATGGTCAACGTGCAACCCGTGGCGTTGAACTGATTGGAGCGAACGAAGCACAGGTCTTGAAGCCGACAGGCAATGAGTGCCTTCACTTCAACAAAGAGGCGAACAAGTTCCCAACCTGGGTAGCGGTTCTCCAACCAAGTGAAGAATTGCGTCACGTCAGTTTCCGTGGGGATAGTGGGAACTGTCTTCGGAACGGTCGGACGCTTGACGTGTGACCACGGGTTTTCTTTGACGTACTTCGGCATCAACTTCGCAAATAATCCCGTCATCCGCCGAACCATGTTTTCGACGGTCTTTGCCTTGCGGGGGTACTTCTTGGCGTCGGACTTCTTCGAACGTGAAAACCCATCTGCTGCGTACTTTTTCATGAACGCAATTGCCACTTCTGCGGTAACGTCGCCTGGTCCCTTGGAACCAGGAACGTAACGGCGAAAGATGCTCAGTGTGCTGAGGTAAACTTCCAGCGAACGTGTTCGGAGTTGGCACTCGGCTTCAATCTCAGCAATGACAGTTTCCCAGGTTACTTTCTTCAGATCGGTCGGAAGTGTCGGGCTGTAGTGACGCTGGATGATCTTTGAAGATTCGTTGAACCAGTCCGCCGGAGGGTCTTTGTCTTTCTTCGGGTCGAAGTTCTTCGGGACGGCAACACCCGTAGCGGCTTCGACGTAGCGCCCTTCTTCCGTGGGGTGAGCGAACTGAACCCGGAAGTAGTCGCCCCGAATTTTGAAATTCGCTCCGACGATTCGACCATCGGAGAGGGGAAATGTGTATTTCGCTCGTCTTGACATCTGAGCCTCGGATTTAGAGCATCGGTTTTCGCCCCAGAATTTTACCGCCTGCGTTTGCGGGCAGCAAGCCAGTTGTCGAGGGCTTCACGAGTGAACAGCAACTTGCCGATCCCAGGCTGGCGTTGGATTTCTGACCGGTGATTGTAAATCGTTTGCACTGCGATCTTGCAGTAGGCAGCGGCCTCATCAACGTTGAGGTACGGGCTTTCGAATCGTGGTTCAGAGACAGGAGCAGGATTCCCCAGCAGCCTCCGGACTTCGGCAAGCAGCGATTGCCGGAACTCAGCCAGCAGACCGCGTACTTCCGTTAGCATGTCTGTCGCTTGCACCGCAGCGACAGGTTCAACCGGCTGGGGAATCACACGAGGTGGTTTGTCGTTCGACAAATTTTGTGGGCGCGGTCGGTTCAGCAGCCCGTTAGCCCTCAGCCAGCCCCGAAACCTCTCACCCATTGGGATGAACACGTCGCGCCCTCACAAAATTTGTCCGGAGAGACGGCAATCTACCAGAATGCCCCCCACGGGAAGTGGTTCAAAAGTGCAACCCGGCACGAAGTACATCACGCCGGGAATCAATCCCCGCGATTCGTAGTAGCTGGTAATCCATTCGACTTGAGGTGCATCAGATTCGTATTCCTCGAAGGGAAGAACACCACACTGTCTGACACGCTCCACATCTTCAGCGGCCAAACGGTAGGTGTTCGGTGAACTTGGGGTCGAGTTCGGACCCTGCACGCGGAAGGAAATCATGTCTGGACGAAGCAAGAGCATTCCACGCACAACGCCGTTGAATTTAAAGCGTTCTCTCAATCGTCGCACCGCTTCCCCGTTCACTGCGATCATCGGTCATCCCCTTTCAATCACGAGCAACCGAACCGAATTGTAATACTTACCCGTCTCACAATCCCATTCCTGACGCAAGACAAACACGCGGGCAACCCTTTGTTGTTGTGCCCAATTGTTTCGCAATCTTACCGCCTTCGCCGCTTTCCTTGCAATCGGTCATCAGACCCTAAATCAGCCGCTACCAACTCTCACAAATTTTGTCTGGCCCCCCTTCAGCCAGCAAAAAACAGCCACAAAATTTGTGGAGGAGTAGACACTGACTCCCTAACACACCGTTGCCTCACTCGCCTGTTCAAATCTGCGTAACAACCGTTGCATTCCCATACGTTTCGCAGTTTTGCCTCACTTGGAGTATTTCAAAACGAGTCGTTCGCCACCAACACGTCACAAAAAATTGCTCACTTGGAACATTCTTGGGGGTGATTTTTACGAACTGAAAAACAGTGCCAGAAAGCGTGCCATTCTATTGATTGGAAACGGCTCCAGAACTTACTATCCTCTCGTCCGCATCACAGGAAAGAAGTGAAGCGTGACACTTAGGGACAGTTTCAGGTTCAGTGCCTGAAAACTGTCCCCAACTACCCCTAATGGAGTCGGCACTATGTTTCGGTCAATCACTGACGAGGACAAGGTTTTGCTGGCGAGCTACGGTAGGAAGTGCCAAGAGGTCTCGAACTTCACGCTGGCACTGATTCGCGGCACTCACACAGGGCTGATGCTGTTCGGGGCTGGTGGAAACGGGAAGAGTTATTCCGTACGGAGTACCCTGGCACGCCACGGCATCCAAGAGATTCAGCCAGAGCAAACGCAGGCGGAACCTGATGAGGAATACGACGAGCGAGCGGAAGAGTACGGCTTCGACACCTGGCTCAATCACCAAGGACGTGTGACCCCGAAAGGTCTCGTCAAGATGATGGCAAGGTATCCGAATTCACTCCATCTGGTTGAAGACTCAGAGACCCTTTTTGATGACAAGAACGCCTGGGGCATCTTCCGTATGGGTCTGCACTCACAGGACCACTCACGGCATTCAAAAAGGCGTATGACGTGGATTATCAGCACCAAGGACAGCTATGACTTTTGGTTCCGTGGTAGTCTCGTGATCGTCGGGAACAGATTACTCAACGACTCTATGGCTGAAGTGGAAGCAGTCAAGACGCGATGCCCGTGTATGGCATTTGATATCTCCAACCCTGAATTGATAGCAAAGATGAAGGAGATTTGTTCGGCAGGCTACCGAATGCCTGGCGCAGAATTTACCCTATCAAAAGACGAGTGCTTTGACGTTCTGGAATTTCTGCTCACGGCGATTGAAAAAGACCCGGCATTGCAGCACGATGCACGAGGAAAAGCGAAACGCCTCAACTTCCGCATCCTGATCTCCGGCTTCAAACTCGCCGTTCTGCAAAAGATGGAACCGGCGATCAACTGGCGAGACATGCTTCTGAGCGAAATGAAAAATGAGGTCGGAACAGGCACGAAACGCAAGCGTAAGGATCGTGTGGCGGACGAAATCGAGATTGCCAACCAAATCGCCCGCCGTCGCTGGCCTAACCAACACGAAAAGTTGCTCGAATACTCTCGCCTCGTCGGTCGCCCGATTGACTGGGCAGAAGCACCCCGCGACAGTGCCACATACAAAAAGGGTTTGGAAGCAGCGAAAAAAGACTTCAGCCGAAAAAAGTGATCGACCGTCGCTCTGGCAACAACTCTCCATTCGCGGAATACGCGACCAGAGTCGTTCACCAACGCCCGGCAATAGTGGACGAAACATAGGATACATGAAAACACGGAACGAAGACGAGCAACGCCCACCCTACGATTAAGGGACACGGAACGAGAACGATCAAATAACCATCTTCCGCTCAAGGAACACTCAAGGCGACGAATTTGTAATGCCAGAATCATTCCCCCCCCGTATTACGAACCCGACACACTAATACTATAGTAAATGTCACACCAAAAAGCAACTAGAAAATCAGCTTTTCGAGTCATTGCTTCCGTTCGCTCTGAGAGCGAAATTCGTTCAAGCGAACCCGGCACTCTGGCCAGTGTCCATTCCTTCTTCAGGTTGTTGAATCTCTGATCTGAGGAGAGTGAAAAATGAAACCGTACTTTGAGGATTATTGCGGAGACAAGGAATCGTTGGCCAAGTACCGCGAACTTTTGGCCTTAGGCTCCGAATTTCTTGAAGAACTCGTTCGCCTTGGCCACGATGCCATTCACGTCTGTATCAAGAAAGCTCAGGCTGACAACCGCCGTTTTCACTTCACTTTGTTAGGACTTGCTCGGCATCTCCTCGCTTACCTGGATTCGGCAAACGTGCTGCTGAGTAAGGGGTGCGTTGAAGCCTGCCTGCCCCTGTTGCGGTCAATGCTTGAATCACACCTGGGAATTGCTCACATCGTCCAAGAGAAGCACGAAGAGCGAGCGCTCGCATACGATTTCGTGCGGCTCAAGCGTCGTCTGAAAGAACTACGGACGACCGACAAGACGCATGCCGACGGAAAGCAACTGGAAGCCGAGTTAGCGTCAGACACCCTGATGGCTGGACTCCTAGACAAGATGCCAAAGGATTTGCCGGAACGGGCTGCTCTCGTGGAAGCAACGCTTGCCGACCCAATTTTTGTTCCGATCTTGGCGGAATGGGATCGGCTGAAACGACCAGCCGGGAAACCGAAGCAGAAAGACCCCGAATGGTTCACACTGTTCGGAGGGGGAAACAACATTCGGGAGTTGGCGAAAAAGCTTGGTGCGGTTTCGCTGTACGCTTTCATTTACAAGGAATTGTCAAACTCCACCCATGCAGGCACGGCGTTGGACGGCTTCGTTGAAGTCGGTGGTGACATTGCCGACATCCGCCAATTACGACACCCAGGCGGGTATTACAAGCTATTCCGTGGCGTGTTCATGATCTTCCTGCTTTCCTTCGAGAAGCTGCTGGGCTTCTACGATAAGCAACAACACGATATATTTACAAAATTTGTAGCGATAAGCGTTGTACCAAGATTTCATCTCGTATTTAATCACTTGAAGGAGACGATTCCAACATGGTACACAGCCGAATAGTCGTTTCGTAAGCGAACACTGAAATCACAACACACACCTCTCCCCACCACGGGTAGCCGACCGCGTACTAAACTTTGAAGGTAACGCAGACGACGGCTATCTGGTCGTCTGCTTGAATCGCTCCAGCGTCCTCATGCCGGTCGCTGACAATTGTTGTGAACCGCCGACGAATTTTGAGAGGATTCTCCATGACGTTCGTACTCCAGCGGGCTTAATTGGGTTTGGGGCGGGTGCTGCTGCCAGGAGGCAGACATCAAGCACACCATAATCGCCATCCGTTTACTCCCTTTGAGGAACAACCATGTCCCGAATGATCTTGGTACTCGTGCTGGCATCGCTGCTCGGGTGTTCCCAGTCAGCCGACCAAGTTACACTCCACAACCCACAAAAACCTGGGAACGAAAACCCACAAAAAGATTCCACAACCGAGAACACGGCGGCAAAGTTCGTTGAAGGACTCAAAGGCAAAATTACGCGAGACGAGAACCGCCCCCTGAAGCCTATCATTGGGGTGGATTTGAGCGATACCGACTTGACAGACGCCGGGTTAAAAGAACTACTGAGAGGCGCGCAAAGAATGTTAAACTTTTGGACGTGTACAATGGTGCATGGAGACCCCAGAAGTTTCCTCCAGCAACTGGCGAGAATGGCGACGGTTGCGGGCCTGGTCACTTAAACAGCAAGGCTGGTTCCAAC
>JAIOPV010000140.1 GCA_021413735.1 Planctomycetota bacterium
TGCCTAATCCATGCCGCCAACGTTCGTTCTGAGCCAGGATCAAACCCTTCAAAATGTTTTGAATATCTACCCTCTTGCGAAGGCAGAAATAGTTAGGTTGATCCGCCGTTGTTCGACGCTTACTCAAATTTTCTTGACCTGCCTGACCCCACTGCCAACCGGAGGTTTACACCTCCGGCTCGCCTTGAAGCCCGACTTGGGCCAGGGATTTGATTCACGCCGAATACAGCGTAAATCCACCCCTCTTAAGGCTATCTGATACCAACTTGTCAAAGATCAACATTTGCTTCAAGGTATTCGCTTGGAACCTTGCGGCTCTTTCGCTTTCGCTTGTCGCGGTCACCATTGCGTTGCAGTGGTATCGGAATGATAAGGGAAAGCCCGGAGGTGTCAACCCGCCGGCCGAAAAAAATTGGGAAAGGGTCCCCAAGCCCCCGGAAGGTGGCTTTCTTGCAGATTGGTGACCTGCCAGACTCCGACCGCGTCTCACCCACTAGATTGAGGAGCGTGCAGACGTTACAACGAGTGTGTTCCGTGACTTTGTGCGGGTCAAGCACAAAGTCTGGCCTTCATGGATATTTCGTCATGGCTACCCCGCACGCACTGATACTCCGCGCACCGGGCACCAACTGCGACCACGAAGTCCAGTCGGCTTTCGAGATGGTTGGCGGTCGCGGAACCCGCTTGCATCTGAACGCACTTCGCGAAAACCCACGCCAACTCCGCGACTTCCAGATTCTCGTGCTGCCGGGCGGCTTCTCTTATGGCGACGACATCGCCGCGGGGAAAGTGCAGGCTCTTTACCTGCAGCACTTCCTCAGCGATGCGTTGCGAGCCTTCCGCGACGACACGAACGAAAAGCTTATCCTCGGTATCTGCAACGGCTTTCAGGCCATGCTGAAGGCCGGGCTTCTCGTGCCTGCCGACGAAGACGGCCCGCTCGCCACGCTGACGAACAATGATTCCGGCCACTACGAGGATCGCTGGGTTCATCTCCAGGCGACACCTGGGAAATGTCCGTTCCTGAAAGGCGTTCATCGCATTCATGTGCCGATCGGGCACGGCGAAGGGAAGTTCGTGACGCGGAAGCAGTGGATCGCGGAGGGGCTTGCTCAGGCGGGCCAGGTGGTGCTGCGTTATGTCGATGGAAATGGAAATCGTGGCGGCTTCCCCGTGAATCCGAACGGCTCACAGGAAGACATCGCCGGCATCTGCGACGTGACGGGCCGAGCGTTGGGACTGATGCCGCACCCGGATCGGCACCTGTTCCCGACGCAACATCCGCAATGGACTCGCCACGGCTTGAAAGCCGAGGGCGACGGATTGCAGGTCTTCCGCAACGCCGTCGAGTTCTTCAAGAAAGACTGAGGAGAAAAGAGGAAGCGTTTTATCCGCAGATTACGCAGATAGACACAGATTTGAAAACAGAGAAGAAAGATCAATTTGATTTCTGCTCTGTCTTTATAATCTGTGTCTATCTGCGTAATCTGCGGATAAAACTCTTCTGTCCTAACTATTTCCCGCTGGCCATCCACTCCGCGAGTTTCGCCAGGCCGCCCTCGATCGTCGCACGATTTGTCGCGAACGACATCCGCACGAAGCCCTCGGCGCCGAATGCCACGCCAGGCACCAGGTTCACATACGCCTGCTCCAGAAGCGTGTTACAGAACGTCAGCGAATCGTTCACGACCTTGCCGCCGAAGGTCTTGCCGAAGACTGCCGACACGTCGAAGAACGCATAGAACGCGCCATCGGACTTCACTACCTTCGCGCCGGGGATCGCGTCGAGCAGCTTGTAGGTCAGTTCCCGGCGAGCAGCAAACTCCTTCCGCATCTCAGCGACGCATTCCTGCGGGCCATCGAGAGCCGCGATCAGTGCTGCCTGCGACACCGACGACGGGCAGCTCGTTTCCTGGCTCTGAATCGTATCCATCGCCTTCACCACGGCGGTCGGCGCGATCGCCCAGCCCATTCGCCAACCGGTCATGGCGTAGCTCTTACTCGCGCCGCTGATCGTGATGATGCGATCCTTCAACGCCGGCCGCAGCGTCGCCACGCAGGTCGGCTTCGAGTCACCGTAGGTGAGCTGTTCGTAAATCTCGTCGCTCAGAATCGCGGCGTCGCTGTTGGCCAGCAGCACATCAACGAGCGCTTCCAGTTCCGCACGCGAATACACGGTGCCGGTCGGATTGCACGGCGAATTCAGCATCAGGATGCGTGTTTTCGGCGTCAGCGCGGCCTTGAGCTGCGCCGGCGTCATCTTGAAGCCGCTCTCGGGGGTCGCGTTCACGAGAACCGGAGTCGCACCGGTCATGCTCACGAGGTCGGAATAGCTCACCCAGTACGGCGTCGGAATGATGACTTCGTCACCAGGACCGACGATTGCCGCGAGCGTGTTGTGGATCGAATGCTTCGCGCCGTTGGAAACGATCACGTTTTCGGGAGTGCAGTCGTAGCCGTGGAATTTCTTGTACCAGCGACAGATCGCGGCCTTCACTTCCGCAGTGCCCGACGTTGGCGTGTAGTGCGTCTGACCGCCGATCGCCGCTTTCTCGGCGGCATCGCAAATGTGTTTGGGCGTGTCGAAATCGGGTTCGCCGAGACTGAAGTCCCAGACTTTGATGCCAGCAGCCTTGAGTTGACGGGCCTTCGTGCCCGCGGCTATTGTGGCGGACGGCTTCACGGACGCGGCCAATTGGGAGATGCGGATCATGTCGCGTTCGACCCTAAACACAGTGCGTGGGATGCGGTAAACACCAAAGGTTCATGGTACGCGATTCTCTCGAGACGCACATGCATATCGCACAGTTCGTTCACCGATACCCGCCGGCGCTCGGCGGCGCTGAGGCGTACACGGCTCGGCTGTGCGAACATCTCGCGGGTCACGGCGACAGCGTCACCGTGTGGACGACGACCGCCGTGGAGTTGAATGAGTTGTGGGGTGTTTGCCACTTGCGGCGTAGCAGTGAGAGCGCCAGTGCAACGCCGCAAGCGGCGAAGAACCCAACGGTGAATCGTTATCCCCCCCTGCACTTCCCTGGTCGCCGCTACATCCTGAAAGCGCTCTCGCTGCTGCCCATACGCCCGTGGCAATGCCTGACCACGCCGTGCAATCCAGTGTGCCCTCAGATGTGGCGCGACGCAGGCAACTTCAACGGTCCGCTCGACGCGGTTCACGCCACCGCGTTCCCGTATTCGTTTCCGATCATGTGCGGGCTCAGACTCGCGAGGCGACGAAGGGTGCCGTTCTTCATCACGCCGTTCCTGCACATCGGCGACATCGACAACCCCAACGACCTCACCCGGCGACAGTACACGAAGCCGCATCTGCGCTGGTTACTGCAACAGGCAGATGGAGTGTTCGTGCAAACGCGAGCCGAGAGTGACATTGCGTTGTCACTCGGCGTGAGGGAAGATCGCGTTCACCTGCAAGGGTTGGGCGTGGACCCTGCCGAATGCACCGGTGGCATTCGTGCCGCGTCGGATGAAGTGATCGTCGGTCATCTCGCGAACAACAGCGAGGAGAAGGGAACGTGCGATCTGTTGCGAGCGGCCGAAAGCCTGTGGGATGCGGGTCAGCGGTTCCGCGTGGTGTTGGCAGGTCCGGAGATGCCAAACTTCCGTGCGTTCTGGGAAGGCTTCGCGAGAAAGCAGCACGTCACGCGGCTCGGAGTGCTGACCGACGAGCAGAAGCGTGATTTCTTCGCGGGAATTGATGCGTTTGCGTTACCATCGCGGACGGATTCGTTCGGGTTGGTGCTGCTGGAAGCATGGGCGAACGCGAAACCGAATCTCGTGTATCGGGCTGGCGGTCCGGGGGAGCTGGTTCGCCACGAACGCGATGGCTTGCACGCACGCTGCGGCGACGTGGCGGAACTCTCACAACAACTTGCGCGACTCGTGACCGATGCGGAGCTGCGTCACCAACTCGGTGACAATGGGTTGTCACGGCTGCCGAGTGAGTTCGGGTGGGATCGCTCGCTGTCGCTGTTCCGCGGCGTGGTGGCGAGCACCCCACGGACCACCAAGGCTCGTCAGAGCGAAGCGATCCCTGTGTGAAATCGCGTCACTTCCGCTTCTTCTTTTTCTTATCGGCTTTCCGTTGCTTCGCTCGCGACTCGGCTCGTTGCTTGGGATTGAGAGCCGACTGTGGGCGGACCCAACCACCCTGCTGCCGGAGAGTTGGCTTCGGACCCAGACCGAACGCGTATTTCGCATCTGCCACGCTGCCAACGATGCTTTCATCGACCTCACCTCTGAGATACGCGACTTCAATGGCTGGCCACGCTTCGACAGCCTTCAAATCGAGGAGGTCGCTAACCACGAACCCATTCAAAGTGGGGTCGATTTTGATCCCGGATTGAAGCACCTTCGTAAGGTGGCCGATTATCTCGCCGCGAACTTCTGTGTGCTCCTTGGCAATTTGGCCGAGACTCGTCGCAAGATCGTTTGCCGACTCTTGGCCCACATAGCGGCGTTCCAATCTCGCCAGAATCGGCGCAATCGCAGCGGGACCGATTTGCCCGAGAACCTCGGGTACGTCTTCTGTTACCCAGTCAATCCATTCGCCGTCATCCTGCTCAGCAATCAAGTCAAGCAAAGGCTCAATCGCAGCCTCAGCACGAAGTTGACCCAGCGCCCGCCAGGCATGGATGAATGCGTAAATCGCAGGCGGCTCCTCCGCGTCATCGTTGTCATAATCCCAGTCGAAGAGTTCTTTGTCCTGCATCAAGCGAATCAGTTCCGGGACGTGTTCCATCCCGATCCCGAATTTCGCGTAATCGATCTTGGTGGCCCTGTCGAGGGCGTCGCGTCCGAGGTTAAGCAACTCACCCACTGGCCCTGTGTAAACTCCCATGTCTGATCCTTTCTGATGTTACCGCGTTTTCAGGCCCAGTTGCAGCAGTTCCCCAGTGAAGTTCGCTTTCTCAGCGGTCCAGTTACCAACCTTACCGCCGCCACCGTTCACGCCTGCCGCCAGCCCGCGAGTCAGCACGTACCAGCAGAAGAAGCAGTGATTGCTCGTCGCGCCCGGCAACGCATTCGGATCACGGGCGAGAATCTCGTCGCGAATCGCGGTCAACCCTTCGCGGAAGATCGTGCCCACAATCGGATGCTTCCGACCAAACGCGATGATCTCTTCCACCGTATCCGTGTGGATGTTGCCGATCGTCAGTTGATCCAGGTCCGACGCGAACCCGCAACACGGTTTCACTTCGCCCTTCGGATTCACGATCAGCGCTTGCCCCGGCCCCTCGCAGAAATCCTCCTTGAACCACTCCCCGTCCCACGGATTGCCGGGCAAACCCTCGGCACGCTCCACTGTTGCCAGGTGATTCCAGCACGCGGTCATGGTCATATCTTCGTTCACCAGCATGAAACGGCCGAGCAGGTCGGACCACTCCACCACGGCATCGAGTGCCTTCGCGAGTCTGCGAATTGGCTCCAATCCCGCATCCGGCGACCGGCTCGCATAGCTGAGTGACAACACGTTGTCGCGGTCGAACACCTCGCGTGTCACCCGGCAGAACTCGGCGAGTTTCGCGATGTCCATGCCGTGGAATTTGTCAACGCTCAGACCAATCTTGCCCGTGAATCCCGCATCGCGGAGTTGCGTTAGCACCTGGTTGGCGTGCTTCGCGTCGGAATGCCAGACGCCGTTGGTCATGAGCTTGTCGAAGCGGAAGCCGAGTTTCGCGGCACGTTTCGTGAGGGCGTTCAGGAACTCCGGGTACAGAAATGGTTCGCCGCCGGTGAAGCCGAGGATTTCGATTCCCGCGGCGTGTGCCTGTTCCAGAAACCGCACGGCGGTCGGGATGTCAAGGCGATCGGTCCACTCGATGGGAACGCAGCAGTGTGGGCAACTCAAGTTGCACTGATATGTGCCTGCGAACGACAGGTAGTTCGGCCTGAACGTGCGGGTTCGGCGTTTGACCGGTCGGCTTTCGCCTCGTGATAACGGTGGCGTGCTGTGAGGCTCAGGCATGGTGTCGGCTCTGGTGTGGGGCAACTACCAGTTTAGCGGTTACGCACACGAGACAACCCACAGACTCCAGTTGCGAAAAAACGATGAGAATGACTCCAACGGGGCACGTTCGGGGTTTAATCTGTTACTACCCGTCGTCGTCCGTTGGAATCGGGGTGTCACGCCATGTCTCGTTTTGCCCTCGCAAGCATCGCTCTGGCCCTCGGCTGGAACTCGCCCGCCCTCGCGCAACCCACCAAGGGAACAGGCTTTGCCGACAAGCCGACACAAGATCAACTCGCATTCTTCGAGAAGAAGATCCGCCCGGTTTTGGTCGAGAGCTGTTACAACTGCCACTCAGCTCAAGCCGAGAAGGTGAAGGGTGAACTGCTGCTCGACACTCGCGAAGGCATCCGCAAAGGCGGTGCGACCGGGCCGAGCATCATTCCGGGGAATGTCGAAAGAAGCCCTCTCATCAAGGGTCTGCGACACAAAGACCCCGATACGGCGATGCCACCGAAGGCGAAGCTGCCTGACGCTGTAATCGCCGACTTCGAGGCGTGGGTGAAGATGGGCGCACCCGACCCCCGCGACGGGAAAGCGGTCGCCAGCAACAAGTACGTCGTCGATGTCGAGAAGGGCCGTTCGTTCTGGGCGTTCGTGGCACCCAAGAAGTCGCCGGCCCCGGAAGTGAAGAACGCCGCGTGGGCAACCTCAGACATCGACCGTCACTTGCTCGCGGATCTGGAGAAGAAAGGTATCAAGCCGGTTGGCGATGCCGACAAGCGAACGCTGCTTCGTCGAGTGTATCTCGACCTCACTGGCTTGCCGCCAACCTCCGAAGAGATGGAAGCGTTCGTGGCCGATGCTGCCCCGAATGCGTTCGAGAAAGCCGTCGATAAGTTACTCGCCTCGCCGCGATTCGGTGAACGGTGGGGTCGTCACTGGCTCGACATCGCCCGCTATGCCGAAAGCACCGGCAAGACCGCGAACTTCAACTACCCGCACGCCTGGCGTTACCGCGATTACGTCATCGCCGCGTTCAATGCCGACAAGCCTTACGATCAGTTCATCAAGGAGCAACTCGCCGGCGACCTGATGCCGAGTGCCGACCCCAAGACGAAGGCCGAGCGCATCGTCGCCACAGGGTTCCTCGCCATCGGTCCGAAGGCGCTCAACGAAAACAGCAGTCTGCAATTCGAACTCGACATCGTGGACGAGCAAATCGACGTCACGACGCAGGCGTTCCTTGGCATCACGGCCGCGTGTGCTCGCTGTCACGATCACAAGTTCGACCCGATTCCCACGAAGGATTACTACGCTCTCGCGGGCATCTTCCGCAGCACCGAGACTTGCTACGGCACCGTGCGATTCGTGCAGAGCCAGCGACCGAGCCCGCTGATTGCGTTGCCTGCGGAATCGGCTCCGAGTGCGATCGCGAAGAAGCTCACCGCCGAGGAACGCACAGCGACCGAGAAGGAAATCGCCGACCTGAAGAAGAAGATCGCCGAGAGCACCGACCGCCTTGCGAACATCTTCCCAGCTGCCCAGCTTTCGATGGCACAAAGCAAACTCGATAGCTACGAAGCCGATGGCACGCCAAAGCTGCAAGCGATGGGCGCCCGCGACAAGCCCGAACGCGGTGGCGGCTTCACACCGAAGGGGCCGTTCGGTCCGGGTGGCTTCGGGCCGAAGGGCGGCTTCGGCATGAGTCGCAGCATCGACGACAGCCCGATCTACACGCGAGGCGAACCGAACCAACCGACCGCCGAGAAGGTCGCTCGCGGCACGCTTCAAGTGATGTCGAAAACGCCCCTGAAGATCAAAACGGGCAGCGGTCGCCTCGAACTCGCACAATGGATCGCGAGCAAAGACAATCCGCTGACGGCTCGCGTCATGGCGAACCGAGTGTGGATGCACCTATTCGGTCGCGGCATCGTCTCGACCGCCGAGAACTTCGGGGCAGCGGGTCAACCGCCAAGCAATCCGGAACTGCTCGACCACCTTGCGATCAGCTTCATGGAAGACTGGAGCGTGAAGAAACTCGTGAAGCGAATCGTGATGAGCCACGCTTACCAGCTCGACTCGAAGTTCGACAAGGCCGCGTTCGAAGTGGACCCCGACAACGCGCTGATCTGGCGAATGTCGCCGCGTCGGCTCGATGCCGAGAGCCTGCGGGATTCGATGCTTGCCGTGAGCGGTCAACTTGACGCGACGCCGCCGGTGGGTTCGGTCGTCGCACGAACCGGCGAAGGCCCGGTTGGTCGCCCTCGGCTCGGTGGCGATGGCATTTCGCAGGCGATCAACGACCCGAAGAACACGCACCGTTCGGTGTACATGCCGATCGTTCGCGACAACTTGCCCGAAGCACTGGCACTGTTCGACGCCCCGGACCCGAGCCTCATCACAGCCGACCGCCCGACGACCACGGTCCCCTCGCAAGGGCTGTTCATCCTGAACAATCCGTTCGTGATTCGCTCATCGGAAGCGGTCGCTGACAAGCTGTTGAAGTCTACGACGACTGAAACCGAACGCATTCGGGCGGCATACCTGACGTTCTACGGTCGCGCTCCTGGCGAAAAGGAACTCGCCACAGCCGAGAAGTTCCTCAAGGGATTCCAGGCGCAACTGGCGAAGGATCGTGTTCCCGCGACACGTCAGGAACGCGAGACGTGGGCAGCCTTCTGTCAGGCGTTGTTCGCGAGTGCTGAGTTCCAATATCGGAAGTGACCATCATCCGAGCCCGAGCGCCAGCGAGGTAACGCTTATCCCTCGCTGGCGCTCGGGCTCGGACCAACGCACCCAACATACCCCAACATTCACGGAGCCCGATATGTTCACTCGTCGTCAATTGCTCCAATCGACCTCGTCCGGTTTCGGCTACCTCGCGTTCGCGGCTCTCGCACAGGAACAGGCCGCACGCGCTTCCTCCGAAGCCGCGACGAATCCGCTTTCACCGAAGAAGCCGCACTTCCCCGCGAAGGCCAAGCGGGTCATCTTCCTGTGCATGGATGGTGCCCCGAGCCACGTCGATACGTTCGACTACAAGCCCAAACTCACCGCCGACGACGGCAAGGCCGCACCCGCTCGTCGTGGCGTGTTCGGTGGCGGCAAGCTAATGGGGTCGCCGTTCAAGTTCGAGAAGCACGGCGACAGTGGCATGTGGATCAGCGAACTCTTCCCCGAACTGGCCAAGCACGCCGACAAGTTGTGCATGCTCAACGGGATGCACACCGACCTGCCGAACCACCCGCAGGCGTTCCTCCAGATGCACTGCGGCATCTTCCAGTCACCGCGACCGAGTTTCGGAGCGTGGGTGCTCTACGGCCTCGGCACCGAGAACGCGAACTTGCCGGGCTTCATCACGCTCAGCCCGCCACAGAACAACGGTGGCCCCGTGAACTACGGTGCGTCGTTCCTGCCCGCGATGTATCAGGGCACGAAGATCGGTCGCGGCGGGTTCGGTCCGGGTGGCGGTGGCAGCCAGCAAGTGAGCAACCTCAAGAACCCGAAACTGACGCTGAACGCCCAACGCGAACAGCTCGATTTCGTGCAATCGTTAAACCAGAACGCTCTCGAAGAGGTCGGCACGAACCCCGAGATCGAGGGGCTGATTTCGTCGTATGAGCTGGCGTTCCGGATGCAGGGCGAGTTGCCGAAACTGCTCGACACCAGCAACGAAACGGCCGCGACGCTGAAGATGTACGGCATCGAAGGCGGTGGCGGTGGGCGTCCGATGGGTCCAGGCGGCTTCGGGCCGATGGGCGGCGGGCGTGGCGGTTTCGGTCAGCAATGTCTGCTCGCCCGGCGACTCATCGAAGCTGGCGTGCGGTTCGTCGAGATCACGATGCCGGGTTGGGATCATCACCGCAATCTGAAAGACGCCCTCACGAACAGTTGCAGTGCGATCGACAAGCCCATCGCCGGGTTGCTCGCGGACCTGAAGCAGAAGGACATGCTGAAGGACACGCTCGTGATTTGGGGCGGCGAGTTCGGTCGCACGCCGTCGGGTCAGGGCGATGGCCGCGACCACAACGCGAAAGGCTACACGATGTGGATGGCCGGCGGCGGCGTGAAGGGCGGTTACACGCACGGCAAGACCGACGATTACGGCTTCGAGGCGGTTGAAGGCAAAACGCACGTTCACGACTGGCACGCAACCGTGCTGCATTTGCTGGGCTTCGATCACGAAAAGCTTGTGTACAAGCACGCCGGTCGAGAAATGCGTTTGACCGACACCAAGGGGAACGTCGTCAAGGAAATCGTGGCGTAATCACGTCACCGCGTTTAGCGGTGGTCCCAACGGGACCACCCGCCGCCCCGTTGGGACCACCGCTAAATGTGAAACCCCGCACCGTGTTCGCGGGTATCATCTCACAACGCTCCTTCGTTCACGGAACCGACCCATGCGTTTGCTTGCGCTCGCTTTCACGTTCACCGTCGGCATTGCGGCCGCACAAGAACCCAAGAAGAACCCGTTCCGCGATGGCACTGGCAAGGGCGTCTCCGAATCCGACGCGACCAAACCCGATCCCACACAAGCCACAAAGCCTGACCCCGTGAAGAACCCGCCCAAGGTGCTGCGGGCTTCCGAAGCAGGCGTCGGCAAGCTCATCCCTGATGTTGCGTTCACCGACCTCGCGGGCAAGGCCGGCAAGTTGTCCGACGTCAAGAGCGAGAAACTTACCATCGTCGCGTTCACGAACACGACCTGTCCGCTGTGCAAGAAGTACTCTCCCGTACTCGCTCGCATCGAAAAGGAATACGCAGCGAAGGGCGTCAGCTTCCTGTTCGTGAACCCCACCGCAACCGACAAGCCCGACAGTTCCGCGTTCGCAGGTCGCTACGTTCACGACACCGACGGCAAGCTCACCGCAGCGTTCGGGGCGACTTCCACCACGGAAGTGATCGTTCTCGATGCGGCACGTACAGTCGTGTATCGCGGTGCGGTCGACGACCAGTATGGCCTCGGCTACTCGCTCGACGCCGCCCGCAACAAATACCTCACGGCCGCTCTCGATGACGCTCTCGCGGGGAAGCTGCCCACGATCGCGGCGACCACCGCTCCGGGTTGTGCCCTCGAACCGGACGCTGCCAAGGCTCCCGCTGTTGCAATGACCTATCACGCACGCATCGAACGCATCGTGCAAGCGAACTGCGTCGAGTGTCACCGTGCCGGGGGTGTCGGGCCATTCTCGCTCGACACCTACGAAGATGTCGTGAGCCACAAGGGAGCCATCAAGAAGGTCGTCGATACCGGAACGATGCCGCCGTGGTTCGCGGTTCACGCCAAGGTCGAACATTCACCGTTCGCCAACGACCGCAGCCTGACCCCCACCGATAAGAAAGACCTGCTCGCGTTCCTCTCGGGCGACATGAAGAAGGGCGACCCCGCCGACGCTCCCCTGCCCCGCAAGTACGAGTCTGGCTGGCTCATTGGCAAGCCCGACGCGACGTTCCAGTTGCCGAAGCCGGTCGCGATCAAGGCCGAGGGCACGATGCCTTATCAGCACATCAAGGTCGAAACCGACTTCGAGGAAGACCGCTGGGTGCAGGCTCTCGAAGTGCAACCGACGGCTCGCGAAGTGACTCACCATGTGCTGGTGTTCGCAACTCCGAAGGGGGCCCGAGTGGGTGGCGAAGCGGCTGGGTTCTTCGCGGTGTACGTGCCGGGCAACAACTCGCTCATCTACCCCGACGGCTACGCGAAGAAGCTCCCGAAGGGAGCAACGCTGCACTTCCAGATGCACTACACGCCGAACGGGAAGGCGACGACCGACCAAACGAAGATCGGCATGGTGTTCGCCAAGCAAGCGCCACGGCACGAGGTGTTTGTCGCGGGCATCTCGAACCACCAGTTCACCATCCCCGCAGGCGACGAAAACTACCGCGTCGAAGCGAAGATTCCGGTGCCGTTCGACGCGAAGGTGCTGGCTCTGTTCCCGCACGCACACCTGCGGGGCAAGGCCGCGAAGTACGAGATCAAGACGCCCGACGGCAAGACGACCACGCTGCTCGATGTGCCGCGATACGACTTCAACTGGCAGCTTCAGTATCGCTTCACGGACCCGGTGACGGCACCACGCGGCAGTTCGATCAGCTACACGGCGTGGTACGATAACAGCGACAAGAACCCCGCGAACCCTGATCCGAAGAAGGCCGTGCGTTGGGGTCCGCAAACCTACGAAGAGATGCACTTGGGGTATCTGGAGTTTGTCCTCGATCGGAAGTAAACCGGAATCGGGTTTTGCCGCTTGCGGCGTCGCGCTCCTGAGCGCGACGCCGCAAGCGGCAATCACTTCCGAATCCCCTCCATCCGATCGAGCAGGTAGTCGGCCAACTCGGCGCGTGTCACGCGCCGGTATCCACTTGGTCCGGCTCCCACGATCGCCCACTCCTTCATCCCCTCCAGCGTGTTCGCCGACATCAGATCGGCCGACGAATGCACGCGAGCATTCTCCGCAACCGTCAGCAGTTCCGTCTCTGTCAGCCCCACTTCCAGCTTGAACTTCACCAGCACGCCCGCGAAGCCCCACACGGAACGGATCTTGTCCACGAGCTTCGGCGTCGGCGTCAGCTTCAGCCACAGTTCTGCGTGCGAACTCTTCACTTTCCCAGCGGACACATTCTCGAACTTGCCGTCGGCGTGAGTGAACGCACCTGCCACGCGGTAATCGCTCACCGCTGCCGCGTGAATCACAGCGTCGAACTTGCCCGTGATCAGTTCTTCGCTCATCGCCAAGTCGAGATCGTCGAACGTGCGATACGGGCGAACACGCCAATCGGGAGCCGATCGTACACGGGCTGAGGGAATCGAATCGAGAACCCCAGGGTGCGACGTCAGTAGCGTGATCGCGTGACCGCGTTCAAATGCCCGGCTGGCGATCTGTCCGCCCGTGCGACCGGTAAAGATGTTCGTGATGCAACGCACATCGTCTACGGGCGTCTGCGTGTTTCCGGCCGTCACGAGGATGTTCATGGTCTCTGCTCGATCGGTTTGCGGGTGAACCTCCTGTTAGATGTAGCCCGCAGCGATTTGGTGACACGCCCCAGTCAGCGGGTTACACTTCAATTCATAGACCCTCGTCCGCGGTTTCTCCTGCCAACTCTTACCCGGAAGCTGCCATGTCGCGATTCGTCATCCCGGTGCTTGGCCTCGTCCTGTGCATCGCATCTGCCCAAGCTGATAACTGGCCCGCCTGGCGAGGAGCCACCGGGCAAGGCTATGTCGAAGAGAAAAACCTTCCCTTGAAATGGAGCGCCAAGGAGAACGTGAAGTGGAAGGTGGCGATGGCCGATCAGACCAATTCAACTCCGATCATCTGGGGCGACAAGATCTTCATCACCCAGGCAAACAAGGGCGGAACCGTTCGCAGTTTGTTGTGTCTCGCGAAGGCCGACGGCAAGGAAATCTGGAAGAAAGACGTCGCCTACGACGCGAAGGAAAAGAACTGGAATGAGTCGTGGTACTGCAATGCATCAGCCACCACCGACGGCGAGCGAGTGGTCGCGTGCTTCGGCTCAGCGGGCGTCTACTGCTACGATTTCGAGGGCAAAGAGATCTGGAAGCGAACCGATCTCGGCAAGTGGGAACATCCGTTCGGCAACGGTGCTTCCCCGATTCTGCACGGCGACAACGTGATTCAGTGGTGCGGTCCGAACGACGGCAAGGGCGACAACTATCTCCTGGCGATGAAGAAGAAGACGGGCGAAACGGTCTGGCGACATGACGAAACTTACGGTTCGTGGAGCACGCCGGTCATCGCGAAGGTTGACGGCAAGGATCAACTCCTCCTCGGGCAATCTCGCGATGTGAAATCTGCTCCCGAGGCGAAGTGGGGCTCGTTGAAGGGCATCGACCCAAAGACGGGATCGGATCTCTGGTCGTGTCAGGGGTTGAACAGTTACGTTTACACATCGGCGTTGTTCGGGGACGGCGTAGCTGTGGGAATGTCTGGGTACGGTGGTTCGTCGTTGGCCGTGAAGCTCGGCGGCACCGGCGACATCACGAAAGATCGACTCTGGATGCACCCGAAGCCTGCTGGTCAGCGAGTCGGTTCCGGCATGATCGTCGGCGAGCACGTCTACATGGTCGATGAGGGCGGCCTCGCCCACTGCTACGAACTGAAGACTGGCAAGGATTTGTGGGATAGCGAAAAGCTCAAGGGGCAAACCTGGGGGTCGATGATCCATTCCGACGGGCGGCTCTATTTGCTGATGAAAAACGGCGACACGGTGGTTCTCGCCGCGAAGCCGAAGTTCGAGCAGTTGGCGTACAACACTCTCGGGCCTGGAGAGCAAACCAACTCCTCCATCGCCGTCTCCGATGGCGAACTGTTCATCCGGACGTTCAAGAACCTCTACTGCATCAGCGAGAAGAAGAAATGATTGCGGTGTCCAACGAGTTCCACCCTACATCCTGCCGCGACTTCCCATGATCTCACCCGAACGACTCGATTCCATGCAGGGTGGCTGGGTGCGATTACTCGAACGCTTCGGCGTCACGCCGGCCGAGGCGTATCCGCCATTCGATGAACTCGTCGCTGCGTACACCGCCCCCGACCGACACTACCACAACCTCGAACATCTGGCCGAGATGTTCCGGGTTGCCGGTCGCCTCGCGGCTCATACCGAAGACCCCGCCGCGGTTCAACTGGCGATTTGGTTTCACGATGCCGTGTACGATCCGCGTGCGAAGGACAGCGAAGCACGCAGCGCAGACCTCGCGAGCAAACTTCTCGGCAACGTCGGCGTTCCTACGGCGACAATCGAGAAGGTCGCGCGGCTGGTGCGCGCGACGGCTCATCTTCTGCCGACCGAACCGATCGCTGATGGCGATACGGCTGTGCTGCTCGATGCCGATCTCGCAATCCTGGGAGCATCGGAGGAACGCTATCGCCGCTACGCGGCAGACATTCGCCGGGAGTATGCGTTTGTGCCAGATGCCGATTACCGTGCCGGGCGTGCGGGTGTGCTGAAGAAATTCCTGGCTCGACCGCGAATCTTCCTGCATCAAGTGCTGGTCGATGAAGGCGAAGAACGCGCTCGTGCAAACCTGTCGGCGGAGCTGCTGGAACTGAGCGGTTCGTGAGGGCAATTTTGCGTTCTGGTTACGGCTTGTCAGCCTTCGGATGTGTTGTTATAGTTTGGGTAGGTCAGCGGAGCTTTTGGGGTTGGCCACGAGGGTGGCTGAGTCTGAATTGCTCGCATTACCCGATAGTGTAACGGTAGCACAAGAGATTCTGATTCTCTTCGTCTAGGTTCAAATCCTAGTCGGGTAACTCCAAAACCTGAACAAGGCCCGCCGTAACCTCGGGTTACAGCGGGCCTTGTTTAGTTCCGGGCGGTCACTCGCCGTCATCATCTTCCGAGCGGCGTCTCTTTGCCGACCGTTTGCGAACGGGTGGGAGTTGCTCGGCACTCAGTTCTTCGTCGGTCATCAGGGTCATTTGACTGACGATTGCCAGCCCCCGACTCGCGGCACTCAGATAGAACTCCCGAGCGGCCTCAAACGCCTGGAGAGCAACCGCAAGGTCGGTGCCACTCCGCCGCGGAGCGTAGTCAGTCGCACGAAGGTCGGCGTAGCGGTTGCTGAACCAATCCGCATCCCGCGGCGACAAACGCTCGGCCACGAGTTTCACACTCTCCGGACTGCATTGATAAAACGCATGGCGACTGTCGTCCCCACCGCACATTTCGTGCGAGAACAGTTCGATACTCGACTCGAGCGAAGATTCGATCGGCCACCCACCCTGAAGGCACCGATACACAGCCTCCCAACCGGAGTCCAACCACAGGTCGATGGCGACTGGAAGGTCACGGAAGCGGACTCGCCAAAGGCGGCTCGTGTCACTGCTGCTGTACTGATTGTTCACTGACCAGGTTTCTTCAAACCAGCGCTCCAGCTCGCCTGGTTCGATTGCCGTGAGGTGAACTCGGCCAGAGGCTTTCCCCTTTTTCCAGCAAGGCCCGCTCAGGCCATGGTCGAGGTGCATCTGGCGAATCTCCTTTGCCGTGGTGTCCTCGCCGAGCCCCATGCCCAAGGATACTGTCGCAACCCCAGCAATGGTGCCACCAGTTGTGATCCCGCCGACGAAGTACAACTCCCGCGAGCCAGCAAGTCCACCGTGAAGATTGATGAAGCCCCGCCAGGCATAGCCGGGTTCGGCAGCCAGCCACTTGTCCCACTCATCCCAGATGACCCAATTGATGCGGGCATCACTCCCGGTCCAGCCAAAGGCGTTCGCGGCCTCGATGCCTGCTCGGAGGTCGAAATTCGAAGCATCACCGATGACGATTCGTGCCCACGGGTTGATCGTTCCGCCGAACGCGGCTCGAATAAACGCCTCGGTTGGTTCAGAGGGTCCGGCGGTCCCCCGCTCAGCCGGGAGGACGAACGGGAAGAAGTCCCCAGCACGCGGATACCGAACCGGTGAGCGGTTCAAACTAACCGCCGCCTCTCGCGCGAGTCGCCACGCCAGCGCGAGATCATCCTGGTCGTAGTCGTGAGAGACCGAGTCGCAGTCACGGGCGAGCTTGCCGCTACCATACGCCACGGTCCGCAGAGACAAGATGTTGAATGGCCACTCGTTGTCGGGGTGATTGGGTTTCTCTCCGAAGGAATTGATGCACGCCGCCACCGGGGCCAGCTTACTCGGATCGAGTCGTGCCGCTTCTTCGGGGGTGGGCACCCAGGGGGTTGGCTGCTCGAACGGAGGCACTTCGAGTGGTGGGATTCGGACTCGAACGCGAGAGATAACGAAGAGTGATTCCGAAACCACTTTCTTCCAGAACGCTTTGAGTTGGGTGAACTGCTCCCAGATCTCCGCGAGCCCGACCTCTTCGGTCTTCAGGGCGGCTGGCAGAGCATCAAGCCGTTCTCGGAGCTCGGGCTTTTTGATCTCGTTGAGTGCGACGGAAATCGAATCGGTGAACATGGAAGGTGTCCAACCGACCCAGTCGCGAACACCCCCGTGCCGCTCAAGGTCCGTGACAACGGGTTTGGTCCGATCGACGTTGGGATCATCAGCCACGTCATCGCGATACTCGTCGTACCCGATCATGGCCTGTCCTTCAGGATAGGCCACATGGGGAAAGTGATCGCCCCCCGTCAAACACAGATGAAGGAGATTCGCCGCAGGACCGACGAGCAAAAGCCGGTGAACGTGATCGCCTCGACCGACCTTTTGCCAGGCCGTTTGATTCGGGTCGTCGCTGATCCAATCCTGGTCCTCTTCGGCCATCGCACGAAGTTCGTAGACGGAATCATCTGTCACGGACTCGAGAAGGTCGGGACCAAGCGGCGGGAGATCGGCCGGGATGAGGACGCGATACTTGCTGCACACCACATGAGAACCATCAACAGCACCGATGACGACTCCCCCTCGAAGCGACGCGAGCCGGCCAGGAATCACTCCACCTTCGTGCTCGGCAACGGCGAGGTATTGGGCATACTCGTTGTCGTCTTGACCACCTTTGACGGCCCCGCGTGGGACAGTACCATTCTCCGCCTCCACCCAGACGCCCTCGCCAGTCAGAACTTCAAACACACGGGCGATGTGCTCCTCACCTTCATCGGTGACGACGACAGCATTCTTCTCGCCGGCCTTCAGTTTGCCAGGAAGGAGGCTGTATTCGAGTTTCGCACGTGCGAAATAGAGAGGTGTGCCGTCTGCGTCGCGACCAGCGACGAGGGCACCCGACGGAACTTCACCCTTGCGGGCTTTGACCCAGGCTAATGGCATGTGATTGCTCTCGTGAGTTTGGGAGGTGATGCTACCCACGAAACGAGAGCGAAACAATCACGGTTATCGCATTCGCAGCGACCGGTAGCCAGTTTGAACCTCTCCGACCGCATCAGCTCGCTGCGCGAACTTCCACCCTCCTTCCACTGTCCTGACAAGCATTCGGCTGCATTGAGGGGAAGGCGTGACGCAGGATCCCAGCAACGATGATTGAACGGTGAGCGGCAACGGCAGATAATTGACCTACGCTTCGCCATCCCAGAACGATAGCGGTGTGTCAGGGGGAGAGCTGAGATGTCAGAAGTTCTGCTTTGCAAGCTTCAGGTTTTGGAGGAGGAGTACGCGGGCCAGCCTCTTGTCGTTCAGCAAGCAGACCTGCTGGAAATCAATCGGATCCGATCTCAGATCGGGATGCACCCCGTCGATGCGAGTCTGAACGAGATCGGAGTTGCCGTCGAAGAAGCAAAGCCGAAACCGAAACCACAGCACGTGCCGGATCACAGCAAGGCACGCGCGATCTACCAGGCCTATCTCAAAAAGTCCGAAGAGCTAAAAGCGCACCAGGAATACGCCGAGCGGGTTGTCAAGGCGACGGGAGGCCCCGGCCCGACGCCCGTTCGCCCGCTGGCAACCATGGGCACCGACGGCGGCCCTCTCCTGTGCGATCACTGCGGAAAACCGATCGTGTTGGAAGGCGGACGCTATCACGGGGTCGCTGCGGATGTCGCCTGGAAGCAAAACCCCATCGGCAATTGGACGTCTTGGATCCTCGGAGGCGTGGTCGTCGAAATTCAGCTCAACGGCACACTCCGGATCTATCACGGCTATCCGGGGCAGGACACCAGGTATTGCTGCAATGCGGCGAGCCAAAAAGAGGAGACGGCGCAGGCAGAGTTCAAGTCTCAGAAGAGCCCGGAGACCTTTCACCTGCTCCTGACATTTCTGAAGCACGAGTTCCCGAACATGACGGAAAAAGAACGCTTCAACCTGCTCAATGAGATCCAGAATACCCTGTACTCCTACGATCCGGGTATTGGGGTCAATCGTCCGAGCCGGGTGTGATGAGCACAAACGTCTGGGGACGGTCGCGGTCAAGCGGGTTCCGGTGCCGGGATACGGAGCGCCGCGATGATTAACCCTCGCTTCTGGCCCTGAACCACGGCGATGTCGCGGAGGTGGCCGCACTGCTCGAACCCGAGGCTCTCGTTGATCCGGGCAGTGGCGTCGTTGTGGTCGAAGTACATGCTCAACAGTGTCGTGATTCCCAGCCGTGGGCACTGCTCAATGACCCACCGTTTCAAATCGCGTCCGATTCCCCGTCGATGGTAAGCGGTGCCGATGTACAGGCTAATCTCGGCGGTGGCATCGTAGGCAGGACGGCCCGCGTAGAACGAGGAAAGACTGGTCCAGGCAACGATCTGTCCATCAATCTCGGCAACCCAAATCGGGCGCTTCGCGGGATCGAAATTGCGAAACCATCCGATGCGATCGGCGACGGTTACAGGCTTGGTGTCGGCTGTGGACCAACCGCCGGGGACTGACTGATTGTAGATTTCAACGATGGCTGGCAGATCGGCCTCTGTCGCGTTCCGAACCTCAAACTCCGGCACAACGCCCTCCATTCTTGCTCAACCACATGCAAGTGATTCTGACGCGGGTCGTTCGGCAAAGGCCTGCGGGATTCACGTTCCCAACATACCCACGCGTGTGTTTTTTAATCGCCGCGTGAGAGAAGGGAAGAGCAACGGAGCAGAGTGAATGCTCCGGTGGGGTATCAACGACCCGCGATCTCCGGGAAATACCAAACAACACTCTGTCCGACACAGGGTATAAGTAATCCGAGACAAGCAATTCCAACCGGGAGGTTCCCATGCGATCGTTCCCCTCGCGGCGTCAGTTCCTCCATCAAGCCGGGACTGTGGCAGTCATCCCCACCATCGGCATCAGCACCGACACGCAAGCACACGGCGCAGACGAGGCTGCGGTTTCCGTCGAGTTGGTGAAAGCTGGCAAGCCCGTCGCCACGATCGTCTCAGCCGCGAAGGCGATCGTGCCAAAGAAAGGCGCGACGAAGCTGCCGGCTGGGGGCGAAGCGTTCGCGACGCAACTCCTCGTTGATTGGGTGAAGAAGATCACGGGTGCGGAACTGCCGGTTTCCGACAAGCCGCCCGCCGAGGGAGCAGCGATCTACGTCGGCAAAGCCGCGACGCAAGCCGGCCTGAAACTCGACGACATCGAAAGTCCCTCGAAGGAAGGCATCCGCATCATCGCCGGTAACGGTCGTGTTCTGATCGGCGGCCAGAGCGACGAAGCAACGACCAAAGCCGTGTGCCGATTCCTGGAGGAACTCGGCTGCCGCTACTTCATGGACGGTCCGCTCGGCGAGGTGTTCCCCAAGTCGGCCGATCTCAGCGTGAAGCCCACGAGCATCACCGAGAAGCCGGGACTGCTGTACCGCAACCCAAAGGGGCCGACATGGTCGGCTGGACCCTGGAAGACATGGAACGGAGCTGGCGGCGAGGACTTCGCACATTCGCACTCGTGGGGCCGATACATTCCGAAGGGCACGTTCGCCGAGCATCCGGAATACTTCGCCCAGGGTGCGGACGGCAAGCGAAAGGATGGCGACTGGCTCTGCACATCGAACGCTGGCGCACGCGAGATGTTCGCGAACAATGTCATTGGCGTCATCAAGGGCGGAGCGAAGAACCCGTCGATCTCGCCGCCCGATGGTCGTGGCTACTGCCGCTGCGACAAGTGCGTCGCACAGGACGATCCGAAAGCCATTGAGCCGAGTAGCGGCACCATTTCGATCTCAACTCGCTACGCTGACTTCTTCGATGATGTCGCGCAGCGGGTTGCGAAGGTCTACCCGGACTCGGTGCTGAACTTCTACGTGTACGCCGATTACACGCAGCCCCCGGTACGCGAGAAGAAACTCGCTCCGAACCTCTGCGCAGTGATCGCACCAATCCGTTACTGTCGGCTGCACGCCATCGGCAATGCGGACTGCCCGAGCCGCAAACAGCAACTCGACATGGTCGATGGCTGGTCGAAAGTGGCCACGCGGCTGGGGTATTACAACTACATGTACAACCTCGCCGACGCGACGTTGCCGATGTTCAAGTTCACGCCGTGCAAGGTGGAGTTTCCGTATCTCGCGGGCAAGGGGCTCGCGTTCATGACCATCGAGGTGCTGTCGAACTGGTATCTCTACGGCCCGCAGATTTACCTCAGTCTGCGAATGGCGTACAACCCGAAGCTCGACGCCACGGCACTGATGGAGGACTACTACGAGAAGTTCTACGGGCCAGCCGCCGCATCAATGAAGACCTACTGGACCGCGATCGACGAGACGACCGCGAAACTCCACAACCATTCTGGCGGCTTCTACGGTCTCGCGTCGGCGTACTCGCCCGAACTCCTCCGCACATGCGAAACCGCACTCGCGAAGGCTGCCCTCGCTGCCAAGGAAGACGCAACGTATTCCGAGCGGGTGGCGATGCACACGGCGGGCTTCCAGAACATCCTCGACTATCGCGGCATCTGCGACAGCATGGCAAAGGGCGACTTCGCGAATGCGAAAGAACTTTTCACCACCATGACGAAACGGATCGAGGGACTCATCGCGAAGAAGCAGGCGAACCCCGAGTACGGCACGTCGTATCTGCGGCGATTCATGCTGAAGACGCTCGACGGCGGTGCCTCTGCGACTGCCGCACCAAACAAGCTGCTGGCCGTGCTGCCCGACAAATGGAAGTTTGCACCCGACGACGCGGACGAAGGCGAAGCGAAAACATTCTTCGCGGTGAACCACGACGACGCGAAGTGGCGGCAAGTGGCGACTCACTCGGCCACTCTGAGCGGCCAGGGGATCGGCGAGAACACCGTGCTCTGGTATCGCTCGAAGTTCACACTGCCCGCTAAGAAACCCGACGCAGTCTCGCTGGTCTTCACGGAGGTCGATGGCGATGTGAGCGTCTATGTGAACGGGAAGAAGAGGGAACCGAAGCCCGTGCTGACCGCTCCGGTTCCGAAGAAAGCGAATCCGAACGCACCGGCCGTGCCACGTCGCTCGGTGTTTGCCGTGGATGTCGGCGAAGTTGGTGTTGAGGGCGAGAATGTGGTTGCTGTGCGGGTGGACAATCGCAAGATCAGCGAGTTGTTCCTGGGTGGTATTCTTCGCCCGGTTCTGCTCGTGGAGAAAGGTACGAAGTAACCTCGACAGTACGCTGGGAACAAATCGAAGCGTAAGAAACGGTGGGGGAATGAGCGTCTGTGTTGTGAATCTTGGGTCACGGTAATTCCCCTTACCCGTCTCGCGAAGCCTCGCCGACCTCTCCCCATCAAAGCATGGGGCGAGGTGGAGCTGGTTGCAGTTCTCTTTCACTCAACACATCCAACATCCTCGAAGAGAAGACCGCCGACCTCGACATTAATGGGTGCCGCGAGCCGAGCGGCACAGCTACCGAGATGACAACGTTATTCGATCAACTCGGAAACTATCGAAACCCCGTCGGTTGTCCGGCTCGGCTCGCCGGACCGACGGAAGAAGGCCAGCCACCCCAGCTCGCCCCAGATTTTGGGGAGAGGTCGCGAGTTTCGATTCTCCAAGGCCAACCACGATCACGGAGATGATACGTTACCCCTGCCATCGAATCGCCTCCGCTCCCCGCGAAACATCATGCACTATAATCGCTGATATGAGCCACACACACCACGACGCCAATCTGCCTTCGCCCGGTTTCCCCACGGTTCGGCCTCGCCGACTGCGGTACAACCCACTCGTCCGCGAGCTGGTTCGCGAAACCGAACTCTCACCACGCGATCTCATTCTGCCACTGTTCGTGCGGCCGGGAACCGGCGTGCGGCAAGAGATCAGTTCGATGCCGGGCAACTACCAACTCAGCGTCGATACGCTCGTCGAGGAAGTCGGAGCGGCCCGTGATCTCGGCATCAAAGCGTTCATGTTCTTCGGCATCCCCGAATACAAGGACGCGACTGGTTCCAGCGCCCTGAAGCACGACGGCATCGTTCAGCAAGCTCTGCGAGCGACCCGCAAGGCTTACGGCACCGACGTGCTGCTCATCCCGGATGAATGCTTCTGCGAATACACCGACCACGGGCACTGCGGCATTCTCCACGACCACGGCGGCAAGGTCGATGTCGATAACGACGCAACGCTGACGATTCTCGCGGAGCAGTGCGTGAGTCATGCGAAGGCTGGAGCCGACGTGATCGCTCCCAGCGGCATGATGGACGGCATGGTCGGCGCGATTCGTCGCGGGCTCGACTCGGCAGGCTTCACGCACATTCCGATTCTGAGCTACGCGGCGAAGTATGCGTCGGGGTTCTACGGGCCGTTCCGCGAAGCAGCGGAATCGCCCCCGCAATTCGGCGACCGCAACACCTACCAGATGGACCCCGCGAACAGCGACGAGGCCATGAAGGAAGTCGCCCTCGATCTCGCCGAGGGTGCCGACATGATTATGGTGAAGCCGGCGCTGTCGTACCTCGACATCATCAGGCGAGTGAAGGAACGCTTCAAGGTGCCGGTGGCGGCGTACAACGTGAGCGGCGAGTTCGCGATGGTGAAGGCTGCCGCCGCGAAGGGCTGGATCGACGAACGCCGTGTGACGCTGGAAATCTTGCTGAGCATTCGGCGAGCGGGGGCCGACATGATCCTGACGTATCACGCAAGGGATGTGGCAAAGTGGATGCGGTGAGCGTCGAGGCGTCAGCCCGACGGTAATTGCGAATAATTTTCGCGCACACCGTCGGGCTGACGCGAACACCGTCGGGCTGACGCGCACACCGTCGGGCTGACGCCTCGACGCTCACCGGCGGCTCCGTTCGTGTACAATGGGACACTACCCGCGGAGCTGAATCATGGCCGAAGAAGCTGTTCCCACTGTTGCCGATCCGAACGACCCTGCCGTGAAGGTTCGCACGTTCCCGCTCGGTCCCGGCGTCTATCTGATGAAGGACGCGGGCGGCAACGTCATCTACGTCGGCAAGGCGAAGAGCCTTCGCAATCGTGCCGGGTCGTACTTCTCGAAGGAAGCCGCGAACGACGCTCGCATCCGCGACTGGATCGGCTTCATTCGCGATATCGACTTCATCGAGACGACCGACGCCATCGCGGCGATGTTCACCGAAGCGCGGATGATCAAAGACCTGCGGCCGAAGTTCAACAAGGATCTCAAGGACGACAAGACCTTCCCATATCTGCAAATCCGAACGCGAGAAGAGTTCCCACGAGTCGAGATCACACGGAAGCCGCGTCAAAAAGGCGTGCGGCTGTATGGGCCGTTTACGAACACGAAGCAGCTCCGAATGGCGGTCGACGTGTTGCAACGGCTGTTTCAGTTCCGCAGTTGCACGCTCGACATCAAATCATCCGAAACGAAGTGGAAGTGGTTTCGGCCGTGCTTGCTGCACAGCATTCGGCGCTGCACCGCACCGTGCAACCTCCGCGTGACACGCGACGAATACCGCACGCAGATCAAGAAGCTGATCTTCATTCTCGAAGGCAAGAAAGACAAGCTGATCCGTCGCATGGAACGCGAGATGGTGATCGCGAGCGAAGACCTGAACTTCGAGAAGGCGAAGCGGATTCGCGACGAGGTCACGGCGCTGCGTAATCTCGACCTGCGGGGGGACTCGAAGACCGACGTGCAACCCGAAGTGTTCCCCATTGACCCGAAGAAGGGACTGCACGGGCTTCGGAAGACTCTCGGGCTGGCGAAGACACCGCGAACCATCGAAGGCATGGACATCGCCCACATCAGCGGGCAGGACACCGTGGCGTCGCTGGTTTCTTTTCTCGATGGCCTGCCGTTCAAGCCCGGATATCGGCGTTTCAAGATCAAGTCAGTCGAAGGCGTCGATGACTTCGCGAGTATGCGGGAAGTGGTGACGCGACGCTTCCGTCGGCTGAGCGAAGAAGACGAGGTGTTCCCGGACATCCTGCTGATCGACGGCGGCAAGGGTCAGTTGAACGCGGCCATCGAGGCGTTCAAGAACCTGGGGATCGACCCGCCGTGCGTGATTTCGCTGGCGAAGCAAGAGGAAGAAATCTTCCGGCCCGGTGAGTCAGAGTCGATCAAGTTGAGCCGACACTCGGCCGCGTTGCGGCTGTTGCAGTACGTGCGGGATGAATCGCACCGATTCGCCCAACACTACCACCACATGCTGCGCCGGAAACGGATGACTGGGGAGTAAAGCAGTGGCTTGGTATTCAAGACTACTAACTCAGACAGATCTGGAAACTCAGCGAGGGCTGCCGGCCCCGCGTTACAACCCTGGTCTTCAAGTGCGGTCGATTCCTGGCACAATCGGCGATCAGGTCGTCCAAACTACGGTTGTTGCCCCCGTCGCGTGGTACGCGTGGCATTGGAAGCGGGCAACATGGATCTACCGGCTGGCGATCATCGGTCGGAAACGCGGGCGGTGGTATTTGGAACAGGCTTTGGAGCCCGCTGAATAAAGGCGGTCATTCCACGTTCCATTTCTGTGATTGCAATTCCGCTAACTTCGCGTGGTCGGTCAGGTCGAACTTGAGCGGTGTCACCGTGATGTAGCCTTCGGCGAGAGCTTCGACGTCGGTGCCCGGTCGCGGGTCGGGGCACAGGAAATCCGGACTCGTCCAGAAGTACGTGCGGCCTCGCGGGTTCACCCGACGGTCGAACTTCTCCGTGTACGGCGACACATTCTGCGGCAACACCTTCACGCCCTTGATCGGGCCACGTTCCAGCACCGGGATGTTCACGTTGTAGAGGCTGCCCGCGACCGGCTTCTGTGCAATGATTTGCTCGATCACCTGACGTGCGTACCCCGCGGCAGCTTGGAAATCGTAGATCTTCTTGTCGTATTCGAGCGACACGGCGATCGCGGTGTGATGGTAGAACGCTCCCTCGATCGCGGCGGCCACGGTGCCGGAATACAGCACGTTGATGCCGGCGTTGCTGCCCGCGTTCATGCCGCTGATGATGATGTCGGGCGGTTCAGCGAGCAGTTCCAGAAGTGCGAGCTTCACGCAGTCGGCAGGTCGGCCTTCGATGGCCCAACCGATGAACGTGACGGCGTCGTCCTCGAAGACCTCGCTGACCAACAGCGGATTCAACAGCGTGACGGAGTGCCCCGCGGCGCTCTGCTCCGTCGCGGGGGCAACAACCGTCACCGTTCCGAGCTTGAGGAGTTCGTGTCGAAGTGCCCGCAGACCGGGAGCGTAAATGCCGTCGTCGTTCGTAAGCAGAATCCGCATCGCGCCGCCTCCGTAATGATGAATTCATTCAACGGAAAGGCGGCGTGTGCGGCGCGGGAACATCCAACTTACTCCTTCGCGGCACGATCCTTCACGCCCGTCGCGGTTCGCACCATATCGATGAACTCCTTGCGGTGACCGTTCGGGTCGTGCTTCACCGCACCTTCCGCCAGCGACAGCACATCGTTCAGGTTCGCGTTCGACTTGTACGGCGATTCCCGCAGCACCAGCCCGAACTCCGCCACGGCTGCCGCGAACCGGAAGTCTTCGCTCATCGGCTTCTCGCCGCTCACCGGCAGCACTTGCGCCAACTCCTTGCTGACGTCGCCATCGGGCTGCTTGTACCGCATCTTCACGGTGAGCCATTCGTCGGTCGCGGTGCCTGGTTGCGCCGGCGTGGTGTACTTCAGCGGATCGACGCCCGGCAGATCAATCTTCACGCCAACCGGAACGATCTCGTACAGAGCCGTGACCGTGTGACCGCTGCCGATGTCGCCCGCGTCCTTGTTGTCGTCCTTGAAATCTTCATCCTTGAGAATGCGGTTTTCGTAACCGATGAGCCGGTACGCTGCCACCTTCGCCGGGTTGAACTCGACCTGGAACTTCACATCCTTCGCGACGCACACGAGCGCCCCGCCTTGCTCCACGAACACTTTGTGAGCCTCGTTGATGCTGTCGATGTACGCGTAGTGACCGTTGCCGTGGTTCGCGAGCTTTTCGAGATTGCTGTTCTTGAGGTTGCCCATGCCGTAACCGAGGACCGTCAGAAACACCCGGCTCGCTCGCTCCTTCTCGACAAGTTGTACCAGATCGCTTTCGCTTGTTTGCCCGAGGTTGAAGTCGCCGTCGGTGCAGAGAACGATGCGGTTCGCGCCGCCGTCGATGAAGCTGCGACGAGCCGTTTCGTAAGCGAGTTGAATCCCGCCCGCACCGTTCGTGCCGCCGCCTGCTGCCAGAGAACGCACCACCTCAAGGATGCGGCCCCGCTGATTGCCCGGCGTCGGCGGCAGCTTCAAGCCTGCGTCGCCAGCGTAGGTCACGATCGACACAGTATCCTCGGCAGTGAGCCGATCCACGAGCAGTTCGATCGACTTCTTCACGAGTGGCAAACGGTTCTCGCTGCTCATGGAGCCGGAAACGTCGATGAGGAACACGAGGTTGCGGCGCGGCGATTCGTGCGGGGCGAGCGTGCGAGCCTTCACGCCGATGCGTGCGAGTTTGTGGTCGGGCTTCCACGGACACGGAGCGAGATCGAGCGTCATGGAAACCGGTGCATCGCTGACGGGTTCGGGATAACGGTACGGGAAGTAGTTCACCATTTCCGCGAGGAACACGGCATCACGCGGCGGCAGCTTCCCTTGCGTGATGAACCGGCGGATGTTCGAGTACGACGCGGTGTTCACATCTGCCGAGAACGTGGAACGCGGAGCAACGCTCGGCGACCGGAACGGATTCTCGACGATTGTGCCGTAAGCCTCGACTTGTGCCTTATTGGGGTCCTTGTGCTCCGATTTCTTCGCGTCCGGCGACATGACTATCCCAGCTTCACGGCTTGCGGGAGCCATGTCGCCTCGTGGAGCGTTACCGCCCCCGCAGGCGGTGAGCAAGAAGCACAAACCGAAAATGGGAACGCACGACACGAAACGTGACATACCGGCCTCCGGAAGTGAGAGAGTGCGAACTGCCGAACGACTTGTCTGGATATGTGACACCCTACCGACGGGTTTATTCCCAATACGTGCGGAGACCCAGTTGGGGTCTCCGCGAAATGACGAATCGTTACACGCCCTTCGGCACCGACCAGTGCTCGCGATACTTGCGGCGCACCATCGCGTTCGCCTCGGCGCTGTTCGTGATCACTTCCTTCGCGGGGTCGAACTCGATCGTCTTGCGGAGCCGCGTGCTGATGTTCGCCAAGTGACAGATGCCCGCCGAGATGTGACCCACCTCCACCGGCGCCGCGAGCTTGTCGCCCTTCAACACGGCGTCGATGAAGTTCTGGTGATGCTTCGCCAGTTCCACCTTGCCCACCATCTGCTCAATCGGTTTGTTCTTCTCGCCGAACAGCTTCCAGCCTGCTTCATGACCGATGATGAGCATCCCCTTTGTGCCGTAGAAGGCACAGCCGTTCTCGTAATCTTCCTGCACATACGGCGACCAGATCCGCTGCTCGAAGATGAACTGTCGCGGTGCCTTGCCGCCGTTGCCCGCGTCGTACTCGCACACGACATACTGCGTGTCAGGCCATTCCTGATCGTCATCGAAGAAGTATTTGCCGCCGAGCGCCGCGACGCGATTCGGAAGCGCATCGACGCCCAAGCCCCACACACCCACGTCGATGTCGTGAACGCCATCGTTGCCCATGTCGCCGGCGCCGTAGTCCATGAAGAATCGCCAGGAACCGTGAACACGATTCGTATAGAACGGAGCAACCGGCGCTGGCCCGAGCCAGGTGTCGTAATCGATGTGCGCTGGCGGTTCGCTCGGCTTCACATGCCCGAGGTTGCGGCGAAGTTGACTGTTCCACGCCTTCACCGCGAGGATGTCGCCGATCGCGCCGCCCTTGATGCGATCCATCGCTTCCTGGCACGTCTTGGTGCTGCGTGATTGCGTGCCGACCTGGATGTTCACCTTGTTGCGCTTCGCCGCGTCGATCATCAATCGACCTTCGCGAATGTTGTGCGAACACGGCTTCTCGACGTAGACGTGCTTGCCGTGGTCGGCGGCGAGAATCGCTCCCGGCGCGTGCCAGTGATCTGGCGTTGCCATCCAGACGGCGTTCACGGCTTTGTCGTCGAGGATCTTGCGAAGATCCTTCTCGGCCTTCGGCTCGTGCCCGGCAGCGGTGGCGATCTTCGCGGCGTCAGCGAGTCGCTTCTCGTCGACGTCGCAAACATACGCGATCTTGAGTTGCTTGTTCTTCACGAGCAGCGACAGGTGTGCTTTGCCCATTCCGCCGCAGCCGATGAGGGCGATGTTCAGCGTGTCGGCTTTCCCTTCGGCGGGCGCTGACGTGGGCACCGCGAGCGCCGCGGCACCAACTGCGGACGACTTGAGAAACGTTCGACGTGTTGTCATGGCAGCGAGGGAGTTAGAGGTTGTGAAACGGTTGCCCCAACGGGGCGACGCATCAAGCGGGACTAGAAACCAAGTGAGCAGGACAGTTGAACTGGCACGACGATCGACTTCACGTTCTTGGCGTACTTGACCTCGACCTTCACGAAGTCCACTGGGTGGGAGTAGGTGAAGTTGCTGTCATATGACACGACGCCTCCAACACTCCCGGAACCGCTGGCCCGGTAGGTGCCCTTGAGCGGTTTCCCGTCCTTCTCGAAGCACGAGACTTGTTTGATGAGGTTCGGATCTGGCGCGCTAAAACTCATATTGCCCTTGCCACCAAACAACTTGATCGGTCCGATTTTCCCCTGCACTCCGCCATCCTTGGTCGCACCTTCCCAACTGCCAACCTCCAGATCGCCCGCGACCCGGATGCCGAGTTGCCCTTTCACGGTGAGTTCTTTGGCTCCGGCAGTTGGAAGTGTCGGGACGTGAATCTGGACCATGACGGAGTTGCCCTCGGGGGAGAACCGCAACTCCTTGCCGGCGCAGAGCCACTTCTGGGCAGACTTCTCGCCCATGGGTTTGTACAACTCGGTGCCGCGGTCATCGACGATGGACGCCAGTTCGCTGCCATCTTGATCGACGTTGAGGATGTGCTGGTCGGGTAAGGAGACCCACAAGTAGAGCATTGTGCCGTGGCGTTTCTTGGGCGCGAAGGGATCGTCGCTCACGAACAGTTTCTCGACTTCGGCGTTGTAGACTTCCAAACCAGCGAGTTTGACAGTGATTTTGGCCGGTGCGTCGGGAGCCTTGACGTCTGGAGTTTTGACGTCCGGTGCGGGTTGAGCCTTCGCCCCCTCCACCGGCGGGGCGTCGCCTCCGCTTTTGGACGGTTTCGCGTCGCACCCTGCGATAAACCCCAAGAGGATCACAAGTCGCTTCATCTCTGGTGCTCCAAATACCATGGTGTTTCTGATAGGTCTTTCCCCGCTGCGGGGCGGTAGCCTGACTCACTTCCCGAGCTTATCCAGCACGTTCTTCGTGATGCGAATGACCGCGGCATCGCCGCCGCGTAAGCCGTGGCTCCAGTCGGTCGTGCCCACGGTCACAACGGTGCCGCCGCGAGTGTAAGTCCCCACGACAGCCTGACCCGTGCGGCCCTTCTGCCACTTCTCGTACCATTCGCAGTCGTCGGGTGCCCAGCGAGCCGGACACGTCGCCAGCACCTCGAAATTCTTGGGCGTGCCGTCGGTGCACGTCGGGAACGGCAAGCCGTCCTTCCACTCCAATTCGCAGCCGTCGCACTCGTAGCCGACGACCTTGTAGCCGGGCAACTTCGCTCCGAAAGAGTCGCCCTTTTTCAGATCGGTGCCCGCGAAGAGCCAGTGTTCGGGACGGTGTGCCGTGAACGAACCGGGACCGTCCATGAACTGCCCGTGACTGCGGTGATAGCCGCCCCACAGGAAGCCGACCCCCGTGAGCGCGTTCTCGGGCCGACCGACGAGGTAGTGACTCCACAGCGACGTGAGCGTCTTGTGTGTGCCAGCTTTGTAGTGCGGGTCGTCGCCGAAGTTCTGCTTCCAGCACGCGAGCGCCCGGCCATCGTCTTCAGAACGCACTTGCCAGCAGCAGGTGTTGCCGCTGAAGAACGCGACGTTGCCGCCGTCGCCGATGTACTTTTCGAGATTGTCACGCATCGGTGCCGACCAGTATTCGTCGTGACCGACGCTCAGCACCAGTTTGTAGTTCTTGAGAATCTCGGGGCGGAATTCGAGATCGGAGTTCACGGCATAATCGAGAGCGTAGCCGTTAGCATCGGCCCACTTCACGAACGGTTCTTCCCACCGCGAGAACTGCGACGACTGAGGCCGATCGAACGACACTCGGCGACCCTGAACCTTGTGCCGACCGTTGTAGGCGTAGAGGCTGTAGCCACCCCAGTTCGTGTAGGCGTTGTAGGTGTTGGTGCTGAGTTGCAGCAGGATCTTCGCGTTCTTGCCCGGCTCCTTCGGCCGCACGACGAAGAACGCAACTGCTTTCTCGGCATTACCCCGACCCATGACGACTTCGTAGTACCCTGTCTTCCACGACTCGGGGACCTTGATTGTGGTGGTCTTCGCCCAGCGACAACCGTGGGATGAAGCGTCCTTCGGAACTGATTGGGATTCGACCGGCACCTTGAGATGCACGTCGGTCGGAGTTCGCTCAACACCAACGCGGAAGATTTTCAGGTCGAAGTACCCCTGATCCCCCGAGGCGAGAATCTTCATCTCGTCGCCGGGAGCGTAACTCAACTGATCGGTGTAGGCTTCGATGGCCGGCCGCTTCGGTTCTTGTGCGGTAGCCTTGCGAGGTAATCCGGCGGTTGCGGCAAGTGCGGCTCCGGTCTTCAGAGCGGTTCGGCGTGTGACGCGATGTGCCACGGCTGGCCCCAGAGAGAGGAACAATTCCGATCCGCAAGTGTACCGGCACCGGCGGCCACAGAGCAAAACGATTCCATTACGTGCTGCTCCAGTCGCTCCTATAATGCGAGCATGAGGTACAGTTCCCGAGCAATGCCACGCCCCACCAACCCGAGCGGATACGTCCGTGTCGTGGCGTTTCTGGCGTGTCTCCTCATGTCGGGGCTAGCTCAGTTTCCGCTGGTGGTTGGCTCCGTGTTCGCCGGCGCCTCCACGGAAACGGAAGCCCCCACTTCGGACAGCCACGAAGACGGAAACGATTCCGACCCGATTCCAACGCCAGCCACTCGATCCGCAACGGCTTCGATCGGTTGGCAGAATCGACACGGAAGCGTCAACCGCGTTCCGTTGCTCGGCAGTCCCCAATCGCGGTGTCCACAACCGTCACCCGTCGGTCGCATCGCTCGCACGTCAACTCTGCGCTGTTAGCCACATCACTCGTCGCGTCATCACGCCATCCGACCGGACCGTTCCGGCCTCGGCTCGCGTTCGTTTATCCAACAGCCATCACTGACCACAACAACCTCCCCCTTAAAACTCAGGAAATTCATCACAATGCCACATACCACTGGTTCGCCACCCTCCCCGCGACACGACCTCACGGCTGGACTTGTCGTGTTCCTCGTCGCGCTTCCGCTGTGCCTTGGTGTCGCGCTCGCGTCGGGTGCCCCGCTGTTCTCCGGTCTCCTTGCGGGCATCATCGGCGGCATTCTCGTCGGGTTGCTCAGCGGTTCGCACAGTAGCGTCAGCGGCCCGGCTGCTGGTCTCACGGCGGTCGTCGCTGCACAAATTGTCTCGCTCGGATCGTTCGATGCGTTCCTCCTCGCGGTCGTCTTTGCCGGCGTCATCCAGATCGGTCTCGGACTCGCACGAGCGGGGTTCGTCGCCGCGTTCTTCCCGTCGAGCGTCATCAAGGGACTGCTCGCCGCAATTGGGATCATCTTAATTTTGAAGCAGATTCCGCACGTCGTCGGTCACGACCCCGACCCAGAAGGCGACATGGCTTTCGGCCAACCCGACCAACAGAACACGTTCACCGAACTGATCGAGACGATCAGCGACATCCAACCCGGAGCTGCGCTCATCGGCGTGTTGTCCGTTCTGCTGCTGGTGGGTTGGGACCGTTCCAAGCGTTTGAAGAAGTCCGCCGTGCCGGCTCCGCTCATTGTCGTGTTGTTCGGCGTCGGCTTAACGCAGCTCTTCCGTTACTTCGGTGATTTCTGGTCGATCGAACAGACGCATCTCGTTCAGGTTCCCGCAGCGGACAGCGCTGCCGATTTCTTCCGATTCCTTCGATTGCCCGACTTCTCGCAATGGGCGAATCCAGCCATCTATCTCGCGGCCTTCACGCTGGCTGCCGTCGCTTCCCTGGAAACGCTGTTGAACCTGGAAGCCGTCGATAAGATCGACCCACAACAACGCAACTCGCCTCCGAGCCGCGAACTGATCGCACAGGGTTTCGGGAATGTCGCCTCCGGATTGGTCGGCGGTTTGCCCATCACGTCGGTGATTGTGCGGAGTTCCGTGAACATCAACGCGGGTGCGCAGTCGAAACTCTCCGCGATCTTCCACGGCGTTTTGCTGCTGGTCAGCGTCGCGTTCCTGGCAACGTGGCTGAACTACATTCCGTTGTCATGCCTCGCTGCAATCTTGTTCGTCACCGGGATCAAGCTCGCGAGTCCGAGTCTGGTTCGACAGATGTGGGCGGGTGGCAAGTCGCAGTTCATTCCGTTCGTGGCAACGGTGGTGTCCATCGTGCTGACGGACCTGCTCATCGGGGTCATGCTCGGGCTGGCGACGAGCACGGCGTTTATCCTCTGGAGCAACGCGAGGCGAGCGATTCGGGTCGTCGTGGAGAAACATCTCGGCGGCGACGTTGTTCGCATCGAACTGGCGAATCAGGTGAGCTTCTTCAACAAGGCCGCACTGATGAAGGTCCTCGATAGCGTGCCGCGAGGTGGGCACGTTCTCCTTGATGCCAAGAGCACGGACTACATCGACGCGGATGTGCTTGACGTGATCCGCGACTTCAAGGAGCAGACCGGTCCAGCACGCGGCGTCGAAGTGAGCATGATGGGGTTCCGTCGCCGCTATCATCTGGAGGATCGCGTTCAGTACGTGGACCACTCCACTCGCGGTCTTCAAGCTGCGATCAGCGCAGCGCAGGTGCTTCAGATTTTGAAGGACGGCCACGAGCGGTTCCGTACCGGTCGGCGACTCACTCGCGATCTTGGTCGGCAAGTGGAAGCGACGGCTGCGGGGCAGCACCCGCTGGCGGTCGTGCTGAGTTGCATCGACTCGCGGGTTCCCGTGGAGATGATCTTCGACCTTGGAGTCGGCGACATCTTCAGCGCTCGCATCGCGGGGAATGTGACGAGCCGAAAGGTGCTCGGAAGCATCGAGTACGGCTGTGCGGTTGCCGGGGCGAAGCTGGTTGTCGTGATGGGGCACACCCGTTGCGGTGCGGTGAACGCAGCACTGGATTTTGCGTGCTCGGGCAAGACCGCGGCGGAAGCCACGGGATGCCAGCACCTCGATCACGTCCTGTGGGCTGTACAGCAATCGATCGATCTGGGGACGTGCAAGGGCTTCGATCATTTGCCGCCGAACGAGCGGGAAGCGTTCGCCAACAGCGTGGCGAGGCGGAACGTGCAGTTCTCGGTCGAGACGCTGCTGCGAGAAAGTCAGGCGCTGGCTGATCTGGTGGCAGCCGGGAAGATCATGGTCATCGGCGCGTTGTACGACGTGGCGACCGGTGGCATCGAATTCCTGCCCGCCCCGGAAGGGAACGAATCCCATCACGGAGCGGGTCCGATCGGCACGAGGTAGATCAGATCGTCTGGTCGGGTTGGGGTCGGACCTGGGGGCACGCTCGACTGATTTCTCGCGGGGTCGCTCGGGCTGGGTCCATGGCACCAGATCATCGCCTGACCGGGTGGAACAAACCACACGCTCGGGTTGTCCCCCGCACGAGGAGGCCGCACTCCCGCTGGGCGAGGGCGGGGTTGCGGTGATGCCACGCCGAGAGGCCCAACTCGATAGCCGAATGATCGCGCTTCGTCGTAAGCATCCGGCGGAATCCGGTGCAGATATTTATCTTCCACGAGAACCGCAAGCGGATCAGGGCGGTCTTGATCGGGATATTTGCCGTGTTCCGCACGATACGTCCGCAACGCGAGCTTCAATAACGCCGCTCGACGATGCGAACGCAAATTCCGTTCGACTTCGATCAATTCGGCGGGCAGACGCGGGCGAATCAAGATGCCGGCACCTGGGCGACCCACGATCAACCCGTACTCGGTCGGAAGACCAGTCTCGAACCCCAACCCGACGAGGCGGCGAGTTCGTTCTCGCTCCCACGGAACGGTCCAGGCGAGAGTCACGATGTCGATCTCGGGGTTGGTCGTCTCTTGATTGCTCGGCAACCCCATGATGTATGGCAACCACTGAGCGGGCGCTTTCATCGCTTCGCGGATCACATACCGTTCCGCCAGGAAATGCGGCGTGGGGTCGAATGGCTGCGTCGGGTCCTCCGGTTCGAGTATCGCAATCATCGTGCGAAGCAAATCGGGCCGACGGTCGAAACCGGACGCGATCACTGCTCCGAATTCGGGGAAGGGTGCCATAGCCGCCCGGAGGTAGATCGCCTGAGGTGGCAACGCTTCGAGCCAACGGTCGAGCGCGTGCAGTGCGATTTCCTCGATCACGCGGCCGGTCTGGAAGGCGGAAACAATCGTTCCGTTTCGCATTGTCTGTGCGAGCGTGACAACGGTTCGGAATGCCTCAATGAACGCCTCCGAATCGCCTGCGGCCTGCTGTTGAAGTCCGCGAACCAGCAGCGAGGTGGCCATTCGTTGCGCGCTCGCCGCCGACGCTTCACGCTGCGCCGACACGGTGATAAGCTGCGGCGATTCGTAGATCCCAACGGGATAAGTCGCAGCCGTCGCAGCCGTCGTGTACCACGTTTCGCTGTTCGGGTCCACGTCGGGGCCGAAGAGGCGATCGAGCCAGGCCTCCATTTCCGCGTCGCTCGCCGACCAACCCTTCAACGGAACCTCATTGAGCCGTTCCTCGATTCGCAGTTTGCGAGTCGACGGTGTTCCCGCAGGTGGAGCCGGAACCACTCGGTCGAACTCCGGAGCGAGAGTCGTGACCATTCGAGCATGTCGTTCCGCAGCAGTTCGGAAGCCTGTGCCGCTTCGGTTCGCATCGAGCGGGGGAAGGCTCGAAACGTATTCGACGTCTGCTTCAGCATCCGGTCGATCCGGAACTTCAAGTACACGAAAGCCGATTCCCAGGGCCAACACGATAACGCCCGCCAGACATCCGCCGGCCAACCTGCCAAGCGGGCCGCCCGCCGTGAGGCGATCGGTGGCCCACGCCGGGATCAGCATTCTCGCAGTGATGAGGCCGATCAGAGGCGGCAGCCACAGTTGCCAGTTGGCGACACCACCCGCGAGCAACGAGGGTTCCCACGCAGCAGTTCCAACGGCACCCAGGATTCCGGCCACACCGCACGCCACCACGAGTTTGCGGAAGGTCAGCCCACACAGATGGCCAGCAGTGAACCCGTAGACCGCCGGGAGAAGCAGGAACTTCCACCCTTGGCGGCCGAGTTCGTCGAACAACGGCGACCGAAAGATGACCGCGAGGGTGGAGTGCTCCCTCATGTGGGCTCGATCAGCGAACTGCGATCGGACGATCAACGGCAGCGCAAGGATGAACAGGAGGCCGAGGCACATCAAGAAGTGCAACCCGACCTTCACGACCCACACGCGACCGATCGGTAGCCGTTGCTCGCCCCAGAATCGGGCAACGCCGCGAGTCTGTTCGTCGGCGAGGCAGGTCACGCCGCAGAGCACGCCCGCCGACAGAGCCAGCGCCGGCCACATGAGAAATGGCTGGGCATTCGGCGCGAGCATCATCAGACCGAAGATGAAGGCGAAGACCGACAGCACAGCCCCGACGCCTCGCATTTGGTGGAACGTGAGCCAGACCAACGCGCGGACACCGTTGCGAGATCGTCCGCGGGTTTGCCCAACTGTCGTAACGTCGCCCGAGTCGTCGGCAGCACGGAGTCGGTCGGGTTTGGTGAACACCCACGCGGACAGGCCCAGCGGCACGGTGAACATTGAGACGAGAAATGCAGCGGCGGCCGAAGGTCGCAATGAGAGCGTGAGCGGGTCGTGCGTGAACATGGCCAGGAAGAAGACAATCATCACCAAAACAGCAACCGTCGCCAGCACGGCAGAAGGGATCGCAACGCCGATTGAGCCGAGGGTTGTTCGCGAAAGCGTGGACCCCAACATTCCCCAGACGAACGCGAGCAGCGCGAACACGCCGACAGCACGCCCCCAACCGAATGTTGGCACCAACCCGAGGGCGGTCGCGACCGCGATCAGAACGGCGACCTGAGCAACGGCCAATCCGGCACCAGCGAACAGCTTCGATCGCCACAGCAGCCAGCGAGACACCGGGAGCGAATCGAGGAAGCCCATTGTTCCCGCTTCGCGTTCGGCAGCGAAGACTGCTCCACCACAGACCATTCCCGCCGTGACGCAGAGCATGAGCGTGGCAAGAAGGCCCAACCCAAGGTTACGAATGACATCGCCAGCCGGAGCACCCTGGCCCGGTGGCTCCGCAAGCGACGCGACACCCACGAGCACCCCAGATCCGAGGACAACGAGGGTGAGGCCGATCAGTCCTTGCTCACGGAGTTCTTTCCAGATGACGGCTTTAATCATGTGATTCGAACGCTCCGCATCCCGTCGCGGCTAAACGGGATCGACCTTGCGCACCATCGGAATCCCACCGGCGGCAGCAAGTGTGCCGTTCGTGGATCGAGCCATGAGCGCCGCGTACACCTCTTCGAGCGTGACGGGTGCATCCTCGAAGTCGCTGACGCCGGTGCTTTCTCGCAACACAGCGACCGCTGCGGGATCGGGGTCTTGCACGAGCGCTTGCCAGAAATGGCCCGTCCCGTTGCGTTCCAGCACCGTGCCGAGATTCGACGCCTCCGGCGGCCGATCCGCGAACCGCAAACTGAACCGACGCACCTTTGCCCGCAACACCGCGAGCGGTGCCGAGAGAATCATCTTGCCATCTTTGAGAAGCCCGACGTGCGTGCAGGCCTTTTCGAGTTCCGCGATCGAGTGACTCGATATGAGAATGGTTCGCCCTGCCGCGGCGAGTTCAACGAGGCTCGCCAGAAACTCCCGGCGTGTGAGCAGATCAAGGCCCGATGTGGGTTCATCGAGGAGCAACACTTCGGGGTCTGGAGCGAGGGCGAGTGCAAGGCCGACGCGAGCATAGCCGCCTTTGGAGAGGTCGCGGAGTTTCTTCTCCTGATCGAGCCCGAGGCGGTCGGACCATTCGCGGAACCTGGCGAGAAAGCCTGGCCGATGGAACGACGATGTGAACCATCCGATCTCGGCGACAGTCATCCAGTCGTAGAAGCGGGGGCGTTCGGGCATGTACCCGACGCGGTGCCGCAGTTCGGTCGCCTTCGACCAGCAATCGAGGCCAAGGATGGTGGCACGGCCGGTGTCGGTGGGTGCGAGGCCGGTGAGAATCTTCATCGTGGTGGTTTTGCCGGCACCGTTATCACCGAGGAAGGCGAACACGCTGCCGTGCGGCACGCGGAGGTCGAGGCCATCGAGGGCCGCCTTCCCGCGATACCGCACCACGAGTCGTTCTGTGACGATCACATCTTCCGGCATCCGACTCCTCGGATCACTCTCCGCGTTGGTTCGCGGCCGTTTCGGACAGGTGGTAGAATAGTACAGAAATGCGCCGGAGAATGCTGTGATGGAACCGGTGATCGTTCATCACTTCTTGGTTTGCCGCCGGGCGACCTCCGATTTTAGTCAGCCGGATAACCCATATTCGTTGCACAACGTCGTGTTCCAACTCTCGCCGGAAGCTGGCGAAGCATACCCACTCGACGGAATCGATTTGTGGGTGTTCGTGCGGTTCGAAGGAGAAGACGAGCACGAGTTCTGGGTTGATGTCGTCCGCGTCGCGAGCGATGATGAATATGAGGTGGAAGAAATCACAACGTATGGTCCTTTGATAGTGCCCTTTGGTCACGCCCCGCGAACGGTGATTCGGGCGTGGTATCTCCGAGGAGTTCCGTTTCCAATCGCCGGGGTTTACGAGTTTCGATTAAGACAAGGAAGCGAGATAATTGCCGTCGAAACTATTCGTTTGGAGGAGTGAGAATGCCAGCCGAGCCCGAAAAGCAACAACCGAAAATCCCAAGGCGACGACTTCCGGCCAAGCCGAAAGAAAATGACTCACCGGATATGACCGAATACGAGCCCATTTTCCCGGTCACGCCCGAAGAACGAAAGGGGCAGTCTCCCTCCCATATCTGGGGGCCGATCCGGTTGGCGGAACAACGGGCGGCCAGGGCCAAACTTGCCCAACCGCAACCGCCCACTGAGCCACCGCCCGAACCGCCGCCCGCGACGTGACTTAGCGGGCGAAGAACTTGGGCTTTACCTCCGGATTCACGACCCAACCGGCGGGCCACTCACCCGCCAGCAACTTCACAATCGCTTGCGCCGCGACCAACGCCATGTCTTCGCGTGATTTCAGATCGACGCCTGCTGTGTGAGCTGTCAGGAGCACGTTATCCAGTTCGCACAACGGACTGCCGGCCAGCGGTTCTTTCTCGAACACATCCAGCCCAGCCCCTGCGAGTCGCTTCGTCGTGAGGGCTTCGTACAGATCAGCCTCGTGAACCACGCCGCCGCGACTCGTGTTGATGACGATCGCGTCCGGCTTCATCAACGCGATCGTTTCCTTGCGAATCATGTTCTTCGTCAGCGGCGTCTTCGGAACGTGAAGCGTGACCACGTCGGATTGCTTCAGCAGTTCTTCATACGGCACGAGTTCAACTCGATGTGATTCGCAGAAGCCCAAATCGGGCATGATTTCGGCGGCCAACACCCTCATGCCGAAGGCGTTCGCTCGCGTTGCCATCGCCTTACCGATTCGCCCAAGGCCAACGATGCCAAGGGTCGTGCCGCGAACGAATCGCACTGCTGTGCGTGGCCACTTGCCCGCACGAATCGCGACGTCTTGCCGGCGTACTTCGCGGATTAGTCCGAGGATCAGCGCGAAGGCGTGTTCGGCGACCGCTTCGTGGTTCGCACCCGGAGCGAAGCAAACCGCGACGCCATGTTCCGTGGCGGCTTCGAGGTTGATGGCGTCGTACCCGACACCGGCACGCGCGAGAACCTTCAGCCCCGCTGCCGCGAGTTTCGCGATTGTGCTGGGCGTGTATGGCTCGCCGCCCGCGAGGACTGCAGCGCAGCCCGGAACCTGTGCGAGAATTTCCTGCTCGGTGAGGATCGCATTGAACGCGAAGCCTTCGCGCTTGGGGTACTCGAAGTTGATCCCCGCGGCACGGAGAGTCGGACCGAATGCGTGTTCGATATCTCGCAGTGGCCCGGGGGCAATCAGAACGCGGGACATTTTGGTGTTTAGTGTTTGGTGTTTGGTGTTTCGTGTTTAGTGTTCTGTGTTTGGTATCAATCCGACGGTGATTTGTCTTCCCATGGCTCGATCAATCCGCCCGGCGATGGCGCGAGTCCAGCCCACCCCACTAAACACGAAACACCAAACACCAATCGCCGAACCTCTGTGGTGAACCCCGTGTCCGTTCGCCAACCCCCGCTGACCAGAAATTGTGTCAGCAGCCAATTTGAACACGCCAATTGTTCGGATTGGGTGGGTGGTAACAGGTTCTGACAGCCGTCCATCACCACTAAAACGCGGGAAACGTGCCATGTTCCTTGACTGAACGCCCATGCCGTCTGATGATATACTAGACGGTTGCGGATAGTCCGCACCGCATCAGTCGGCATGGCACGGTCGAGAGACCGCCCCCGGAGGCATCCCCACGACAACGGTGAATTCCCACCTGTTAGCGCGGCACCGCCGACCTCCGGAGGCAACCCCCATGCCCTGAAGGAGGTCACTTGAACACCGCAACGATGAGCACGGTGGACACGGTGTCCGACCCACTCGCCCCGAGCCTCTCCAGTGCCCTTCACCGGGCCTGTGTGGCGGCTAAGGTCGCTGCCGACAATAAGGGCCGAGACATCCTGGTCCTGGACATGCGTCCTTGCACCCCCTTGTTCGATTACTTCGTCATCTCCACAGGCACGAGCCGCCGCCAGATTCACACTGTGGCGGAGGAGACCGATGACGCCCTGAAAGCCGAAGGCGACTCTCGCATCGGCATTGAGGGCTACGAAGCGAGTAAGTGGATCGTGCAAGACTACGGCGACGTCGTGATCCACGTGTTCGACTCAGACACTCGCGACTACTACAAGCTCGAAGAGCTATGGGCAGACGCACCACGGGTGGACTGGGAACGCGAAATCTGATCCCGCGTCTTGCGATGACGCGGTTTCTATAACGAACCCGTCGGCCGGGCCGCGCCTCTAACAGGGTGTCGGTCGCGGCCGACGTCTCGTTTTTGTGACATCACCAAGTGTAGCGGCAGCCCCAAGGGGGCTGCGTCCGATCGAGTTCTCACCGATGAATCTCCTTCAACACGTTCGTTCGCTGTTCGCCCCGGTGCTAACCGAGGTCGCGCCGGACCTTTTGAAGGTGCCGGACTATCTCGGCATGGTGAAGCCGTCGTCGAACGCGGACAACGGCGATTACCAGGCGAACATGGCGATGGCGATGGGGAAGGCACTCGGCCAGAAGCCGCCGGACGTGGCGAAGGCGATCATTGCCGCGTTGCCCGCGAACGATGTGATCGATACGCCAACGGTTGCGGGGCCAGGCTTCATCAATCTGAAACTGAAGGACACTTGGCTGGCGGCACAGGTCCGCAACATTGCCACTGATCCGAAACTCGGCGTCGAACCGTGTCCGAAGCCGAAGACGTTCGTGATTGACCTGAGCGGTCCGAACGTGGCGAAGCCATTGCACGTCGGGCACCTGCGAAGCACGATCATCGGCGATTCGCTCGTGCGAATCCTGCGTTTCCTGGGTCACACGGTCGTCGGCGACAACCACCTCGGCGACTGGGGGCTTCAGTTCGGCATCCTCATTCACGGCTACAAGAACTTCCGCGACGACGCGGCGTTCAAGGCCGACCCGGTGCGTGAACTGGCTCGCCTGTATGTCGCCATCAACAAGATGTTCAAAAAGGAAGGCGACGAGGAAGACGGCCCAACCGACGATCTGATCAAGAAGGTGTGCCAGGAGGAAACCGCGAAACTACACGCAGGTGACCCCGAGAACGTCGCTCTGTGGAAGCAGTTCATGCCGGCGTGTCTGGAAATGCTGCGCCCGATCTACGAACGCCTCGACGTGAAGATCGACCACGCGCTCGGCGAGAGCTTCTACAACCCGATGCTGGCGGGCGTCGTGGCGGACATGCTGGCGAAAGGACTCGCATTTGAGAGCAAGGGTGCGGTGGTGATCCCCAATGCGAAGGGCATCATTCCGCAGAACGAAGAAGAGCAGAAGAAGGAAGAGCCGCCCGCGATTCTCCGGAAACGAGACGGAGCGTTCACATACACCACGACTGACCTCGCGACGATCAAGCATCGTGCCGAGACATGGAAGCCCGACGCAATGCTGTACGTCGTGGGTGCGCCGCAAGCGTTGCACTTCAAGACGATCTTCGCACAGGCTCGTCGTTGGGGTTACGACCAGAGCGCGTACGAACACGTTCAGTTCGGCTCGATGTTAGACAAAGACCGAAAACCGTTTGGTGCTCGGAAGGGTGGCGTGATCGAACTGATGTCGTTACTCGACGATGCGGCCCGACTCGGGTTGGAGAAGTATGAGTCGAGTGTGGCTGAACGTCGCGCGAATGGGCATCAGGTGTTGGAGCTTGACGCTGCCGAGAAAGCCGTTATCGCGGAAGTGATCGGTGTCGGAGCGGTGAAGTATGCCGACCTGAGCCAGAGCCGCACCACCGACTATGTCTTCGACCTCGACAAGATGACCGCCACGGTCGGCAACACGGCCACGTACATGCAGTACGCTTACGCTCGTTGCCGAGCGATCTTCCGCGAAGGCGATATCGACGTGACACCCTTTCGCACGAACCCGCCGACTGTGATTCTCGGACACCCAGCGGAACGTGCGCTCGCATTGCAGTTGCTCCGCTTCCCAGAAGCTGTCGAAGCTGCGGCAGCCGATTATGTGCCGCACCTGATTTCGGCCTACCTTTGGGATTTGGCGAAGTGCTACAGCGGGTTCTACGAGAACTGCAAAGTGCTGAAAGCCGAGACGCCGGAACTCAAAGAGAGCCGGCTGTTGCTCGTCGATTTGGTGGGTCGCGTCATCAAGCAGGCACTCGATCTACTCGGTATCCGCACCGTCGAGCGCATGTAATCGTATAATGCCTTTTGGCGTGCGGGGGGCATCTGCCCCCTGTTTGCGTTTCCCAGGTGAAATATGTTCGTCGATCGCGTGGAACTGTTCGTGAAGGGTGGAGACGGCGGTCGCGGGCTTGCGACCTTCCGACGTGAGAAGTTCGTCCCCAAGGGCGGTCCCGATGGCGGCGACGGCGGCAACGGCGGCTCCGTCATCATTCGTGCGGACCCGAACGCCGACAATCTCGCCGGCCTCACGATGAAGAAGCACTGGCGGGCACGCAACGGCGACTCCGGCGGTGGCGCTCGCAAGACCGGCGCGAACGCCGAGGATATCGTGCTGCTCGTGCCGCCCGGCACCATCATCCGCGACCGTGAACGCGGCAACGTCCTCAAGGATCTGGTAACGCCCGGCGACGAACTGATCGCGGCGAAGGGCGGTCGCGGCGGCCACGGGAACGTTCGCTTCAAGAGCAGCACAAACCGCACGCCGCGACAATTCGGGCCAGGCGAAGAAGGCGAAGAACGCTGGATTTCGTTGGAACTGAAGGTGATCGCTGACGCCGGGCTGGTCGGCTTCCCGAACGCCGGCAAGTCGACGCTGCTCTCGCGTCTGAGCCGAGCGACGCCGGAAATCGCGTCGTATCCGTTCACGACGAAACACCCGAATCTCGGCATCGTCACTGCTGGCGACGCGGGCTTCGTACTGGCCGACCTTCCTGGGTTGATCGAAGGGGCCGCACAGGGCGTGGGGCTTGGTCACGAGTTCTTACGGCACGTCGAACGCACGCGAATTCTGGTTCACCTTGTCGAGCCGTTCCCGACAGACGGTGCCGACCCCGTGCGGAACTATCATCTCATCCGCAAGGAACTGCACGACTACACCATCCCCCTGGATGGCAAGCCGGAGATCGTCTGCATCAGCAAGGCGGAACTAACCGGTGCCGAGGAAGTACGCGATCGCCTTGCCGCCGAGTTGGGCTGCGAAGTGCTGATGTTCTCGGCCGTGACGGGTCAGGGGCTTTCGGTGCTGGCTGGTCGCATGGCACACATGCTCGCGGACATCAAGCGTGCCGAAGCTGAAGAGGCAGCACGCCGGAAGCCGGTGATCGAGTTCGCAACGGAGGCGGTGGTTCGCACTGGCGATTTCCAGACGGCAGACGTGGCCAGCATCACGCCGACCGCTGACGAGACCGCGCCATGACGCCGGATGTGGTGGTTGACATCGGCAACACCCGCGTCAAGTGGGGCGTGTGCAAAGGCAACCGCGTCACCGAAGTGCGACGACTTTCGCTCGACGAACCTGCGATCTGGGATGCGGAGCTGGCAACACTTCCTCCGCGAACAGAGGCGCGTCGTTGGGCACTCGCGAGTGTTAACCCGCCTGCCCTCGCCCGGTTCCGGGACTGGTTACAGCCTCACGGTCGCATTGCCGTCTTCGAAAACGCCACCGCACTTCCGATTCGAGTGAATGTCGATGAACCCGCGAAGGTCGGGATTGATCGACTATTCGGAGCAATTGCCGCGAAGTCGCTTGTTCCCAAAGGCACACCAGCCATTACCGTCGATGTTGGCACAGCGGTCACGGTGAACCTGATCGACGCCAATGGCGTGTTTCAGGGCGGCGCCATCTTCCCTGGACCGCGGTTGATGGGTCGCGCACTGCACGAACACACTGCGAAGTTGCCGTTGATTGATCTCGGCGAGGTCCCGGAAGTCAGACCCCCTGGCAAGAATACCGCAGACGCCATCCGGGCTGGAATTGCAGCGGCAGTTCAGGGCGGCGTTGCTGTGTTGCTCGAACGTCTCGGGGCTCCGTGGCCGCGTTTGTTTCTCACCGGCGGGGCTCGCGGATCACTGTCGAAGTACCAGTTTCGGAACGTCGACGAAGTGGTTGAGTTGCCCACGCTCGTGCTCGAAGGTATTCGCATCGCGGCGGAGGCGTTGCCGTGAGTGACACCACGGTGTCACTGCTCACGCCTATCGGCGTCGGAGCCATCGCCACCATCGAAATCGCAGGTGATCGTGCTTGGGAACAGGCACGCCAACTCTTCCGACCTAGTGGGAAGCCGCTGCCCGATTCGCCGGAACTGCATCGCTTCTGGTTCGGCACATGCGGCGATGGCGTCGGCGACGAAGTGATTCTCGCTATCACCGGTGCGCAGAGAGTCGAGATTCATTGCCACGGCGGACGGCGCGTAGTCCAGTGGATCATCGACCAGTTCCTGGCGAACAACGTGTCTTTGCCCTCCCCCCTTGTGGGGGAGGGTGGCGAGGCTTTGCGAGCCGGGTGGGGGGTGCTGCCTTCACAGCAGTTCGAGCCTTACCCCCCACCCGCCACTCGAAGACTCGTGGCGACCTTCCCCCTTGTGGGGGAGGTCAAAAACCAACAACCCCTTAATGTGGCTCGCCTGTTGCAGCACGCTCCGACACTTCGCACCGCGGCGATTCTGCTCGATCAACTTCACGGTGCGTTCGACAACGCCGTGCGGCATGTCCTCGAACTGCTCGAAGCGAACGACGCTTCGAATTACCCGGTGCTCCTCACAGAGTTCAGCGATCTCGTGCGGTTCGCACCGATCGGCAGGCATCTCGTCGAGCCGTGGAAGGTCGTCGTTGCGGGGCCGCCGAATGTCGGGAAGAGTTCGCTCGTGAACGCTCTCGCGGGCTATCATCGTGCGGTCGTTTCGGAGATCGCAGGCACCACTCGCGATGTCGTCAGCGTGCAACTCGCCTTCGATGGTTGGCCGGTCGAACTCACCGACACCGCTGGCTTGCGAGATGCGGAAGGACTCGAAGCCGAAGGCATAGACCGTGCGAAGTTGATGATCGCGGAAGCCGATTTGGTGCTGTGGGTGATCGACGGCACCGCCCCACAAATGCAGATGGCGAACGAGGACATTCCGCCGACGAAGTTGCTTGCCGTCATCAACAAGGCCGATGCGATAGTTGGCTGGGGGCCAGACCCGAAAGCAGGCGACACATGGGGAGCGTTGCTGGTGTCGGCAAAGACGGGGGCAGGGCTTCCCGAACTGGTGAAATGGATCACAACGATATTTGTACCGGAGCCACCGCCGCCCGGTGCTGCCGTGCCGTACATGCCTGAACTCGCCTCCAACGTAACTGACGCCTACCTTGCCTTAGTGCATGGCAATGGGAACGTTCGAGTCCGTGCCGAAGCGATTCGCCTTCTCCGCGACTGTCTGCAATCCGACTGATACAAAAACATCGCACACTCACCCCGGAGTCCCCTCATGCAGTTCGGCAAGATTCGACGAGCCAACAGCGATCACGTGGTCGCCATCGAGAACGGCACCGTCTTCACGCTCGACATGGCCGTCGATCCGGAGATTCACTCACTCGCAACTCTGCTCACCGTTGCTGATCCGGTTGCGACCGCCCGCGAACTCGTCGATCCGCGATTCGCACCCGAACCGCTCGGCGATCAGGTCTTCATTGCACCCGTCGACCGCCAGGAAATCTGGGCTGCCGGCGTCACGTATAAGCGCAGCAAAATCGCACGCGAAGAGGAGTCGGCCGGGGCCGCACAATTCTACGACAAGGTGTACAGTGCCCCGCGTCCCGAGCTGTTCATGAAGGCCACGCCGGAGCGAGTGGTGCCGCCCGGAAAGCCCGTTCACATTCGCGCTGATAGCAAGTGGAACGTTCCCGAACCCGAACTGACGCTCGTGATTTCGCCAGCCGGGAAGATCGTCGGCTACACCATCGGCAACGACATGAGTTCTCGCGACATTGAAGGCGAGAACCCGCTGTATTTGCCGCAGGCGAAGATCTACAAGCAGTCGTGTGCCATTGGGCCGGTCATCACGCCGGTGTCGAAGATGCCACCACTTGCAGGGGTCGAGATCAAGCTCGTCATCAGTCGCGGTGGGAAGCCCGCATACGAAGGCACCACGACGCTGGCTCAGTTGAACCGCACGCCGGAAAGCCTCGCCGACTGGCTGTTTCGCGAGCAGGAGTTCCCGCACGGTGCGTTGCTCCTCACCGGCACAGGCATCGTTCCACCGGATGAATTCAGCCTGGCGGCTGGCGACGATGTGGCCATCACCATCGCGGGTATTGGCACGCTGCGCAACCCGGTGAACTGAGCAAACCAATTGAAATCGCCGCACGATAAACGCAGATAAAAGACACGATCCATAGGTGTTACGCAGTGTGTCACATTGGGTAGTTTACGCTTGGTTTTCGGGCTGGCGTACAATCAGGTATGAGTGCTCCCAAAGTCCACCCGAATGATTACATCGATTTCCTGATCGCGACGCCGAAGCTGTGCTCTGCCACGGAGGCCGCCCGCGTGCAACCCGACCAGCCCGATCCTCCGGCCCACGACGCCTTTACCCGACTGCTG
>JAIOPV010000141.1 GCA_021413735.1 Planctomycetota bacterium
AACCAACTCGGGCGAAGCTCCCTCTGATCCAAAAAGCAACAGGCCAACCGCGGATGACACGAACGACATTACATTATCCGGGATCCCGCCACGCGGGCTGCCGTGCAGACAACAACATGATGAAAGAATTCCAGCCGTCCTAGGACGAGAACGGCTCACATGCTTTCATCACGGTGTCATTTCGTAAATATCGAATGGAACAGGGCTTTACGACGTCATGAGAATTTAATTGGATGCATCCGCCCAAGCCGATCGTGACAGGTCTGCTGGTAGCAAAGCGATCCAGAAACCCAAATCTACCTCGCTACTGCGGACCGATAGCATGAATCGGCCGAGGTGGTAGGCCCGCCATCGTTTAACCATTTCGTGGCTCGTCGGTATAGCTTAACCGGCGAGCCAGTTTTCCGAGGCACCCTCCCAATCAGGTTTGATCTGAATCGGCAAGGTCCGAATCGGCGAGAGCGAGCATCAGTAACTGCTCACCCGCCTCGTCATGTCCTTTCAAGAATTCGGCTTCAGATTGTGTGAGGAAGACTTTACTTCGTCGGAGTCGCTCGCGGCCCACTTTCCATTGTGCGTGCATCAATGTTCCATTAGCCCGCAAGCTATGGAGTGTGAGTTCGGCTTTCGTCAGGGCGATGAGAGCAAAACCGATATCTCGGAGGCGCTTGTGGCTGGTCTTGTTGAGGAGTGCGGACATGAGCATCTGCCTTTCCATCAAGCGGACGCCGAGCAATGAGGCTCGGAATCGTCCGGTAGCGCAAAACCCTCGCACCACCTTCGATAGGTGATTGATTGGCTCAGGATTGCTACATGATGAAGAGAGACAGACCACGCCGGGCTAACTGCGTAGAGCGGCGTTACCAACAAAGTGTATGCGCGGCGGCCTCACGAGGTCAAGTGGCTGCAACAGCGATCTCACTCATCAATCGTTGCTGCGATTTCTCAAGGTTTGCAAACAAAAATGGAGAAATGGGTTACGAAAGATGAAAAGTACATGAGGTGCGGATTCAGCAGGAGCAATCACGAAGGAGGATGCAGTGTCCACTCATGCCGCAATTCGGGTGCGGTTCTGTCAACGAGTCTTCGATTTTGGGGCGGGGGCGCGGCGAAAATCGTCGAGGTAGTCCAAACAATTGCCACCAAGTTTCACGAAGAGGTTGGGGACAATTTCGTCGTTGGTTTTCATGATGTCAAACCCGCGGTCGAAACCAAGGCTTACGCATTGAGTTTGGAGGTAACGCGCGTGGAACCTATGCAGATTGTCCGTCTTGAGGTGTAATGAATAGTCTCGAATGGGGAATCTCGCCCGCAAAGGTTTAATGATTTCCGTGTTGATCTTTTCTGTGCAATCATCTGGATCGGAATGGTCACAGACCGTGTACAATTCGACCCGAAGATCTCCGGCTGGAAAGTGAGCGTTTTGAGTCCACAGTTCGACGATTCTTTCGATGCCCAAGCGGAAATACCGCAAACGGTTCATCTTGCCAATTTGCTTGTCGTAGAACCGCAGTACTCTCGAAAATCGAGTCGCGCGGATGATCAATGATTCGAAGCTTAGCCCGTGCGGGTTGCCTCCAGCTACTGCTCCCATGGGTGGTAACTCGCTCGCCATGTAGATTCGCATCACCTCGAGATTACTTGCTGTGTACTCACTGAGCGGCAGAAGATCTGCTGCCGGGGTTTGAGTGGTAGCCCACGCCGGCTCGGCGACAACAGCATCCGCCAAGCCAATGGCGCGTAGCCGAGCCACCGTATCCCCCGTCGCTGCCTGTGCGGTGAAATGGTTTGGGTCGATACGGACGATTCGGCTCCTCGCCTTGTCGGGTTTGCAAATCTCGGCAACGAGTGCTTGCAACCGCTGACCGTAGCGATTTTGGATGCTCTTAACCGCATCGATCAGACGACCACGGAGGTTCTGCTCTGGATCGACCAGAACCAGACCGTTTTGCAGAATTCCGCGGAGAAGCGTCAGAGCATTCTCGAAGTAACCGGGCGTGTCAAAGAGCGCCGGTTCAAACGCCTCTGGTCGTAAAATCAAGTTCACAAGCATCACTTACCTCACCCTAATTCCTGCAACCGTTCGGTAAAGAATCCCCCAGGAAACCCGTCCGTGAAATCGCCATCTCGGTCGAGCGGAATCCGGGTAACAGTCGATCCATCGTGACCACGTTCGACGTACAGGACACACACATCCTCCGGATTCACCGATCCCTCTCGAATTCGTCTTTGGATACGTAACGCGAGATGTTCGCTGTGGGTTTCAAGGATGAATTGATTTCCGTGCTTGGCGGCTGACTCAACAAAGAGATCGCCCAGTTCGGCTTGGAGCCGAGGATGAACGTGAACTTCTGGTTGCTCGATAGCCAATATTTGCCCGGTGGTCGCAAGGCTCTGGACGACGATCGGTAACACCTGACTAACGCCAAATCCAACGTCAGACACTGCAGCCTCGACCCAGACCGAACTCTGTTTGTCCTCGAGACGCAATTCGAATAGTTCCCCAGCGGCTCCACCAACAGGATGAACTTTGATCTTGTAGCCGATGTCCAGCTTCTGGAGCCACTGGTTGACTGCGTACACCAATTCTGTGCGGCGGAAGAGCAACTCAGGGACATGTTGCCCGTCGTAGCCTACCGTGGTGGGTGAGTTTCCACCGAATCTGTAATAACGGGCAGGTGGGCGGCGGATTGGCCCAATCGGCACCAACTTCCGAAGCACCCCCTCAACCTCCTGTCCTGCGACAACAGCGAGTCGCGCGATGTCCCACTGCTGTGGACCCGTAGAAGGATCGTGAGCATCCATCATCAAAAGCAGGTGCTTAATGAGTACCCCGTGGACGCGTGATTTCATCTCCGAAGGACTGGTAAGGAGCGACTCAAACTGTAAGGCGACTTCAGAAACGATGGACTTCAAGAAACCCAGTCCTGGCAAACCTCCTTGTGTTAGAACCTTCACAGGAAGCAAACCGTGCATGTCCACGGTCAATTTCCCGAAAAGGTCATGCCATTCTCGTGTGCCTCTTGCCCGCTGCCAACCATTCCGACTCAGAGCGATGAACTGCCGAAACTCGGCCTGAAGACCCATCCAACGTCTCGCCAATGCTGGCTCGAGATCCGGAGGCGTTTCCACTTGCGACCAGTATTCGAGGAACCGGACGAGAACAGCGTTCTCAGGTTTCGTCAAGTCAAAAGAACGCCCTAACTCAGCAAGGAGATCAATGCTGCCGCGACGCTCAACCGAACCGAGGAGAGTTCGCGGTGGGGTTGCTGGTTGCCCTGTCCGTGTGTTCGCCCTGTCTCGGATTTCGGGACTGAAGGTGACGAGAGAGTTTTCATGATCGCCCGTGTAGACGCAGAGCCGCTCCAGTCGCACATCTTCGCTTGCGGCTCGCGTTCCGAACGTGTATTCGAGCCCGAGACCCTCATGTGGGTCGAGGTAATATGGCAATGCGTGAGTGAGGTTCGCTGCTCGAACGGTCAGCCCGATGCTGACCTGTTGCCCAGTGTTATGCCCATGTACGACATCGTGAAAGCCACCGAGGTCGACATATCGGCCGTTGTGTGTGACGAAGACTGGGCTGCCCATATCTCGCTGTTCATTGGTTTGCTTCAGAAGGCAAAGAGACTGGAGAATCGAACTCTTTCCGGCGCTGTTCCGACCATAGAGGAGCGTAAGGGGGGCCAACGGAATGCACTGGCGGGCCCCAAAAGCTTTGAAATTTTCAAGCGTTACCTGCTGAATCATCTCGGCACCTTACTGGTTGTGTAACCCCTTGATCTCCGATCGACTCAGCAAGGACGAACTGCTCCACTGTCACTGGGGAGGACCGCCAAAGATCCCCCCACTCAGGGGAGAATCGTCCTCGGGCAGTGGAGGCGCCTTCGCTGGTTGCGGCGATTCGTTAAGCGGCATCAGTGCAGCCTGCTTTTTGGCCCAGATGCGCCAGCGACGGTAGCCGTAGATAACTACAAGGAGAACTCCGGCTCCTCCAACAAGCCCAAGCAACATTCCGCGATTTCGCCATGACTGGGTTTCCACAACCAGGGGCTGCCTCAATTCCCACTCAAATTCCTGTCCATCCGGGCCTGGCCCCTTCAAGGTGACAACCATCAATGCCCCGTTTTTGGTGCCGAACGTCGGGTGTGTGCGATCGTTCAGGTACGCATCCAGCGCATCGGACGAAAGTCCAACTTCGACACCCAGATCGACGGTTTCCCCCGGTTTCAAAGTACCCTCGGTGACTGTCGGCTTGAATTCAAGATGGACGGTTGGAACGAATTCGCCCTTGGCTGCGACGAGTTCCTGAGGATCGACTGTGCGAGCAGAGGGATAGCGGATCTGGACCAAGTACCGCATATCGCGGAGTGTGTGATTCGTGATATGCAGAATCGCAGGATCGCTCACGACGTCTGCGCTGAAGAACCCACCTCCGTAGATGATCGGACCGACGAGGCGTTCTTCTTTGCGGACCTCCAGTCCAAGCTGCACCGTCACGGGTTCAGGTTTCAGGTCTTTAACATCCGTCCCGGTAGGTGCCTTGTCAGCGGTTACCAACTCTTTCGCGAGTTCGATGTTGTAATCGCCAGCAGGCGGGAGTGGAGTACCCGACGGCATCACGAAGGACCCCACCAGTACCCTTTCGGCACGATCCTCCGTGAAGGTGAACTCTTCCACGATGGTTCCGTTTCGTGTCACACGAGCAACGACTGGCCGGTTCAAGGTCTCGAAGGTTCCTGGAGTGATTGGGAGCCGCACAGTGATCTTGTCGCCAGCGGCGGCGAGTCGTCGGTCGACGCGGAGTTGTGGCCGCTGCCAGAAACGGACCGGGGGCAAGGTGTCTTCTGCTGGCGGCTCCGCGCCACCGGGTGGGGTGAGCACATCCCATTTCTTCGGCCAGTAGACGTTGTATCGTGTCAAACCAGGACCAGGGGCTACGTCAACGGGCTTGAGGTGAAACGTTTTGCCATCAGGAACCGATGCGATCTCGCTTGGGAGATCACGTGGTGGAATGTTCAGATCAGGAGTCCGCAGTTGACCAGTCCCCGGTGGACAGCCGAAGCATGTCACGGCAACGAGCAGCTTGTTTTCTCCAACCGCTCGATCAGCGGTCACAACGCGACCACGAACCAGCACCGAAATCGGTAAATCGAAGTGCGGCGGTTCAATATCAGGGTTGTCAGGGAGGGGTTTGCCGTCCACGGTCCCGTAGAACCTGATCTTGCATCGGTACACCCGTGGAGGAAGTTCATCCAACTTCTGGGCCGTCACCACGAGCCGCTGTTCCGAAAGCTTCGAAACCGGAAGCGTCCTCGCGTCTGGCCCTAGAACCGATTGACCAGGACCAGCAGCACTGAGTTCGCGGACAGAAATGCGGCCGTCGAACCAACGGTCAACCGGATCAGCCTTCGATCCTGCGGGCGTCGGTTCAAACTCAATCAGTTTCGCCCACCACCGCACGACAAGGTCTTTGTCGGTGAACGGAGTTCCGAGAGCGAGTTCCAAACCCGCGTCGGCAGCTGGGAATTTGTTGCGGTCCGGGAGAAGTCGGCGGTCCTCCGTTGATCCTGGAGAGGACAGCGGAGTATCGGTGTCCGCAGTGACTGCAAACCGATGGACTTCAATTTCGACCGGGCGACGCACTGAGAAAGCGACTTCGTCCTTACCGCCGGCTCGTGCCTCGGCTTTCACATCGAGCGCCACCTCGGTCAAGTACCGTCCCTCGTGGACGCTCTGGGGGACCGCGACCGCAAGCATAAACCGACCAGGCGTGAGTTCACGCCGGAACCAGTCTCCGGGGAACGGGAATCGAACACTTGAATCGCTGCCCCTCAGTCGGAACGCTGTGGGCTTCTGCGACTCGACTGAGAGAATCGCCTGTTTGCCCGCAGGCCCCAGGATGCCGATTTCGAGGGGCAACACTTCCTTTGATCCAGCGAGCATCGCGAGCCGCAAGTGAGAGACAGGCTTGGGAGGGTCTTTGGGGTTCCGGGGATTGCGAAGTCTTAGCTCGGGTTGGTTCACTAACACACGCACGTTGACCTCAACAGGCGAGGCCGCTCGCTCGTCAACAGGAAGGACGTGGAGTTTCCCCGTGTACTCGCCGGGGTCGATCATCTGGTCTTTCGTTCGCGCGAGTTGAACGCTGATCTCTACGTTCTTGCCGCCACTGATGGCGGCGGGATCGGTGCCCTTGGCCAGCACCAGGAGTACCTTCTTCTTGCCGTCGGAAACCTCCAGCTTGTCACTGGATTTGTTTTTTTGAGTGCTCAACATGACACGCTCGCTCGCATAGAGCCGCGTGTCGAGCATGACGGGAAGTGAGTCGGTTGCCGTATTCCCTGAGAGGTCGAACACCAATTCATCCGACCCCAGTTTGAGTTCATACGCTTCTTTCTGGATCGTCAGAGAGCCTTTGACGGCCGTCTCTTTAGCCCAGGGACTTCGCACGATAACCGTGGCCGTGGTGCCCTCCTTTGAAACCGCGGACCAGTCGAAGTCCGTGGATTTTGAGAGGTCCAGCGCAACCACAGCGACTCCGTTCTGAATCGGAATGCGCCCCAATGCGAGTGACTTGTTGCCCTTCCACGCGGGGGAATCGGGTTGCGCTGGGACCAACTCCGCTTCGAGGGTCGTGTGCCCCCGTTCGCTACGCGGGATCGGTGCAGGAGTCACGGTGAACTTGACCTCTCCCCGCCCCGCTCGCTCCCCGACGTTCGAGATCACGCTTGGCGCTGTAGGCCCAGTGACAACAGGATATTCGCCAACCGTCACCTTGGTGGGCAGGAGGCTCCGTGTGGCACCATGCAATGGGCTATGCTTCGCGTCGATGGACACAGTTACGTCGAGCCACCAGTCGCCCATCACTCCGTTGACTTTGTCACCAACCAGACGACTGTGCTCCTCAGGAACCCAGTTCCCTTCAAAGGCCCAGCCACTTTGGACCTTATCCCAATCGGTGGATTGGAGCGGAATGGTCAAGGACTGCTCCTTTCCAGCGCCTGGCGGTCTGAGGGTTGCAACAACCCGGAACATCTCGCGACTGAGTTTGCTCTCTCGTGGGTCGAACGTGATCTGAATGGGAATGGCATCAATCGGAGTGTAGACCCGTTTTTCGGGTTTGGCTTGTTCAAGGATGGGGGCTTTCAGTCGCATCCCAAGAATTGCGACAGCATCCGAGTCCGCCGGATAGGTTGCCTCAATGCTACTTCCGCCTGTGCCCACAACGGGAACTGCGACGTAGTGGTGCGAGCGACTCTTGAGGGGCGGCACCTCGGCGATTGTGTTGTCTGGTGCCTGGGCGAATGCTCCGTCCACCTTGCGGTAGAGCAACACTCCAAGATTGTTGCAGAGTTGACGGTCAGGGGTCGTGAGCGAAAGAGACCGCCCCCGTGCGGTCCGATTGAGGAGCCACTGTTCGCGAAGTTTCCAGGTGAGTTCCTGGAGTTGTTTGAACAACTCGACGTTGTTGCTGGCTTCGTTGAAGAGGTTGAGCCTCCCGAATCGGGGATCTTGGGTGTCTCGAATTGTCCCATCTGAGATCCCCGCGAGAGTCAATCTCATTGCGGACTTCGCGTAATCTGATGTGGTCTTGGGGTTACTCAACCCAAATGTGAATACGGGAACGCCGGCTTTCCGATATGGAGTCACGGTCTTCGCGACTTCAGCCAGGAGGTCGGCGGTGGCCTTCTCGCTTGGGGCTTTCGGAACCTTCGCCTCATCGACGTAGTACTCTTTATCCACCTCGTTGAGGTAATCGAAGGCTTTGTCTCTCCAGACGATTTTGTTGGCCGTCTTATTGTCATTGGTGCGGTCGACGCCCTTGATTGCATCGGAGCGTTCGTCCATCCCATCGGTGAAGAGCATCACCCATGGTTGCCGCCCTTGTTTGGGGAAATTCAGATTCCAACTCGGATCCCATACCGCTTGCAGAGCAAGCAGACTGCCCGTCCCGCCACCGCTGAACGCCAGACGATCATATGGATCGAGATAGCGAGTGACCAGTGCCGCATCAGCACGATAAAGGACGAGCGCAACTCGGTCCTCGGGGCCAGCCGTGTCGATCAGGAACTGGATTGCGTCCCAGCGAATGCCACCCGGATCATTCGTGGCATTCTTGGGCGGAAGTGAACGAAACATGCTGTATGAGACATCGACAACGAGAACCAGATCGACTGGGTCTGTTGGTGTCACACGATTCGCGACAGGTTGAGCTTCCAGTGACGTGCCAATCGTCAGAAGCGACACGATGATCCCGAGGACAGCGAAACGAGCGGCGAGATTGGGCATCACAGACCTCAATGACTTGAAAGACTCGGGATCGCTAACTCAGTAAGCAGAACCTGTCGATATCTGGACACGCGCTTTAACGGGGACACTTGCGACTTGTTTGCGATCAGCGGACATCCTGACATACCCAGGCCGCAAAGTCTTGACCACGACATCCTTCCTGTAGCTCCCACTTCTGATCGGTTGGCTCTCGATGCACTGATCCTCTGAGGGATAGCTCTGCTTGCGGATCCAACTGCCTATGTCTTCGTTGGGTGGGGGTGCGATTTCGCGATATTCGTCATCGGTCGCCGCCTTAATGAACGCCCACAAACCCTCGCGAACGCTGCGGAAGTCTTTGGTCAGCGGGGATGCCAGTTGTGCGGTTTCCAGGTACTTGTCGAGTTCCTGTAACTGATTCATGAGCTTGCGACCAGAATCTCGCAGGACATTCTTCCCCGTCTCTTCATGCTCCAGCAGACCCAGCAATGTATCGCTCAGGTTCCGGTATGTCTTGGCGACTGTCGTGATCGCTTCAAGCGTACTCCGAGGCACCGGAACCGTTGAGGAGGATTCACTGAGTCGAATCGCGACTTTGGCCGGAGGATAGAGTTTCGTGAACGCTGGGTAGCGAGTTCGGAAAAGCTCTTTGGTCTCTTCCTCACCGAGTTTCTTGGAGTTGGAACCCGCAGGGCTTGGCTCCGCGTCCTCTTTCCGTGACGGTGCCAGTTCTTGATGATGCTCGACGTTCCCCTGAGGTGACTGTGTACTCTCGCTGTTCTCGGGTTGGGTCTCGGCGGGGGCGGGTTCGTGTGTTTCAATCGTTGCCCCCGCATTGGGCGGTGGAGCCGCAAATGCTTCTGGCACTCCTGGGATCTCGGAAAGACCTCTGGGCGTGGTGTCATTTTCGGACGTGACCGGTTCGAGGATCAAATCGCCCCCCACGATGGGAAGGTACTCCTCAATCAACGCTTGGAGGCGACTCAGTTGTTCGATGAGTTCGCGTTCGCGTTGGCGAAACTGTCGCGCGCACTCATCCTGGAAATCTCCGAGTTTGTGGAGATTCTGTTTGCAGGCGTCCGCCAGGCCAAGGACGACGGTCAGTTTGTCGGCGGTAGTATCGCGTTCCACGCGGGCGTCACTCATACGCGTCTCGCTTGAATGCTTTCGGTCAACGGCTATCGCCTTGGAGTCGTTCGTTGAGTTCACCTGAGGGCACCCTGGACACGAACGAGAACGGGCCGTACACCCGTCCGTCTGGCCAGCGAACCCGCAGTGCTATCCGAATCTCAGGCTCGGAATACTCGTCGTCGGAGTCATCATCTGGACGAGTGAGGTAAATCGATGCGGTTGGTGTCACGCTTTGGTCAATGGTCGGCAACGGACCGGCAGCGGGAGGCACAACAACATCGAAATCGAAGTACCCAATTCTGCCAGGCACCCATTTCCCGGTCTGCCACGACACAACCGAGAGCCACAGAACTCGATGCCCACCCTCGTCGTTGATCTGCCCACGGGTCAGGGTGAATCGGTAGTCTCCGCCTGCATCGTTGACAGGCTCACCAACCCGAACCACAATCTCGCGTTTGGTCGCCAGGGCCATTGGCCGCATGACCACCAGAGGACGATGCAAGACGTCCACGGATCGAGCCACGCCGCGAGCCAGAGCGTCGCTATCACGCGCGATGATGAGGTACGTCGCTTTGCCGTGTGCGACTCGTTGTTTCGCGAAATTCGGATCGTAGATCAGGCGGTCTGGGCTATTCCACGCAACCCCCGTGGGAGGGGGGAGAAACTCCTTCACCATGTCGGTCACAAGTGGCAACCGACACCCACCACCCGCAAGAATGATGATGTCGGCGGTCAAGTCTCCCGCACTTGCCAGTTGAGCCTGAATTTCTTGGAAAGTATCGCGCACACGGTCGGTCACTGTGAACCGCGTCCCGTTGGCCATCAGTGGGTATTCGCACACCTCATTGAGGTTGAAACTGATGGCGGCATAGAACGCGTCGCGATTGCTGGGGAATGCGGTTCCGACCAGCTCCTCAAGTGATCTTGGCTCGGGGTCACCGTCTCTTGACGCAGCCCCAGCGGGGGAGATGGGGTAGCAGGCAAGTTGCGTCAGCCGTTCCTCGATGAACACGCGGATTGAGTCGCTCGATTCCGACTCGCCCGGTGGTCGGCAGAGCTGGCGTTTAATGTCCTCAGCCATCTGGCGGAGTTGTTCCCAGTTCCGCAACGCGTCGATCCCACGCCGGAGTTCTCCGGGTTTCCTGGGGCCATCGGAAGGTTCGGGTGGGTCACCACCACGCCGGATGGGCAGTTCGTACCGAATTCCCTCTCGTGTCGGATCGGCCAAGACGGCGTTGATTCGATCCCGGAGGAGAAGAACCGTCGCACGGGTGACTTCGTCCCCACCGAAGTCGTTGGTGCCCCCGATGCCCAGGTAACGTGTCGTGAGAGGCGGATCAGCCGTTTCGTCGAGACGTACAATCAGGACCGAGGTGTCGATTGTCCCCCCACCGAAATCGTAGGCAACCAGAGTGAATAAACGATCGGTGATCAGTTTGTTCTGGAGTTGAAGCGAGTGCAACACGTTCAACGCGACAGCGTTTGCCTCGTCGATATCCGGAGGAGATATCCGCACATCGACAGTTCCGTTGCGGCGAGACTCTGACAGATCGGCTGCGACCCAACGAAGCACCGATGCGAACCTCCGACGAGTTGCGGCGGGCCATTTGGTTGGAAACGTGAACCCCAAATGCAACACTTCGCGACCAATTTCGTACTCAGCCAACTCCACGAGCCGAAGCAACACGAGCCGCGTCAAATCCTCGACCGGATAGTCATGTTCACGACCGAACTCGTCCCGGACATGGACAACCCCGCCAATCAAGAATCGTCTTTTCAAGCTGTGAATCAGGCACTCCAGCTTACTTCGCCGGTTTGCCAGAATCCTCGCCTCGCGTCCGAGGTGGAACACTGGGTGTTGAGGGTCAGACAGGTCCTCGATGTACAACACTGAGGGGAACTGCTCGTAGTCCGGTGGGTTTTTTCGGTAGTTGGGCGTCTCCAATGCCAGCGGCGTTGGGAGTACGTCGGAACTTGTGGCGAGGGCGGCGCAGGTATTCGTCGTTCCCCAGTCAATTGCCAGAACCCCTTCATACGCCTTCTGACGCCCCGCGTGGAAACAAGCGGTGTGTTCCCACACTGTCCCGGCCTGATCGGTGAACATCACAGTAGCCGTGAGTTCGCGACCATTCATCGCCACACGATCCAACCGCGAAGGGTCGAGCGTGAGGCGAATGGGATATGGCATCGACAGCGGGAACGGTATCGTCGGGAACTGGGCAACTTTGAGCCAGCCTCCATCCGGCGGGTCCAGTCGAAGCTCGGGTTGCCGCCGAATAATTGGAGGTGTTTCACCTTCTCCCAGCAGGGGCGATAGGATCAACTCGAACTCAAGCGGCCGACCACCAAGTGGCACCTCTTCTGGAAGTTCGCCGTGCGGCCGAATGGTCAGTCTGGGTTTCGGCAGCAGCGTGATGTAGCACTTGTAGGCAAACAGGTCCGGTGCCCCTGCGACAGCCCACTTGATCGTCAGCAACTGCTTCGGGGGTGGATAAAGTTCCGCCTCGAACAGAGCTTTGATTCGGACCTCTTGACCAGGAGCAAACTGGAATGGCAGTTTTACTCCCTCGGTGAGAAATGCTCTTCGCGTTGGGCGTATCCCAGATAACCCACGGTCCACTCTGAAATCGCTCAACACAACGCGGCCGCGTGCAATTATACCCAACTCGACTCCGGCTGAGCCATCAACGTCTTGATACCCAATCAATTCGGGAGGCGTGTCTGCGTCGGCCGGAGGGTCGAAATCGAATATCGGGTCTGGAAGCCGCAAGAGTCGAGCAGGGACAATTGACCCATGAGCCCCACCGAGTCTAATCTCACCTCGAGCGCCGTTCACAGGGATGCGGTCGAGAGGGATCGTCTCGTCCTTCGTCTTCGGCACCAACCGCACCACGGCCGCGGCCCGCCGAGGGACTTCCCACACACCGCCACGATAGTCGGCGGGTTGGTCGAGGTTCGCTGCGGAGTCGGATTCACGCAAACCATGAACCCGCATCAACTCCAACCCAAATTCGCGGATTCCGAAGTTCGGGATCTCGAACCAAACCCGGCTTGTGGAGTAATCGACGTCCGGGCAGATGGCGACCTGCGGAACGCTGGAACGTTCAGCCCCGTGGAGCGCCCAAACAACGACCACAAGAGCCAAACGTTCCGCAGCGTAGATCCAGACTTCTCGTTCTTCCAGAGCGGTGGCAGACTTCGGACGAACGGTGACTTCACCACGAAACGAGAGCTGGAGCACCCGCTGCCCACATAGCCCACAAAACAAATCGTCGGGGGCGAAATCCAAACAACCACGGAGAGAGTCGCCGCACGCGCGACAACTGCCCGCCGAAAGTGGTTCGCGGCCCATCAGGTTGCCTCCCCGACACCAGCGAACCGTGTGTTCGGCAATCGGAGGACAGGGATCGGAAGATCCGTCTCATTGATGCGAGTGAAAGCAGGGGCGACATACGCATCCCAGAGCGCACGAGCCTCAGCCAGTTCCGACGACGAGGAATCTCGCCCAGCGAGCACCGTCTCCCAATCGCGGAGACAACTAATCCAACCGTTTCCGCCAGGGATACCGTCGAGCCGGTTCTGAATGAACGGAATGACGTGGTTGGTGAGGTAGGCTTGCAGAGGGTGGTCAACGATCCGCTCGCCGCCGTCGGGGTTACGATTGACCAGCCGATCGACTCGCTCGCGAATCTCCTCGCAGAAGGATTTCATCGCGGCCCACAGACACGCAACGCCAAGCCCCTTGTCCTTGCCAGCGTGGTCGGTTAGCCACTTGGCAACCTCCCGGCTCAGGTCGTTTCGCATGTCGACTTGTTCATTGTCAGCCAACCGACGGACGACCTCATCGAGCTGCTGACCCAGCGGACGGTTGATACCCCGGAACAAGTACGAGAACGTGATCTGTTCGTGCTCCGTCTCGCGACTTCGTCGCTGGTCGCGATCCGAGTTGCGCATCCGCTCGAACTTGACCCGGCCTGTCGTGATCCCGAGCAGCACCAGCTTGAGACAGTTCGCGAGAGTTGTCTGTTTGTTCTGGTCAATGCGCCGAATCTCGGGCAGGCGGCCATTCATGTACGAATGGTCGAGGTGCAGTTCGAGTTTGCGCGATGAGCTGTCGTATTGCTTCCCGAGATGTTCCAGGTCCGCGTAGTAGGCGAGGGGAATGCCGGCCTTCTCGCGATACAACACGATCGCGTCGTCTTTCATGTCGAGCGCTTGCAAACCCACGAGCGGAAGCGGATCGCTCTGCCCGGAGTCTCGCAGCGCATCTATGAAACGCTTGCCGTCGGACGTGTCGTAGCCCGCAAGCCCTAGCAACTGCATCGGCGGGATATCGACTTCGCGAGCGATGGTCACCGAGTTATCTTTCCGCAGGTATGGTGCAGAGTAGATTCGGAGGTAGTTCAGCAATTGTTCCGGACGGCTATCACGCAGATATTCGCGCAACGCTGTGATGTCGCCAGCGAAAGCAGGCAACGCCGCTTCACAGGCTCGTGCCAGTTCACGAGCGAGGGTCTCGATTTCACGAGCCACCGGTGGGTCACGCCGTTCAATTGGGAAGTATCGCAGGATCAAATCCGCAACCGATTCCACGTTCTGCAATCGACGGTCCGTTGAGCGAGCGAGTTCCGCAAGCACTCGGCGTTCCAGATCACGCCACCGAGCCTCAACGCCCGATTCACGCGGATCAAGCGATGACCAACCCATCGCCTGCAAGATCCGTCGGTCGTACTCGTCTGCGGTTTGCCGTTCCAGAAGGGCCGTGACACGACCGGTTTTGGCTGCGGCTTCATCCGGTCGCCCCGAAGTATCTCGTCGGCCACTCTCGTTCTCGCTCAGTTCGGTGAAGCGAGCGTGGAGAAAGTTCCGCACCTGCTCCAATTGCGTGAGGTAAGAGTGCAGGCTGACGTGATACGATCCCTCGGGTTGCGTCTGCCCGACTCGTTTATCAACCAACTGGTAGCACGATGCGAGATGTTCCGCGATACCGAGCTGATAGCCCGCAGTGATCTGTGCCCATGCGCCTTGCACAGCGCGGAGGAGTTCGAGCCGAGTCACACGACGAGCATACAACGGCAACCGACGGGCTTCCGCAACACGCCCCGGCCATGCTCCAGCAGAGACAGCACCACGACTCCGTATCTGATCCGCAGCTTTCACCCGGCGACGGTTCAACTGGTCATATTCCGCAATCAACGCAAGCGTATCGGCCAGCCCAAGGGTTTCGAGGCGATAGTGGAACAGTTGACTCAGCCGGGTTCCGATATCTGGTAAGAGTTGCCGTTGGTTCTCCTCAAAGTCGCGACGAGCGAACCCACGATCGCCCGTGGGTGGGGCACCAACAGCGGGGGCCGTGAGGCGCTCCTGGTGTTCGTTGACCCATCCAGATAGAGGATCGGCCGAGAGCGGATCGAAAGCCTCATCTTGAAGGGCAGCTCGTTTGTCCTTGTACTCGTTGTTCACGCGGCCGACCCAGGTGTCGCCGCTGCCAGCGGAGCCAGTTCGTGTGAGCCGACGAGCTAACGCCGGAATCCCCAGTCGTGGAATCTCCCATCGGTCGGCTTCTTTCCCGGTCCGTGTCACGACGTCGTCGACTTCCTTTTCGCCGCGAGGTTCTGGCCCCAGGTCTTCCTCGGCTCGCTGTGCGAGATCCGTGGGGCGGAGGTTATTCGACCGCATCCACCATCGCTCTACCAACAGCCGGGCGAGACGGTGGGCCGCCGCCCGCCGCATCCGGTCGCGGTCAAACTGCAACTGCGAAAGCCCGAGGGTGCTGAAACGCCGACTGACGAATCGGGAATAAAGTTCGATGCCGTTCTCGTCCTTCACGGGATCACGCATCACTTCCATCGTCTGCTGGACGAGGTTACTCCGTGTGGTGCGTTTCATTTCCCCGAAGTTGCTCGGGTCGAAGTCGAGGAACAGATGCTCCGAAATCATCTGGTAGACGTCGTGGTAGGCCAGCGGGGCGCCACGGAGCGGATCGTTGCTGGAACCGATGAGATAGCAAGTATCCCAGGGGGCATCCGTGATCGGCTGGGGTGCCTTGTTCTTGTCCCAGGTGACTTCAAACATCGGCCGGCGCTGGCTGATCGGCACCGTCAGGTCATCGACGAGCGGCGGAATCGACAGGTCGAATAGCCCTTCACGACGCAGTGCGAAGTATTCCATTTCTCGCAAAGCAGCGAAGGCGTTCTCTTCAACCTTGCGTTTCTGGGTGCTGTCGAACGGGACACCCTTTTGGCTCGTGAGGGCATCCGGGAGAACGATGTAGTGCGTGATGTGCGGGCTTGCACCCGGGAAGTCCTTCAGAATTTCTCGAACGAGCATGCCCGTGTCGAGGAACATGCCACAGCCCGTGCCGCCAGCAAGCGACGTGACGATTGCCACTTCAACCTTGCTTGGATCGACCTTGGCACCAGGGGGCAACCAATTACCCGCTAGTTCCGGCTGCGCGGCGTACTTGATGATCTTCTGGAAGTGGTTAACGAGAGCCTGTCGAATCTTCGGGTAGTGGTGGAACCACATCAGCCGACCGAACAAGCGGTGCTGACCCGCTCCACCCGTGACCGCTGTCACACCCCATTTATCCATCGACTGGGGCATCCAACGGAAAATGTGTGGGTATGTCATGTACCCGCCGCTGAAGTAGTCGCGGAATTCGTTGGGGTCGAGTTTGCAATGGACGAAGGAGGGCACATCGTCCGCTTCGGACAGCGCAATCTGACGACGAATGAACGCGGGCACATCGGCACCCGCGATGTCGTCCAGATTGATGTTGTTCGTGTCGAGGACGACCGTTCCGATGATGGGGTAACGGTTCGCGTGCCCGAATCGTTCTGAGAACAGCCGACGGATACGGAGGATCACGTCCTTTCCGGTTCCGCCAAGGCCGATCAGCAGGGTCGGGGTGAGTTTCAACTCAGTGTTGTTCGTCGCGGGTAACATGCAGACTCCAGACGCGTCAGGCTGGCCGGCGGAACAGGTAGCGGAACACGAACATCAACACCAGTCCAAGAATCAGAGCGCCGATCCATAGGATGTGGTAGTTGAGCGGCATCAGTACAGAGGGGAACCACTTCACCCAGGGTTTGCGGTACAAATCGTTGGCTACCACTGCGAAGACAGTCACGAACGACAGACTGGTGAACAGGATGAACCAACCGAGGGCGCGTCCAAGTGCTTCACGCGGTCGGGGCGGCTTGGGGTTGTCCAATGCCAACGACGAGAGCATCAGCACGTTGAACGCGGTAAACCACGAGAGCATGACTCCAACCACGAACACTACCCACCGCCACAATGAGAACGGCGCGGACCATTCAAAGAGGTTCGTGTTGGCCTCGTCCACCTGGCTGAAAACACCAAACAGTGGAGCGGCCGTAGCCGTGCTCGCCGTGAGAATCAGCACGAACCCAGTCGCTAATGCGGGGAGCCAAAACCGGATAGGAGTTCGTGTCAGGTCGGGCATCGGTATCTCAATCCTGTTTGGCAACTGAGGTCGCGTAGTTGTGGGCAAAACGGCAGTCGAAGGTCACGCAGTAACTACGAGGCTCCCCGACCCGCATCAGCCTCAGGGATGTCGTCTTCGACGGCGAGCGGAAGGTCTGTGTATTGCACCGCTCGACGAAAGAGAGCCAGTTCAAGTTTTTGGGGTCGCGTTCCACGCCAACCAAGCGTGAACACGTGTCGGCCTGCAACGGCTGGGCGAGGTGGTTCGCAGCGGGGGTCGGCCACCCCATCAAGTGCTGCGCCGCTGCTGAGGTCGATGATCCCGGAGCAGTAACTGTTGTTGTTCTGAATTCCAGTATACGAGAAGAGCCGACCGACAACGCGTGCCCATTGAATTCGGTAGATTCCACTTAATTCACGGACCGTCGGAGATTCTGCCAATCGATTGATTGATTTGAGCCGTGACGCGGTGAATGTGAGGAACGCATCTTCGCCCCCATATCGGGCAACTCCCAACAGCGCTCCACCACCCGTGACGACGTGCCGACCAACACCGAGGACGCCAGTCTCCACGGGCACCATCAAGATGTCGTTGCCGCCGTTGCACGCCACGGCAGCTAGCCCCAACGAACCTTCGGCAACGGTCGGATCGGGAAGGAACGCGAGCATCGGGGTCGCCCCGGTCGCCCGATCCGACCCGCGAAGAGCAAGTTCAGGCAGGTCGTGCGCGCTGGCTCCCGGAATCAACTCTCCGTGCTTCGGCGATTGGGCCATCACCAAGGATCGGCCACTTGCGACAAGGAATCTCGGATGCGGGCCAGGAACGGCGACAATCGCGGCCCCGAGGTAAGGCCCGTTGATCTTGAGTTCTGCAAATCGCACTTTCCCGACAATCGGAGTGCTTATCGAGGAAGACACGAGTTCTGTCAGGTAGATGTTCGGCTCTTCATCGCCTCGACCGACGATCCACGCAAGCAGAAAGTCTGCTGCTCGTGGTGCGGTGCGCTCGACGGGACGGGGTAGGAAAATCGGCGGAGCGAGGAGTTGCATTCCCGGTGGAGCTTGCCATGTGAGAACCGTGGGGAACGAACCTCCAACCTCACCGGATAGCAAATTGACGACCCGCAACCGATCGCGTTGGTACGTGAGTAGCCAGGGTTCTCGCGTCACCATCGGCCATGTTCCCGCAGTGGCCGGGTTACTCGGGTCGATGGGCCAACAGAGATCTTTTCGCTCAACTCGGGCTTGCTTGCCGAAAGGGTCGAACAGAAACACCTGCCCACCCGGCAAACCAACCGCGAGCGAACCGCCAACCGGTTCAATTTCAATGGGGTAATCTGCGTTGGCCGTTTGTTGCAGAAGTCCCTCAAACCGGTACACCACTTCGCTGGAACCGAGCGATGCGATGTGGCCCTCGCCGGAGGCCAAACCGATCGCGGTTTGGTCCGAATACCATGATGCAGGCAGCGACACACCACAACGACGACAGAATGCGGCGAGAGGTCGATTCAAAGTTCCACAGGCAATCGTTCCGCGCAACTGCTGACAGGGAGCAGAGGGGCGGTTACATTGCGGGCAAAACCAGATTCCTGTGAAAGAATGGGGAAGAGTTGAACGCGTACCTGCGATGCAATCGGGGTACGGGCAAGGAATGGCCATTCGTGACGACGACTTTAATAAGTGCTGATCTCAGCCCAATATCCAACATTACAAACCGCCAGGCTCGTTAATGTTTGTTGTTTATACCCTTCTGCCAATCAATCGCAAGTGAATTTGTTGTGAGAAGACAGCCCCTTTTTTCAGGGTGAAGTCTTGCGATCAAGAGATGAAGTGCGATACCATCAACCCTGCATTGAAAGCCACCGAGGATGGTCGCACACTCTCCATGTTGTCCTGGTTCTTCTGGTAAATGGCCGAAGCCAACTCTCCCGACCAATTCAGGAGCGAGCGATGTCTGCCCCTCATGATGACCCTGGACAACCGTGGTCCGATGACCCGCTTTCCGACAATGATTCAGAGCCGTCTTGGGCAATCGGCGAGAATGAAACCGCGACCCCACCAAAGGTTCAGCCTCCTCCCGTGGTCGAAACGCCGGCGGTTAATCCTCCCGTCGCGGTCACAACGCCGACAGAGGCGGTTGAGGTAAAAGTTGCTCCGCCTCCCAAAGCGCAACCCAAGGTGGTTGTCGCTCCGGCGCCAGAAGTGACGGCGCTCCCGCGACGAGAACCAGCGACTGAACCTGTCGAGGAAGCACGACCGGGACGACTCCTCGCTCCGCTTCACAAAAGTCCAGACGAACCTGCACCGCCGCAGGAACCCGATCCTACGATCGCGGGGCTTGCGAAAATGGCCCTGACGCTTTCTGGACCGAAGCCTGCTGCGGAGCCTGACACGAGACCCGCACGAGATGAACAGGCTGCAGACGCCGAAGCAGGGCGTGACTCTCGCTCCCTGATTGCGGTAATTGCGGTTTGCGTTTCGGTCGTGGGTGTTGCAACCGCGCTGCTCTTGAGTGGATCGCAAGACAAGCCATCTGAGAACACATCCGATCGAAAAACGATTTCGACGGTTCTGCCAGTGGCACCCACCAAGAAGACTGGCGGTGACACGCCTGTCGCTGTCGTTCCTGTTCCAACCCCTCCGAAAGAGAACCCTCCGCCAGTGATTCCGCCCAAACAAGTTGATCCCCCCATGCCTATACCTTCGCAGCCTATTCCGGCAGGCACGGTCGCGATCGAGGCTCCCCCGCCACGACTCAAGCCGAACAGTGGGGGGGGCGATTCGGATAAGCCTTTCGTTCCCAAGCGTCCTCGCGTCCCGATCGAGAATGTGGAACTGGACCCCGACAAACTGGGACAAGACATCAAAAACCCGAAATAGCTGCCGCCTGAGTATCGGTTCCGATCTTGCGTGGAGACGCTTCGATGATTCGCTCCGTGTTCTTGTTCGTAGTTCTGCTTGGGTCTGCGAGATTGGGGTTGGCCCAAGCACCTGCTCTTCCAACAAAGGACGATCCCGAGCGATTTGGTGTGATCGAGATTGATCCCGTTCGGGTGAAGTACGTTTCTAGCGATGCCTGGGTCGAAGATGAAAAAATCGGAAACGAAATCAAGAAGAAAGTCGTCTTCCAGATTCGCGATCCGAACTCGAAGACGACAGCCGTCGGGGTCTTGAAAAACAAGCAATTAAACCCCGATCGGATCGCGGAGACAGTCGACGCCGTTGCGACAGCGTACCACACTGAACTGGTCACGAATCTGAAGGTCTCGCCCGGCCAAATCTGGATTGTCGTCAGTTGCCACTTTTCGGACCTCCCCGAAGATCAGAAGACGGAATTGAGAGACAGAGTTCTCAAGTCAGTGAGGCAACGGGTGCCGAATGGCTGGCAGAAAGCGGAGTGGGAAAAGGTTCCGATTCCCTTCAAGATTCTCAGTCCGAAGGAAGAGTTCACCTACATTTGCTACGGTCTGAAAGATCGCAGTGAAGGGCTGGGTGATTGCGTCGTTTCTCACGTTGGGTCTGGGCCGACGCACTCTTGCTATTTCGAGGACAATGGCGGGAAGATCAACTTTCGGGGCATCGGGTACGTTAGTCCCTTTTCAGGCGGAATGGGATTCGCTCGTGATCTTCACAACAAGATGATCGAGACCAAGGTCGTGACCAAGGACGCGGACCATCGACCGAAATTTCCCGATGCTCTGAAGAACGAAGTTCGAGAGCTCAAGGCGCAGTTGGAGAACTCTGCCGCAGGCGTCAACGGCCTCACTGGTCGCAAAACTCATTACATCACTGGTGACCTAGCCGAAGCGCTTCTGATCCTCGTGAAGCCCGAGGCTCTGCTCGACACGGCAGACCAGATTCCTGTAACTGCGAAGGAGATCGACGCCCTCGTGAACGTGATCCTCAACAACCGAAATCCAGACGGCTCGTTCTTACTGCCGCGGGCCAAGTATCCCGAAGCAGCGCCTTCGGATGTTATGAAGAAGCTCGATAATTTCTACAACGACATCATTCGCGATAGTATGTCGGCTGAAGAATTGGCGAGCGCAGCAGTGGTTTTACAAGCACTCAGCAAACAGCTTCAATACGAAGACAAAACCAAGACGCTCATAATTCTCAAAGACACTCGGCATGCGTGGTCTTCGGGCTATCTGAAACGACATGCCGAAGAGAATCTCGAAAAACTCATCAAGAAGCAGAAGTAAGTTTTCACCGGCAGGGACAGCCGTTGTCACCACACCGGGGAACTCCATGAGCAGGTTTGTCCGCTTCCTTATTCTATCGATTGCCTTCAGTGCGTTACTCATCTCGGATGCGGTCGCGGCTCCTATCCGAGTCGCCGGCACAGACATCGGAAGCAAAGGCATCCGGGCCGTTGTCGTCGAGTTCGACCCCGACGTCCCAAACGGTCCGGTCAAGTTGCTGTACTCCAGTTCGATTAACCCGAATCTTGGGGCGTTGAGAGACGGGATGTTCCTCCCGGAGCGAATTGCCGAGGCCGGGGATAACATCGCGGACATCGTGGAGGTCTTCACCAAGATCTACGACGTTAAGCCCGAACGGATCAAACTAGTCGGCAGTTCGTCGCTTGCCACTGTGCCGAACCGAGATGTTCTCGTGAAGGCCGTCGCCGAGAAAACCGGTCTGACGATGACGTTTCTCAAGAACCGCACCGAGGAAACTGAACTCGAAGTCGCGGGTTTAACACTCCTTGGCAAGCCCACACGCGGGGTAGTCATTACGGTTGGGAATGGGAACTCGGGCGTTGGGGCTGAGGGCTCTGCCACCAAATTCGAGATTCCGTTTGGGACTGGAACGCTCGCGGACAAAGCGACTGAGGTCGAAAAGGCAAAGAAGCTCTCGTTCACGGAAGCGGTCGCGACGGTTCGCGATTCGGACCTGCTTCCGGTGATCCAGGCTGCTGCGAAGAACAACCCTTCACTGGTCGGACAGACCCCAGTCACGGTGATCGGTGGGATCGCGTTTGCGACTGCCGTGGTCGTTCACCCCGAGAAGGCCGCCGACGCGAAGGTGGAACTCACGCTGGATGATTTCCGAAAGCTCATCGAACTGCTTGGGAAAGAGGAAATCACGCTTCCAACTCCGAACCTTGAGACACTCCCCGAGGCCGTTCGCAAGAAAGCAGAAGCTGACCTTCGGACCGTGCGAGACAACTTCCCTGCCAAGAGTTTATTTGCGGGTGCGACTCTGGTCATAGCTGTTGGGGAGTCGCTCAAGTTAGAAGGGAAGCCTTTGGTCTTTCTCCGAAACGCTCAGTACGCGTGGATCGTCGGTTACCTCGCTCCCAAGCGAGTCATTCCTCCGCAGAAGAAAATCGAGCCCGAAACGCCAGAAACAGTGAAAGTACCCAAACCCGCCGAAAATATCATCGTAGAACAGAAGCCACCACCGGAACCGTTGGCGATGGGAGTACCATACCGTGTGACGCCAGGCGGTTATATTCCATTGGAAGCACCGAGACCATATGGTTACTTCGCGCCTTATACAGCCCCGTATGTAACGGGACGATACTCTTGGGACTACAACGGAGCATATGGTTTTTCGATGTATGGTTACTCAGCTTCACGTCCTGTTTATCAGTGGAGTAACCCATATTTCCTCGCTCCAAATTATGGCGCGATATATCCTCGATAATCGTATGGTCGTCGGCGGGCGTTGTATCGAGATTCAACAGAGCGACAGGATGAGAAGAATCGAGTTGCTCTCGAATACCGCTTCAATTCGCCACGGCGTTGAGCCGTGGAGAACGGGGGCCACACGCAGGCGGGGCCGAGCAAGGACAGCTTCAATTCGCCACGGCGTTGAGCCGTGGAGAACTAAGGGGGCGGATAAGGAAGGGGATAAGGCGGGGGTGCTTCAATTCGGCCACGGCGTTGAGCCGTGGAGAACCGCCGTCTTCGCGGTGCCGCTCCAGTAGATGCCGTAGCTTCAATTCGGCCACGGCGTTGAGCCGTGGAGAACCACAATTCTTTGGGCTGAGAAGTTCGCCACCGCTCGGCTTCAATTCGGCCACGGCGTTGAGCCGTGGAGAACAAGATGCTTGTATTCCACTTGGCTAACCCCCTGAATGAATGGGCTTCAATTCGGCCACGGCGTTGAGCCGTGGAGAACACCGTTCCGCAATCGCAGCGGCACTTCCAGAACCAGCCATTTCAAGATGTGTTTTTCGCCTCGTTGAGGAGGCGAGCGGTTGAGTAGTGCTTATGTTTCTTGTCGTAGACTGGCTTTTGGTCAGGCTTCTTTTTCGGACCGCGTTTGTGTCTGGTCAAACCCGCACAAAAG
>JAIOPV010000099.1 GCA_021413735.1 Planctomycetota bacterium
TTGGAACCAGCCTTGCTGTTTAAGTGACCAGGCCCGAAACCGTCGCCATTCTCGCCAGTTGCTGGAGGAAACTTCTGGGGTCTCCATGCACCATTGTACACGTCCAAAAGTTTAACATTCTTTGCGCGCCTCTCAGTAAATCGGCTAGCAACCGTGCCCCAAGGGTGCCGTGCGTCATCCCCATCCCCGAGTCGCCAGTGATGACGAACACATTCGGCCCGTTCCACGGGGCCGCCCCGATCAACGCCAGCCCGTCGGCCGTCTCGAACACTTGCCCAGACCAGTGGCAACGAACTTCGCCCATGCCCGGAAACCGCTCCCGAGTCCACGCCAAGAGACGATCCCACCGTTGCGGTTGGTCGTCCGCTTGCCCAGTCTTGTGATCTTCACCGCCGACGATCAGGTAGTCGAACTCCTTGCCTTCCTCTCCCGGTTGCGTGCGAACGTAGTGGTACGGGTCTTCGGTGTCCCAGCACAGTCCGTCCCCAAATGACCCTTTCGGCACCTTGACCGCGATCGCGTAGGTTGTGTAGGAGGCGACCTTGGTGTGCAGGATTGTTCCGCCCTCGAACGGGTTGTTCGTAGCGATCACCACCGCTGCGGCCGTCACGGTTTGTCCGTGTTTGGTCGTGACTTTGCACGGTTCACCGCCGCGAACCTTCTCGACCACCGTACTGGTGTGGGTGACGCCGCCGTGTGTGCGGAGGGCCGCTGTCAACGCGGTCAGGTATTTGATCGGGTGAAACTGAGCGTGGGCCGTGAACCGAAGGCACTCGGACGACTGCCCCCCGGGAAACGTCAGCGTTGTCCGCTCGAATGGGAGCCCGAGACGGGTGAGAGTCTTCACTTCCTCCTTGAGAGTGTCGGGGCCATCCGCTCCGGGAATGAGGTGGCCATCGACTTGCCGGAAATCACAGGCGATGCGCTCGGACCGAACGATTTCGTCAATCAGGTCTATCGCCGCCCGGTGGCTCGCGGCTGCGGCCTTTGCGACATCGTCCCCACGAACGGATGAGAGGTGCGAGAACGTGTCGTCGAGGTACCAGGCAAGGTGAGCAGTCGTGTACTCAGTTTCCCCGGCAGCGAGTTCCGGTTTGGCATCCAAGACGACAACCTTCTTTCCGTCCCGGGCCAACAGATATGCGGTGGTCAACCCAGCAATTCCGCCCCCGACCACACACACGTCACAGGAAAGATCGGCCTGTAGCGGTGTGGCCGGCCGGGCCAACTCATCGAGTGTCCAAACTGACCGGGTCGCTGTGTTCATGACGAGTGCCTCGGAAAGAAAAAGTGCGAACGCTTCGGCGCCAACATCGACGACGGCGCGATCTCGGTCGGGATGACCACTGCGGGCCTCGACCTCACCGGCCACTTTCCCGGCGTGAAGTATCAGGGTTTGAGGACAACCTTGATGCATCCATCCTGCTTATCACGGAAGGTCTTGTATGCCGCTGGCCCCTCGTCGAGTCTGAGCTTGTGTGTGATGACAAAGGATGGGTCGATCTCGCGAGCTTGAATCTTCTCAAGCAACAGCTTCATGTATTTTTGGGTGTGGGTCTGGCCCGTCTTCATGGTCAGTCCCTTGTTCATGAACGCCCCGAACGGGAGTTTATCCGGGAAGCCCACGTAGACACCCGGCACCGAGACCGTGCCGGCCTTGCGGCAGCACATGATCGCCTCCCGCAGCGCGTGGGCGCGGTCCGTCGCGACACCGACGAGCGTCTTCGCCTTGTCCAGAATAGCATCGGTGTACCCGGCATAATGGGCCTCGCACCCCACGGCGTCGATGCACCGGTCTGGCCCCCTGCCCTTGGTCAATTCCTGGAGCCGGTCGTACACCGTCACCTCGTCGAAGTTAATGGTCTCGGCCTTCCCCTGTTCAGCCATCTTCAGTCGTTCGGGTACCCGGTCGATGGCGATCACTCTTCCTGCCCCGAGCATCCAGGCGCTGCGGATGCAGAACTGGCCCACCGGCCCGCACCCCCACACCGCGACCGTGTCGCCCTTTTCGATTTGGGCGTTCTCGGCTGCCATATAGCCCGTTGGAAAGATGTCCGACAAGAACACAACCCGCTCATCGGGCATGTCGTCAGGAATCTTCAGGGCGTTGGTCTCGGCCTTGATGACCCGCAGGAACTGCGCCTGGCCGCCCGCGTATCCTCCGGTGAGGTGAGAGTATCCATACAGCCCCGCCGGAGCGTGACCCATCGCCTCTTCCGCGAGTTTGGCGTTCGGATTGGTGGTGTCGCAACAAGAGTACAGCTCCTTCTTGCAGAAGAAGCACTCGCCACACGCGATGTCGAATGGAACGACGATTCGATCACCCTTCTTGAACTTCGTGACGCTGCTGCCGATCTCGACAACTTCTCCCATCGGCTCGTGGCCGAGGATATCGCCGGACTGCATCGTCGGCATGTAGTGGTCGTACAGGTGCAGGTCCGACCCGCAGATACAGGTAGACGTGACCTTGATGATCACGTCGGTGGGTTCTTCGACCTTGGGATCAGGTACGGTATCGCACCGGACATCACCCTTGCCGTGCCACACAAGTGCTTTCATGAATTCATCTCGTTGACAAGTGGCCCTGTCCACACATCAAGTGTTCCTCGGCCTTGCGTCACTCCAGTTGCAAGCCGCGCGCCTCTATCATGAGTGATCTGTGAAATCTCGAATAATCCTCACAGACGGACAGGTCAGCAGTCGGACCAATGCGCTGCGGCTCCGAATTTGCTAATTCAGAACCGAACGATGAATCATTCAACGAGTTCCGAACATCCAACAGCTAGAGAGAGGACTCTCAAGTAACACAACAAGCGAGAACGTCATGAACGAACAACTGCAACTCAATCACCCGTGGCTCGTCGCCGTTTGGCCGGGGATGGGGCACGTCGCTCTGAACGCTGGACTCTATCTCCTTTCCAAGTTGGGCATGAATTCTGTCGCAGAGTTGAACCCGAGCGAGATTTTTGACGTCGAGACGGTTGAAGTGAGCGAAGGGATCATCCAACCTGCCCGTCGGCCACAAACTCGGGTGTTTGTCTGGACTGATCCGAAGAAGAAGCACGATATCGTGCTCGTTGTCGGAGAAGCGCAACCGCCCATCGGTCGCCTTGCGTTCTGCCGCCAACTGATTGCGTTCGCGAAAAGCATGAAGGTCGAGCGAGTTTTTACATTCGCAGCGATGGCAACACAAGCACGCCCAAGCGCAGAATGCCGTGTGTTTGGAGCGGCAACCGACAAGGTCAACCTTGAGGAGTTGAAGCGACTCGAACTGAAGATTCTCGAAAACGGCACCATCGGTGGGTTGAACGGCGTGTTGCTTGCGGTCGCGGCCGAAGCTGGGCTGCACGGTGTCTGCTTGCTTGGGGAGATGCCGCACATCTTCGCCCAGATTCCGTTCCCGAAGGCTTCACACGCGATCCTCGAAGTGTTCACCACGCTGGCTGATATTGAACTCGACTTCAGCGAGTTGGATGAGCAGGTGCGAGCTATCGAGCAGCAACTCGGCGACATCATCTCTCGCGCTGAGCAGCAATTCAACGCTGAGACTGCGGAAGAAGAAAACGATGAGCCGACAGCATCGGACGAGCCAGAGGTTGTGGAAGAGGTCAACCAACTGCCCACAAACGAACCGTTGCCGGCGGTTCCACCACGGCCGTCGTCAACCCGGAGGGCAATCGAAGAGTTGTTCGATGCCGCTTCGACAGACCGAGCGAAGGCATTTGAACTGAAAGGGGAGCTTGACCGGTTCGGACTCTTCAAGGAGTACGAGGACCGCTTCCTCGATCTCTTCAGAACGGCTGGGTGATTGTGGAACGAACCCGTTCCGCCTTCACCAACGAACTCCCTTGAGAGTATCAGCGGTGAGAAGTGACGCCGACCTGCTGGCACATTTGGAGAAGCGGACAGGTGGAACAGGCAGGTCGGCTCCCGGTGCACACATGCTTCCCGAACGGCACGAGAAGAGCGTTGATCTCCACCCAGTTCGCTTCTGGCAGCTTGTCTTGGAGTGCTTCCATTGTCTTCTCTGGGGTCTTCGTGCAGACAAGACCCCAGCGATTTGTGACTCGGTGAACGTGGATGTCAACGCCGATCAGTGGCTGGTTGCACGAGATCCCGAGTGCCAGATTCGCACACTTTGGACCGACACCCTTAAAGCTCAACAACACATCTCGCACACCTGGAAGAACTCCGCCATACTCCTCGACAGTCTGCTTTGCAATGGTGCGGATCGTCTTCGCCTTCGCCTCGTGGTAGGTGCTGAACCGGATGAGGGAGTCGATTTCCTTTTCGGTAAGGGCCGCAAGTTCCGCGGGGTTGGGTGCCTTTGCGAATAGCTTGCGAGCGACGGGGAGCGTGACTTCGTCGTAAGTCCGGATCGAGATGATACAAGCAATCAGTATCTCGAAGACGCTGCTGTGTCCTTCGGTGTGCAACTCGAATAAAGCCGCTTTCGGATAGGCGGCGGTTGCCTTGCGAAGCCGAGGGAGTGCCTCTTTGATATCAAACGGCTGCTTGAGAGGTGATTTGACCCTCGTTCGAAATTTCTTGGTGTTGCTCATACTGTGCTCCCAATCGCGGTAGCAATACCCGAAGCGGACATCGAGACTGTCCTCTGCAAACAATTGAAGTTCGATTGGATGTCAGCTCATGTGCAGCGTCTGGGACCCCGCTGAAGATGACTGATTGCAGCGAGGATGGACGGAGTGCAAGGCACGCAAGAAATGAACAACTTCACCGGGTGCATATGAACGAAAGAGGCGACCGCCACCGGTCGCAGAATCACTGTGGAACTTGTTGTTTCGGTTGGGGCACTTGGAGCCGCCTGACTCGCTACGCCTGCCTTGGCGAATAAGAGTCCCATCCCCGTGGGGGGTGCTGTCGGGTCACCACCGCCGCCCGCGGTACGGGTTGTAGTAGGGAGACTGGTATGAGTTGTACGGACGGTTCCACCGCACATAGTTTACATACCACTGCGGGTATCCGCTGGGCGTTGTGTTCCCCCCCCAGTTACTCCAGTTGCCAGGGTAGTTATAATAGCTGGAGTAGTTGTAAAACCCGGCCGGATACACACCGTAATTGTAGTACCCGCCGTAGGGCGTGCTGTAGTAGCTGGTGACGACCTGTGCGTCTGCTTTGGTAGGCGTCGCAACAGTCAGAGCAATGGAGCCGCCATACACGAGCGCCGCCAGAGCCAATGATTGAATGTGTCTCATCGAGTGTCTCCTGTATTGGGCGAGATGCTAGAAGTACTGCAAGATTCGTGCCAGAGAAAACAATCGACGCCCGACATCCTCTTGGGGCGAGCCGCGAGTTCATCCCCCCACAGCGACGTGGCCAACGCGGATCAATTCTTTTCATGCAGGGCGCAGGTACGAATCTGGTTGTCGCTGGTGGAAGACACAGTTACCATCATGGTTTCAATTGGCTTGAGCAATCTGACTGAGGAAACGCTCGCCCAAGACATTCGTGCTCTCGACACGTTTTCGCAAAAAGGCTTCCCACCTCCTGACATCGGCGATGTCGGTCATTACGCCACTGATTCGAAGGAGTTCCCATGCGTGCGTTCTGTCTGTGCCTGTTCCCCATGGGTGCGTTGCTGTTCTCGCTGAACGACGCCACTCCGATCGCGCCGCCGAGTCAACCAGTCGTCGCGGAAGCGGCGATACCCGGGGACTGGAAGACGATGTCGCCTCGGGATGAACTTCGCCCGAAGTTCAGTTACGACCCCACCGGCGGACCAAAGAAAGCCGGTGCGTTCGTCATCACCGCCGATGACCGCGAAGGGCTGCACGGCTGGTTCCAGAAATCGTTCCCCATAACGGGCGACGCTTACTACCACTTCCACGCAGTTCGCAAGATTCAGAACGTGACCATCCCGCGACGTTCCGCCTCGGTGCGAGTGCTGTGGCAAGACGACAACGGCAAGCCCGTGCAGATGAGCGAACCGTCTGTGAAGGGCTATCTCAAGGGTTGGATCGGTAACTCCGAAGCCGAACACCCTACGGATCGCGCCACCGACGTGAATGGCTGGATGGAGGTTTCCGATACGTTCCGCGCTCCCAAGAAAGCGACCCGTGCGATTGTCGAGTTGCATTTGCTGTGGGCACCCGGCGGCAAGATCGAATGGAGCAACGTTTCGTTCGCGGAAGTGCCCGCACCTGCACCGCGAAAGGTCAGGCTCGCGTCGGTTCACTTCAAGCCTTCGGGCAAGACGATGCAGGAGAACTGCGAACAGTATGCCCCTCTGATCGAGGACGCGGCAAAGCAGAAAGCCGACCTCGTGGTACTCGGCGAAACGGTGACCTACGTCGGATTGGGCAAGGGCTACGCGGACTGCTCAGAGCCCATCCCTGGCCCCAGCACAAAGTATTTCGGCAAATTGGCGAAGAAGCATGACCTGTACATCGTCGTCGGTTTGCTCGAACGTGACCGGCATCTGGTTTACAACGTCGCGGTGCTGATGGGTCCGGATGGCAACATCGCGGGGAAGTATCGCAAGGTGTGTCTGCCACGCGGCGAGATCGAACGCGGCTGCGCTCCGGGGCACGAGTATCCGGTATTCACGACCCGCTTCGGCAAGGTCGGGCTGATGGTGTGTTACGACGGGTTCTTCCCGGAGGTGGCGAGGGAGCTATCGAACCGTGGGGCGGAAGTGATCGCGTGGCCGGTGTGGGGTTGTAACCCGAGCCTGGCTGCGGCGCGTGCGTGCGAGAACCACGTCTATCTGGTGAGTAGCACCTACGAGGACATCTCACGGAACTGGATGATCTCGGCTGTATTCGACCACGTTGGCGAACCGTTGGTGAAGGCAGAGAAGTGGGGAACGGTTGTGGTTGCGGAGGTGGATTTGGGCCAACGTTTGAAGTGGAACAGTTTGGGCGACTTCAAGGCCGAATTGCCGCGGCATCGGCCCGTGGGTGTCGCAGAAGCACCCGTGAAGTAACGCCTCAAACCGAGATCATCCACGGATGATCTCGGCCATGCACTCGGCTAGCTTCTCTGGCGTGCAAACCAGCACATCCATGCCGACCTTCTTGAGCTTCACAGCGGTCGGCTTGTTGTAGAAGGGTCGAGCATCGTACCCCAGCGCGGCAAGGCCGATGAGTCGCACGCCGCAGTCGCCGAGGTACTTCACCTGATCGACCATTGCCTTCTCAGCGGGGCCGTCGCCTTCGTAGAAGTCACTGATGAGGACAAGAATCGTGCGGGCCGGCTGGCGTATCAGCCCCGTGGCATACTTCAGGGCGAGGGCGGTGTCGTTGCCGCCGCCGAGTTGCACCTTCATGAGCACATCGACCGGCTGCCCGAGTTGATCGGACATATCCACGACGCGGGTGTCGTACAGAATCAGCGAGGTCTTCATGGCCGGCAGCTCGGCGAAGATCGACGCCATGATCGACGAGAAAACCGTGCTCTCCATCATCGAGCCAGACTGATCGACGACTACAACAACGTGCCACGGTTTCTTCTTCCGTTCGGCCGCGAAGAAGAACACCTGATCGACGAACAGCTTCCCCGATTCGCGGTCGAAGTTCTTGAGGTTGCGGCGCAGCGTGGTCTTGAGGTCGAGATTGCGGAACACCTTGCGGGGTGAGTGGCGGTCTTTGCGAATTGCCCCGATGATGACCTGCTCCACTTGCATCTGCATTCGCTTCTTCAACTGCTCCACAACCTGATCGATGATCTTGCGGGCCAGAACGCGGGTCTTGGGGTTCATCAGATCGCGGTGCGTCATCAGCGTCTTGACCAACTCCATGTTCGGCTCGATCTTTTCGAGCAGTTCGGGCTTCTCCAGCAAGTCCGCGATGCCTCGCCGCCGCACGAGTTCCTTCTGCATGATCTCCTTGGATTGCTGCGGAAAGAGATCGTTCACAGCGTCGACCCAATCGGGAACGCTGAGGCCATCGGACTCGCCGCCGGTGTCGCGGTCGCCACTGTGTCGGCGGTTCTTCGACTTGCCCTTGCTCTCGTCGAAGAGGAAGCCGACGAGCTGTTCGACACGCTGAGCTTCGCCGTCGCCTTCGCAGGTGATGCCGTGAGCCTCGGCGCCCTTGCCGAGTACGAGCCGCCAGCGTGCGAGGGTATGCGGATCAGTCATGGGAACAACTCCGGTATTTTGTTTTCGCCCTCTCCCCTTGCGGGAGAGGGCAGCGAGGCTCTGCGAGCGGTAAAAAGCATTACAAATGTCGAGGTTTGCCCCCTCACCCGTCCGCGAAGCGCGGCCACCCTCTCCCGCAAGAGGAGAGGGCAAAATCTAAATCACCAACCGCTACAAAGGCCAATCTTTCAGCGTCGCGGTAACCGCGGCATCCAGTCTCGCTACGAGAGCGGTCGCGGCGAGACTCGCGGGCATTGCAGTCACTTCCTCGATGCCGCCCAACCCGTAACGCTTGGCGACGGTGCCCGCGATCGAATCCTTCTGCGACTTGCCGAGCCGTTCCATGGCTGCTCGCAGACGTGGCAACATCACCAGGAACGATTCCCAGTCAGCAGCCTTGAGCAGATCATCAACCGCTCCGACAAGCGACTCGGCACCAAGCATGACAGACGTTCGCGACACTGCGAGCATTCCGTCGAGCAGATCGCCAGCGGTGACCATCACAGTGGGTGCGGCTCGTGCCAGTCCCGCAACCTCGGCTGCGAGCGCCTCGGCAGGCAGTTCACGAATCTCGCACAGCAACCCCAGGAACGCACCGCGGAGGAACGGCACGGTCGAAACTGACGCAGCAGTTCTCGCGGCTTCGGCAAACAACGCCCGGTCGTACTTTGACTTCTCGGCACGCTGCACAACCTCTGCGACCGAGATGAGCGAATCGACGACGGCTTGCTGTTCTTCTTCGGGCACCGACGACGCATCCGGCAGCGAGAAGCACGCCCGGTCGTAGCAGCGTGTGAGAAGGTCTTCGAGGACATCGCGCCGCAGGCCCCGGAACACGGCATACTGATCGAGTTGCCCGAGATGTTGCAGGGCGGTTGCCTGCGAGACGAACGACGGGTCAGCGTCGATGGCTTTGCCGCACGCTTCTTCGGCGGCCTGCACCAAGTCGGGCATGTCCATGTCGACAGCTTCGACCAACTGCTCGCAGGTCTTGCCGGCGTGCGTGCCGACCTTCGCCATTGCCTCGCGAAGTCGGGCGAGTGCTGCCGCCTCGATCGTGTCGCCGTACAGGTTTTCCTCGATGAGATCGGGTTCGGTGCGAGGCTCCCATTTGAGTTGCCAGTCTTCGCGAAACAGCGTGCCCGAGAAGTCGCCACCGGTGTTCGTGATCGCGGCGAATGGCACCTTCAGATACACGAGCCGATGCAAGAACGCACTTCGCCGTGCCGCGAGTTGGTCGCGCTTGTCGAGCTTCACCGTCATCCGCTTTTCTTTGCCGAGGACTTCACCCAGATCGAGATCGGCGAGTTGCGTGTGGAAGTCGTTCACGATCGGAAGCCGACCGAGCTTCGAGGTCACTTTCCCGATCTTCGTGCCAACGCCTGCCGCGTCCATCGCCGCGAGCAACTTCGTGCCGTCTTCGGTGGGGTTGCCTTTGCAGCAGCAGGTGATGAGGGCATCGTGGATGTCGTCGAGCGTGGGGTGGGCGCGACCCCGCAACCGAGCGAGCATCGCGGCATGGTGCGTGATGGCAATGGCGTCGGCGGTTGAAAGCGGGTCGCCGGCTTTGCGAACGAGCCGCAGCACCGCGATGGCGTGTTCCAGTGCGATATCTTCAGCACGGCCAGCGTCCACGAGGTCGAAACACGTTTGGTAATACTGCGGGGCTCGGTTGCCAGCACCGTAGCCGGCCATCTCGGAGACGCGGAAGTGCGAGTACGGAACGACGGTTGTGTAAACCGTTCCGGCTGGGCAGGGCGGGGGCAGCTTCTTGTCCTTGCGGTCGAGGAATAGGTGGAACCCACCACACACGACCATCGCTTGCTCGGGTTTGAGCTTTTTCGCGGCAAGCGTTTCGCGGATCACTTTCATGAAGTGCCGTTCTCGCTCGAACGTGCCTGAATGTTGCTCGGCGGCGTGATCGGAGGTGGCGCGAGCGGCACAGCAGAACGTCGCCATCTCGCGGCGAAACGCTTCGTGGTCGTTGCCGTGCGGGTTCTCGAAGAGCGTATCCCAGGCTTCGTCCCAACTCTTAAAGCCTGCGGCGGACGCGAGGTGTTGGTAGAAGCCGCTCGTGGTGATGAGCGTGTCTTCGTTCGGGCCAGCGGGCGGTGGCGTGGACTTCTCTTTCTCGGCGGAGTCGTGCGGTTGAATCAAGGCGTGGTGCGGCAAGTCGATGAACACGACCTCTGCCCCGATGGTGTTGGCAGTCTTCATGGCGACGTATTCCGGCGAATACGCGGTCATGGGATACCACACGCCGAACCGAGCGGGGATGTCCGGGCCAGCGCTTGCGACACCGTTCAACCCAAGCACGTTGCTATCGTCGCGGTATGACGAGTAAATGGCGACCGGCGGTGCGGTCGCGGTGTCTGTGATGAACGGGATGAGGTGATTCGACTCGAACGGCCCTTCGATGAAGATCACCTTCGGCTTGCGGGCAAGCAGCGCAGACTTCACATGCCGAGCGGTCGTGGGCGAGTGGTGCCGCACCGGGAACCAGTACAACGGCTCGCTCAGCACGGCATCGACCCGCCGCGTGATCTCGTCGGCATCAAGCCCCGCGTCGGTGATGAGGGAAGAAGACATAAGAGTATTCACCGCAGAGGGCGCGGAGGGCGCAGAGAGAAAACAGGAGTTTATTCAGGGAACTCACGAACGATCCGTTTGATACCGTCGACAATTCGGAGGATGTTGAAGTTCATCAAGAGCCCAAGATGCAGACCTGTGAGACGGAGATACGTGTTGACCTGTGCCTCGTGGATGCGATCCAGCTTCTCCACTGCTTTCAACTCCACAATCACCAAGCCATTCACCAGAAGATCGAGTCGAAAACCGCAATCCACTCGCATGCCGCGGTAGAGAACGGGAAGCGCTTGCTGGCGTTCGACTGTGAAACCACGATCAATCAATTCAAACTCCAAACACGCTTCGTATGCCGCTTCAAGCAACCCTGGCCCCAACTCCCGATGAACGGCAACCGCGGCTCCGATGATGCCCTCGGAGATCGTGTTGAGTCGTTCTTTCATCTCTCTTCCTCTGCTGTTTCAAACTCTCTGTTCCTCACTGCGCCCTCCGCGCCCTCTGCGGTGAATACTCTTCTCTGGATCACAGTTGTTCCACCAGGGCGTCGTGAAAGTCCTTCCAGCTTTTGTCCTTCGCGCCGCGTTTCTTCGCCACGAGCGTCGCGTACTCCTTCAACGCGACCTTGTCTTCCTGGTCCTCCTTCACGACCGCACCCACCATGTTCCTCGCGATGTCAGCCGGGCCAACCTCGCCGCCGCCGAAGAACCGCGAATGTAATGCCGCGTCGAGTGCCACGCCGATTGCTTCCGCTGTCGAAAGCGTCGTGCTGGGTTTCTTCAGGCTGACGCCGTCGGACGTCTTCCCGTTGCGGATTTCGCGGAACACCGTCGCGAGCAGTTCGATCACCGGCGGGCTGAGTTTCGCAGGCAGTTTGTACCGTTCGAGCAATTCGGCCGCTCGCTGCTGCACGATCTTCACTTCGGTCTTCTGGTCGCCGACGATCGGGATGTAGACGTAGTTGAAGCGTCGTTTCAGTGCTGCCGACAGCTCGTTCACGCCCTGGTCGCGGGTGTTCGCCGTGGCGATGATGTTGAACCCCGGCTTCGCGAACACCAGCGCATCACCCGGCAGTTCTGGCACCGCGATCGCCTTGTCGGAAAGGATCGAGACGAGTGCGTCCTGCACATCCGGAACGCAGCGAGTCAGTTCCTCGAAGCGGAGCAGACCGCCGCTGCGCATCGCGACCATCGCAGGCGACGGAATCATGTTCTGCGGCTTCGGCCCCTCAGCGATGACGCGAGCAATGTTCCATGAATACTTGATGTGTTCCTCGGTGGTGCCCGCCGTGCCCTGGATGGTGAGCAGTGATGTGCCGCAGATGGCCGCCGCGAGATGTTCGGACACCCAGCTCTTTCCCGTGCCTGGCTCGCCGACGAGCAACAAGGCCCGCTCCGACGCCAGCGTGACAATCGCACGTTCCACGATGCCATCGTCGCCGAAGAACTTGCGAGTGATCGGCACTTCCACCGACTTTCCGCCGATCGTCGCCTTCAGCGTTTTCCCGCCGATGACATAGGCCAGCACAGAGCGCGGCGATAGTCGCCAGTTCGTCGGCGGCGTCTCGGTGTCGTTCTGCTTCAGGGCTTCGAGCTGGTCCGCGTACCGCCTCTCGGCGGGTTCGCGGAGAATGGTATCGGTGAGGTCACCGTTCGCAGAAGGGTCCGGTGCGGTTGCGGCTGGTTTCTTGGCCATGTGTGTACTGCGGTTGGGATGTCGCCCGTGGTGGGCGGTGCGGGTCAGGTGAAGTTCATCGCCTTGAGAAGCGTGGCCTTGTTCACGCTCTCCTTCGAGATCGTGAGGTAATTCGGGCTGTTACTCTCGAACGCGGAGAGTGGTTGAAACAGCAGTCGGCAGCGTTCGTAGTGCATCAGCCCGAACAACGGCGGGCGGTTCTTCTTGAGCTTGCGGAGTTCGTCGAGATTCTTCGCCAGCACCTTCCCTTCAACCCCCGCACCAACGACCGCGTGCAGCGTCATGTGACCGCTCGTGATCGGATACGCGGACTGTCCTGGCTCGTCGCCGGTAGTGGGCGTGCCGATCTCGTACTCGCTCAGAACGACCTCTTCTTGCAGTTCCGTTTCGAGGTCGAGCGGGCCGGGCGTGTGCTTCTCAAGTCGCTCCAGTGCGGTGTCCGGCGACCACGACAGGAACCGAGACCAATCCGTGAACGGTGCTCCTTGCACCACGGTACTTTGCTCAGTCAGACTCAACCGACCGACACCAGATTCATCACCCGAAACGGTTGCGTTCGTGATCGTCATCGTGGCAGATGCAGGAAGCCTTCGGGTGGAATGTCCTGGCCCGGTTTGACGGGGAACACGGCAGACCAACTGAGGCGTTGCCCGGCCTTGACCGGTCCGGAATCCGCGAGCGCCCGCAGGCGGAAATCGAACATCACGAACGCTTTTTCCGCCACCTTCTTCACCACGCCAACGCACACGACATCGACCTTCGGCAGCGGTTGCGCTGGCGGCGACCATGTCAACCGGTCGTATTCCTTTTCGTCGCTCGTTTGCAGAGCGTGAGCCATTCCGCGACTGAGCAGCCAGGTGCGGTTCAGAAAGAACGTGAGCCGGCGGCGTGAGAAGTTCGTGTCTTGTCGCGTGAACCTGCCGAGTTCTTCCGTTGCTACCCGGAGCGTGCCGCCGAGCCGCAACAGTCGCATTCGGGCAGCTTCTTGCATCGCGCCGGAAAGCGTTTGCTTGGTGGCATCCGACGCAGTGGTGAGGCCACCAAGGAGCAAGTCTTCGACGGCTGCCGAGAGTTGATCGAGCGTGGTGCGAAGTTTCGGACGGTCTGCGGCGGGTGGCAACATGACGGTTACTCTTCCCCTTCCGCGGTTGGCTCGGTCGGCGGCGTGAGCATCGCTTTTGCAACGTCGAGCGTCAGCATTCGGTCGAAGAGTCGGAATGTCGTGACGGCTCGCATGAGTGCTGGCGCGGCAGCGCGATCACCGTCTGCGATCGCATTCACGAGCGTCGAGAGCTTCTCCGCGAGATGTTCGGCCCCGGCGGCTCGGAACTCGTCACGCAGGGCAGTCAGTCGTGTGATCTCCGCTGACCCGGCGGCACGCACGCCACGAACGACGAGGTCGTCCATCGCGGCATGAAGCCGATCGAGTGCATCACGGAGTTCGGCAATTTCATCCACGGATCACGCCGAGTAAAAATCTTCGGGGATGGTGTCGGTTGGTCGCCAGTCGATTTCGCCCGCTTCCATGCTCTTGTACTTCAGGAAGGTTGCAGTCACCACATCTTTGTCGGGCTTGTAGCCGTCGGCAGTCTTCCCCATCTTGTTGGCGAGTTTCAGCCACTCCAGGGCCATCGTCCCATCGATCTGCCCAGCTTTGACCAACCCGACGACCAGCACAAGGAGATGCTTGCAGGGCGAGCCGCGCGACACAACGCACTGGAAGAGGTTTTGCGTGCAACAGGAGTATTTGCCATCCTTTGCGAGACGACACGCATACACCCGTTTCGCGGAACCCTGGCTCCGCACGACCCCGCAAACGTGATCGGTGTTCACCTCCGCATAAAGGCGGAACTTCTCTTTCTGGAGCATGGTGAACGCCTTCGAGAGCTTGTAGCCATCGCTCACATCCTGAACACGAGACGCGAACTTATCCCAAGCCATCCCCACCGGCGCCGGAGTGGTCGTTGCTGTCGGAACAGGGGCCGCACTCACCGACGTGGCAACGGCGGTTTTAGCTGCCTTCTTTGGCGCTGCTTTCGCAGCGGGTTTCTTGGCAGCGGGTTTTGCAGGTGTTTTGGCCACGGTGTTCTCACATTGCGTAGAAGTCTTCGGGGATGGTTTCGGTCGGTCGCCAATCAATCTCGCCGGTCTGCGCGCCCTTGTATTTCAAGAGCGAATCGGCCATGTGGCTCTGCACCGTCTTGTTCCAACGCGGGTTCTTCTTGTTCGCGGCAACGACCCACTTGTCGGCGGTCGTGGGGTCGAGCTGTCCCGCCTTCGCGAGCCCGATCAGCAGCACGAGCAGGTGCTTGCACGGCTCATTCGAGAGTCCCATGCACTGCGACATGTCCGGTGTGCAGCAGGAATATGTGCCGTCGTCGGTCAGCACGCAAGAATACACGGTGTCGATGTCGCGCTGACTCTTCACGATGCCCCGCACCATCGTCGGCTCGACTTCTGAGAAGATCTGATTCCGCTCCTTCTTCAGCATGTCGAGCGTGCGTTTCATCCGTTTCTCGTCGATGTTCTTGTGAAGCCTCGCCAGCAGTCCGTTGATGTCAGCCGCGACGGCCTTTCGTCCCTTGCCACTCAGTCGCGGGTCGGTGCCCTTCCCTGCCCATTTCGCCTCACCCGGAACCGCGAAATCAGCCGGCCATTTCGTGTTCTGATTGAACGCTGTCCCATCCCACACGGCGTTCGTCACCGTCGCTCCCGTGAGGTCGGCCTCACGCAAATCGGCTTTCGACAGCTTGGCATCAGTCAGGTTTGCCCCTGCGAAACAAGCGCCCGACAAGTGGCTGTCACACAGATTCGCACGCGGCAGAATCGCACCGGTGAAGTCAGCTCCGGATGCGTCAAAGTACGCCAGATCTGCGTCTGGCATCACGGCCTTTGTGAATACAGCTTTTATGAACGAACCCGTCAGCTTGGCCTTTCCCACACCGCGAGCCAATCGACGGGTGGCTTCGCGGGCTTCTTTGGTGCGGCTTTCTTTGCAGGTTTCTTCGCCACGGGGATTCTCACATTGCGTAGAAGTCTTCGGGGATGGTTTCCGTCGGCCGCCAATCGACTTCGCCCGCCTCGGCCCCTTTGTAGCTCAAGAACGTGGCGGTCATCGCTTCCTTGTCGAGTTCTGCCTTCTTGCCGCGGGCGGCCTGCGTCCAATCGTGAGCCGACGTCGCATCGAGTTCACCAGCCTTCGCCAGACCCACGATCAGCACGAGCAAGTGCTTGCACGGCGAACCACGCAGCCCGCCGCAGATGTTCAGGTTCTGAGTGCAGCAAGCGTAGTTACCGTCTTTGGCGAGGCGGCACGAATACACGAGATCGGGGTTCGTCTGGCTCTTCACGATGCCGACAACGTGATCGCCCGCAACCTTCGCGAACAGCTTGAATCGCTCGGCTTTCAACATCGTCGTCGCCTTGTCGAGCTTCGCTGAGTCGGTTGCTCGGGCGAGGCGGCTCATGAACCCCGCGAAGTCGGCGGGCTTGGCTTTCTCCTTCGCGACTGGCGGTGCGATGACCGGCGCCGGTGCTGCAACTGCTGCCGGTGCGGTTGCGACCGCGACCGGCGCGGCAACTGGTTTCGTTGCCTTCTTCTTTGGGGTCGCTGTTTTGGTGGCCGTTTTGGGAGCTTGCTTCGCCATTGGTTCGCCTCGTGGTGTTGTCCTTGTCGTTCGCGACGTTTGAAGGGGTGGAATTTGAGCGGATTATCAGGCCGAAAATGGCAGATCGCAAGCTCGGGAGTGCGGAATCCTGTTTCGAGTTGCTAAGAGAAGAGGGAAACGCTTGGTGACTTGTCAAGGAAATGGAGGCGGGTTTTGCGTTTCTCATCGGTTCCGGACGAGATACACACCCCTCTTCCGGAACCATCATTTCAGACCCGGAACCATGTCACCCGTCCGGAAGAAACTCCATCAGAACATCGTCAGCCATACGCCTCTGAAGCATATCCGAATCACGGCGAAGCTCTTGCGACGTGCTGCAACCAACTTGATGAGCTTAGGTACACATTCTTGCGTATCCGGAACCGATACTCGACAAGCACTCACTGCGAACCCAAACTGCCGGTCTGCCACACGAGATGAAGCACCGGGTCATTGCGAAGCGATTCCACGAGCAACCGCGAAGCATACTCGGGATCGACAATACACGCCTGCACCACCTCCTCGGGGTTGATCGCTTCACGCAGCAGGAGACGCAGCAAGTCACTGCGGATTGCGGCATAACCGCTGTACTTCTTCTCGGCGAGGAACACTCGCACATGACCGCGAATCACTCCCGACGGGTAATGCGTCGAATTGTTCGACTGCATCAGATTCGTCACCAACTGATTGAAGACCGACATGAGCGGTCGCGCTTCGTGATCGCTCGCCGCCTGGTCGAACTGTTGCAGTGCTGGCGACGGGTATTCCAGAACCCACGCCGACGCACGCGACATCGCTTGCCGCCACCCGCCGGATGCGCCAATCCACGCATCCCGCACCACATCGAGCACTGCTTTCGGAACCTTCATTCCCGCTCCCCAAAGTCGAGTCATCTGCTCGTGTTCCTCGAGTTGATCGAACGCCCACGACTCGCGGAGTTGCAGGTGTTTCAACCCCGCGAGCAGTTGTCGACAGCGGTTATATGCCGGTGCTGGATACTCGAAGCCCAGGTGCCCCATCGCGCTGACCAGATACGACAGCCAGCCCGACTCATCGAACTCACCAACTCGCTCAGCGAGCGCCTGGAGGTCGATATCCACAACCTCCCACATGCGATGAAGCCCAGCCGCGGCGAGACGTGAACGGGCCACAGACAACAGCGATTCCGGAGTCGATGCGGAGTCGAGCAGCCGAAGATATGGCCCGGTCAGCGCCGCATCCGGATTGACTTCGAGTTCTCGCCGATACAGCGTAGTTGCTTCTGCGGTAAGCCGACTGCGTTTGATCGCCGCAGAGAGCCAGTCATGGCGAGTTCGCTCTGAATCGACAGCCGGATGCACCGCAAGCAACCAGTACAGCCGCAGCGCGAGATTCGCATTCTCGGGCTGCGTGTGGCTCAACTCCACCAGTCGAACATATGCCTCCGCAAACTTCCCCGCAACGACGAGGCTCCAGGCTTCATCAACCGCATTGCGGGGGACGTGAAGTGTTTCGCTTTCCGGCGGCTTCGGTGAGTCAGTCGATTCAGGATCGGGCGTGTCGCGTGTAGGAGTTAGCGTTGACGGCGGGAAGAAGTTGCGCCACTTGAGCCCTTGCAGGGCCGACTCGTAGGCTTCGCGAATCAGTCGGAACTGCTCGGGGAAGTGTTCGGGTTTGAAGCGTCGAATCAGGCGAGTGTAAGCGCGTTTGATGTCCGTCTCGGATGCGCTCATTTCGACGCCGAGCAACTCGAACGGATCTTGCGGCCAGTTCCGTGGATCTTCGGAAAGCTCATCGGCCATTGTGGGCACTCGCAAAACGTGAGCGTGATCGAAATCCCTTGCGAGCCACGGGGTTTATCCCCGTGGTCTTCTCTCACCAAAATCAAAACCCACGGGGATAAACCCCGTGGCTCGCAATGATCCTGGATTTCTCCTGAGTCTGCAAACTCGCACATCACTGGCACACGATGCTTCTGTCTTCAAATAACCAATTTCTACGGCTTGGTGTCTGGCGGACTGAAAAAAGCCGGATCGCGTGGTTTGGGCACCAGTTTCTGACGTATGAGGACAGGGTACGTTCCAGCTTGACGCGGACTCCCGGCAAGAACCCAGTCGTCGTACCCATGTGGCAGCAAGATAACCTGATTCCGTTCCTTTTCGATGAAAGCTGCGATCTGATACGTGCTGAAGTACACCATCCGAGGGACATCGTCGTTTCCGAATCGGTGAGGATCAGGTGATTTCCACACGGGGGTTTGAATCTGGTAGTTGTTCGGGATCGCGGGCTTGTTGCTTTGCGACTGATTTGAACCGAGACTCGCAATGATGCGAATCACAAAGATCACGCCGAAAATGGCAAGCCACCCCACGCCCCCCGAACCACTTCCCTTTCCAGATGACGAGCTCGCAGCCTGTCTCGCCTGTGCGACCACGACATCGTGCTGGTATTCCTCGTATCGCTTCTGAAACTCGGCCTTGGCCATCTCCACTCGCTGCGGAGCATCGGGAAGGTGCAACGGTGGCGCAGTCGCGGCAGTCGCGAACCCGACCGCGTCGAATGCGCGATCGAGGCGAGCGAAGAGTTGCGGTTCAAGTTCCACCAACGTCGGGCAGAGACGACGCAACCGGGTTGCAGCCTCGACCAACTCCGGGAGACGAATCACGTTCGCGATTAGCCACTCATTTCGGCGGATCGCACGAACACGCGGCGACAACAGGAACAACTCGCGAACCTTTCCGGCGACTTCCTCGACAACCGGCTCTGGCTGCGGATCGCTTGAAATCGCAAGCCCAGACTGAAGTGCCATCAACCGACTCCTGACCGAATTCCCCTCCTCGCATTGACTCAACGCCACCCACTCAGCAACACGGGCCGTGGGATCGAGCGACCAGAACCGACCGATGAAGTCGTCCACCATCTCCTGCGGTCCGATCTTCGCTCCCTCATCCGTCTCGAACGGCAGGGTGCTTCCGACAAGCACGTTCACGGCAGCAACGCGAGCCGAAGTCGGCAGGAAGTCCGCAGTGGGCAGCGCAGCGAGGAACGCGGACGCAGCGGCATCGGCATTTGCATCGGCCGGCAGATCGAGAACCGCGGCAGCTCGTGTTCGAGTCTCGGTGGTCATTCCGTTTCCCGGTTCGGGTCATCGGCGCTGGGATCAAACAGCGTCAGGAAGCGTTCCAGTTCTTCGCGGTGCCGGGTGATCGTGTCCTTGTTCCGACTCTCCAGCGCCGCCTCGAAGCCGTCTAGGAGCAACCCCAGCGATTGCCGCAACTCTGCCGGCAACTCCTTGAACACACGCTCCGCACGAAGCAGCACGAAGCGGTTCGCTTCCTCATCGCGCGGATGCGTTTTCAACTTCTCCATCGCCCGCACCGCTCGCTGAATCTGATCTTCCGTCATGCCCTTAGCGTGCTTCGCGATGACATGCGTGACCGTCTTTCGCGTTGCCACAACAGTCGCTTCGACCTCCAGAACTCCGTTCAGATCGTAGGTGAAGCGGATATCCACGGGCTGCCCCGCCGGCCCGGGCGGAATGCCCTTCACCTCGAATTCGCCGAGCGCCAGGTTCTCGCCGACCTTCCGCGATTCGCCCTGATAAATATGCACGATGATCGCGGTCTGATTCGGAGACAGCGTCGAGTATCGTTTGACACGACTCACGGGAATCGTCGTGTTTCGGTCGATGAGCGGATCGAAATATCCGTCGCGGCGGTCGTTGCCGAACTGCTTGCTGATCTCGATGCCGAGCGTGAACGGAGCCACATCGGTCACGACGAGATCTTCCACTGCCGCGGATTTTCCGACGAGCGCGGCCTGCACCGCGGCCCCAAGCGCGACAACTTCGTCCGGGTTCAACCGTCGGCGAGGATCCTTCCCGAGCAGTTCCGTGACCCTGCGAATGATGAGCGGCATGCGAGTGACGCCACCGACGAGAATCACTTCGTCGAGTTGATCTTTCGTGAGCTTGGCATCGCCAAGGACTCGGCGAATGGGGAGTTCGATTCTCGCGAGGATGGGTGTGACCCAGCGTTCGAGTTGTTCGCGAGTGACCTGGAGTTCGGTGGCCGACGCGGTGAACTCGCCATCGTCGTCGGGGATGCGAACCTTCACCGACTCTTCGCGACTGAGAAGACACTTCGCCCGTTCGCACTGTTGAAGCAAACGGGACACGAGCTTCGGGGTGCGGACTTCCGCTCGCTCATACGCCAACCCACGAGTTTCGAGAATGCGAGCCACCATCGCTCGTGTGAAGTCTTCGCCACCGAGTGCGCTTTCGCCCGACGACGACTTCACTTCGAGCGTGCCCTCGAACAGCTCGACCACGGACACATCGAATGTGCCGCCGCCGAGATCGAAGATGAGCACCTTCTTGTCTTCGCCCGATTCGTGGAATCCGTAGGCGATGGCCGCGGCCGTGGGTTCGTTCAGGATGCGTTCGACGGTCAGCCCGGCGATGCGGCCCGCGGCGATGGTCGCCTTTCGCTGGCGATCGTTGAAGTACGCGGGCACGGTGATGACGGCACGGGTGATCGGTCGCTTGAAGAACGCTGCGGCGTCGGCTTTGATCGCTCGCAGGATGAGCCCGGAGAGTTCTTCCGGGGTGTATGTGCGACCCGCAACGGTGAGGGTGTGGTCGGTGCCCATGTAGCGTTTGAACAGGTTGGCACACCGATCGGGGTGCAGAACTTGCAGTTCCTTCGCGGCGGCTCCAACCACGACGGTTCCGGATTCATCGACGCCAACGATGGAAGGAGTGAGGCGACCGCCAACGGCGTTCGGAATGATCTCTGGTCCGTTCAGACCGAGGAACGCGGCGGCCGAGTTCGTGGTGCCGAGGTCGATGCCAATGACGGGGTCAGTGTCCATGCGATCCTGCGAGAACGAGGGCATCAGATAGATGCATCGCGTATCGAGTGGGTTCGGTTGGATTCATTATCTGGATTCAGATTGAACTGGCAGGCACCGCTTCTGCTTTCGCTGCTTCGCGCGCGGCGAGAAACGTCGTCAGTTCCTGGACTCCCTGACGGACCCGCGGAGAGGGATCTGCTGTCGCAGCGACAACCACCGCACCAGCCTTTGGGTCGTCCGGAGTATGAGTCAGCACAACCCGTGCGGCGACGAGCCTGACCCGCACGTTCGGGTCTTCAAGTAGATGGCTCATCAAGTCCGCGACTTCCGCCGCCGGAGCCAGTTGCAGAGCGACCGCGGCGTTGAGTCGGAGGCCATCGTTCGGGTCCGCCGCACACTCACGCAGAGAAGGGATCGCCTCGGGTGGCAAGTCATCGAGCCGACTCAAAGCATACGCTGCATTCGCCCGCACCTGAGTTTCGGGATCGCGAAGACCATCGACCAGCGCCGGGATCACCTCAGCGGGAACGGTCACGGCCTTGATCCAGCCTGCCGACGCCACAACGCGGACCTCGGCAGCAGGGTCGGTGAGACCAACCGTGAATGCCTCTATTGCCTCGGGTGGCTGAATCATCACAAGCGCTCGCATCGCCTGTTCGCGTACTCCTGCCTCGCCAGTCCGAGCCGCACGAAGCAGAACCGGACCCGCTGCGACTGCTGCCGAGCCGAGCCGAGCCAACGCCAACGCTGCAGCTCCTTGGATCACGGCACTGTCGTCATCGGTCAACATGCGGCACAGTCCACCGACCACGGCTTCGGTCGCTCCCGTCAGTCGCGGCAGAACCGAGGCCACCTGAATTTTCACCTGGTCGTTCGGATCGCGCAGCAACGGGAGAAGATCGCCAACCACTTCTGCCCCGGGAAGATCCCACGATCCGATCGCTCTCACCGCTGCCGCCCGAACCTGCGGGTCCGCGTCTGTGATCGCCGCCCGAACCAACCGCAGCGTACTCGGCGTCGGCGACCCAAGCCCACCGAGCGCACCCACTGCTTGCGATCGAACGCCGCCGTCCTCGTCCGCTGCCACTTTCTCAATCGCCGACCGTGCCCACGCTGC
>JAIOPV010000101.1 GCA_021413735.1 Planctomycetota bacterium
GATGAAGTCGAAGGAGGTAGCTTCCCCATGATCTGTCCGTGCGAAAGGGCGACAGTGTCGGAGGAACGAGCTGCCGGTATGTCCCGTCACTCTGGTGATAGTGAGACGCGACGGGAAGACATAACGTTCCACACCCAGCGAGTGCTGGGGATTGAATTCTTGCATACCGCGAGTCTTGAGGGCTGAGCGTAACCCCGGGCGATACAATTTGTGGTTGTGTAAGTATAGAACACGTTGGCGGAGGCTGCTGCAGGATTCAGGTAACTCGCTCACCGGGGTGTTCCGATCGTTGCCAGAGGAGCATTTTCGCGTTGTCCGCAGGATCGCTCTGATAGCTTGTCGTAAGATTCAATTTCAGCGGATGATGCGTCAGAACGCAGTCCATCGAATTTCTTGAATGGTCTTTCTTCCAGAAGGGTAAAACGGTTCCAGAGTCGGGTGGGCGTCTCGTCTGGAAACGATGAGAAACCGACCGATCGCTTGACTTCCGGATTTTGTACACGGGTTCGCCCCAAACGAAACAATGCCTGGACACAGCGGGATTCCGTCCGTGGCCGAATCTATGCTACAATTTATCCAACGTCTCCGCTTACCGTTGGGGCTCCCCTTCAAATGTCCGTGCGAATCGAACCACACGCCGAGCCCATCCCGGGTTACCGACTGATCGACCAGATCGGGGCGGGCGGTTTTGGCGAGGTTTGGAAAGCCGAAGCGCCCGGCGGCATCTTCAAAGCGATCAAGATCATTCACGGCGACATGCGCAGCAAGGACAACGACATTGTCCGCTACGCGGAGCAGGAACTCAAAGCCCTGAAACGAGTTCAGCAGGTTCGCCATCCCTATTTGCTCGCCCTCGACCGCTACGATATCGTTGACGGCCGCCTCATGATCGTGATGGAACTGGCCGACTGCAACCTGTGGGATCGTTTCCGCGAATATCGCAACCTCGGACTGCCCGGCATTCCACGCGATGAACTGCTTCTGTACCTGAGCGAAACCGCGGAGGTTCTCGATCTTTTCAACGATCAGTTTCAATTGCAACATCTCGACATTAAACCGCAAAACTTGTTTTTGCTATATAATCACGTCAAAGTTGCCGACTTCGGGCAGGTGAAGGATCTGGAAGGGCTGTTAGCCACGGTAACCGGCGGGATAACGCCGGTCTACGCGGCGCCGGAAACGTTCGATGGTCTCGTGACGCGATATTGCGACCAGTACAGCCTCGCGTGCGTGTATCAGGAATTGCTCACGGGACAGCGGCCGTTCGATGGATCGAGCATGAGTCAGCTACTCATGCAACACATGAACATGGCGCCGAATCTCCAACCGTCGCCGCCTGCTGACCGGCCGGTTCTGGCTCGAGCGCTGGCGAAGAAACCCGAAGATCGGTGGCCGACGGTCAGCGCGTTTGTCCACGGTCTCCTGCAGGCTGACCCGAACCTTGGTCGCGGAGCAAGTGCGGCTCACCTCTCTCCCATTGAGCATCCGACGACACTTGCGCCCGAGAAGAGAGCCGGATCGTACGGCAATACCCAACTTCGCTCGTCGGCGCCGTTGCCGCGTTTGGTAGTGCCTGGAACCGGTCCGATTGAAACCCCTTTGCCTCGCCCAGAGACTGAGATGGCCGGTTCGTCACCCTCGACTGCCCCCCCGGAGATCTCCGGTCCTGGCCCGCTCCGCCCGGGGCTCATCATCGGGATTGGGCAAGCGGGGCTGCGCGTTTTGCAGCGTCTTCGGTTCGACCTGGCGGAGCGGCACGGACCGCCCGAGATGTTGCCGGCCATCCGCACTCTGTTCATCGACACCGACCAGGATGCGCTCGACGAAGCACTCAAACCTCGCCCGCTCGACCGCCTGGCGAAACTGGCCCCGGAGAGCATCTTCCCCGCGAAGTTGAACCGTGCGACTCACTACACAAAGCCGCGACTCAGTGGTCGCGCGCTCACCGATGGCTGGTTCGATCAGCAACTGATCTACAAGATCCCGCGTGGGCTTCAGACAGGCGGAATGCGAATCTTCGGACGTTTGGCGTTCCTGGATCACTACCGCATGTTGATGGCGAAGGTTCAGACCGAACTGGATGCTGCTTTGTCTACCGACGCGCTCGCGAGCACCGAGAAGCGAACCGGGCTTTCGCATCGAACGAGTCGGCCGGTGGTGTACATTGCGACGGGCCTTTGCGGAGGCACCGGCAGCGGCATGTTCCTCGACATGGCGTACTCCGTGCGCAGTCGGCTCATGCGGATGGGCTACAGCGATCCGGAAGTGATTGGCGTGTTGATGTTGCCGACCGCCGACACGACGACAACGCCCCCGCAAGCACTCGCGAACACCTTCGCGGCGCTGACCGAACTGAACCACTACGGCCGACCCGACACCACTTTCACGGCGAGCTACGAAGACCGAACCGGAACGCTCGAAGATAAGGCTCCGCCGTTTTCGCTGTGTTTCGTTGTTCCGGGCAACGCGGCGGGTCTGAAGTTGCCACCTCCGACCGCGATGCAGCAATCGGGGGCTTCGCAGTCGCGCACGCCGACCTCTCCGAACGAGTTTCGCACAACGAGACCTGGCTCCGGAGCGGTGCCGCAGTCGCTTTCGCAGCGTTCCACCGAAGCAAGCAACGTGCTCGAGGCGCTGAAACCATACGGTTCGGTCGCCGACCTGATTCGGCTCAATTTGTTCAGCGAAGTTGGGCGAACGGCTGACGAAATCCGTGCGATTCCAGCCGACGGTGCGCCGCCGCCTGAAGGCGTCACGGTGGCGGCGTTCGGTCTTTCCGGGTTCAGTTGGCCGCGAGCCGAAGTCGTCGCACGGACCACGAGGAAGATCGCCAAACTGGTGCTAACTCGATGGGCGACGACGGACCCACGGCGAGCACGCGAGGTGATTCCGGCGCTGGCTCAGGATAAATGGACGCAGCACAAGTTCGATCCTGAGGTGGTGCAGGGTCGGCTTCAACTGGCGGCCGACATCGCTGGCGACCGAATTGAAGAGCAGATCATTCTGACTGCCGACCCGCTTGCTCCGCGTGGTTGGCTGGCGCGACTGCCGGAACCCGGCCCGGTGAAGGTCGTGATTGACCGCCTCGTGCGGTTGCTCGGTCCGCCTGCTTCGGTGATGAAACAAGCGCCAACTGCGGTCGAGCAGGCGCTGAACAAGACGGTGCAGGAAACCGGAGCGGCGTTCGTTGCCGACGTGCAGAGTCTGGTTCCGGCAATGGTGAACGACTCGCAGTTCCGGCTTGCTGGCACCGAGGAGATGCTGCGTCAGTTCCTGGCAACGACCGATCGATTCATCGCGCAGTTTCTCAAAGCCGCAGGTGAATTCGACGCGAAGGCGCAGGCCGGGTTCGAGCGAGTTTCGCAGTACGCACACTTCCACCAGGGAGGGCGGAAACTCACGGTTGCCGAGTTCGGCGAGGCGATCAAGCAGTTCCCGCGAGCGCGGTTCCAGGCGTTGTTGTCGCGTTCGGCAGTGGGTATTTACCAGACGCTGCGTGAAGCGCTGGCCGCCAAACTGGGAGAAGTGAAGAAAGCCCGTGAACGGTTGGAAGCCGCCGCACAAACTCCGAATAGCACGGTGGAGGTTATTGAGCATTTGCCGGGCAGTGGCGGTCCGCGACTTTTGCCGCCGGGTTGCGATTCCGTGGGCGCTGCTGTGCTGCGGTTCGTCGGAGTGATTACCGACGCGGATCTGGCAGAGATCGACCAGCGGATTCATCAGGTGATTACGCCCACGTTCGGAGGTGTGCTTCAGGCGTGCTCGAGTTCGCAAACGGGGCCAGACGACGTGGTCGCGGCAATCTACGAGGAGACCCGGGCGCATCTCGATCTGCGGTTGGGGCGTGTCGATATGTCGCTGATGTTTGCGGAGCGGTATCGCACGGCGGGGCAAGCGGAAGCGGCGATCGCTCAGACATTCCAGAATGCGGAACCTTCGTGGATTGGGGCTGGTCCGTGGTCGACGTCGGAGGTGACGGTTGCGGGCTGCCTTTGTGGTCCCGGCGGAGACCGCTTGCACGAGGTGATTCAGCGAGCGATTCCAGTGCCTGGGTTGGTGATCGCGGACACACCCGACGACCTACTGATCTATCGCGAATGGCCGCATGTGCCGTTAGGTGTGTTGACGCAACTCGGTCCGGCGTCGGCAGCGGCGTATCAGACATTCGCGGACGGACCGGGCGGAACGGTGCATTCGCGGCTCGACGTGATTCGCTGGTATGGCGCTGACGACGTGTGAGATCGGCTCACCGGTTGACCGTGGCGTTCTCGGGCGAACCAGCCTCGCGCTTGCCGCTCACGAATCGCAGCGCCGACGCCACCAATCCCTTCACCGACATGACACGACCTGCAGGCCATCGCAAGGCCCGCAGATACCACTTCGCCGCGGTAACCGGCTCGCTATTCCGCAGCACATACCCGAGCGTTCGACACGTCGAAGCGTAAGCCTCCGCAACTCGCTCTGCTGAAATCTGCTCGGTCGCGGCATATCGCGTCTCGGCTCGGTGCATGATTGACAACGCGGTGTCAACGCGGTCGAGTAGCTTCTTCGACAGGTTCCCGTGGCCAGTGCGATACTGCACCAATTCTTCATCCACGAAGTCGAAGGCGTGGTGTTTCGCGACTCGCAGCCAGAGGTCGAAGTCGATGGCGAGATCCCATTGCGGGTCGAATGCGCCAACGTGGCTGAACACGCTTCGCCGCACGACGACTGACGAGAAGCAGACGAAGTTCTGCACGAACATGCGGTCGAGAACGCGGCCTCGGGGCGGTGCTGGTGCTGGCTTCGCGGGAATGGGCTGGCTTTGCTCGTCGATGAGCAAACGCCGACAGAACACAACGCCGACAGCAGGTTGTTCGCGAAACACGTGCATCTGTTTTTCGAGCTTCGACGGGCTCCACGCATCGTCGGCATCGAGGAACGCGATGAACTCGCCACGACTGAGCCGCACTCCGAGGTTCTTGGCACGCGATTGCCCGAGCTTATCCGATCGGAAGTAACGCACTCGCGGATCGCTCAGAAATGGCTGTACGACGCTCTGCGTGCGATCGGTGGAACCGTCGTCGATGATGAGCAGTTCCCAGCCGATGAATGTCTGCGCGAGGACGGATTCCACGGCCATCGGCAGAAACTTGGCGTAGTTCTTCGCGGCCATGACGATGGAACAGAGAGGTGGCTTCATAACAGGCAGCACCAGAGATCCTGGTTTTTGCCCTCTCCCCTTGCGGGAGAGGGTGGCCGCGCTTCGCGGCCGGGTGAGG
>JAIOPV010000151.1 GCA_021413735.1 Planctomycetota bacterium
GCGATGTCGCAGGAAACGCTTGGCGCGCAGACGGAACTGTCGCGAAACTACATCGGGATGATCGAACGCGGAGAAACGAACCCCACCCTACTGGTGCTGAAATCCCTCTCGGTCGCTCTTCAGACCAGCATGTCCGCGTTGATTAGTGACCTCGAAGCCGCACTCGATCCACCCGCCGCCTCGTGATGTAGAACGTTCAGTCTGACGCGGAACCGTCTGTCGTGATGTCTGATGGCTGGGCTGTCTCGCAGGCGTTCGGCTCGTTGAGCGTCCTTGCGTACCTGATGTTGAATGACAAGAAGGCGCAAAACTTCCTCGCTTTTGTTCACGTTGCATCCATCATGATAATGTTGCGATAGCCCAAACTTTGCAAACCCCCGACCTCGTGTCCATACGGCCTAATGACGACCTGAAATAGGTCGGCCCGGGGAAGTATATAAGGAGCAATCCTCGGCTCGGTGACCCGAAAGCGATCCGAGATTCGGCACCGGTACCAGTCGAGGCAACCCAGCGGGTCGAAATCTTCACGCGACGTGGGCGAAGGTGTTCGCCATCAATCTCCTCGCCATCATGTTCCCCAGCAGCGGCATCGCGATACTCGAGGCGTGCATCGCAGTCGCCCTACTGGTCATCGGTGCCGAGCACATTGGGTTGCTGAATGACACCAAGATCTCCACCTTCTGATAGCCGTGACCCGGCAGCCGGCCTGGTCGTGACGAACATCTCGCGCCGACACGAGCGATTGGTGATTAGCGGTGAAAAGGGGCTCTTCCGCCGAGTTGGTGATGGACGATTGTTAGAATGACAGGTGCCCAGCTCAAACTGGCTCTGGTCATGTCTCCATTCTCTCTGCTCTCCCAACTCATTGGCAATCACCTTTCGCCGACCGATCTTGTGGTCACGCCAAAGTTGGTTGCGATCGCACTCGCCCCCACCACCGGGAACGCCTTCTGCCCGCTCTGTGGCCGGTCATCCGACCGCGTTCACGGCCGGTATCGCCGCGTCCTTGCGGACCTGCCCATCTGCGGTCGCCAACTTGTGCTCATCCTCCGACTCCGCAAGTTCCTTTGTGTCTACGCTGGTTGCCCGCGTCGCATCTTCTGTGAGCGGATTCCCGGCGTGGCCGCGCCTCACGCACGATCTACTGCCCGGCTCTCTCATCACCACCGCGCCTTGGGCCTCGCCCTCGGTGGCGAACCCGCTTCGCGCCTGGCCGAGAAGATGTCCACCCCTGCCAGCGGCGACACGATCCTGAGACGGGTGAAGAACGTGACCACGCAGCCCGAGCCAAGGTACCGGTTCGTCGGCATCGACGACTTCGCCCTCCGCAAGGGTCAGACCTACGGCACCGTCCTGGTCGATCTCGAACGCCACCGCGTCATCGACCTGTTCGACGGGAGGGACGGTTCGCCAGTGCTGGCGTGGCTGTCGTCGCACCGTCGTCGCACCCCACCGTCGAGGTCATCACGCGCGACCGGTGGACGGCGTACGCCAACGCCTGCTCGGCCGGGGCACCGCTTGCATTGCAAGTTGCCGACCGATTCCACCTCGTCGGCAACATCCGTGAACTCGTCGAACGCCTCTTCGAGCAGAAGGCATCGGCACTCGATGCTGCTCTGCAACCACCTTCACCCGTCACGGCGCCGCAAATCGCGGTCCCGTCATCTCCTGGAATTACAGGCCCACCGGACCCGCCTGCGACAACACAAGCCACCGGCACGCTCGACGTGAGCAAGGATTTTTCATCTGTGAATGCTCCGCCTCCCTCACCGAAGGTGTCAACCCGTCAGCAACGGCGGCTCGATCGCTTCGATGAGGTGCGTCGATTGCGACTGGCGGGCAGGAGCGTCCGCCAGATCGCTCGCCTGTTACGAATCTCGCCCAGAACGGTGATCGGCTACACGCGTCGTGAGCGTTGCCCGGACTGGAATCCTGGAACCCGACGCATGAGTCGCCTGGATAGTTACCAGGTTGTGGTCGATGCTTTCATCCAGGAGGGCGGTCGAGTTGCCACCGAGTTGCACCGGCGGCTGACGGATCAAGGATGCACGTCCTCGTACAACGTGGTGCGTTGATTCATGAACAGCCGACTCCAGGCGGCGGGTGTCACCCCGATGCGTTCGAGCCGAGACCCACCACGCCGCACTCGGCCCACTGTTCGTCAGTTGGCGTTCGAGTTCGACGGGCGGAGGAACGATCGGCGGAGGCGGCCGAGCGAATGGACAAGGTGAACACGATCTCGGAGTTGTGTGGCTCACTGCAGTTGGCAAGAGAGTTGTTGGAGATGGCGCGAGGTCAATCGAAGACGCCGTTGTCGGATTGGTTGAGTCGTGCGGATGCCAGTGAGAGTCGGTCGGTCCAGACGTTCGCGGAGACGTTGGGAACCGATTCGCCGGCCGTTCAGGCGGCCCTGTCCACCCCGTGGAGTAATGGGGCCGTTGAGGGGCAAGTGAACCGGCTGAAGCTCATCAAGCGCTCGGGGTACGGCCGAGCGGGCTTGCCCCTTCTGCGGGCACGGGTCCGAGCCAAGTCGTGATCGCGATGCACGTGGAAATCGCGACGTCCTGGGCTACAGCAACTGCGTCACCAACTCAGCGGAAGAACCCCTTCTCGGTGATAATCACCAAGCGATCGCAACGATTCTTCGGAAACCTCTGGCCAGTGTCTCACCGATAGATTAACATGTCTGACAGGTTGACATCACCGTGAGATCGAGTCACACATGCAGATTGCTGCCATTGAACGTCAATCGACAGCCGACATTGTTGTCGAACGCATTACCCAAGTGATTCGCCATCATCGGCTCTCGGCGGGCGATCGACTTCCCGGAGAGCACGAACTGGTCGAACAGTTGAAGGTAAGCCGCCCAGTGCTGCGCGAGGCGCTCGCACGCCTACAGAGCATGGGACTGGTTGACATTCAACGCGGACGCGGCACGTTCGTCGGGAACGCAACCAGTTTGGCAAATTGTGTCCGACTGCTTCGATCGGCAGTCACGATCTCGCCGGAGGAGTTGCAAGCGTACGCGGAACTTCGCTCGGCAATTGAAGTGCAAGCCGCCCGGCAAGCCGCTGAATGCGCGACGGCGGACGATGTTGGGGAACTGACTGCCTTGTTGAAGCAACTCGACGACGATGAGTTGCCCTACGCCGAGGCACTCGAAATCGACTTCCGCTTCCATCGAAAACTCCTCGATATCGCGGGCAATCCGCTCATGCAGAACATCATGGAAGTCATCTATGAGTTTGTGCTGACGCAGATGGCTCGGACAACGCCTTCGCAGATAGAGAACCAATTGGGTCGGAGATTGCACAAGGCGATTCTGACGGCGGTTCGTAACCACAACCCCAACGCGGCCGAGCGAGCAATGCAGCAACACATGCAGGCCGTTCTCAAGCGGTTGAAAGGTTAGGAGATGAACATGACCCGATCATTGACCGGCCTCATCATTCTGATCTTTGCTTCGCCGAGTGCGTTTGCCGAGGAGCAGGCCGCGCCGACCAAAGAGCAGTTGGATTTTTTCGAGGCGAAGATTCGTCCGGTGCTTGTCGAACACTGTTACAAGTGTCACGGGTCGGAGGCGAAGATCATCAAGGGCGGGCTTCGCCTCGATTCCCGCGACGGGTTGCTCAAGGGGGGCGACACCGGGCCGTCCGTCGTGCCGGGCCAAGCGGAGAAGAGCCTGTTGTTAAAGGCGTTGAAGTACGACGGGATCGAGATGCCGCCGAAGGGGAAGCTCGCGGAATCGGTCGTCAAGGATTTCGAAACCTGGATCAAGATGGGATTGCCTGACCCACGCAAATCGGACGACGTCCCCAAATCTCGCACACTCGACATTCAGGCGGGGCGGAAGTTCTGGGCATTCCAGCCGGTCGACGATCCGACGCCGCCGGATGTTAAGAACGCCGCGTGGCCCCGCGATACGATCGATCGGTTCGTGTTGGCCAAGTTGGAAGCCAAAGGCCTCAAGACGGTCGCTGATGCGGATCGATACACGTGGCTGCGACGCGTGACGTTCGATCTCACGGGACTTCCGCCGACTACGAAGGAGATTGGTGACTTTATCCGTGACCTGTCTCCCCAGGCACGCGAAAAGGTCGTCGACCGGTTGTTGGCGTCTCGTGCCTATGGGGAGCGCTGGGCACGTCACTGGCTTGACCTCACAGGTTACGCCGACATGATGGGCACGTCGAACAATGTCTATGCCGAGCATGCCTGGCGGTATCGTGACTATCTCATCGAAGCGTTTCACAAGGACAAGCCCTTTGATCGCTTCATCCGCGAGCAAATTGCTGGCGACTTGATGAAGGCGGATACGATTCCCGAGCGAGCGGAAAACATCACCGCAACGGGGTTCTTGATGGTCGGCGATGTCGAGATCGTCGAGCCGGATAAAGCAAAATTGGAAGCTGACCATATCGACACTCAGATGAGCAAGATCGGCACGGCGTTCCTCGGTATGACACTCGGATGCGTTCGCTGTCACGATCACAAGTTTGACCCGATCGGCGTAACCGATTACTACGGCATCGCCGGGATGCTCCGCAGTTCACCCTCGACTCACAAGATTCCGTTTGGCGTGTGGAGTCTGCTCAATTCGACGGAATTGCCGGAGACTCCCGAAGAACGGGAGGCACGCCTGAAGCTCGAAACCGAGCACCAGAAGAAGTTCGTGATCATGAAAGCCGAGCAGATCAAATTGACGGAGGAGACGAAGTCGGTCGAGGCGGACCTGGCGAGACTGATGAAGGATGATGACAAGAAAGCAGCCTTAACCAAACGGCGTGATGAACTGACCGAGCAGCTCAAGAAACTCGCAGCATCACTTCACCATGCGGAGTTTTTCCGGTCGAAAATGCCTAGAGCGTTTGCCATGCACGACAGCGACACGCCCGCCGATATGCCAATCTACATCCGTGGCAACCCGTATGCTCCGGGTGCGGTCGTTCCTCGTGGAGTCATGAGTGTCGCGTCGTGGGAGAAACAACCTGAAATTCCCAAGGGGCAAAGCGGTCGGCTGCAACTGGCCAACTGGCTCGCCGACAAACGTAATCCGCTCACGGCACGGGTGACCGTCAACCGCATCTGGCAGAAACTCTTCGGCGAAGGGCTTGTTCGAAGTGTCGATTACTTCGGATCACGTGGCGAAACGCCGTCCCACCCGGAACTGCTCGACCACCTCGCCACGCGATTCATGAACAACGGCTGGTCGCAGCAGAAGTTGCTTCGAGCGCTCGTGCTCAGTCGCATCTATGGTTTGTCGGGCGTCAACGACGAATCGGCGATGAAACTCGACCCCGACAACCGACTGATCTGGCGGATGAATCGTCAACGCCTCGAAGCGGAGGCGATTCGCGATAGTTTGCTGGCCGTTAGCGAAGAGTTGCAACAGAGTGAGGGGGGGCCAGGTCTGGTACTTGAAGAACCGGAAAACTGCGGCGATCTTGCGTTGAAGGGCGTGAACCCACCCAACTACACGCACCGAAAGTCGAGAGCCAACCAAGAATTCCAGAGGACGATCTATCTTCCAGTGATGCGAACGAATACGACAAGCACTGACCGCATTCGTAACTTCTTCGACTTCGTGAACCCAGCTCAGATCGCTGGCCAACGCTCGCAGACCGTGGTGCCTACGCAATCGCTGTTTCTGATGAACAACGACCTTTTCCGCAAACGGGCCAAGATTCTCGCGGACAAACTGATTGCCCTGCACGCCCAACCCAACGATCGGTTGATGCAATTGTGGCTGACCGTCTACAACCGTCCGATTACACAAGAGGAACGCGATCACGCGATCAAATTCCTCACGGATCTGAGTCCGCTCGTGCAAGCCAAAGAGTCATTGCTCTGGCAAGAACTCTGCCACTCATTGTTAGCGTCGAACGAGTTCGTCTTCCGAATATAAAACGGAGAGAAATGGCCATGAAACATACCCTCACCGCTGGATGCCCGCCTGGATCGATGCGGTCGAGTATGGCAAGTTCGGCCGCGCGAAGGTGACCGCAACCTTGTTCGGCGGCATGGACGACTCCCTCTACGCCTACGCCGATTTCAAACAAGACAGCCCTGCCTTGATGAATGCGGTCGAGAACACGTTGAAACACACCCACGGTGCATACGGACCAGCACACATGGCCTCAGGAAGGGTCATTCTGAAAGTCACAAAGACGGACGGAGATGTGCCTTTGGGCAGCAGCGGCATCCAGATCCGTTTTGAGACCGACCTCATCATCGAAGGCATCCGCCCCGGCAGAGTCGTCCGTGTCCGCCCTACAAGTTGGCCTCAGGTGGACGTCCCACGCGAGGAATACCTCAACGATGGGTCATCCAGCGGGTCATCCAGCCTTGAAGAGCGTTTCCCGACTCCTGCCATCTTCCCCAAATACTAAACGTAAAAGATCGCCCGTGACCCCTGCCGTGAGAGAGCAAATGTACCTGATTCCCACGACCGTGAAACTGCCCATCACCCTGCTCACCGCACTTTCGTTTGCGTTCACCACCGTCCCTGCCTTTGCTCTCGATCCCCACGTCGATGCCGTCATCCGCGCCGTCGAAGGCGCGAAGGGCAAAGTGGAAAAAACCGATGACGGCCAGAGCCTCAAGCTCGTCGATCTCGCCGTGCCGGGCGCTGGGTCGCATGATCATCGCAAGATCGATCCGTATGACGCAGCCTTCTTCGAGCATCTCGGCCACGTCACCACGCTGGAATCGCTCAACGTCATCGCAACCAAGGTTAACGACGCGTGGATGCCGCACATCGCGAAGCTCACGAACCTCAAGACGCTCCGCTTCACCAACAACGGCTCGCTCACTGATGTCGGCTTGGAGCAACTCGCGTGTTTGAAGAACCTGGAGCAATTCTCCTTCGTCGGCACGAAGATCACCGGCCGCGGTTACACAAAGTTCGAGGGCTTTACCAAACTCACCCGAGTCAGCCACCGCGGCAGCAGCATCGACGACGGAGGCCTGAAGGAACTCTGCGAGCACCTGCCGAACCTCGAAAGCATCAGCCTCGCCCACGCCAAGTTCACCGACGCTGGTGCCGTGCATCTGGCGAAACTCACCAAGCTCACGAGCCTGGAAATCGGCACCCTCAACGCCACGGCAGCAGCTCTCAAGAGTCTTGCTAACCTCCCGCTGGTATCCATCCAACTTGGCGAAGGCTTCCACTCTGCCGATGCTTTCAAGACCGTCAAAGCCATCCCCAGCTTGCGCACGCTCTCGATCACCGATGGCAGCAAACTGACCGATGCCGATCTGGGTCTCATCGCCGACATCGCCCAGTTGGAGTCGCTCAGCATGGACAAACTCGCACTGCCCGATGAGCGCCTTTCGGTCCTGTCCGCCTTCGCCCATCTCAAGACAATCACCCTCGCGCTCCGCCCCAAAGGCTACCCCGCTGAAACCCAGGCCAAGATCAAAGCCCTGCTGCCCAAAGTGGAAGTGAAGTTTGTTCAGTGAAGCGACGAGACCTCACACTGCTCATCGCCCTGCTGCTCGGGCCTGGCTGTTTTGCACGCCGCTGAACCACGGATCCTTGACATCACGGCCTGGGCAGCAAGCGCAACAACACGACGACGCAATCCTGCATGGCAGTCGGAAAATCGCGGATTATGCGGTGGAGACTGCTGAGCTGCATTGGACCGTAAAAGTACCAACCTAAATCCTGAACCGAAAGGTGTCCAAGATGTCAAATACTCGCCCCACCATCACTCGTCGCCAGATGCTTAGCACTGCCGCGTGCGGGTTCGGCTCGCTGGCCCTCGCGGACATCGTTCACGCGATGAACTCGCCGACGGCGCGCATTTCCGGGGTGACATCCAAAGCCAAGCGGGTCATCTTCCTGTTCATGGCGGGTGGGCCGTCGCAACAGGACCTCTTTGACCCGAAGGAATTCATCCGCAAGAAGCACGGTGAGAAGATCGATTCGCCGCTACGAAAGGAAGTTACGCAGGTCGGCACCGAGAAGTTCCTCGCACTGGGTGAGGCAGCACCGGTGAAGCCGCGGGGCCAATCGGGAATGATGATCTCCGACTTGTTGCCGGGCCTGGCCAGCGTCGCGGACGACATTTGCCTCCTTCGCGGGATGAACGCCGACAACCCGCAGCACGCGAGTGCGACGAACCAGTTTCATACGGGCGTGTTCACCGAAGTGCGTCCTTCGATGGGGGCGTGGATCAGTTACGGCCTCGGCACCGAGAACAAGAACCTGCCGAGTTTCGTCAGCATTCATGCGCCCGGAGTGCGAACGTACGGCTCGGGATTCCTCCCCGCCGACCATCAGGGAACGCCACTGACCGTGCCGCTCACCGACAAGACGCTCCCCATTGAGAACCTAAAAAATGCCTCGCCCAACGATGAGATTCAGCGGAAACGCCTCGAACTAACACGCCGGCAGAGCCAGCGACTGATCGATGAGCTTCATGGCGACAGGAACATGGAAGGGATGATCCAGAACATGGAACTCGCCTTCCGCATGCAGACCACGACACCGCGACTCGTTGACATCTCCAAGGAATCCAAGGACACGCTCGATCTCTATGGCATCGGCGACAAGGAAACCGACAAGCACGGGCGGGCGTGTTTACTGGCTCGTAAACTCAGCGAGTCCGGCGTACGATTCGTGCAGGTGACGATGGACGGCTGGGACCATCACGGCGACATTCGCGGGAATTTGCCGCGGCTCTGCAAGCAGACGGATCAACCGATCGCGGGCCTGCTCAAAGACCTGAAACAGCGCGGACTGCTCAATGACACGCTCGTCGTGTGGTCCGGCGAGTTCGGCCGCACGCCATGGAGCCAGGATCTCAGCGGCACGGCACCGATTGAGAAGCACGGCCGCGAGCACCAACCCGAGAGTTTCTGCGCCTGGATGGCCGGCGGCGGTGTGAAAGGCGGCCTGACTTATGGCGAGACCGACCACATGGGCTACCGCGTCGTGGATAGCAAGGTCCACATCCACGACCTGCACGCGACGATGCTGCATCTGCTGGGCATCGACCACACCCGCCTCACCCACCGCCACCTCGGCCGCGATTTCCGCCTCACCGATGTGCATGGAAATGTCGTGAAGGAGATTCTGGCTTGAATCGAACCTCAACGGCTTGTCATCCTCTGCCTCCTGGTGATGGCTTCATCCGCCTCGGCACAGGTCACCACGGTCCAGGTGCCGATGCGGGACGGCGTCAAACTCGCGACCGATCTTTATCGCGGTGACGCGGTGAAACAGGCTCCCGTCATTCTCATGCGGACACCGCACGATCGCACGAAGCAGAAAGGAACGGGCGAGTACTGGGCCAAAGCCGGCTCCATCTTTATCGCCCAGGACGGTCGTGGCACGCAGGACTCGCAAGGCGTGATGGCCCCATACAACAACGAGGGCCAAGACGGCTACGACACCATCGAATGGATCACACATCAAAAGTGGTGCAACGGTCGCGTCGGTATGATTGGCGGTTCGTACGTCGGCGCGGTGCAGTGGCAGGCGGCTGTGGAGAACCCGCCCGGCCTCGCAGTCATCGCTCCGCAGGCAACCTGGAGCAGTTTCTATCGCAACCTCTACCTCGGTGGCTCGGTGCGGTTGACACTTATCTCGAACTGGATCGCGGGCAACACGGCAAAGTCTCCGGGAGCGAAAGCTAATGAAATGGGCCAGGCTTTGATGCGGTTGCCGTTCAGTGACTTGGACGAGGCGATTGGCTGGCCGATGCCTTGGCTTGATGCGTACCTCACGCACCCTGAACCGAACGGTTTCTGGACGCGGCTCGATCTCACACCGCGGTTGCCCGAGTTGAAACTGCCCGCGTTGCATGTGCTCGGCTATCACGATTTCTTCTCTCGCGAGTCGGTCGACAACTTCACGATCATGCAGAAACAGGCACACGATCCGGAGACTCGCAAGAAGCAGCGGCTCGTACTGCGTCCGTCGGATCACAGGACCATTGGCAAGTCGAAAGTGGCGGAGATTGATTTTAGTCCCACCGCCCTTGATGTCGGTGCGATCCAACTCGATTGGTTTGATCGACATCTCAAGCACGACGCTGTCGCTAACTCGAAGCCATTCCCGCCCGTGCGATACTTCTCGATGGGCGACAACGTCTGGCGCGACGCGGATACCTGGCCACCGGAAGGCTTCCAATCGACGTCGTTCTATCTTCAATCAGACGGGAAAGCGAACACCCGCAAAGGGAGCGGTCGACTCACACGTGATGCCCCAAACAATGAACAACCTGCAGTCACAGTCCGGGCTGATCCGTCGGAGCCCGTCCCCGCATGCCCCGTACGGAAGCACGCCCGGTCAAGGCAGCCGTTTGGGGGCCTGTCGATCAGAGGGCTCTTGAAGACCGCGACGATGTGCTCGACAATAGCACCGAGCAACTCGCACAACCGCTCACATTCGCCGGGAATCTCGAAGCCAAGCTGCTCGTCAGTACGGATACGCCGGATGCGGATTGGGTCGTGAAGGTTGTGGATGTACGACCAGATGGCTTCGCCCAAAACCTCGCCACGGGTATTTTGCGTTGCCGATATCGCAATTCGCTCATCAACCCCGAATTGAGGAAGCCCGGCCAAGTCTACGAGATTACCGTCGATCTCGGCCCGTGTGCCGCAACCCGGGTCGGCCGGGAGTACGCACAACCCCGTTCTGGGCGACCGTGTCAGAGCGACTGCTCAAGGCAAGCCCGGACAACATCGATCTGCGATCCTCCACGCGAGGATCGCGTGCCTGGCGGAAAAGTACGATCTGGCCCAGGTCGCGACCGTCCGCGGCCGACGACTGTCAACAACCGAGGGAGCGACTTGCGTCCGATCCGCTCCGGCTATACTAAGAATTATCGCAATCTTTCTCCTGGGGCATCTATGTTCGCAGACCCTCCCACCCTGAAGAGCAGGTCAATGGGGTTTACACTCATCGAGTTGCTGGTCGTTATCGCAATTATCGCAATTCTGATCGGGTTGCTCTTGCCGGCAGTGCAGAAGGTTCGCGAAGCGGCAGCCAGAGCCAAGTGCTCGAATAACCTCAAGCAACTTGGTCTTGGATTGCACAATTATCAGGATGTCATCGGTCGGTTGTCACCGGGGAGATCCTTGATCGGCACCGCCACCAACGGCCGGTTTAGCCCCTACATCGCAGTTTTGTCCTACCTCGAACAGGATGGCCTGAACACACTCGTGAACACGTTCCCCGTCACGTACGGAGTGACAACCTTCACGCAAATCCCGGAACCGTGGCATGGTGGGTTCGAGCCTTGGTCCGCGAAAAATCAGCCGACTTTGTTCCTCTGCCCCTCGGATCAAAAGTATAACATCGTCCGGAACGGAGGGACGATGGGCTGCGTTAACTACACCTTCAACTGGGGCGATAACATCAGTTACAATGGCGATGGCGGCGCGATGAACGCCTCTAGCCCCCGCAGAGGATTGTTCAACTGGAGGGATGGCCGCAGGTTCGCCGACATTACCGACGGGATGAGCAACACGCTCGCGATGTCGGAGCGCGTCCTGAACTCGGACGGGAAAGCGAGCCATTTCGGCGACACCGCGATGGATGTTGGAAGCAGTTTAACCACCAACCCGTCGCTCTGCCTCGGCACGCTCGAACCCGGCACTCGGCGATTCCTGCCCAGCACCTCGGTGAATCCCTACTACTTTGGGACCATGTGGGGTGACGGCTTGGCCTTCTTGACGGGTTTCACCACGACCCTTCCGCCGAACAGCCCCTCTTGCACCGTCGGCAACATCAACACCGACGGCGTCTTTCCAGCCCAAAGCCGACATGTCGGCGGTGTGAACGTCCTGCTTGCCGATGGTTCAGTGCGGTTCGTGATCGAAACCATCGACGCGGGCAACTCGGGAGCCAGCGCCGACCTCACCTCCAGTTCCCCGACACCGTTCGGCACCTGGGGTGCGCTCGGCACCATTCGTGGCGGCGAAGTTCTCGCCGGATTTTGACAAAGGGGTTCGTCGTGCGTTTGCTCCTCGCCATCGCGGTCCTCGCATCACTCGGCTGTTCGGCAGACTCAAAGGGACGACCGAAGGTCGTTCCTGCCGAGGGTCAGGTTCTGTCCCGCGGCTCACCGGTCGCCGACGCCAACGTGACCTTCCTCAATCCCGAAGCCAACCGCACGGCCTATGCGAGAACGGACTCTCATGGCCGATTCCGCTTAACCACGTTTGAATCGGGCGATGGGGCCGTTCCGGGTCTGCAAAAGGTGACGATACACAAGGGTCGAGGTGAAGAACCTGAACCCCTCCACAGACGCGATTGCCACCTCCGATGTCCCCCAGATCGAGGAACGTTGGATAGTGCCGCGGAAGTTTAGCATTCCCGACACCTCTGGGCTCACGGTCGAAGTTACTGACGGCGGCAAGAACAATTTCACGATTGAACTGAAAGATTGACGGGCACTCGACATCGTCTCCGTGTTCCTCAGTCCTTCGCGAGTTTGTCCCACAGATCCTTGTACTTCTTCAGGAACTCTGTGCCCTCCGCGACGGGATACCGCTTCACAACTCCGCAGAGCGTGTAGCGGTCGTAGCTGATGGCGCGTAGCAACGAGAACAACTCGCGATATGGGTACCTTCCGTTGGCGTCGTTCTCCAGGTCGTTGATGTGGCACGACCGAATCCACGGTTTCAGCAGCTCGAAACGCGGCCTTCACCGATTTGTTCTCCACGTCGGTTGGGTTTGAGTTCCACGTCAGCCCGAAGGCCTTCTATTCGCAAGCGCCCATGAACGACTTCACGTTCTTGGGAACCTGCGTGACCGCGCCATGAACCTCGACCCAGATTTCGAGGTAATGGTTTTATTGGTGGCACAAATTGGAGAGTCGTATGAAGTACCAGAGTGCCCCAAGATGGTACCTGGGGCACTTGGAGAAAGTCAGCGTCTTCCGTACGAAGCGTGCACACCTCTGACGTAGTGTGAGCCAGAATCGTTCGATGTGGGCGGTGAGTCCCGAGTCCTTGCCCACAGTTTGGAGGCTGGGATCACGACCTGGTACGAAGTGAGGAAGTCCGTGAACACCGTAACTCCGGTCCGATATCCGCGTGGGAGTGACTCCCACAGACGCTTGGCGGTCGCCGCAGAGCGATCGAGTACGACCATTGCCAGCACTCGCCGAGTATCTGCGTCCAGGGCCACCCAGACCCCATTGCACGTCGGCCTTGGACCCGACGAAACTCCATAGTTCGTCGGCCTCAATCACGACCGGGGCTGACTTTTTGGGGGCGGTCCAAGGTCGTGTGGAGTGTTCTCCCGATACAGGGTGTTGACGAACCCTTGGACCCAGGAGCGGGACCGACCGGTGGCTCGTGCGAGATGGCCCGGACCCCAAGTCGCTCGGCCAACAGACGCAGCACGAGTGCTTGGTCCTCGGGACCAACGGGACCCTTCTTGGGATCAGTCACGAACCGCCGACCGCAGCTTCGGCAACGGAATGTCGGTGTGCCTGACTTGTTAGTCCCATTGCGCACTACATGGGTTCCGGAGCAACGCGGGCACGACGGGATCGCCAGTGCCGAACTCTTGGAAGATTCACTCATACCTTCCGAGTACAATTCTGCCACCATTCAGGCCACTACCCCGTCTCACTTCTTCTTGAGGTGGTCGTCGAAGAACTTCCGCGATTTCGCCAGTGTGTCGACGAGTTTCGTCGGCTTCATGAGGTGGTCTTCCCCTTCCAGTTCCGCGATCTCGGCCGTGCCGCCCGCTTGCTTCAGTTTGGCGGCCATCGTTCGCGATTGGGCCACGTCCACCACCTTATCCGCGTCGCCGTGGATGAAGAAGAACGGTGGGGCGCCTTTCTTCGCGTAGGTGACGGGCGACGCCTTCTTGTAGAGCTCCGGCTTGCGGGCGCGGGTGTCGCCCAGCAAGGCCGTCAACATGTCGGCCTCAGTACTTTCCAATTGGGCTAGAGAACGCAGGCTCTGTTCCGTAGAGGAGTTGTGTCGAGCAATCGCCTTCAAGGAAGGAGTTAGCGTTCGGTGAAAGTCTCCACACCTGCCCAGCGATTGGCAATCACTCAGGCCGCTTTTTCCCAAGCCGTCACGCACTGCCGCAGCGTCTTCCCGTTCCGCGACACGCCCCAGTGCCGCACCGTGATGCTCTGGAGCGTCCTCGTTTGGGCTGCTTCCCGTATGAAGTCGCTCTACCATGCCGCCCAGCGACTTTACCCCGACACCCAAGATCAGACCTTCTGGAACCGGCTCCGTGTTAATCTCCCCAAGCAAGCACCCGTACTCGAACGCCGACTCAACGAGTTACTCCGACTCCCCAGTTTCCTGCCCTGGCTCGCGGGTCGCTTGTTCCCGATTGCCATCGATTACCACGCCATTGCCTACTACGGTTCCCCAAAAAAAGTCGCAGCGAACTTCGACGGGGGAAATCGGAACGCGGCACAACCAAGTTCCACGCCTATGCCACGGCCTGTGTCGTCGTGGCCGGTTGGCGATACACTCTGGCGTTGACGTGGGTGCGGGAGAAAGAGAAGCCGACCGCCGTCCTCGACCGCCTGTGGGAGCAGGTGAAAGTGTCCCGAGTTGCCTGCCTCATGGTTCTGTTGGACCGTTACTTCTTCACCGTGCCGGTGATGAAGTGGCTGCAGCAGAACAGCCTGCCCTTCATCATTCCGGTGGTGATGCGTGGTCGCAAACCGAAGCCGGGGGTGAAAGCCAAAGGGATGCGGTCATGCCGCTCGAAGAAGGCAGGGTCGTCCGACTACACGCATCGTGCCGGAAAGGAATCCGTCACCTTCCGTCTGGTAATCACCTACAAGTCGTACCGGCATCGCCAGACGAAGAAGCGAGCCACCAAGAAGCTGTTCTTCGCGACGTGGAAGGTATGGCGTTCGCCCACGGACGTGCGGGAAACGTACCGCCGTCGTTTTGGGATCGAGACGAGCTACCGTCAGTTGAACCAGTCCCGTTCGCGGACGAGTTCGCGTGATCCGCTGTATCGCTTCTTGCTGGTGGGTTTGGCTCTGTTCTTGCGAAACCTGTGGCAATGGCTGGCGAACATGGACCATCGGTGGGGAACGCCACCGAGAAACCGTACGGCAACAACCCTTCGCTACCAGGACGTCCTCGATGACTTCAGCGACTACCTCCGACGATTGACGCAAACCTACCAGGCACCACTACCTGGAACATAACGCAAATTGGAAAGTACTGGGCCTTCCATTTCTCGGCGAACCAGCCGTCCGTCGTCAGGTCCGTCGGCCCGGCCACGCTGACCACGGCTCGCACGGCGCTGGACTGCTCCGCGCTGCCGCCGTCTCCGTCGAACCCGTCGTCCTTCGTCGTGGTACCCAGGAGGCACGCCAGGTGGCCACCCGCCGAGAAGCCGATGGCCCCGATGCGCTCGGGGTCAATCTTGTACTTCTTGGCGTTGGCACGGAGCCAGCGGACGGACGCCTTGCAGTCCTCGATCTGCGCGGGGAACCGGTGAGCTGGAGCCAAGCGGTAGTCGATGGTGGCGGCGACGTACCCGGCCTGCGCTTGTAACTCGGCGATGAACGCCCCCTGTCCGCGGTCACCGGCCGACCAACCGCCGCCGTGGATCACGACAACCGCGGGAAACGGGCCGTCGCCTTCCTTGGGCATTGTGAGGTCGAGCTTCAACTCGGTCTTGCCGGCGGTGGCGAAGATCAGTCCCTTTTCCGTTTTGGTTTCCGCCTTCGGCGGCTCGTCCGCGACCAGAGGGAGGATCACCGCGAGGGAACATCCGACAATCAAGCCAATCCGATTCATGGGTTTCTCCCTTGGTTCGCGGCTGAAGTTCCCCACGAGTTGCGGACACCAAGTTAAGGGGTACTCTTTACTCAGGAGACCCCTATGGCAGAAACACGACGAACGTTTACTCGCGAGTTCAAGATCGCAGCCGTGAAGCTGATCACCGAGAAAGGTTGGTCCGTTTCTGAAGCAGCAATGAGCCTCGGCATCAACACCGAGTTGCTGCGTCGGTGGAAGACCACGCTCCAGGCCGAAGGCCAAGAAGCCTTCCCAAGAAACGGCAATCTCCCGCCCATGGAGGACGAACTCCGACGGCTCAAGGCTGAGAATGTCCGCCTCAAGGCTGAACGTGACATCCTAAAAAAAAACTAGGCCAGCAAACCTGACTGGATCAGCTTGTTTTCCAAGGCTTTGAGGTACTCATCCGGATTCCGTCGGAACCGTCCCCGTTCGACTCGCCGCTGGCGTCGCACCTCCAACTCGGCACGCACACGCTTCCATTCAGCCCGGTCGGCCCCCGCCAGGTCCGATGAAGTCACCTCCCGAGTCCGCGTCGCCAGACCTGCCGCCAACCGCACACTTCCGCGAAGCACTGTCCCCGGAGATCCACCCTTGCGACCACTCGCTCGACGCTCGTGATAGCGGTGCGAGCCGAACAACTGCTCCAAGTCGTTATTCGTCCGCGGTAAATCCGCCGTGTCGTAGCACGCAAACAAACCATGCCAGTAACTCCGACTCACCTTCACGAAGTGATCCACCGCGGTTTTCAGCTTGCCTGCGGTCACGCGATGCCGACGCATCGATCCCAATAAGCCGCCCAACTTCTTGCGAATCACCGAACCCGATGTGCCTTCCATACCCAAAATGTGGGCCGCCTGATGCAGCCACCCAAATGTCACAACAATCACAGGCCACAACTTGGCTGTCGCTTTCAATCCCTTCGCGACCGTACCCTTCAATTGTTGGAGTTCCCTCGGTAGCCCCTTTTTTCCTCGACACGGTCGAGGCTTTCCCCAATGGCCGACAACCGCTCGTGCAACTTCAACCCCGATGCATCCAATGGCGGACGACCGTCATCCGTCAACGCGCTGCGGACGGCTGAACAATATCCCTGGATCACTTCCGCCTCGGTATCTGTTCGCCCTTCCACCTGTCGTTCGATCTTCCGGACACCACGCACCTTCTTCTTGAGTTCCTTCTTGGCGTGCCGATCCGCCTCGTAAATCAAGCGTCCGGCCTCACGCAAGTAGTGAAATTGACACAGTTGATAAGGCACACCAGGAAACGTCGTAGCCACCGCCTTGCGGATCGAATGTTGGCCATCGGATACGATCCCATCAACCGTCACTGGGCAGGCCGCCTTCACCTTCCTGAGCAACACACCCAGATCCTTGTTCCGGGCCGACAACAGGCTCTTGGCCAACAAAATCTCGCCGCTGAGGACATCGCGGATGACCCAAAGAACTTCGTGTCCGACATCCGGTTGAAGTCCATCGATGGCCAGGATCACACGTCCCTGTTTGGCCAGCAGTTTCTGGAGTCGGCGGTCATCAGCGAGGGAGACGGCGAGGAGTTCGTCGTAGCGGTCCAGGAGATTGGTGACGGTCCGCTCGGACACGGCGACCTTACGTCCAACGAGGTGAGTCCGGATTTCGGGGACGGATCGGTGTTCGGCGTATCGAAGTCGTCCGATGAACGCGATGACATCGAGTCCGAACTCGTGTCGTGGGAGTGCAAAGGAGCCCTCGGCTTCGGGTCGAAAGGGCCGCTTGTGGGCAGTGCAAACTGGGTGGTGGCAACGCCGGATGGTGAGATTGAGACGTGTGACGCCAGCGAGTGTGTGGAGTGTCCGACGGTTGGCATAGTCAGCCCGCATAGAGCGACCGCAGTGTGGGCAGTCGGTCCGTTCGGGAGAGAGGTCGTGGGTGACGGTCGGATCAGCAACCTTTGCCTTCTTCATGGTGCATCCTTCCTGGAGTGTCCCAAATCCTATGAAATCAAGCACTTCCTATCCAGTCAGGTTTGATGGCCTAGAAAAAAAAGGGTTCTTCGCGAAGGAGTCGCTGTGAGTTACGACTTCATCGCCGCCAACGCGAGTGCGTGGCCGGTCTCCTGGCTCTGCGATACCTTGGGAGTTTCCACTGCTGGCTACTACGCCTGGTGTGATCGTGATGCCAGTACGCGACAGCAGCGACACGATGCTTTGCTGGTGGAGATCCAGACCGTTCACACGGAGGTGAAGGCCCGGTAGGTAGCCCTCGGATTCACGCCGAGTTGGTGGATCGGGGTCACGACTGCTGCGTCAACACGGTCGCTCGCATCATGCGAGAGGCTGGGATTGCTTCGAAAACGAAGCGTAAGTTCCGCCATACGACGGACTCGAACCACGGTCATCCGGTGGCCAAGAACCTCCTGGCTCGACAGTTCGACCCGCAAGGCCGCAATGAGTCGTGGGTTGCGGACATGACGTACATATCGTAAGCGTTCGGTGAATGGGCGTGGGTGAGCGTTGAGTTCGGGCAGCGCGTCGAGGTGTGAAGTTCAGTGGCTGGCGGTGAGGTGTTGCTTGGCCCAGGCATCAGGCAGCAGGGCTGTCACGTCGGCGGGCTTTGCTGCGAGCTGTGTCAGCACATCGGTGAGGTACGCCCAGGGATTCAACCCGTGACGCTTCGCGCTGGCACACAGGCTCATCAGCACCGCCGCACTCGAAAGGCCACCGTCGCCGCCAATAAAGAGCCAATTCTTGCGGCCGATCGAGAGCGGTCGCACAGCGCGTTCCACGACGTTGTTGTCTATGGCAAACCGCGCATCACCGAGGTAGCGGTCCAGAGTCGGCCACTGGTTACATGCATACGACACCGCTTCACCGAACGGGCTCTTCGGCAACGCACTCCGATGTTCGACTTCCAGCCACTCACCGAACTTCCGCAGAACCGGACCGGCCCGCGTTTGCCTCAGTGACACCGCGATGTCACTCGTGAGCTTCTTCTCGACAATCTCTTTTTCCACGGCGTAGAGCGTGCGGATGTACGCCAGTGCCTCGCTCGCCTTCGCCGGGTTGTTCTCCTGGGCATCCACAAACTTCCGCCGCACATGAGCCCAGCAGCCAAGATGTCTCGCCCCGGATCCGTGGATGGTGTTGTAACCCGCGTAACCATCGGCATGCACAAACCCCGAGTACCCTTCCAAGAACGCGGTCGGGTACTCGTCGCCGCGACCGGCCGTGAAGTCGAACAGCGTGTACGGATTTAACGCGTCGCCAAGGTAGAGCCAGGCATACGCTGTCCGCCTGGGTTGCAGAAGCTTGACCGGACTCTCGTCGGCATGAATGACGAACGAATCCTTCAACCGCGTGATCATGGCCCGGTAGACCGGATCCAACACGGTTGCGCACTGCCCAACGAGATCGCACAAGCGAGTGCGAGACACCGGCCAACCCTGACGGGCGAAGATCGACTCCTGGCGGTAGAGCGGCAGGTGAGTGGCGCGAGGGAATCGCACCCCCGCGCTCTCCCAGAACCGTACGTGAACGTCTCCGCTCATACGGCTCCTATCATTCACCGCATCACGGTATCGCCCCCAATTGCCAGTGTGCGAACAACCCCGGTTGCCGACGGGCCAGGCCCCGCAACCAGTGCGTCGCACGCCGCTGGTAGTGATAACGCCGGTACTTCTTCTGCGCCCATCGCACCAGCCTACGGTTCAGGCCGGAGAAGACAGGATACAGGGCGGACTTGTAGAACCGCCCATAGTAGTTGACCCAACCCCGAACGACCCGGTCGAACATACGAGACAGGTCGTCGAGGTCCTTGTCGCTCATCGAGTGGATTCGCCATTGCCGGACCGTGGTCCCGATTTCCTTGGCGGCCTTGCGGCTCACCCCTGGTAAGAAGCTCATGAAGAACTTCCCCCAGCGATTCACCGCCTTCCGCGGTCGGAACGTGAACCCCAGGAAGTCGAAGGCGATCTGAGGATAGTTCCTGGTCCGGTTGCTGTCCCGACAGTAGACGATCTTCGTCTTCTCCGGGTGCACTTCCAGCCGGCACGCTGCGAACCGCTCTTCCACCGCCCGCCGAATTGTCAACGCCTGCGCTTCAGTTCGACAATGAATCACGATGTCGTCCGCATATCGCTCGAACGGGGTGTCGGCATGGTTTTCCGCCATCCACCGGTCGAACGAATAATGCAGGAACAAATTAGCCAACAGCGGTGAGATCACTCCGCCCACAATCTTGCGAACTGCCCCTTTCGGGGCCTTGATCAAAAGGGCGGGGGTCTACCTTGTACACCACCTTCACAGCGTCTGTCCCGACCTCGACACGCTTCACCAACGCTCGCAGAATCTCCCGCCGAGCTTTCCAGTCTGCCGTCTGAAGCCCACTCTGGACTCGCGCGGCGAACCCTTCCAACTGACCGATCGCCGCCGTCAGTTCGGCCTCCTCCGACTCGCGCTTCGTCGCCTTCTCTGCTTCCCCTTGCAACCTCGCGAGCCTGCTCCGCGCTTCCTTCACACGCGGCTCAAACTCATCTTTGTCCAGCAACCCCTCTTCATACGCATCGATCAGTCTCGCGATACCGCGACGCACCTGAGCGATCAGCTTTCCCACTTGGTCGCTCGGTCGCGTGCCCTTCAACCGCTTCTGTGACCGCCGCGTTTCGTACTCTCGCTTCACACGGTCCGGGTCGGCCAACAGGGCGCACACATCGTCCCACACCGCCTTGTCCAACATGTCGGTCCGGCACTGCTTGTTCTTGCAGACTCGCTGCCCGCCGAACCGATACGCATCCGTCCCGATGCACCGATAGTATGCGTAGTGCCGGGTCTTCCCCTTCCGTGACGACCGGCTCAGTGGCTTCCCGTAATACGCATACCCGCACCCGCCGCATGCCACAAGACCTTGAAGCAGGTACTTCGCCCCGCGTTGGCTCTCTCGCCGGCGCTTGCGGTTCGCTCTCAACTGCTCGGCCACGGCCGCGAACACCGCCTCCTCCACGATCGCCGGGACGGGAATCGAAACCCGCTCTTCGGCTGCTGTCTCATCTGTCGATCCCGTTCGCCGACCGTGGGTTGGTCGCCCTCGCTGTGGGCGGATTTTTGGGCGGGCTGGGCCAACCCGCGTCTTACCGAACTCGGCCCGCCCAACGTAGGCCGGGTTCCGCAGAATTCCCCACACCGTCTTCCGGTCCCAGAACGTCTTGCCTTTCGAACTCGGCACCTTCCGCTCCTGCAATCGTCGGCAGACATCTCCGATCGAGTCTCCGTCCACCCCGATCCAGTTGAAGATCTGCCGAACGACTGCGGCATGCTCGTCGTGAAGTTCGTACCGCGCTTTGCCACCGCTCGCGAGTTTGCCGACGTACCGGTATCCATACGGCGCTCCACTGAGCACATTCACCGATCCACCCCGAGCCGCGTGCCGCTTTCCCCGTCGGCTCCGCTCGGCGATCTTGGCCCGCTCGTACTCGGCCATCATCCCCTGCACCTGGAGAAGTAGATCCTCTTCCGGGGACCGACCGATTGGGCGGTTCAAGAACACCACCTCGATCCCGCCACGGCGGAACTCTTCGAGGAGAAGCACTTGGTAGGCATAACTCCGAGCCAGGCGGTCGGGCGAGTGCACGTACAGTCGGTCGAGGACACCGGCCGCAGTTTGGTCACGGAGTCGCTCAAGGGCCGGCCTCAGCAGGGTCGCTCCGCTGTGCCCTTCGTCGAGAAAGCAGAACTCGGAATCGAGCTTTAGCCCATCGGCACGGACACGTTCGCGGAGAGCCTCGACCTGGCTCGCGATGGTGTTCGCGTCGGCTTGTTGTTGGGACGAGACGCGGGCGTAGATGGCGGCCCTCGATTGTGGCGTGGTCATCGACTTCGACCTCCTGTCTTGGGAGTGTTTGTCGGGACTCGGCGGCCCTTCGACCGGGGAGCGGGTTTCGGCGTTCGTGCTGGCTCGGGCGTAGCGAGGATCTGATCGTAGGCTGCGGCGAGGTACTCGTCCGCGAGCCGTGTCGCCTCAAACACTCGGGAGATGGATGGCGTTCGCGATCGACTCTGTGTCGGTGGTTCGGAACCGTCCATGGTGGATGCCCTCCGGGCCGGCTCGGAGGACACCCACGCGATCGCTTACATCCCACCCGGACGCCAGTCCGATCCGCGGGACGGCCGCAGCCGCGCCCGATCGATTATTGTCTCGATCAGGGCCTTGTTCGCAACATTGTGGGTGGAGTGATCACACCACCTTGCGGTGTGCCTCGGTCGCGGTCAGTCATCGTTCCATCAGCTCCCTGAGCCGGCGCTTTCAGCCAGCGCTCAATGTAAAGTAGCACCCACGGGCAATCCGTGTGCTTCCGCAACGCACGCATCATCAAGGCGTGATCGATGGAATCGAAAAACGCCTTGATGTCCAGATCTACCACCCAGTCGTACCGCCAACACCGCGTGCGGGCTTGCCCCACGGCATCGGCAGCCGACTTCCCCGGCCGGTACCCGTACGAGTCAACGTGAAACGAAGGTTCCACACTCGGTTCCAGGTACAGTTTCACCACCATCTGCGCGACACGGTCTCCCACTGTGGGCATCTTCCGAGCGCACTACCCCATCGTCCCAATCCCCTTTGGGATTCGTAACCGTTTGCCATCCCCATCATCCCCTTCGGGGACAGCAACTCCCTGTCATCAGCATTCGCCACGGTGAACACCCGGATGTCATTGTTCGGCTACCCGACGGCAACCACGCGGCCATTGCCCTCGATGCAACTGATCTCGCGGAGAAGCCCTCCTCGCCGTCGAGCCCACCCGGTCACGCCTCGCACATGCTCGACATCGACGGACTGCGTCGGATGGTTCAACTCCTCGACGCCATTCGCCGACGAGGATCTCCCCTGAACCCATCGTCCTGAGATCTCGCAACTCTTCGTTCCATGGTGGGGGTAGGATGCCCCCGCCCGCACTTCGTCGAATCCCATCGAGAGGGAACTCCATGAACTCGCATCCGTCTCGGATTACGCCACACATCGGCAGTACGCACGTCTGGTCCGATCTCCCCGACGACCTGCAACAGCGTGCCGTCCGGCTCCTCGCCCAACTCGCTTACGCCCAACTCCGGCAGACCACACAACGACCCACACAGGAGATGAACGATGATCACCCCACGCAGCACCAAGATTCGCCCCGACCATCTTGACCGCAAAGCGTTCGTGTACGTCCGGCAATCCACGCTGTTCCAGGTTCGCGAGCACACCGCCAGCACCGCTCGGCAGTACGACCTCGCCCAGCGAGCGAGGAACCTGGGCTGGTCGGAAGCATCGGTTACCGTCATCGATCAGGATCAGGGACGATCCGGCTCCTCCGCAGTGGATCGCGACGGCTTCCAGTTCCTGATCGCCCAGGTCGGACTCGGTCAGGCCGGGGCCGTTATCAGTCTCGAAGCATCCCGCCTGGCTCGCTCGTGCAGCGACTGGTATCGCTTGTTGGAGATCTGTGCCCTGACCGACACGCTCGTCATCGACGAGGACGGCGTGTATGACCCGGGTCAATATGCCGACCGTCTTCTGCTCGGCGTGCTCGGCAGCATGAGCGAAGCGGAACTCCACTGGCTCCGCAACCGACTCCTCGGCGGCAAACTGGCCCGAGCCGAGCAGGGCGAACTCCGGATGCGTCCACCTGTCGGCCTGGTCTTCGACGCGGCTCGTCGATTGGTGCTCGACCCCGACGAGCAAGTGCGCCACGCAGTCCAGTTGTTGTTCACACAGTTCGAGTTGACCAACTCGGCACTGGCTGTCGTCAAGCACTTTGCCGAACACCGACTGCTCTTTCCCGATCGCCTCTGGGGCAAGACCCGCGACGGCGAACTGCTCTGGAAGCCTCTGCGACATGGCCGCATTCTGGATGTCTTGCACAACCCGCGGTACGCGGGCGTCTACGTCTACGGTCGCACTCAAACACGAACCCGAGTTCTGCCCGGCGAGGCACCTCGCATCAAGGGCCGCACGCGGCGCGTGGCACAGACCGATTGGCCGATCGTGCATCACGACAAGCACCCCGGCTACATCACCTGGGAACAGTTCCTTCGCAATCAGCAACGTCTCGGCGACAACTGGACGAACCGCGTTTCTGATCGCCGCGGCGCCGTGCGAGAAGGCAACGCCCTGTTGCAGGGAATCGTGTTGTGCGGGCAGTGTGGTCGGCGAATGAGCGTGCGGTACACACGCGACGGGAAGACGCCCACCTACGAGTGCAACCAGATCCACAAGCAGCAGGGTGGACGCACTTGCCAATCCATCCGCGGTGACGGTGTCGATGCGGCCGTGACCCGCTTGTTTCTCGAAGCCATCCAACCGGCTCAACTGGAAGTCTCGATGGCGACGCTGGCGGAGATCGAGAACCACACCCGCCAGGTCGAGCGACAGTGGCAGTTACGTCTGGAGCGAGTTCGTTACGAGGCCGATCTGGCCCGGCGGCGTTTCCAGGCTGTCGAACCGGAGAACCGTCTCGTCGCTCGAACTCTGGAGAAGGACTGGAATGAGAAGTTGTCAGCGGTCGAGAAACTGGAGCGTGAGCGGGCTGTCGTTCCGATGTCGGCTGCGTTGCCCTTGAGCCCGGAAGAACGCCATCGCATTCTGAACCTGGCCGAGGATCTGCCCGCGCTGTGGCATGCGCCGACAACGACGCCGGTGGAGCGGAAGCAACTGTTGCGGTTGCTGATCAAGGACGTGACACTCACCAAGGGTGCCACCACGGTCACAGCAGCGTTGCGTTGGCAAACGGAGGTCTGCTCCGGGGTGGAGGTTCCTCGACCACCACGCTCTTGCGATGCGCGGCGGACACCGACCGCCGTGGTCGAGCGAGTGCGTGCTCTGGCTGTGGATCACACGGACCGCCGGATCGCCGAACAGTTGAACGCAGACGGATGGAAGAGCGGCATGGGAGGGAGTTTCACGGCAAGCAAAGTCCAGTGGATTCGCTACGTCCACGAGATTCCGAACAGTTGCCCGGAAGGTCCGGCGGCGTGCAAGCCGGGAACACGTGGCGATGGTCGATGTTCGGCCCAGGTTGCAGCGAAGGCACTGAACGTGACGGTGTACACAATTGCGGACTGGTGCAAGAGCGGGCGGCTGGACGGCATCCGGGCTGGTGCTCACAGTCCGTGGTGGGTTCAACTCACCCCTGCGGTCATCGAGCAGTTGCGAAAGCCGATCCAGCGGCGATGGAAGAAGCGGTCGTCGAGGTGAATGCCATTGGGTATGCTGGGTCCGTGTGTCGAGTCCGAAGGAACCCCGCTTCGAGGTCGGCCGGAAGTCGCAGAACCGGCTCATCGAGCGGGATTCCATTCCCAACCCTCATGTGAAGGAGTGCAGTATGAGCGAGACATCGGGATTCCCAATGTCCGTTCCCGACCGTCCGGCTTCGGAATTTTGACACTCCTCACCGGCGGCGGGAAGTACGTCCCGGAGGACATCCGATTCCAAATCCGATAGAGGTTCTGTCGAAGCCTCTTCTCGAACCGGGCAATCGACTCCCCGTCAACGCCTGCTGCCCCCTGATTGGCTTTGACACGAAGCCAAGCCTCCCAGACAAGCCGCTTCGCAATACCAAACGGTTTCGCTTCACCCATGGATTCCTCCTGCTTTCGCAGTTGATCCCGTCGGTTGAAACGGGAATGACACGACCCCTTCGCTCCCATCGGTTTCCCGACGATCACCGCTACTACGAGTCGTTCCGCCCCTGTGCCTCGCATCGGTACTCGAACCCTTGGGGGGCCTCCCCTTGGATATCTCCCTTAGCATCGAGACGACAGGTTCCAAGGTTCCGTGCTTGAGCCTGAACCGAACTCGCGCCGCCTTTAGGCCGGATGCCGCACGGGCCGTCAGCAGGCTCCCCCCGTGCTTGTCCCGGGGAAACCACCACGCCCCGGTTTCGACATCGACTTTACGTTTTCGACCTGTCATCGGCGGTTCACTTGCGTTCGCCTTTTCGGTTCGTACCTGACGCGGTCAAGCCACGCCGTTTCCGAAGACGCTTCCCACGACGGCTCTTAACCGACGCAGTTCCTCGGCGGTTTGCGATCTGATCCTGCAACCCGATCGCGAGAGGCCAACTCTCATCTCATGCACAGCTTCTCCTTGCACACAGTGATCGACGTACTTCGACACGATGACCTGGGCCAGCAACCCAGCACCGACTCCCGACCTCGGCACCGGCTCGGGAGGGAAGGTCGCAGCCGCGATCTGCGCATCACGGGCGGCCTTCTCGCAACTTCGGCATGCGTAAGTTTGTTGAGCCATCTCCAGAACGAAGATCGACGACGGCGTGTAATCGAGGCGTTCGCGGATCGTCTCGCCAATGCGAACCCGCACCTCGGAGCAACACGGACAGACCTTCTCGGCATCGCTCAAGTCGATCTCTTCCCGCTGGCGAGGCAGAGTTGCCGGGTTCGGCTTGCGGCCGTGCCCTTTCCGCTTGGGCACCAACACTTCGGGTTCGGCGATCACCGGCGAAGCGGGCGGTGTAGCGGGTTCGTCGGGGAGATCGTCGAAGAGGGTGGGGCCTTCGACCCGCTCGCTCTTGCGGCCGAAGGTCATCTTCACGAGCTTGGCGATGTGGTCTTGCTGTTTCTCGATGGTGCCGCGAAGTTGGCCAACGAGTGTGAGGACTTCCTGGAGTTGGGCTTTGAGGTGCGTGTTGTCAGCGAGCAGTTGGGCGTTCTGCTCGCGAAGGGTGAGGACTTCGTTTTGCGGTGACAACGCCATGTCATTGAAGACGCGCGACACGGCGAAAACGATCACGGAATCTGTCGAGAATCACGAGGATTTTTGGAACCGCTTTCGAGTGCGTGTCTGGGCCAGTTCGATGCCGCCGAGGATCATGGCCAGTTGCGTGGTCGTGATGGCGAGTTCCTTGCTTACGGCGGTGGGGAAGGCGAACGTCCCCTTCTCCAGTCGTCGGAGATAGAGGGCGAAGCCGTCGCCCATGAAGCCGAGGATCTTGAGCTTGTCGCCACGCCGGTTCTTGAAGACGAAGATGTCGCCGGAAGCGGGGTCGCGGCCAAGGACAGTGCGGACGACACCAGCGAGTCCGTCGATCCCTTTGCGTCCGTCCTGGGAATCGACGGCAACGTAGATGGTGCCGGTGGTGCCGATGTTCAGCATGGAGGCCCTCCCAGTGCGAGAACCAGACGTGCGAGTTGCTGGGCATCGGCGGACAGCGGCACGCGGAGTTGAAGTCCCGAGGGAAGGATGACCTCGACGACACAATCGGAAATCACGCGGACGGGCACGAAGGACGGTGAGGACTTCGGCTCGGCCCGGGTTGGTGGAGTCGTGGAGGAGCGATCGAGTTCGTCGAGGATGTTTCGCCAGCGGTGGAATCCCGCCTTGTTGACGTTGCGTGAGTGGCAGAATGCCGTCACGGAGAGACCGGAAGTTCGCCAATCGGCGATGATCGGTCGCCACCGTTCGATGCGACGAGGGGCATGCTTGGCCATCAGGGGTCTCCTGCGAGTGAGGAAAACCCTCAGATTAACCAGTGCTACAAGACGCCCAGCCACCGGACGTTATCTACATATCGACCCGCGAAGGTTGGCTGTATCTGGCGGTCGTCGAGGATCTGTTCAGCCGGATGGTGGTGTGCTTGAAGTGCGCCCCTTGGACTGGACAGAAAAATAGGCTTGGAGAGTTGGTGTGTCCGGAATGACCACAATCACTTTTGGAAACCGAAGACGGCCACCAGCACCGTCCTTCGGGTTTCCGTCTTGGGGTTAACCTTCTCATCGACAGAGGTTCAACAGAAACTCAGTTACCTTTCGGTTTCGTCCTTGTTCTCGCTCGACACGCCTCCTCAAATTCGGCAGGAGTCACATAGCCCAACGACGAGTGGATTCGCTTTCGCATGTAGACCTCGTCCAAGAACCGACCGAGCTGCTTGCGAGCGTCCGCCAAGCTCTCGTACTCTGTCAGGTACACCTCTTCCTGTTTGGAAGAGGCATCATTTCCCTCCACTCTGCGAATGCGTTGTCGAGCCCTTCGCACCTGTTCGGCTTGCTGGCTTGCACAACTTCGATGGTAGCGTCCGCCTGCCGTGGTACTTGATCTCGAACGCGCGTAATTGTCGAAACCGGCTCATCTCCGCATTCGCCCACACGATCCATCTCCCATTCTCTCCACGCAATTGCCGCGCGTGCAACCAGCCCGACCAACGCCAGCGATGCACCACAATCGGCTTCACGCCCAAGCTCTTCGCCAACTCGGGTAGCCAATGCTCGTCCTTCCCGGGTAAGTCGCTCGCATCACGGATCCCCGCCGGAACTCCCGCCAGACCAAATCGCGTCCACAACTGACGCACGCAATAGCCCGTGTACTTCTCCCCGCGAGCCGCCCGGTATCCCTCGGCGTTCAAGGCATCCGCAATTTCATCGGCCGACATGCCATCGCCTCGCAGGGTGACAACACGCTGTCGCAACTCCTCGTAGCGTTCGATCGACGAATACTTTCGCAGACCCTGCCGGACTTGGTGGCGAGTCGTTGTGCCACCTCGCCAGTGAACCACCGCATCGACCCGTTCCGTCTCGCCGTGCCGAGTCAACTCCACACGTTCGATCAACAGCCGCACAATGGCCCGCCGATCGCCGCCCCTCGTCGTGGGGCTTCGCCACAGCCCCAGCAGATCCTTTGCCAGAGTACCAATCCGCTCACGGTCCGACACGCTCAAGTGCCGCGGTTGCTCGGCGAGGAATCGAGCATGCTCCTCGTCCAGGTTCTGCTTCTCCTTCAGTTTCTGCTCCCACTGGCGTTCCAACTCGCGAGCTACCAGCCGGTTCGTGGGATCGACCGCGTCGTACTGACGCTTCGCACGCTCCACTTCGTATCCGGCTCGCTCGAGCCGCTGCTTCCAGTGTGCGTGCAGCCGTTCCCGCTCCTGCTCGGCCCGTTCGGCAGCCCGCATACTCAACTCCAGTGACGCGGGCTTGACAGCTTGCAGCACCAGTGCTTCGACCAGTCGATCCGGGTACGCCGCCACCACGCTCTGGCAGCGTGGCCCGCCATATTCCTGGAACTCTCGATCGCAAGCGTAACGCGGGTTGGCCGAGACTCGTGCGTTCCTCGCCGCCATCGGATGACCGCACCGACCGCAGGCGATCATACCGTTGAGCAGTGTCGGGGCGCGACCAGTTGCCTTCTTCGAACCCGGTCCGCGATCGTTGGTCGCGAGTCGGCGGCCGTTCTGTTCGTATTGTTCCCACGAGATGTACGCCGGCACCTTGTCCTTGAGCAAACAGATCCACTCCTCGGGCGGCGCGGTCCTGCGACCCGACTTCGTCTTCCCCGCGATCCGTCGCTGCGGATCGAGCGGGCATCGCCCGAAGGCGTAGGCTCCGGCGTAGATCGGGTGACGTAGCATTGCGTAAAGGCCGCTCCGCCGTGGTCGCTGCCAGATCAGTTGACCCTTGCCTGGCCCCTTGTACACCCGTTGCCCCAACTGGATGTTGTTCGTCACGAAGTACGCATGAGTCTTCGTGAGCGACCCGAGTTCGGCGAACTTGGCGAACACGAGCGACACCACGGAGCGGACCTGCTCATCGGGATCACGATGTCGTTCGCGGTTTCAAGTAGGTTCTTCCGCAGAGTTGGTGAGGACGTATCTGCCTCACAAAACGTCACGATCCGCATGTATTCCGCGTTTACGGCTTGGCTCGGACCCGTGCCCGCAACAGCGGTAAACCGGCTCGACCATAGCCCGAACGCTTGATCAGCTTCAGCCGGTTCACTTGGCCTTCAACAGGTCCATTATTCCACGGGGTGGACAGAGCCGCTTGCACGGCCGACGAATCGGTTCTCAACGTCTCTGCGAACATCCGAACCGATCTGTTCTCGCTGGCATCCGCACGAGCCAGCCAATCCGACAATGACGTCTTCGACTGGCCTCGCGTCATCTCCAACAACTCGTTCGCCAACTTCAGCGAAGCGCACAACTCCGGTATCGCGTTCACCGTCACCATCCGCTTCGTCGCCTCGTCCGAACGCTTCTCCGTCCGACGCACGAATTCGAACGACAACTGGCGAGTTGACAGCCGAGGCGGACGCGGCGGTCCCCGAACCGAACGCATCGACGGGATTCCCGCCGCCTCCAACCGACGACGCAAGAATCGCCACACCGCGTCATACGAAGGCGAACAGCCCTGATCCTTCAGTCGTCGTTGCAACATCGTGACGCTTCGCCCGCCCTCGTGAACAAACGCATCCACCGTCGCTCGAAATCCCTCCAGACTCGATCTTCGATGACCGATCCGTTGTCCGTCTGGACAACGCTCGCGATGAAGGTAGTCGAGAACCGAGTTTCGCGAGATCCGCAACTCGCGGGCGATCTGGCGAGTGCTTCTGCCAGAACCATGTAACCGACGCACCTCGTTGAAGCGATCCAGCCTTAGTTGCTGACCACGCGACAACCCCGGTGATGACGCAGTACTCGCAGGTCCCGGGAGGCTGGTCGCGTCGTGAGTTGCGGTAGTGCCCGTTGCCACGGGAAGCGTCGATCTGCTTGCACTTGCAGGGGTTGGTGGAACTTCTCCTTGCGACGCGATTGTTGCAGGTGGCTCCAACGCAGCATCGAGCGCCGAGGCGTGCTGCTCGAAGAGCCGTTCGACGAGTTCGCGGATGTTGCCGACGAGGTGGAAGCGATCCGCAACTTGCAGGGCCATCGATGCCCCAGCCGAGCAGGCGTTAGCGTACGCCGCCCAACGGTCGCGAGTGATGACCTCGATCGTGGGGTGCGACGACAGCCACATCTGCACAACCGAGCCGTCTCGCCCTTCGAAAAGGTCGATGACGCGTCGTCGTTCGAGATCGACCACGATTGTGCCATACGTCTGCCCCTTACGAAGGGCGAAGTCGTCGATTCCGACGAACCGATACCGCGGCTCTGGCTGTGAGACTGTCGTTTTCACCCGTCTGAGGATCGTGTCTCCACTTGCGGGCATGGCCAGTTTGACAGATAGCCGTGCGGCGGGTTCGCCACCGAGTGCAATTCCCAAGGTCCGGTGCTCTTGAGCCAACCGAGTTGTCGATCTCGCGTGAGCCGCAGCCAGGTCGAGGATTCGCTCACAGAAGATACGCCGCGGGCAGCCGGCGTTGGTGCAGAGGAACTTGCGGAGTCGGAGGATGAGCACAAGTTGGCGACCGCAGATAGGGAGATCCGCGATGACGCGGCGATACCGACTGTGAATGCGATCAGACGATTGACCACAGACCGGGCAGAGAGCGTTCCCAGTGGTGGGGGAAAGTGCGATCGCAAACAACTTCAGCGTGACAACAAGATCGGTCGGCGACAGATGATTCCCGATGAGTTGAGAGAGCAGATGGTACGGAGACATGACGAGAGCCAGTTTGAGCTGGGCACCCATCATTCTAACAACCGTCCATCACCAACTCTGCGAATGAACCTTCAAGTAGGGCCACTTTCGCGGCGAAGGACCGGGCCACCCAGAGTTGCCCTGCGAGACGTTTTTGCAACTTGGGCAGAGGGCCATCAATCCCGCCGCTCCGTCGATCCCCGCGTGTGTCCGATGTCAGCCAGTCTTCGTCAGCCACGGAACGGGACGATGAAGTTTCTCGCAGAGATCGAGTGCGGCTTGGTAGACGCGCTGTCGGGTGACCGCCGCGTACAGGTCCAGGTGATTACCCGCTGAGCCGCACCCGAAACAGCGGAAGAGATTTCGTTTCAGATGAACCGAGAACGTGCGGCTCTTGCTCGACGTGGATCGGTGGACGGGGCACGACCCACGCAAGCTGTCGGCCTCGGCCAGCGGCAGCGGGTAGTCGAGCAGTCTCAGAACCTCAGCCATCGAGACCATCGCCCGCACAGCCCTGAAATCCACAGTGGGCATGGCATCTCCAGGAAACCAAGCGGATCAGAGAAGAGGAACCCGTAAAGAGTTGATAGTGAGAATAGCAAATACAATCTAATTATTGTCGAACAGATATGTCTTGATAGTCAGTGCGATTCCGCTTGGTCGCAACATCCCGACCAGCGATCACGCTGCCCCGAGGAAGGGTTGTTGTGAACGGTTGCCCGCGGGCAACTGGCGGAACTCCTCGTTGCGTTGCGTTGCCCGCGGGCAACTCGACTCATCACCCCCAACAGTCATTCAATGTGTTCCAAGATGTAGGACGGATGGAGAGGAAGATAGTTTCAGGAAAAGTTCGATTGAGTCGAATCTTTTTCTGCATCGCTGACTGAAATGGTTCATGCACACGGACACACGACTCGGGATTGTACCTGGCCCGCGCCGAGTGGCCCGCGCTGGTCCGCGATCCAGATACCGCGCCCTGGCCGGGGCCATCCCGCGAAAATGGCTCTACTTCAAAACGCTGCTGACATCACGAGCGATACTACCATCCGGCGACCGGACGTACCCAATGGGCACGCAGGTGAACAGTTCGCCCCGTCGGGCCTTGTTCAACTTGCCCTGGTGCATCCGCGCCTTCAGGACGTGAAGTTCGGCCTCGGACATCATGCCACGCAGCCCGAGCAGGAGGCGATCCGAGGGTTCAATAGGGTCGTACACTCCGTCGGCGTCTGCAATCAGCACCTGGAAGAGGGCGCACAGTTCCAACAACTGATGCCAGTCCCGGCACGACCGGGACAGTCGGCTCATCTCGCGGCCGAGAACGATGCCCACGTGCCCGAGTGAGACCTCGGCGAGCAGCCGCTGAAATCCCGGCCGGTTCTCGACCGAGGTGCCGCTGATGCCCTGGTCGTCGTCGATGACCAACACGCGATCGTCGACCCAACCCAGAGCGACAGCCCGCTGTCGCAGCTGGTACTGCAAGTCGGCGGACTCGCGGTTGCTGACGACCTGGTGCGAAGTCGATTGGCGAATGTAAACGACGGCGAGCCGGTCGCGATGTCGGGGCTGAATCTTGTGCCCGAATGGGACGGTGGGATTAGCGTGAGTCATGCGTTCCCTCCGCACACGGGTCGGGAACGGCGAGTCGCTCTGCCAGCATTCGACCGAGGCGTCGGAGGAGTTCCTCTTGCTGACTGGTCGGCAGATCCTGCCACCGAGGTTCGGTCGGCGATTCCGGTTTCAGGCGCGGGGGGGAGCGAGGACGGGCTGCTCGGACATGGTGTGACTCCTTCAGCGGTGCCGGCGAGATGCTCCTGGCACCAGTGTGCCAGTTCGAGCAACGCCCACGGGCAGACGATTACCGGAGGTGTTGTATCAACCTCGACAACGACTTCGTCGATGGGAGGTGTTTGTCGTGTCTTTCTTCAGCGTCCGCATGAACCTCTCGCACTTCCCGTTCTGCATCGGCTTGCCCTTCGCCGAGCAACTCACTGCGATCCCGTGGCGTTCCAACTTCGCCACGTAGTCCTTCGACATGTACTGCACACCATGATCCGAGTGATGGATCTTGGGAGGGCCATGCTCTCGCAAGGCTCGGTCCAACGCACGATGCGTCAACTCGCTCGACAGGTCACGATCCAAATACCAACCCCGAACCGCTCGACTGCACACGTCGATGATGACCGCCAGGTACACGAACTCGCGGCCCAATTCGATGTACGTGATGTCCGCCGCCCAGGCTTCGTTGAGCTGCGTGATCTCCTTCGTTTTCAGGAGATTGGGCCAGTCGCGGTGATCCGGAGAATACTCCGATGTCACCACGAACCTGAGAAGTTGAACCTTCCAGTGGCTGATGACGTGTTGGAGAGTTGATGCTTGCGGCACAACTCCGAGGTCGTGGATTCTTTCCGCAACGACGCGAGGGCAATCTTGGCTTTGAATTCGGGTGAGAACTTTCGCTGCTTCGCCATGGTCTGACCTCCTGACCATCAGCTTATTTCCACTCTACTACGCGCCCAGTTTTCGGGCGCACGACAGTGCTGTCAATGCGAACAAGTTCGGTGGGAAGTTGGTAAACGCGGATGGTCTGTTGGTTGAGGTAACGTTCAATGAGGCTGAACCGTTCGGCAACGGCGAGTTGGTCGAGGCAGTCAGCGAGTCGGTCGTCATGAGCGTGAGTGGGCAGGATCGACTTTCGGAGGAGCGTCGAGAGTGTTCCCTGGTGTTGTGCGACCCAGGGCTGGACATGGTTGAGGCTGTGATCACCCTCCGAAACGAGGAAGAGGAGCCAGACAGCCATAACCTCGCCGGGCGTGACAGAGCCTTTCCAGTGAATCGGTGGTGGAAAATGGCGATCAAGCGTGGCGGGCAGATCAAGTCGTTGGAAGAGTGTCCAGAGGACTGGCAAATCGGCCACAACTTCGACACGCTGCAAACGCGGTTCGGTGATCTTCATCCCGCCAAACTCCTCACCGCCACTATTCCCGATAACAACCCCAAACACGAGCGAACCGTAGACACCAACGCCAGGGTAAAGCTTCTTGAGCTTTATCCAACAATTGAGCGGCAATGAACTACGAGCCCGGTTGAGCGACAATCGATTGCCTGGCCACCCCTCGGATACTGCTCTTCTTTACCCCCGCCAGCGAGAGGCAAGCCACCGCCACAGCGCAACGCCGCCGGCTTTCGCGGCGACGGGTTCGCCAACAGTCGCCGTCGACGTCGACGTGTCGGGGGCAGGGTGCCCGTTGACCGCCGCTTCGATATCGGGTATGCCACCAGTCAGGGGGGCGACAGTGCGGTGTCCCGCGGGCGGGCCATTGCGCCATTCGATCAAGCCTTGGATGGCGACGTAGAAGGCCGGTACGAAGAAGACCGCCAGTACGGTGGACGTAATCATTCCCCCGAACACCGCAGTCCCGAGCGCCTGGCGGCTCGCCGCCCCGGCACCCTTTGCGACGACCAGCGGGGCCACCCCGAGGATAAACGCGAAGCTGGTCATCACGATCGGCCGGAACCGCAGCCGGGCGGCCTCCGCCGCCGCCCCTCGCACCGTCCGCCCGGCCAGCCGCAACTCCCGGGCGAACTCGACGATCAGGATCGCGTTTTTACTCGCCAGGGCAATAATCAGGACAACGCCGATCTGTGTGTAGACGTTGTTGTCCATCTCCCGAAGGTTAACCCCGCCCACCACCCCCAGCAGCCCGAGCGGCACCACGAGTATCACCGCAAACGGCAGAAGCCAGCTTTCGTACTGAGCGGCCAAGACAAAATACACTAGCAGCACAGCGAGGGCAAATACTACGACGGCCTCGCCGGACACTCGCTTCTCCTGGAACGCGATCGACGTCCACTCGAACCCCATCGACCGGGGGAGCACTTGACCGGATACCTCTTCCATCGCCTTGAGTGCATCGCCCGAACTCACACCCGGGGCCGCCCCTCCGGTGATCGCTGCTGTCGGGTACAGGTTGTAGCGAATCACCGACTGCGGCCCGAGTCGACTGTCCGCGGTCAGCAGGGTTGACAGCGGCACCCGCCCGCCGTCGCGGTTTCGTACCTCGATCCTGCGCAAGAGCTGTGGGCTCGCGCGGAACGCGGCCTCAGCCTGCACGCGCACCTGGAACGTCCGGTCGAACTTGTTGAAGTCGTTCACGTAAACCGATCCGAGATTCGCTTGCAAGGCGGCGAAGATGTCGCTCAGCAGTACCCCCATCTTCTCGGCCTTCACGCGGTCGATGTTCAGGTACACTTGCGGAACCCCCGCCCGGAACGTGGTCGCCGCCTGTCCAATCTCGGGCCGCTTCCTCGCCTCGTCGATCAGCGCCTGGGTCCGTTCCATCAGCGCCTCCGGGCCGACCCCCTCCCGGTCTTCAACCTGCATCTGGAACCCACCGGCCACCCCGAGCCCCTGAATGGATGGTGGCACCAGAACCAGGATGAACGCCTCCCGCACCTGGGCCAACTCGATCTGGAGTTCCCGAACGAGGGCTTGTTGCTGGAGGGCCGGGGTTTTCCGCCGCGACCAGTCGGTCCATGTCACGAACGCGGTTGCCCCGTTCGGGGAGTTCGTCCCGTCCAGGAGCGAGAACCCCCCCAGCACGAACCAATTCTCGACCGCCCCCTTCCCCTCGTACCGGCGGAACACCGTGTTCATCCTGTCCACGACCTCCCGTGTCCGGTCCAGGGACGCCCCGTCCGGGAGTTGGACGGCGATGATCACGTACCCCTGGTCCTCGGTAGGCAGGAACCCGGTAGGGATCTGCTGATACCACCGCCCGGTGAACCCGGCCAGCCCGACGAACACGAGCAAGACGAGCCACCAGACCCTGAGCAGTTGCCCAACGACCCAGGCGTACAGACCCTCGATGGGACGGTAGAAGAAGTCGAACAAACGAGTGAACGCGTTCCGCCCGGCGTGCGGTCGGAGGTACTGGGCGCACTGGGCCGGCTTCAGGGTCAGTGCGTTGACGGCGCTGATGAGTGCGGTGGCCGCGATCGTGGGGGCGAACTGGCGGTAGAGTTGGCCGGTGATCCCGCCCAGGAAGGCGGTCGGCAGGAATACTGCCATCAGCACGAAGGTGATGGCAATGACCGGCCCGGTCACCTCGTTCATGGCCTTGATCGTGGCCTCGCGCGGGTTCTCGCCCTGCTCGATGTGGTGGCTCGCGTTCTCGACGATCACGATTGCGTCGTCGACCACGATGCCGATCGCGAGCACGAGCCCGAACAGGGTGAGCAGGTTGACCGAGAACCCGAGCAGCGGCATGAACGCGAAGGCGCCGATGATCGTCACCGGCACGGTCGTCGCAGGGACGAGCAACGCCCGCCAACTCTGGAGGAACACCAGGATCACCACCAGCACCAACACCCCGGCCTCGAACAGCGTGTGGTACACCTCGGTAATGGCAGCGTCCACGAACTTGGTCGTGTCGAACGGGATCGAGTATTCCATCCCTTCGGGGAGGGACGGCTTCACCCGCTCCATCGCCGCCTGGACCCGTGTGGCCACGTCCAAGGCGTTCGATCCGGGCAACTGGTAGATCAGGATGTTGGCCGATTCCATGCCGTTCCGCTGGGAGAACGAGTCGTAGTTCTGGGCTCCCAACTCGACCCGGGCCACGTCCCGCAGATACACGATCTGCCCGCCCTTGCCGGACTTGATAACGATCCCCTCGAACTCGGCCGGGTCGGTCAGGCGGCCGAGGGTTGTTACCGTGAGTTGGAACGACTGCCCGGCCGGGTTCGGCGGCTGGCCGACCTGCCCGGCGGCCACCTGAATGTTCTGGCGGGCCAAAGCGGCGGTCACGTCGGCGGTCGTGAGCTGGCGGGCAGCCAACCTGTCCGGGTCGAGCCAGACCCGCATCGCGTACGCCCCGACGCCGCGGACCACCACGTCCCCGACGCCGTCCACACGGCTGAGTTCGTCCCGCAACCGCAGCGTTGCGTAGTTGGATAGGAACAGGCCGTCGTACGTCTTGTTCGGTGAGGTGAGGGAAATCGCGAACAGGATGCTCGACGACTGCTTCTTGACCGTCACCCCCTGCCGTCGCACCTCTTCGGGGAGGGTCGGCTCGGCCACCGCCAGCCGGTTCTGGACGAGCACCTGCGACTCGTCCAAGTTGGTCCCGATGTTGAACGTCACGGTGAGAGAGTACGACCCGTCGGCAGAACTCGTGGAGGACATGTACATCATGTTCTCCACGCCATTGATCTGCTGCTCGATCGGGGCGGCGACGGTGTCTGCCACGACCTTGGCGTTCGCCCCCGGGTAGTTGGTGCTGACGACCACCGTCGGCGGGGTGATCGCCGGATAGCGCTCGACAGGGAGCCGGTAGAGCGCAACCACGCCGAACAGAATCGTCACGATGGCAATCACGTTTGCGAAGATGGGGCGGTCGATGAAGAATCGGGAAATCACGGTGCGTTCCTCGTGGGTCTGGGGTTGTGGTCAACGGGGAGGCATCGGGGCCGGCCCGAGAACCCACTCCTCCGGGGCAACCGGGGCTCCCGGCCGGGCCTTCTGAAGGCCTGCGACCACGACCAGATCATTCGGGGCAAGCCCCCCCTCGATCGCAACCACCGAACGGACCAGCGACACGGCCGGACCGCTCGGCTGTCCCTTCCCGTCGGGCCCCTCGAGTGGCCTCGGCTTCGGGTCCGTCAGAACCCAGCCGGTGTGTGGGGCCGCGACTCCCGGCGGCGGCGCCCGCCACACCTGCGGCCCGACCGTCACCGTCCGCTTGACGACTTTGTTATCCGGCCCGATCACGTATACGAACCGCCCTTCCTGCCCGGTCATCAAGGCGTCCTCGGGGAGCACGAGGCGGGGTTGCTGGGGCCCGGCCGGGACTCGGACCTTCGCGAAAAGGCCAGGGTACAGGATGCGTGCGCTCCCCGGGCCGACTCTTGGGTTGGGAACCCGGCCGCGGATGCGGACCGTCCCCGTCCCGGTGTCAACCCGGTTCTCTCGAAAATCGATCTGCCCGATGTGGGGGTATCCCGCCTCGGTCGCGACCCCCACTTCGACGGAGAACACCGCGGGTTGGACGGCTAAAGGTGCGTCACGGAGGGCCCGCTGGTACTCGACGAGGTCACGCTCGGGCACGTCGAAGTAGATGAACAGCGGATCAATAGTCACGATGGTAGTCAACAGGGTCGACTCATTCTGGCCGACCAAATTCCCGCGAGTGACCAGCGTGCGACTGATCTGGCCGGTGATCGGGGCACGGATGTCGGTGTACCCGAGCTGAAGTTCCGCGGTCTGCCGGCCCGCTTCGGCTGACGCCTTGTTGGCAGCCCCCACGTCCACCGCGGCGCGATTGGCGGCCAAGGTGGCAACCGCCCGGTCGAGGTCCGTCTTTGCCGCGATGCCCTTTGTGTACGCCTCTCGCGTGCGCGCCTCTTCGGCCTGCCCGAGTTGGACCTGGGCCTTAGCGTTGGCGATGTCGGCGACAGCCTTCAAGATGTCGGCATCAGCCTTGGCAACGGCCGCCGCGTACTCGCGGGGGTCGATGGCGTACAACTTGTCTCCGACCTTGACCTCATCCCCTTCTTTGAAAAGGACGTCGTTCAGATAGCCCCTGACCCTCGCCCGGATCTCGACCGCCTCTACTGCGTCCAAGTAGCCGTTGTACTCATAATAATTCTGGACCGGAACGGTGCCCGGGTGGGCGACCGTCACGGTCGGCGGGGGTGGTGTGATCGTGGTGGGTTTCGCAGGTCGGCAACCGGCGACAGAACAGGCCATCCCGAAAAAGATGGCTGCGGGGAGATAAGGAGAGCCTCCGGCGATTGATTCGAACACGACCACCTCCGAGACAGACGTCAAGTGCGCCAGGGCGTGAATCGCGACGCCACCTCAGGTTGACGCGATTCGTGACGCCATTTATATTCATGACCGACTCGTCAGTCAATCCTGGTAGGAGTTACTGTGGAGAAATCACTTGCGAAACGCGGACGGCAGCGATCAGATGACTTGACCGCTCGGCGTCGGGAAGACTTGCTGTCGGGAGCGACCCAAGTATTTGCCACCCAAGGTTACCAAGGGGCAGACGTCCAGGTCATTGCTCAGACGTGCGGGCTGGCAAAGGGTACCGTCTACTTGTACTTCCCGAGTAAGGAAGCGTTGTTCCTTGCGACTGTGGACCGGGTCATGATCCGGCTCCGCACGACCGTCCGGGAAGCCTACGCGGGCGTGACTGACCCACTCGACCAAATCGCCACCGCAGTGAGGGCGTATTTCGCGTACTTCCGCACCCACCCGGACCACGCCGAGTTGCTGATTATCGAAAGGGCCGAGTACCGCGACCGAAAGACGCCGACCTACCTTGAACACCGCCGAGCAGCGGCGACCGAATGGGAAGCGGTATACGCCGGTCTCATCAGGGACGGCCGAATCCGAAACCTCCCTGTCGCTCGGATCGGGCGTGTGATTTCCGATCTCGTGTACGGGACCATGTTCACGAACCACTTCGAGGGCGGTCTGCGGGCCCCAGACGACCAAGCCCGAGACGTTCTCGACATCCTGTTCAACGGCCTCCTTACCCGGGGGAGCGACTGAGGCGGGGGAGCAGCGGGTCGGCGGGTTCCGGCCCGAGTAACAGCGTCACCCGAGCGCGTCGGATCGCGAACTGATCGGCGGGTCGGGGGCGATTCTGGCTCCGGCCTTGGGAGGAGACGCGGTTAAAGTCCCTGATTCAAGTCCAGGCGGGAAAGACGCTTCCGGCCCGCCGAGGGCACGCCCGGTCGAGGAATTCGCCAGTGGACGCAGCAAGGGCGAGCAACCAGAATCGGCGTCAAGGCCGTGTTGGCATTGGGGGGCTGCACAACGATTGAGGTTGGGAAAGTTGGTGATAGAGGGTATGTGACCGGCTCCTCGCTGGAGCCGTGTTATGGCCGCATCGATGATCGAGTTGCTGGGCGAACTCGAAGACCCTCGTGACCCGCGTGGGCTCCAATACCCATTAGTTTCGGTGCTGGCCCTGTGCCTGGTAGCCACTCTCGCGGGACATTGCGGATTTGCCGCCATCGCTCAGTTCGGACGCCTCCGACAACAACGGCTCGGACACGCACTCGGGTTCAAGAACGGCAAGATGCCGTGTGCCAACATGATCTCGCAACTCCTGCGTGAACTGGACGCCGAGTACCTCGATCGCCTCATCGGAACGTGGCTGACGAACCGGCACGCTGAAGGTTGGAGCCACATCGCACTCGATGGCAAGACCTTGCGGGGATCACGCGACGGCGACGTGCCGGGTATGCACCTGCTGGCGGCATATGCTCCACAAGCCTCCGCAGTGATTGCTCAGATGCGTGTTGAAGCCACGACCAACGAGCACAAGGCGGCATTGCGTCTGTTGGGTGTGTTGCCGTCGTTGAAAGGGGTCGTGGTGACCGCCGATGCCATGTTCACCCACCGTGACGTGTACAAGAAAAGTGCAGAAAAGAGAAGGCGATTACGTGCTGTACGCGAAGGATAACCAGGCCACGCTGCAACAGAATATTCACGACGTATTCGCCGCCGCTGAGCAGGGTGGCCATCCCCTTGCAGCAGCGGTTGTGGTCTGAGGATTTCCAAACGACGCGGGTTTGCAAGAAAGGTCACGGACGATATGAGAGGCGAACGCCTCCGCTGTGCACATCTTGGGAGGGTGAAAGCTCCCAGGAAAACCAGGGTTCTCGGCATGATCCTGATTCGGGTCGCTTTTCGCGACGACATTGGAATCGCCTCGAAACCCGTGTCTCAAGTGACGTAAGCAAAGGACGTACGTCGACTCACGATGTGCACAGCGGAGCGCGAACGCTCACAACTCCAACGAGTCTTGTACTGCCCATCCCACCTGCTTGCCTGCCGAGTGAAGCGGCAGGGTGGACCGCACCGGCAAGTGCGTAGCAAACCCAAGTTGCGGTCCAAACGTGCGTTGGCGACTCGGGCGTCGCGAGTGAAGTGAGGTGCCACGCCCTGAGTTCGAGATCCTCAAGGATTTCAAGAATCGGATTGATCACTCCGCGGCGCGGCGTTATCGTGCTCAGCGATCGGGGAAGCGAAACGCCATGCTGCTCGTTGCAGGGTGGCACACCCAGTCTCGGACCTTCCCCTGTTCCCCCGCCCGGAGTCGTACTCCGGGTCCCGCGCACCCGGCGAGCCGATGGGGTCTCCGGGTGCGCTGCTTTCGTAGCCGGTTTCACTCTTCAGCCGTCAGGTGCGGCCGAACCAAGAGGCAGTGGGTGTTGGACGACGGACGGGATTCGGCCCACAATGCCTGGCAGCGACTCTGCGCCAAATCGACCGCCCGTAAATACGCCAGGCATTCTCGGGTGAAGGAAGAAATGACCGAAGCCGAGACGGAGTACAGAAAGCAGGCTCGCGGTTCGTGATCGGAAAGTTGACAGACTCCTGGAACTGTGACATTGATCGGTCCCACCACCAATGTGTGGACCGACGAACGATGACCGCTCCGAACCCCTACTGCCGCTGATCGACCTGACCTGGGTCACCTTCCCGAGCAACAGCCTTTCTGTCGCGATTCTCCGGCGACGCTTTCCCACCGACTTCGACGAACACTTCCTTCCTGTGCAAACCTGTGGGCCGTTTTTTGGTGATGTCGGATTCCGCAAAGAATGGCACGACCACCTCAGCGAGCTCTTCGCCAGTGAGCGACTCGTTGCGATTGGGTTGTTCCACCATGTCCGCGGCGACATGGAACCGTTCGCGGAAGGCGAGAACGACGACGTGATCGCGGCTCGCGGGAAAGTCGAATCTCTGTACCCTTGGTTCGGACTGTGCGACGGTCCCGAAACCGCCAGGGTGCTGATCGATCGGATCGAACGTCAAGCGATCGCGCTCGCCCGTGGGAGTTCGTCTCCTGAACGGTAGCGTTCGCGACCGCCTGTGGTGGCTGTCACGAAACCGGCACAATTGACGGTATCATTTCATGATCGGTGGAGTGGAGCGGGCGCTTCACTTGATTGATCCGCAAGAGTTCTCGTTCCCTTGTTCATCGTTTTCTCGCGGCGACCTGGAGTTCTCCACAGTGGTTCGAGCAGTTGCCACACCGATCGGGCAGGCGCCAACACCATCCAGATGCTTCGTGAGTGTCCGGTGAATCTTATCAATTACCCCTTAAACGAGCGAATAGCCTCTGATCGCAATTGGAATTTCATACGCGGAACGGAGGCGACGTGATCTCGGGACGGTGCCATCGGCGGCCCGTCTGTTGTGCTCGCGGCTCTCGTTGTTCACGCTCACCTCCCTTCTGCGAACTCGCTCTCGGTGCCCTCACTGATCGGGACTTCCAGATCCCGACTTCGAGCACTCCACTCACTGACGCAGCAGCGACACCAGCCGAAAGAACGTCATCACCATCCACGCCCCGTTGCTCTCCAATGTGTTCACCGGAGCTTGCAACGCACCCACACCGTCATGCAACTGGGCCAGCAAGTTGTAGGGTAGGCGGCTGGCGAGGTTCCGGTGTCCCGGACCTTTCCCATCCGCCCCCCTCCGAACCGGACTGGATACTTTTCGCATCATCCGGCTCTC
>JAIOPV010000152.1 GCA_021413735.1 Planctomycetota bacterium
CGCCAAATCTTCCCATCAGCGTCCTCGTAGGAATCGTCGTTGCTGTTGAGCCATGTCTTCTGCTGGTCAACGGGATCAAGCACGAAGAACTGGTTGCCTTCGACCTGACGCTTGAGCGCTCCGACGTAGTTGGGCTGGGCCTGCGTGGTGGTCGTGGTGATGGTTTCTTCTTCCTCGTCGCAACACACGGTGGGCCTTCCTTTCAGTAGCGAAATGATGATGAGGATGAGCGTCAGGAATGCGATGGCGGTAATCAAACTGCTTTGCATGGTGCCCCCTACGCGATGAGAATGCCGATGATGATTACCACCAGGAGACCGACGGCGATGCCGCCCGCGATATCCCAGCCTGACGGGCCTGTTTCGACGACGGTGACGGGCTCAGCGCCTTGCGCCGGGGGAGGAGCTGGTTGAGCCACCATTCCACCCTGTTGAGTAGTGAACTGACCGTTGGCGTATGTTCCCACCTGGTAACCGTTCTGGTCGACCACGCGGCCGTCGGGATACAAGAGAGCTTGCCCGCCATACCCGCCACCCCAGGGTTTACGCACTTTGATCGACTTGGATTCCCTGCAAAACTTGGAGTAGGAACTCGTCGTCCCAGGCAGCAATCAGCCGACGGGTTTCGATGCTTCCCTTAGCCTTCACTCGCTTCAGAAGTGACACAGCCACTCGGCGGAGCAAGGCGAGGTTGGCACCCGCGTTGAAATCCCGCGTGCGATTCTCGTCCTCACGAAACGCAACATCGAGGATCCAGTGCAGGCCATTCTCGATTTCCCAATGACCGCGAATCAACTCCGCGATCTCCTTCGCTGTCCCCGCGTAACTCGTCAGGTAATAATGCACCGTGGTCGTCACCTTCCCCTTCACCATGCGATCACGCAACACCGACACCACTGCGGCCACATCCAGCCAATCTGAAGGTAAACCCTTCGGTTCATACATCACACAGACGGAACGTTCTTCCTGTCGCCCGTGGCCTTCTTCGACCGTCGCGTGGTGATCGAATCGAACGCCCTCGGACCCGGTTTCATCCGCCCGCTCAAACACAGTCTGTACCGCCTCGTGCAATGTCGGCTGATTCCCCTTCACCGTGAGCAGGTAGTGGCCCTCACCCTTACGAATGAGCTTGGCATTCTCGATCTGACACCCCGCGGCGTCGATGGTCACAATGGCTCCGGCCAGGTCCAGTGTCTGCAACAACTCCGGGATCACGCCGATCTCGTTGGTTCCGTCTGGTACAACCACCTGCCCGAGAGTCAGGTGGTTCGTCGTCACCCACGCGCTGACCACATGAAGGCACCCGGTTGCATTGGAGCGTTTGGCCCGGCGTGCAGACTTCCCGTCGATGGCAATGGGAATAAGTCCAGTGGCTTCGCAGGCCGAGGCCATCCACAAGGCGAACCGTTTGGCGAAGGCAGCCGGGTCAAGAAGGGAGAAGACGCGGTAGAAAGTGTCGTGGCTGGGAATTCCGTTTTCCAGCGTGAGAAATTGCCGGAAGAAGGCTTCTTTGCGTCGTCCGTATTCGGCGATTTGCTCCCAGCCATTGGCTCCACCGATGGTGGCACACACGGCGATGGTCACGATATCGACCAAGGCATGGAGCTTGTTGGCAGTGTCGGCTCTGGGATCGGGCAGATCGGCATACACCGACGCAATCGGGAGTGCCATTGGAGATCCTCCTTGATTTCCACTGGTGTAGCTCCAAACCCTGGCTGCGTCATGAGTTCATAGTGCGTAAACCCTGCCCGCCACCCTGATAAACGGTCGTGCCCTGCGGGTGCATAAGGTTGCCCAGGATGAGCCCCGTAATCATGCCGTTGCTGTAGCCGTACCCCATGCCGAAGCCGCCCATCATCATCGGATGGCCGTAGCCGCCGTAGTATCCTGCTGAGCCGTAGGAGCGGTTGATCGTGGTGTTCCGCGTGACCGTCGTCGTGGTGCGGGGCGTGCTGTATGAACGGCTTGGCGAGCTGAAAGAGCGGCCTGAACTGAACGAACGGCTGGAACTGAAACCGCCTCGCGAACCTCCGCTTGAAAAGCCTCCACGTGCGAAGCTGGCTTCTGCCGTGCAACAAAGTGATGCGAGCAGCAATACTGGCAGTAGTTTCTTCATAGTCCATCCTTGGTTATTTTCTGCTTCCTACTCGTCATCCTCGTCCGACCAAGTGCGCCGAACGTAGTCAAGCGCTCCGGCGGGCGAGAATGCGAACCTTGCCCCGTGGCATCTGACTTCAGCACCGCTGTTCTCAATCGCGTAATTGACCCCTGCACGTCGAAGCATTTCTGTGAATTGGTCCTGATCTGTCATTCCCCGCTCTCCCTACGCTTCTACTTCCGATGTGTTTGCGATCTGAAGCCCAGCGGCCGCAATCCAGCCACGCACGCACTTCTCCACCCACGCCTTCGCGAGTTCTTCTGTCTCGAAGTTGCCTTCTGGCTCTGGAGCTTGGGGAAGCCGAACAGACGCACGGTATCTTGCAGCTCCGCGTGTCGTTCCGTCAAAGAACACTGATCCAACGCGGATTTTCCCAAGCCGGGCACTTTCAGAACTGACGTACCGTCCGGTGCTATCTTTCCATGTAATCACTTGCCCGACTTTCCTTGCTTGGCTTCATTTCCGTTTCTGCTCGTTTGCAGCATTCCGCTCCGGATGATGAACGTCGCCATCCGCATCTAGGGGAGCCGGAGGCCAGCCACGAATTAGCAGCAGCGGAATGCGGATCAGCCGCACAACGATCCCGTAGGTGAAGCAGATGGTGAGAAAGGCCAGAAACCAGTGATAGTTGAAGAAATCCCAGATCGTCATTGTTCACATCCTTGTTGTTTGCGTTTTCTGTGTGCCCGCAGCCTGCATAAGTCCGAGCAGAACCTCTGCCATGCACGAACTGGCATAAACCGCCTTTTACACTCGCTGCACTTGCTCTCGTCAGTCATGCTCTGAACTCAAACCGTTATCCGTGGCTCTTGTGCTGCCACAGGTTGTCAACCCGTTCCTGATACGCCTTCGCGTTCACTGGCTGCATCTTGCCGCCACAGTAGAAGCACCGCACGTTGTCGAGTCGCGGTGCCCGGATGCTCTCGACATCTCTGCACTCGCGCCATTTCCTCCCAACGCACTTGGCTGCGATAGGGCTGCTCATGATGAATCCGAGGTCGTATTCGCACTCGTCGTCACCGAACAGGTCTCGCTGTGCGGCACTCACGCTGCCTCACTCCCTGCAGCATTGGCGATCGCGTCCCACATGTCGTTACAGCTCGTAGCGTGGTTGCCTCGCTCTGCCATGCCTTTGCGGCTGACACCTCCCTTTCTGTTCGCGTAGGGGCAGTGGCAGGTTCGGCCATAATCTTCGATGTACAGATCGCCACCTCCGCTGTTCTTCGCTGCCTCCAGTAGCTCATCGCGCTGCTGCTTCATGTTGCAAATGGCCTCGGGATCGACAAACACTTCTACGGACCCACCAAACTCATACGAAACAGCGTCCCAGGCGGCCTGCTTGTCGTACTTGGCCTTGTTCTCCCGTGCGACTTCCACCGCGTATTTCTCTGTCAGATTCATAAGTCCTCCTCTGTTAACCATGACATCCCCATTCTTTCTTGCTTGCAGCCCACCATAGCGCGGCCAGAAACGCGTTTCAAGAACTCAATTCTCAACAGTGAATTCTTTTAGAGTTGCATGGACCGCAACTCTAAACCTCTTGCGCGAAGCTCAAATCCGTGTGCTTTCTACTCCCCCGTTTCGCCCATCACCTCCTGCATCAACTTCGATGCTTGAGACGGGCGTGTCACGGTGGAGGGCCAGCAATGGCTACCCAGCACGTGCGTTCGTTGCTCACCCTGGGCAACTGGAAGGTCGGCGAGTCGATTCACATCTGGAGTCTGCCCGCCGTGGAGACGTGTCCTGGATCAAGCTCTTTGTGCCGGGCCGTTTGTTACGCAACCAAGGGCCGCTACCTGTTCGATGCCGTGCGTGAACGCCTGGCATGGAACCTGGAGCAAGCCCGCCGCGACGACTTCGTCCCGCGGATGGTTAAAGAGATCCGGCGGAAGGGCTGCCTCGTGATCCGTGTTCACTCCGCAGGCGACTTCTTCGATGAGGTCTACGCGGGAAAGTGGCTGGAGATCATGCGGACCTGCCCGAAACCCCGGTACTACTGGTATTCGAGGTCCTGGCGTTGTCCGGAGATCGCGTCAGTTCTGGAACAGATGGCCGCACTCAAATGCTGCCGTGCCTGGTACAGCATCGACACGGAAACCGGGATTCCTGACCCCGTTCCGTTCGGCGTCCGCCTGGCCTTCCTGCAAGTCAAGAAGGACGAGCGGCCCGAACTCGCAGACATGACGTTCCGCATCCGCCGCCTTCGCAAGGAGTCAAGGGTGGGGTTACCGATGGTGTGTCCCTCAGAAACGCCGAAAGGCCGGGAGAGGGATACGAACTGTGGGAATTGCAGGAGATGTTTTACCTGACAAAGACCCTAGCGCTTGCGCCAGTTTGGCGTTCGTGCTAGGGTCGCTCCATTGCTTAGATGGAGATGAAAGTATGCAAGAAGCAGTAGCCGTTTGCAACGGCGAAGAATGGCGACCCGTCGTTGGTTGGGAACACCGCCAAAACATTCTCCATGCCATTCAGCGGGGACTTCGCCCGGAAATCAGGCTGAACGCACAACTCGTGCGAGAAATCCGCGACCTTCGCGGTCATCTGCCTGCGACTTGGATCGCCAGGGATTACGGAATTTCCTCCACCCATATGAAGTTCATCTGGACCCGCCAGGCTTGGGCACACGTTGACTGAACGCGGGGCTGCCTTTCGGGGCGGCCCTTCGTTCTCCACTGAGGCAACTCGGCCCTTTGCCATCACGCGAAAGTGTCGGTGATGTCTTCGAGCCCGTACACTTCCTCCACCCGTGCGCAAAGCTTGCGAGCTTCCTGATCCTCATCGGCATTCAAATATGGACGTGGGATTAATCGGCCTGCGAGGGTAACCTTCTTCTTTAACAGCGCGACACACGCTACCTCAAGCTGCCAAGCGGCTTCTTTGTTTGCGGCGTCAACCACTTCGCGCTTTGCGAACTTCGCCTCTTTGACGCATACCTTACCGTCCTTCACACCCAAACAGAGATAGATGCCAAAGAGGTATCGTAAGTTTGGGCCGACATAGCCAACGATCTTCATCTTGTCGAGTAGCCGCTCAAGGCCATCCGGGTTGATGTCCTTTTTCACCTCGACCGACAGCAGGTTAATCCCTTCCAACCCTCGCTGATGCACAATGATGTCAGGGATCGGGGCGTAGTAGAACTCCTCGGTATCGAGATCAATGAGCGTGGCATCCAAAAGAATTTTCTTTGCCCCATCCCCGTGCTTGTTGTATTCACAGTCGGCGTGGAACCGCTGTGCCGTAGGCACGCTCTCGAAGTAGTCTGGCCTCTTTAGCACCGTGGGGAGATGCCGCTGAAGGTAGGCACCAAGCTTCGCCGTGATGGTTCGCTCATTCACCTTTTTCTCAAGCAGGTAAACGTCGTCGTTCAGCGACTCTAACGACATTCCAATAAGCTTAAGCACGTCGTCCCGGTCCATGACTGCCTCCCGTCCGAAGCACTTGCCTATCGCGGCTACCGCCGACAACCACGTATCCAACGTGCTCGCCGTCCACGTCTAGCAGACATGGCGTGTGGCAATTCTCCTCAGCCAGGCCAGCGAGGGCAAGACCCGACCAATCCGCTTGCGCGAACGTTCTCGGCGAGTTACGCCTTTCGGGTGCCAACAATGACCGCGGTCCCCGATGCCCCCGAGACGTGCGAAGCAGCAACCTGGACCCGGCCTGTTCGATTACCTGGACGAGGCTGAGCTAACTCCCGAGCTGTCGGAAACGCCCACTCGCTCTTTCGCCGAGCGTGTCGGCAAATCAGAAGCCCCGCCTGCCACTTTCGCCGAACGTGTCCGGCCCATGCCGAGCGAGGCTCCCACGCTCGCGCCCACACCTCCTGCTTTCTCCAGCGGCGAGAAGTCCAAAGCCCGCGACATCATCGCCGCGATCCGCACGCTTCAGCAGGTCGAGAAGGAGAGCCGCCCGGCGTCACCGACGGAACGGGAAGTCCTGGCCCGGTTCTGCGGCTTCGGCCCCGTTGCCCTGTCGATCTTCCCAAATCCGGCGACGGGTGAATACAAGAACGCTGGATGGCAGGCTCTCGGTGAGGAGATGAAGGGACTGCTCACCCCCGACGAGTACGCCAGCGCCAAGCGGACGACGTTCAACGCCTTCTACACCTCCCCGGTGGTCATCTCCGCGATGCACTCGGCCCTGACCCGGCTCGGGGTGCCGGATAACGCTCTCGTGCTCGAACCCGGAGCGGGCACGGGAAATTTCCTCTTGCCTGGCAAGCGGTACATCGGCGTCGAGATGGACAGCATCTCGGGGCGCATCGCGAAGGCACTTCACCCCGATCAGGACATCCGGATCGAGGACTTCCAGAAGACCCGCCTGCCGGAACTCGACGCGGTGATCGGCAACGTCCCGTTCGCAGACCTGAAGCTTGAACACAACGGGCAGAAGTTCGCCCTGCATGATTACTTCTTCGCCAAATCTGCCGATGCCCTGGCCCCCGGCGGTGTGATGGCTCTCGTCACCACGCATTACACGCTAGACAAACAAAACGCCGCTATCCGCGAGTACCTGGCCGACCGGGCTGACTTCCTCGGCGCCATCCGGCTCCCGTCTGATGCCTTCAAGCGGGAAGGCACGGCGGTTGTCACCGACATCGTGTTCATGCGGAAGCGGTCCCTCGACGAACCTCCGAACCACGCTGGCCCGGAATGGCTCAAGGTCGATCCGGTGGACATTGACGGCCACGAGGTCACGATCAACCGCTACTTCCGCAACCATCCAGAGATGGTGCTCGGCGCCTACAGCGGGAAGGATTCGCTTTACGGCAGCGGGTACAGCGTCGTCTCGAACGGCGACCTGACTGAGCAACTGAGGGAGGCAATCAAGCGGTTGCCGGAACGTGTCCAAAAAACCGCTGAAAATGACCACGTTCGCGATTCGTGTCCAAGGATTGAACGAATCGTGCCCACGTCATTCATTCCACCTCCTCTCGACCGCCACATCTCCGAAGGCAGCTTCTTCGTTCACGAGGGCCGCATCCACCAGCTCGTTGATGGGCAAGCCGTTCCTGTCGTCTACGGCGGCGGTGAGTTGTGGGCGAGCGGCGCTCTCGTCGGCCGCCGGATGGGTGCGCTGATCGAACTCCGCGACAAGGCCCGGCGTGTGCTTCAGTCACAAAACGAGGGCTGGCCGGAATCCGCCCGCGACGACGCCCGGAAGGATCTCAACCGCTCCTACGACTGGTTCCGCTCCGCATACGGCCCGATCAACAAGACCACCATCTCCGAGTCGAAAGACGGCTCCGCGATCCGCCGGATGCCGAACCTGGTGAAGTTCCGCGAAGATCCGGATGCCATGCTCGTGATGGCGCTGGAGGAGTACGACGAGGCGACAGGGGAAGCGAAGAAAGCTCCCATCATGCGGAAGGACGTGGTCGGGAAAACGCCGCCCGTCACCTCCGTCGCTACCGCCGAAGATGGCCTGCTCGTCTCCCTGGACCACAAGGGCTCCATTGACCTTCCGTACATCGCGAAGCTCTACGGCAAACCCGAGGATGTGGTTGTCTCCGAACTGGGCGACCACATTTATCGCGACCCCGCGAGCAAGGAATGGCAAACCGCCGACGCTTACCTCTCCGGAAACGTCCGCGCCAAGCTCGCTGTCGCTGAAGCGGCGGGGCCGGAGTTCGCGCGGAACGCCGACGCTCTCCGCGCTGTGCAGCCAGAAGACGTTCTGCCTGGCGACATCGACGCCAACCTCGGCGCACCGTGGATTCCCGCATCGGACATTCAGGCGTTCGCGGCCGACCTGTTCAGAACTGATCCATCCTCGTTCACCGTCGGCCACCTGGCGAAAGACGCGGTGTGGAGCATCGAGGGCGATTACTCGGCCCAACGGTCGGTTCCGGTGACAGCGGACTACGGCACGAGCAGGGCGAACGGCATTTGGCTGCTCGATCTCGCTTTGAATCAGAAGTCCCCAGTTATCTATGATCCCGACCCGAACGACCCTGACAAGCGGGTGGTGAACCAGCAAGAAACGCTTGCGGCGAAGGAAAAGCAGAAGCTCATCAAGGAGCAGTTCAAGGGCTGGGTCTTCTCCGATCCCGACCGCACAGAGCGGCTAGTACGGCTGTACAACGACACATTTAATTGCATGCAGCCCCGTGTGTTCGACGGCTCGCACCTCGTATTCCCGGGAATGAGCAACGTCTTCACGCTCCGACCGCACCAGAAGGACGCGATCTGGCGGGTGATGAGCGGCGGGAACACGTTGCTGGCACACGTGGTTGGTGGGGGAAAGAGCGCCATACAAGCCGCCGCTGCGATGAAAATGCGGGAGACAGGGCTGGCCCGCAAAATCATGTGCGTTTGCCCGAACCATCTCCTCGAACAGTACGGCAGGGAGTTCCAGCACCTCTACCCGAATGCCAAATTACTGATCGCCACGAAGGACGACTTGGCCCGCGACCGCCGGAAGCAATTCACGGCGAAGATCGCCTCGGGCGACTGGGACGCGATTATCGTCACCCACTCAAGCTTCGAGCGGATCGGCATGTCGAAGGAGTTCCAGGAGCGGTTCCTCCGCCAGCAGATCGAGGAATACGACGAGCTGCTTACGGAAAGAGCGGCGGATCGTGGGCGGAATCGCAACCTTCTGAAAACAATCGAGAAGCAAAAGGCTTCGAGGGAGGCCAAACTCAAAGACCTTCTCGCAGAGGACAAAAAAGACGGTGGACTCGTCTTCGACGAGCTGGGCGTGGATTACGTGTTCTACGATGAGTCCGCCGCCGTCAAGAACCTGGAGACGCCGACGAAGATGGACCGCGTCGCCGGGATCAACACCGGGGGAAGCGAGCGGGCGTTCGACATGTTGATGAAGGCCCACTACCTGCACCAGAAGCACCCCGGCCACGGGATCACGTTCGCCAACGGCACGCCCGTCAGCAACTCGATGGTCGAGATGTACACCACCCAGCGGTTCCTCGACCCGGATGCCTTGCGCGCTCGCGGGGTCGAACACTTCGACGCATGGGCTGCTACGTTCGGGGAAGTCGTCGAGTCGATGGAGATCAGCCCGGACGGGAAAACTTTGAAGCCCCGCTCCCGATTCGCGAAGTTCGTGAACCTGCCCGAACTCCAGCAGATGTTCCGCCAGTTCGCTGATGTGCAGACGGCAGAGATGCTGAACCTCCCGCGTCCCGCGCTCGAAGGCGGGAAGCCGCACGTCGTCGCCTGCCCAATGTCGGACGAGCAGCATGCCCTCCAAGAGGAGTTGGTGAAGCGCTACGACCGCATCCGCAGCGCGAGGGTGGACCCGCGCGAGGATAACGCGCTGGCAATCACGACCGACGGCCGCAAACTCGCCCTCGACGCCCGCATGCTCTCCGCAGCAGCCAAAGACTTTCCCGGCTCGAAGGTGAACGCATTGGTCGAGAACGTTTCCTCCATTTGGAAACGCACGGCAGACACGAAGGGCGCGCAGATCGTCTTCTGCGACATGGGAATCAACCCGACAACGTGGGGCTATTCCCCTTACGAGGAGATCATTCAGAAGCTCGTAGGCAGTGGTGTGCCCCGCGAGCAGATCGCCACCATCGGCGACGCGGATACAGATGCGAAGAAGCAGGCGTTGTTCGAGAAGGTCCGCCAAGGTTCGGTCCGCGTTCTCCTCGGCTCCACCGCCAAACTCGGCACCGGGACGAACGTGCAGAAGCGGCTCGTGGCGCTGCACCACCTGGATGCTCCGTGGAAGCCTGCCGAAGTCGAGCAGCGCGACGGCCGTATCCTTCGCCAGGGCAACTCGAACGCCGAGGTTGCGGTCTACCGCTACGTCACCGAAGGAAGCTTCGATTCGTTTATGTGGCAGACGCTGGAGACGAAAGCGAAGTTCATCTCCCAAGTGATAACCGGAGAGTCAGCCGTTCGCCGTGCCGACGACGTGGCCGAGCAAGCACTTTCCTACGCCGAGGTGAAAGCGATCGCTTCCGGGAATCCCGCCGTGCTGGTCCTGGCAGAAGCCGACGCCGAGCTGCAACGGCTTGCAGTGCTCCGTAAAAGCCATCTCGACGAGCAGTATCTCGCCCGGAAGAATCTGCGAGAACTGCCCCAGACCATCGGGCGGTTGGAAAAGCGGATCGCAGCGCTGGAATCGGACCTTGCGAACGCGGCGGGTGGGGACGGTGGAGTCATCACCGTCGGCAACCGGAACGTCTCCCCACAAGAACCCGCTTTTGCAAACGCCTTGAGCCGCATCCCCGAAGATGTCACCAACTCTCGCCAGTACCCGCTGGGGCGGTATCGCGGCCTGGCCTTCGGCATCGTCCGTCACCCCGGCGGCGCGGGGGACGTTTACCTAGAAGGCGAACTCACCCGGCACGCCATGCTCTCGAAGGATTCGCAAGGTCCGCGCGCGGTGATGAACTCCCTCAACCGGATCGTGGGCTCCTACGAGGAAGAACGTGACCATGCGGTTCAGGACAAGTCCCTCGCGGAATCCCAGCTTGCGGATTACCAGGCACGCCTGGGGCGGCCGTTCGTCCATGCCGCATTCTTAGACGAACTGACGCGGCTGCGGGATGAGCTGAAAACAGCACTGTCCGCACCGCCACCCGCCGAAGATGCCGAGCCGGGACCATCGTCAGCCGACCTCGCCGCGCAGATTAAAGCGTTGCGTGCCTCGCACACCGTCGAAGTGGCCCCCATACGCCCGAAGCCGCAAAAGGCAGACACGGCGAAGATGCGCCGCCGGGCCGAGGTGATCGAGATGCCGAAGCAGGAGCTGCCAACCGAGATCCCGACATCACTCCCGACGCCACCGCCCGATGAGGACGATTCTCCGCCCGCGTCATTCCGGCAGCAAGTGCGGGGAAGACCTGTGCAGCGGTCACTGTTCTGAAACTGGTTGCCTTCAAACGCAAAATGGTCGTTCTTGGTGGGGCGGCTCTGTTTCGTCCTGATCGACTGGTCACGTCTCCATCGTTCGCTGGGCATCAATCTCCGCGTCCCTGTGGATCGCCTGTTTTTCCTAGAATGCCCCGATTAGGCTACTCATGGGGGCTTGCTGGTGGACGAACACGTTTGGACTATCTTGGTTCAGGCTGGCAATTATTACCACGATCTTGCGGCGTTTTTTTGTGGCGATGACGTCTCTCTTTGCCATGAAGACGACGACCGCGGTCAGTACACATATGCCTACAGCGCACACATTGACAACCTGACAGACACTGAAGACGTCAGCAAACGACTTTTCAGCCTTCAACTCCTCTTGAATGGGTCGCTCAGGCTCGACTGGCTGTCCGTTGATCGTTCGCCGATCAACTTCACTGACTTCGCTGCGGACAAAGGGCTGAGGCACGCAGTCAGCCCGGTTGATTTTGAACCCTATCCTTTCCGGGCCGTTATCGCCCCTTCATTCCGGCCGATCCCAAAGGCCCCTGCGACGGCTGACAGGCAGTTCCCCTCGTTGCTTCTTCATCTGGCGTCCAGAAGTGAGGAGCTACGGACGATCCTGTTTTTGGTGGGCCTGATACGGACCCATACCGTGGAAAACCGAATTGCCGCCTGGGGCACGCTATACAAGATTCACGACTGCGTCCGAACTTACTCGACGCAGATTGGAAGAAAATGGGAGTCGTTTGTTGCGGATGCCGAGATGGACAAGTTTACTGCCTCTGTTAACAGCATGGCTATTCTCGGCGTATTTGCGCGGCATGGGGCGGAAAAGAAAACACCGCCTAAAAGAGTCATTACAAGTCTTGAGGAGGCATGCAACCTAATCCTCACGTATGCAAGAAATTTCTGCGTGGCCTATGTAAACGCCAAGTTTCCCGAGTATTTGCTTTCCACTTCTCTGCCCACTCCTTACAGGAATCCCAACATCAATGCAGAAGACCTCTTTTAATTTCTGGTTGCGCGAGGCTACAGCCCGTGGCACTCTCTCCCGGCTGATGAACGAGACACTTTCCACGGCCTTTCCGCGCAACGGATGCGGTTCATCAGCGTGAGATGCGTCCGTTGCGCCGAGAGGCTGGAAGGGAAGGCCAATGTGTCCGTGACTGTCCCCGTTTACCACTACGGCATCTTGAAGGGCTACTTGGCTGCTCAAGGCGCACCAAGTGAAATTCTAGCCGCCGTTGAGGCGCTGTACGCTGCGGCAGCTCGCCCACCGCTCGACGCGGAGTTGCAAGATGCTCTCCAGAAAATCATGGAAGCCGCTGATCGGCTGAGCGCACCGCCTGCCTCGCCACCGTTGAAATCCCCCGATTCTCAGCCAATCACTGCGGATTCACCCGACGATGAGCTTCCGCCGCTGACCAGGAAAATGCTGGAGAAGGCCAGGGAATCGGCCCAGATGCAAGCTCCACCTCCCACGCCCGCTCCGAAGTGGGAAGAACCCGGCAAGGTGGTGACGGTGCCATTTGAACCGAACCCCAGCCTCCGGGACCTGCCGGAGCTTGACGAGCAACCACTGAAGCAACGCAAACGCACCGTCTGGACGGAAGAACAGAAGGAGGCCGCTCGCGCTCGCATGGCCAAGGCCAGGGCCGCGAAGGCCGCGAGGGGGAATCAGGCCGGAATGCGCACGGGTGTCAAACCAATTCCCGAATCGGATGATTCGTTTGCTGTGGGCGCAGATGAGGCCTTCTCAGAAATTACAGTTTCTCGGGATCGCTGGAAGCCTTCGCCGATCGACCCTGCTGATTGGCCCGACATTCAGGACTTGATTGCGAATGGCCGGAGCCGGGAAGCGATCGCCTACGACTTCGACGTGCCTGTGAGCGACCTCGACGCTTTCATCGCGGAGCGGTTGAAGGAAACGCAAGACCGTCACCGTCAGAAACCGGAGGCGAAGTCACCGCCGGGGGAATCTTCAGCGCTGTCACCCAACGAGGTCGGCAGCGCGGCGTAACCGAGTACGAAAGGGCCAAGGTCGAGGAGTTTCTCCGGGAGCGGGGAGTCACCACCTGCCCGCCCGCAGCAAAGTACGATGCGGCTCCCGCCAAGATAATGCGAGACGATTCGGATTCTGACTGGCTGAGCCGTCGCACGGCTGTACCAGACACGCCAGAATCTCGATTGGCGAAGGCGAAAATGCTCATCATGCTTGAAATCCTTGGAGGCCGCATACGTGAGCAAATACCTCTCCAGAATCGAGAACAAAATCGCCGACGGTTCCAGGACGATGCACACCGCTGGTTCTTCGAGAAGAGTGACTTCGAGTGGTGGTGCGAGGTTGCGGGGTTTGAGCCTGAGTATGTGCGGGAGAAGGCGAGGAAATTGCTTGAAAGTGGGCTGCCCGAATCAGTGATGCAGCGACAGGGGATTAGACTTCCGTCTATGACTGCTGAAGAAAATCGGCGGCGATTGAATGAGTACCAGCGCGAATACCAAGCCCGGAAGCGGCGGGATCAAGGGGTATCCCCGCACGATCGAATCCGGGTGTGAGCAGCCCTATTCTTCGGTGATGTCGTTCGGGATTCGCCGCGATCCTGGAAATTTGGCGGCCAGATGCCCTTTGAGTAAGACAACGCTCCGGTCCGAAATCTCCGGAGTGTCGCATGGAAGCTCTTTTCTCCGTCTCTGCCTGTGGTGCCCGTGGCCACGTTCGATGGGTATACACCGACCAGAAGTACACCAACTTCGACGCCGTGTTCTTCTTCTGCCTGCTCGGCTTCCCGCTATTCCCGATGCGGGTGGCGCACGTCTTCCGGTACAAGCCGTCCGGACTGTTCCAGCGAGATTACGAGTGGTTTCCGATCCGCTGGAGCCTGGACACGCTGTTTCTGGCATGGATCAGACGAGCGTCCCTCGTCCTGGCGATCTGGGCCTTCCCGCTGGTGGCGTTCGCGGCGATGGCGATCTACGCGAAGGATGACCCGCAGGGATGGATGCTCTTGTGGATGTGCTGCGCCGCGTGGGTGGCATTCCCTGTCGTGTGGGGCGTGACCTGGGTGCTTGACGCGAAGAACCGGGCGATGCGGCGAGTGTCCGGAGACTGGAAGCTGGGCTCGTGCGACCCCATGACGTTCCGCCAGTCGTGGATCGAGAAGTCGGAGTTTCTCACCCCTCGGCCGAACTACCAAGCGGATACCTGGGCCGAGGCGGCAGAGAACTGCTACCGCATCCACAACTGGTGGGGCGGGCTTTTCGCCTCCCGGATGGTTCAGCGCTTTCATGACCCAGCGGAGGGCAAGAGGCTCGTTGAGCGGATCATGAACGACCCCGAAGTGATCGAGGCACTGGCGGCAGTGAAGAAAGACCAGACCTTGTGGAATAAGCTGCTCGGCCCGGCACGGTACGGGCGGTGATGCTTAAAGCACCCGGCGGCCGGGGTGAGGCGACCGCCGGGTGACGATGGTCAGACGCTCTGGACGGCGACGGGTTCGAGGCCTTGGTCGGCACGGATGGCGTTGCCCACCTCGCGGAAAACCTTCTCAGCAGCGGCGTGGGTGCGCCATTTTTCCTCGGGGTCGATCCGCTGCGTCCAAACAGCGTCGTTCTGGCTCCAGCGGAAACCCGCCTCGCGAAGCATGTCGAGGTACTTGCCTTCCTCGCCTTCCGGGCCGACAGGCTTTGAGTCAAATTGAATCGCCATCTCTCTCAAGCGGTTGTTGCGGTAGAGCCGCATCTTCGGAGCCTCGTTGTCCTCGCCGAGAGTGATCTGCTCCATCGGGAACGGATCGGGCTGGTACTGGCGCACACCCTCTGGGCGGTGCGTAGCGACATGGCTGTGCTGACGTTCCTCGGGGAGATTGGTCGATTCGGCAACGCTCTCGACGATCTGGCGGCCTGTCTCAAGGGCGGTGGGATTCGGTGATGTCGCTACGGTGGCGTCAGTGTTTTGCTGCGTAGCCTGCCGCTCCAGTTCTGCGGTGTCGAACTCAATCGCGGGATCGGGCTGTTGATCGGACAGCGCCTGGTCAACCGCCTCGCGGTGGCTGGCGATCATCTCGCCTTCGACCTGGGCGTCGGTTACGGGGGCTGCTTTTGCTTTGCGTACACCTCTTGGCATGTGGGGATTCCTTTCCGTTTCGGGTTGCAACGCCTGCCCACCGGAACCCGAAAGGAACGGCAGACAGGCCGGAAAGGAGTAGCGCGAATGGAAAGGATTGGCAATCAGGAAGTGAAAGACGGATAGAATACAAGCAGAATCACACTACGCTAATAGGCTCGTCAAGTGGCCTTGTATCTTTGAAGGATCATATACAAGTCGGTCGGCAGCTAGACCTACGGCTTCCGAGGCCTTCAAAATAGATGGCCCAAGTGTTCCACTGGAGATGAATCCATCAAAGTCCAGCCTTGTAATTCGTCCTTCTTCGACAGCAGCAAGAAGTAATTTGGCTACAGCGGCAGAAACAAGATTCAAGTCGTTGAATCGCTTTGGAAAAGGATAGTCTGCATCGCTCTGCACAGGATCAGTAAGCTTAATTTTCTTTGCCGATGAACTTGTAGAAAAAACAAGATCCCAGGGATGGGGAGAGAATTGTACAGCCTGAGGAATGAAACGCATTAACGACTCCTCATTCACCCCATTTGCGCGGAGAATGAATGCGGCAAAGTTTACCTTCTCATCGAATGTTAAAATAAACGGCTCGCCAGCCGTCGTGATTTTGGTGATATTCGTGTCATGAAATTGGCCAAGAGCCCAATCGATTTCGATTTGTCTGGCGACAGCCTCATCTATTTCAAATGTGACTTTGATACTGCTACTCACAATACTTTTAACCTCAATTGATATACCAGCCCCGTACCGCTCCTTGATCCACCTAATCTGCTCTAAAATAAATTCGGTTTCATCTATTTCGCTTCGTTCTACCGCAAACGTTATGGTTTGCGTGACCTGTTTCGTGGTCGCCGAAGTGGATTGCGGCACCACTCCTCCCTCTATGAATTCAGCATATGGCTCGCCGAGCGCATCTGCGGCCGCAGCAAGCGTCGCAAAAAGGGTGGGCACACTTCGTTCAATGCGTCTGATGGTGCTATCTGACAATCCGGAATGTTTGCAGAGATCTTCGACTCGCCATCCTTTCCGGCTCCTGGATGCCCGGACTTTTGATCCGTTTGGTTTTACCGTTCGGCCATCTTGCTGATCCATTGCTGAACACCAACTGACAGCCAGATGACAGGCAGCCGCTCTCGCTGTTCGATTAACCTTCTGCCACACTTTCCTCTGTCGCGAGGAAGATCGTGACCCCACGCGGGCGCGACCTCCGGCGATTCTACCACCTACCACCTGCAAGGAGAACCCCGTGGGCGACTCGGACAGCTCCCCGCCTCGACTTGCGAATGACCAGATTTCGCGGATCATCAATCAACTCTGCTTGATTCTTCGGGCTCGTGGGTCACGCGTCGCCGAAGCCGAAGAAATTGCGCAGGACGTCTTCTGCTACCTGACTGAACGCAGGACACTCAACCGTTCTTTCGATGACGTTCAGGCAATCGCTGCCTGGCTTGCCGTCCGGCGGCAGTGCGGCCTCTGGCGGGCGAAGTACCTGCCGCGAGGCGACCTCTCCCAGAAACCAATCGCCCGGGAAGTCATGAACGGCTGGCGGTTTGACGACCATCACGGGAAAGCCGACGGATCGCACGAGGTCGAGACGGCGGACCTGATGGAGTGTCTCCCGCACAAGGTACAAGCTGTCGTAGCACTCCTTTACGCTGGACACTCGCTCCGCCAAGCCGCTCGGCGGTTGAAAATCACCCGTGAGGAAGCTGCCCGCCGACGGAACGCTGCCCGCCAGATTCTTCGGCGAATTCTCGATCTGGCGTGAAAAAGTCCGGCCAGTTTTGTTCGTGAAAGCGATCTCTCAGTAACTGGCTCCGATCCCACCCGCCAGCACAGCATCCGGTTTTGAAACCCTTATCCACCCCGACACGCCGCGTGCGTGAACGGCATCTCATTGCCCTGGAGGCACGATATGACCACTCCCCCAGAGGACCCCACCAGGGTTCTCGAACTGCACACCGACGACGTGATTGCCGCGCCAGGCAATCGGCCCGTCAGCCCGGATTCCGTCTCCGATATCCTGCCGAGCATGCAGGCGTTCGGCCAGCAGGTGCCGGGGATCGTCTACCTCGCACCGGATGGGAAGTACATCTGCGGGGCGGGCCACCGCCGCCTGCTCTGTTGCCGCATTCTCGGCATGAGGTTCAAGGCCATCCTGGCGAGCGGGCCGATGAGCGAGGTCGAACTGATCCGGCTTCGCCTCACCGAGAACGTGATCCGCAAGGCAATGACTCCGCGAGAAATCGCTGCCGACATCGAGCAGTACATCACCCTCGCGAAGGTCACCCAAGCCGAGGCCGCCGAACACTTCGGGTTCTCCACGTCGAAGGTCAGCAAAATGCTGTCGCTGAAGAACCTCGCACCGGAGATTCACCCATTGGTGGATAGCGGAAAGCTTTGCGGCGACGTGGCCCGGATCATCGCCTCGCTTCAGGTGGGTCAGCAGAAGAACTTGGCGGATCGCGCAGTGGCCAACGGATGGAAGCGCGACACCGTGGAGCGGGAAGCAAAGAAACTCCGCGGAGAGAAACCGAAGGTCAAGGAACGCTGCAAGCTGGAAAAGAATGGCGTTCGTCTGGAGTTCGAGGGCGGCCTCACCTGGGAGCTGCTGAAGACGTTTACCGCCTTCCTCACGAAGGTTGTTACCGAAAGATCGAAGTCAGAAGAATCTCCGGCGAACACGCTGCCGGGGGTGTTCAAGTCCGCGTGACCCGTTCCTCATCTCACCAGCGGGGGCGCATTGTCGCCCCCGTTTCCATTTCAGGAGAGGAAATGACCGAAAGCGATCTGATCCAGGCAGGGCTGATCGGGCTGGGCGCGGGAGGGTTGGTGGCGCTCGTCAACGCCATGCGCGGCAAACCGAAGCCGCCACCTGAACCGCCGTTGCTGTGGATCACCCCGAACGATCCTCTCACGCTTCACCAAGCCTACGAGGGAATCCTCGCGATGGGTGGTACGGGATCGGGAAAATCCAGCACCTTCGCTCACCTGCTCCGGGCATTGATGGAGCGGGACGTGGGCATGTTGATCCTGACCGCGAAGGCATCGGACGCGAGCGAGATTCTCGCTGTGGCAAGGAGCGCTGGGCGGGAGGGTGATGTGCGTCTGTTCGAGCCTGGCGGCCCGTTCCGCTTCAATTTTTTGGATTTTGAACTGAATAGCCGGGGAGGAAGCATCGCCTCCGCCAGTCAGATGCTCGCCGATCTCGTGGACTTCTCGATGAAGGCGAGCAGTCAGAAAAGCAACGAGCCGTTTTGGCCGATGGCTTCTGCCAGGTCTCTCCGGATGGCGTTGCAGATCATCCACCATGCCACCGGAACCTGTGACGTCGAGAGCCTGTACCGCTTCGTCACTTCCTTCCCGGCGAACCGCGACAGCCTCATCAGCCCGGAATGGCGGGACCGTTCTTTCTGCTCGCGAATGCTCCTGCATGCGGAGAGCATGGGCGAAACGCCGGACGTGAGCATGGCGGGGGATTACGTCTTGCAGGAATGGCCTTCGCTCGGTGAGCGGACCGCCGGAAGCATTCAGGCGAACACGATCAACACGCTGGAGAAGTTCCTGACTGGCCCCGCGCGGGAGTTGGTCGGAAGCGGGGAATCGAACCTCACGCCGGATGACATTCTCGACGGTCGCATCGTCGTGGTGAACACTCCCGCCCTCGTGTTCCGGGAGCCTGGCCGCTTCATTCAACTGGCCTGGAAACTCGCCACCGTTCAAGCCGTGCTTCGCCGCGATCTCGCCGTGAATCCTCGGCCCGTGTGCATCTGGGCCGATGAGGCGCAACTTCACGCATGCCCCGCGGATTCGATGGTCCAGGCCGTTGCTCGCAGTCACCGCCTCATCAACGTCGCGATCACCCAGAACATTCCCCTGTTGCAAGCAGCGATGGGTGACAAAGAGCAAGCGATGGCGTGGCTGGCGAACCTCGTCACCAAGTTCATCTTCTCGAACACCGACCGCGAGACGAACGAGTATTTCTCATCACAGCTCGGTCAGAGCAAGCAGCTTTTCATGAGCGGCAACCAGCCCACGGGGCCGGCCGATCTCCTCGGCGAGTGGATGGGGCAGGAGGAGAAGCAGGGCAGCGCGGGGTTCTCCGAGCAGATGCTCGCCGACGTTCTTCCTGAACACTTCGGGTCGAAGCTCCGCAAGGGCGGCGCTGAGAACGGGCTGATGGTGGATGCCTACGTCTTCCAGGGCGGCAGGCGGTTCAGCAACGGCAAGGCGTGGGTGAAGGGCAGCTTCCGCCAAGCCTGATTTCCCGGTGCGCTTCCCGACATCCTTCCTCCAAGATCACCACCTCCGGCGATGTACTTGTGTGGCGAATGACACAGGTAACTCGAACGCGAGGGGATGATGAACCAAGAGAAAGAAAGCCAGCAGTGGGAGGGGCCAGTGAAGGACGCCAAGAAGGCGTTCAACCTCCTGCTGTTCTTCGCGCAGGTGTGGAGCCTGCCGCTCGAAGTTTACGTGCGGCGCGGCGGCACGTGGGGCAGCAAGTACATGGGCTTCCATTGTCTTCTCGGGATGCTGTTCATCCCGGTCTTCGGTGCGATCCTGTTTCCCAAGGACGACCAGACGCCGTTCTTCGGCTTCATGGTGTTCACGGGTCTGATGCTCGTAGCTCACCGGATCGAGGGCTGGAAGAAGCAGAAGGCCGGGTACGTCGTTCACAGCCGCTACTCGGGGCAGAGCATTTTTCCCGGTAACGAGTTTCGGGCCAAGAGCGTGTTCGAGCCGGCACTGCTCGCGGCGGTGGGTGGGGCGGTGCTGTATCTGAGCGTACCCCTCGGCATGTACCTGATGGGCGGCTCGGTCGCGTTGAGCCTGGTCTACAGCATGGCCGAGGAACAGGACATGGCGCGCGTTCGCCAGATGCGCGACGCCCAGATCGAAGCCCGGTACTACGCCGAGCGGGCACGAGAAAGCGAGTGAGCATCACAAACCGAATCGCCACAACCCAACTGAAAGGCGACCAATGAGCGCGTTGAGCGAGTTTGCCGCAATGGGAAAGGCCATGATCCGCGAAGCCACAAACGACATCCGCGGGACTCTGCATCAGGTGTACTTCGGGCAACCCGAGCACCAGAGCGAAATGGGTACTCCCATGCACCCGACGCCTGGAAATATCGACCGCGGCTTTTCCCAGGAGCAAGTGCCGCAAAAATCGCAAGAGCCGCAGCAAGGCGGCTTCGAGATGGAGCAGTGAGTCATGACCGCCCGTGAGCAAACCGCGTTCGCGCTGTCCGTGGCATCGGCCACGGCAGCCTTCCTGGCCGAGCGGCTGCGTCACGGCCTGGACGAGTTCGCCGGAACGGAAATGCACGGCGAGACCGCCGTCATCGTCCACCACGCAGTGAAGTCCTTTTTCGACGGGCCGGGGCGTGCGTTGCTCCGGCCGAACGGGAGTGTTTCTCCCACCAACACCTGACAGGAGCAATACCGTGTTCGACCTGGAAACCATCGTCCTCATCTGCTTCATCGCCTGGATCTGCTGGAACACGACCCGCAACGTGAAGAAGGTCAAAGAGACCGCCGAGAGCCCCCTCGGCAAGGCCGTCGGTCTTGGTCTCAAGCGGCTGCTGAAGTGAATTTTCAGAGGCACGGATGCCTCGTAACTCCGGAGCGTGCCGTGTCCGAACAACAATTCATTCTCGGGATCATCGCCTTGGCGCTGATCTACGGAATCGTGGAGCAGATCGCCGAAGCCATCCGCGCAACCACTGAAGGCCGCTGTGCGAAACACGGCGAATCCTCAACGGACAAGAAAGAAAGTGACCAATGACCGGGAACCCCGACCTTTCGCTCGTGATCGGAATCCCCCTCATCGGGGTGTATTTTGTCATCCTCGGTTTGTCCTTCCGCGATAACTGGCGATTGCAAGCCGCCATCAAGAAACTCTCCGATCCACCCTCGCTGTATTACCGCGTGACAGGTGTCCTGCCCGAAAACGTCCAAGCGTTTCAGCAATGCAATCCTGGTCACGCCCGCTTTGAGACATTCGTCCGGGCCGTGCTCGCGAACCCTCACCTCCTGGGCTGCCACGACCGGGTGAGAAAAGACTTTCGCCGCAAGCGTGTGGAGTATCCGGGCATGGAGTTGTTCGTGTCCGTTTACAGCGTGCCCTGATCGTTCTTCACCCGACCTCAGCACACCCCGAAAGGCTGCCATGAACGAGATACCCGTAAACGTCTTCGCCCCTGTTGCCATCCTCCTGGCATTCCTCTCCACGATCGCCTTGATTCTCGGCTTCGTGGCGATCAACTCACTGAGCACCGCCATCAAGAGCCTGAAATACGACGTGATCGCCGTGCCCACTCAACACGCTCAGCAGTTCCGGCAGATGTTTCCGCTGCACGTGGCCTTCGCGGATTTCGTGAAGGCGGTTGAGGCAAACGCGGATTTCAAGTGGGAGCATTCCCGTATCCAGTCCGATTTGCTGAAGCACCAGGCGCTGCACGCGGGCCGTGATGTCGAGCTATTCGTCTACATGAAGGCGATGCCATGAGGCACCTTCAACACGACACAGCGATGGCTCTCGCGGCGACCATCCTTGAGATGATGTCGCCGTGTTTGACTACTGAATCCGAGCGAGGGGAAGCGTTCGGCCAGCTCTACGACGCGGCAATGGCTGCGATTCAGAAATATCACGAGCTGCTCCGCCGGGAGGACAAGCGGTTGCTCCGGCCTTCGGCCAACTGAGGGTGCCATGCCAGACGAACCCAAGCAATCTCACCTCGAAGACAAGCTGGCCGTGATGGATCACGTCTACAAGCGGTACGGCCGGGACGGGCTGAAGGAATACGCACTGGCCGACCTGACCCTGTTCCTCGACGCGAAGCAACTCGCCTTCCGCGATGCGCCGAAGGGTTTCAACGTGAGCGAGGACCAGAAGGCCGCGAACCGCCTTCTCGAACTCCAGTTGAAGGATCTGACCGGATACATCAACACCCAACTCGCTGGTGCGAACCTGTCGGTGCTCCAGCGGTTTGCCCGACAAGCAAGCTCTCAAGAGCCGCAAGGGAAAACCCAACAACGCGATCACGGACAGGAGAAATGATGTCCAGCGATCTTAAACGGCTGTTCCAGGCGTGTGGCCACATTGAGCGGATCAAGGAAGGCACATACCCGCAGGTGGTCGGTGACACCAAGGACGGGACTTACCGCATTGTCGAGCGGCCGTGGGCGCAAGTACCGGAGCCGAAAAAGCTCGCCATCCTCCAAGGCGCGGTTGATTGGTCCGGCGTGACCGACCGCGACAAGGCCCACATCCTCCTCGGTGAGATTGATCCGGGGAAGATCACGGATGCCCAGCGCGACAGGCTGGTGCGCGCGGCCGACGCGCCGGAGAAGGTGAAGCAGGCAGACAGGGGAATGGAACTTTAACCGGAGAAATCGCGTGCAACCCGCTAACGACAATTCACGCCTGGCCTCCGCCGAATCGATCGCGGCTCACCTCACGAAAGGACTGCCGCGAATGCTCGAAGCCAGCGGTGTCTCACCGACCGTCCGGGAAAGCGTGCGGGAGTTCGTCGCCCCGGCCGTCGCCCTGCTGAACCAGACGGGTCCGAACATAGTCGCGGGCCTGGAAGGATTCGCCGAGGAATTCTCGCGAGCTGCTGCAACTCCGGAGCAAGCACGTGTCGCAGCCGACTTCCAGGAATTCGTCGGGTGGGTGGCAACGGGACGGAGACCGGAGTATCTGCCATTCGCCGAGGAATGCGATCAGCCGCAGCGTGGCGGCCCGGAGATGGAAAGGTGATCCCATGCCCGACATTATGACAAAGCCGGAAGTATGCCAATACCTCCGCTGTTCTCAGCGCACTCTCGACCGCTGGCGTTCGATGTGGAAGGCGAAGAAGGTGAATCCGCTGGGAGAAGTGAAAATTCGGCGACGAGCCTGCTTCCAGAAAGCCGCCGTGGAGAAGTTGATCGTCGCGCCGAAGATGTGGCTGGCAGGGGGGTGACGAAAGTTCTTGCGCAAGGAACTGAATTCCGCTACTGCTTTTGGGTGGCCCCTTGGTCTAACGGTTAAGGATACGTCTCTTTCAAGGACGAGGAGCAGGGTTCAACTCCCGCAGGGGCTACCACAAGAAAGAGAGGTGGAATGGCAAAGGCTGTAATCTTCGACATTGACGGCACGTTGGCAGACGCGACACATCGCCTGCATCATATCCAAAATGGCTCCCGCAACTGGGACGCTTTTTTCGCTGAGGCCGCGAACGACCCGGTTATCGAGCCCGTCCGCGACTTGGTCCAACTTTTCGACAATCAGGACTACCAGATCATCCTCGTCTCCGGGCGCACAGACAAGATTCGTGGCCTGACCGAAGCGTGGCTCGATCAACATTCCATTCCATACCACGAATTGTACATGCGGGCAGAGAGCGACTACCGCCAAGATTTCCTCGTTAAATCCGAACTTCTCGACGGAATACTCGCGAAAGGCCATCAGATCCATTGCGTGATCGATGACCGCCCGAGCGTGGTTGCCATGTGGCGAGAACGGGGGCTGACGTGCCTGCAATGCCGCGAATGGGACGAGCGGGAAGCGTCAACACCTGGCTTGCTCACGCTCATGGTCGGCCCCTCGGGTGGAGGAAAGACTACTTGGCTGACGTCCGAAGGCGCCTCCGCCCACGGCATCCATCCGTCGCACGTCATCAGCAGCGATCAAATTCGGGCTGACCTGTGCGGCGACTTCCGCGACCAAACCAAAAACGACGAGGTATTCACAACTCTGCATGCCATTGCTCAAGCCCGGCTTGCCCACGGACTGCCGACTGTCATTGATGCGACCAATCTCCGGCGCAAGGACCGCCTTGCCGCTGTTGCGCTCGCAAAGGGAGGCAAGGTGCGATACGTCATCATCGATCGGCCGGAGGCGGAGAAACGCCGCGACGCCGGGTGGCGGGCAGGGTTGCAAATAGATCTCATTGCCAAGCACGCGCAAACTTTCGGCAGTCAGGTGAAGGACATCCTCGCCGGAGATCAACTCCCGAATGTTGAGGTTATCGACCTCCGGAGGGCGGCATGATGCACCCCGCGAGGATGATGCCGTTCGACGTTCTGTGGGACGGCTTGCAAAAGGCGAAGGCCGAGAGGGAGGTGTCGGAGAACGTCGGGCACGACGGTCTGCGGCTGTACTGCTACTCCGAAAGCACAGTGTACGACCGGAAGTGGAACGACATCACGATGCTCGCCAGAGGCGTGATCCTCGACCCCGAAAGCAAGCGAGTCGTGGCGACGCCATTCCCGAAGTTCTTCAATGTTGGTGAGCGGTTGGACTCCATCCCAGACCTGCCGTTCGAGACGTTCGAGAAACTGGACGGTAGCCTTATCATCCTGTTCCAGCACAAAGGCGAATGGCGCACTGCTACGAAGGGCAGCCTCGGCTCTGACCAGGCGAAGTGGGCTGCGGCATGGATTTCCAACCATGACCTGTCCTGCCTGGATCCGGAGACGACATATCTTGCGGAGGCGATCTACCCCGAGAATCGGATCGTCGTCCACTACCACCACACGGGCCTCGTGCTGCTGGGCGCGTACCGGGGTGACGGCACAGAAGTCAGTTACACCGACCTGCGAGGCTTGGGAGAGCGGCTCGGTTGGCGAATTGCCAAGCGGCACTCGTTCACAGCCGTGTCCGAACTCTTAGCGCTCGCGAAGACGCTCCCCCCGACGGAAGAAGGGTTCGTGCTGCGCTTCTCCAACGGACTCCGGCTGAAGGTGAAAGGCGATGAGTATTGCCGGATCCACCGCCTCGTCTCTCGTCTGACGCCGCTGGCGATGTGGGAAGCGATGCAGGCCGGGGACGACTTGGAAACGATCCGCCGCCAACTCCCAGAGGAGTTCTGGCAGGATTTCGACACGATCATTGCGTTACTCCACCAGCAGATAGAGGATCTGATCGCCGAGGTGACGGCCGAGGCCGAACTGGTGGCGCACCTGTCAGACAAGGATGTCGGGCTACGGCTGTCAACGTTTCCTGACCGCGTCCGGCGCTTCATCTTCCCGTACCGGAAGAATAATGGCGACTTGCTTTCATCACGCACTCGCGACCTCGTGTTCCGCGAAATTCGTCCGGATGCTAACCGCCTGGACGGCTATCGACCCTCCTCGGCGGTAAATAGAGTGATCGACGAGGCGGCGTGAATCCTACTGAATTGCGTCAGATCGGCGAGAAGTTGTACGGTCCCCATTGGCAATCCAAGCTGGCGGCGGCCTTGCCCGTCACCACTCGCACGATTCGCTACTGGCTCGCTGGCAAGCGAGAAATCCGGGAGGTGATTGCCAGGCGGATCAGGTCACTCGAACACGAAGGCAAGGACGCAAATCATGGTTGAATCCCATCTACTCCACCACTTCGCTCTCGGCTACGCGACGACAGCGCATCATGCACAGAAACGCAAGTACACGGGCGAACCCTACGTGAATCATTGCCGCAACGTGGCAGCGATCGTCGCTGGATACACCGATGACCAAGAGGTGATTGCCGCTGCCTTGCTTCACGACGTTCTCGAAGACACGCCGACAACCCCAGAGGAGTTGCGTGAGCATTTCAGAGATCGTGTCGTGAGTCTGGTTCTGGAAGTGACTGATGCGTCCCGGCCACATGACGGCAACCGAGAGACACGGAAGGCACTTGATCGCGAGCACCTGGCCCGGTCTTCCCCTGAAGGGGCCACGATCAAGCTGGCTGATTTGATCGACAACACCGACAGCATCACCCGGTATGACCCGAACTTCGCCCGAGTGTACCTCGCGGAGAAAGAGCGGTTACTACCGCTTCTGAAACACGGAAATCCGGAGTTGTGGCAGCGAGCAAACGAGACATTGATCGAGGCGCAGCGGAAGTTGATCCACGACAGCCTGGCTGGTTCGCATGCCTGAGTCCGCCACCATCGTCCGGATGCAATTCGGTTCCCACGTCTACGGCACCAATGTTCCCACCAGCGATCTTGATTTCAAAGCAGTTCACCTTCCTCCGGCGCGAGACATCCTTCTCCAGCGAGTAAAAAACGCTGTCCACATCTCCACCAAGCAGGACCGGACGCTCAAGAACACCGCCGAAGACACCGACTTCGAATCGTTCTCTCTCCAGAAGTACATGAAACTGCTGCTCGAAGGGCAGACTATCGCACTCACGATGCTGTTTACCCCGGAACGGTGGATCATCGAAGCCGATCCGGTGTGGCACGAAATCTGTGAGCAAAAATCTCTGTGGCTGCACCGAGGCGTGTCCGCGTTCGCCGGGTACTGCCGCCAGCAGGCGAACAAGTACGGCATCCGCGGGTCGCGTGTCGCCGCGTCACGGGCGGCCGCTGACTGGGCGGTCGGCTGGATCGCGATCTGGGGCCACCAGAAGAAGCTCAAGGAGATTTGGCCCGCAGTCGAGGACCTCTGCGACCGAGGGCTGGAACACATCGCGGTCGTGGACGGAACGCATGGAGACGGATAGCCCGTCCGGTTTTTGGAAGTGTGCAACCGAAAGGTTCAGGAACATGCCACGCTCAAGGAAGCACACGCGATCTTCCGCCGGACATTCGAGGAGTACGGTCAGCGTGCGTTGTTGGCTGAAAAGAATGAGGGCGTGGACTGGAAGGCCATGATGCATGCTCTCCGCGTCTCGCGCGAAGCCGAGGAGTTGCTCCTCCACCACACGATCACCTACCCGCGTCCCGAGGCTTCGTTGCTGCTGGCGATCAGAAAGGGCGAGTTGCCGTATAAGCAGGTTGCGGAAATGCTTGAGGAAGGACTGCTACGGCTTGAGGAGTGTCGTCGGATTTCCAGACTGCCCGACGAGCCAGACCATGATAGTGCCGAGGCTTTAGTCGTAGACTGTTATCGTAATGTGGTCAAACATAAATAGCGCGCCATCCACAAATCATTTTCAGCGTTTCTTTGGCCTTTCCAGGTGTGCGGCGATAAACTTTTTGTAATCCGCAATGGATGTCATTTTTATTAACAATCCCTCGCCCAGGTTCGTGACCATCGACTTTCTAAATGAGTCTCCGCATCCGTCGTAATGGAACTCTTCCGTCGCGCCTTTGGCAAGTAATTCGCACCACCGCCGCATATCACGGACATAATCAAGCAATTCTTGGCGGCTCAACGAATCATGCGTCAATTGACCGTGAAAAATCTTATTTCTGTACTTGGTCGCCTCATCCAAACGCTTCAAAAGTCCGTCATGTTCCAGCCCAATCAGTTGCCTAATGGATTTTCGGTATAAAGCATTAAATCCAATTCGGAATCCATCAGCATAAACTTGTCTGTTTTTTGCGAGTGCATCTCGAAGGAGCAGTATGTGAGTTCCGTTGAATGCTGGAAATTGGTAAATCAGATGAGTGACCAATCGACGAAGTTGCTTCTCTGATTTGATCAACGTCAATGCAAAGGCATCAATCCCTCGCGTTTCGGTCTCGGACTTCAAAAGCAAGTCGACGGTTGCGAACTCTTCGGCGAACCCCATCTGAATGTCTCCTTCAATGAATTCTATAGGGAAAGACACACGGATCGATCTTGGGTTCGGTCAGTCGAAATGACTTATTTTACTTCAGGCCCAAAGATTCCATCGCCTTGACCGCAAGCTCCAAGTCGGCCCAACTGGAGTCGTCGTAAACGCCGAGCGTGAGCCGGATGTCCGAGTGCCGCATGAACAACTGCCGGATTCGGGCCGGGATTCCCGCCTGCCCCAGCATCATGTTCGCGGTCATACGGAGGGAGTGGAAATCGGCGTCGCCTTGGGACGTCCGGTAAGGGATGCCCGCGAATTCGAGATCCTTCTGCATGATACGAACGGATGCTTGAGGGACGTGGAACAGCATGTCGTCCGGCCCCTTTCCGGTGTCCTTGATCCACGCCGCAATCTCTGCCGCGAAGGCGGGCACAAGCAGCAACCGGGCCTGCTGGCCGTTCTTCGTTGACTTGCCGAGAATTTCGAGCCGGGGGAACGGCTTGCGGTCCAGTTCCAGATGGCACGGCCGGAGTGCTCCGATTTCTCCTAGCCGAAGTCCGGTGTAAACGGCGGTTTTGTAAATGAGCGCCCGCTCGCGGCCGAGCGTGATGAACGTGGCAGTCGCGGCGTCCCGTTTCTTTTGCGCGCGTTCATGCTGCCGCACAGTCGGCTTCACTTCGGTCCCGTAACGCTCGTGGAACGCGGCGAGGGGGCGGGCACGGGTCGCGTCGAGCAGTTTCTGGATTTGCTCCACCGCCAACGCCCGGCGTTCCTTCGTCTTCTTCCCGCCCGCGGGTGTATCCACACGGTCGAGCGGGTTGATCTCAATCCGGTCCTTCTTGAGCAGCCACTTCACGAACACGGAGATGGCGGAGAGGTGTTTCTTCCGGTTCCCCACCGAACCGCCCACGGAGGCGAGGTAGGTATCCACCGCTGCTGTGTTCAACTCGGCGAGCGAGCGGATGGTTTTCACGAACGCCCGCAGGATGGCCTCCTTCCGGTCCTTGTCGTGTTCCGACTTGCCGGGCTCCCGCATGACTGGGAGAAATTCTTCGAGGTGCTCCAGGGCGGGGCGGTCGTAGTGGTGCTGGCGGGGGTCGGTCAGCCTGGCCTTCACCCGGTCCTTCGTCCGCATGAGGTCGGCCATCATCGCCTGGGCGGCCGTCTTGTCGGTGCAGAGCGGCACCTTGAACTGCCGCTTGCCCTCCCGCCAGTACGCGTACCACTTCGTGGATTCGCGGACGACTTTTTTTGCCCCTGGAGTTCCGGGAGAACACCGCTTGCCTTCAGCGTTGTGCCACTCGGTGTAGGTGATTTTCTGGAGGTTTGCCATGTCGCACCCCACGGGTTTGTGTGTAGCTCCGTGTGTAGCATATCGTGGCTTTTTATGACTTCGCAAGGCCGGTAGTGGCAAGATATGGCAGGGTATTCCGGGAAACAGAAGTGCAGAGTTTCCCCAGGATTTCTAGTGTTTTATGCGTTTTCGAGGGGGATTAGCGAGAAGGGAATGATAGGATGTGGGAGAGGTCTTTTGGCTTTAGCAAAGCGGTGCTTTCGACCACTCAGCCACCTCTCCAAATGCTTACAAATTCCAAGTTTGCGACAGCTCCTCTGCCCATCTCGACGGTCGTTCACACCTGCTGACACCCGCTCCTTGGGTGGGGGTGATGGTTGAGGGTGTTGTAAGCACCCCGACCACAATGACACCCGTTTGTGGGGCACGGTTCACATCCCCGAGAAACATCTTAGTGCGTCTGCTAAACCCAGCAAGCCCTCCCCGAACTTCCCGCTTTTTCCACCACGCAACCACGCGGTGGGCCAAGCAGATGCGTGGCAAGACGGAAGACTTCGGAGGCGTGCGTGAGGCAGATTCTCATAACTTGCTGTTCGGCTCGGCACGAATACGCGTGGGTCCGTTCGCAGTCAAACCGTCCCTCGTTGATTCACCATGAGCCTCGTCGCTTTGAGTTGCCGATGCTGTGTTGAAATGATTGTGAGCGTCGAAGCGTAAGCTCGACAGTGTGCGGAAAACAACCGTCAGCCTGACGAAATCCACCGTCGGCCTGACGGCTCGACGCTCACAAACAACTATCAATTCACGGCGACTGCGGAAATATTGACCTCTCAATCCTCCTATCATCACAATGAAAAAGTCACTGCCTTTCGCGGTGCCCAGCCGCAGGACACGATCCAGCCATGAAATCGTTGCTGGCCACCTCTTCGCGGGGTAGTGTTGACGTTGGAAGGTGATTTGTTGTTTCCAGAGGCGTTCCTCTGGGAAAAATCGGTTAAGATGACTGACGAGTTTGATTCTTTCCCGCCTTCCTGACATGCCCTGGTTATCAAGTGTGGCTTTCGCTCCGTGCGAAGATGCCCTTCCACCGAAGTGCTAGCGCTCTGACCCCGCAGCAAAGAAACATGTTCCTGACTCCAAACTTTCGTCTCGCTGTGAGCGCGATCATTGTGCCGATCGCGTCGTTTGTGCCGTTGCTTTCCCTCTCGGCTTCGGCGAAAGACGCCCAAGCAGAAGAGGCTCGACGCACCCAGGTGAACGAAACTTTTCGCAAGAAGATCGTGCCGTTCCTGAAGTCGTACTGCATGGATTGCCACGGCAACAACAACAAGCGGAAGGGAGGCATCGACTTCGCGAAGATGGTCCAGCGCCCCGCGGACGGACGATTCCGCAGCGCCTGGCAGGTTTCCCTCGCTCAGGTGCGGGAGCAGAGCATGCCGCCGGAGGACGCCGGCAAACAGCCCTCCGAGGCGGAACGGCGTGAGTTCGCGGAGTGGGTCGGGATGGTCAAGTATCTCAGCCCCGTGGACCCCGGGCCGTTCGTGATCCGTCGCCTCACCAAAGTCGAGTTCGGGAACACGTTGCACGACCTATTTGGGGTCGATCCTGCAATCGCTGCTGAATTACCCGACGACGTGCCGGGCGAAGGGTATCTCAACACGTTTTCGCCACTGCAGACGGAACAGTACCTCGCCATCGCGAACGCCGTGCTCGATCGTGTGCTGGGTCCAAAAGACGGTCAACCCACGGAGATGCAGAAGAAGCTGTTCGGCGAAACTCCGCAGGACGGCAAGGCACGCGACGCGGCCAGGATCGTCGCTCGCGCCCAGGCCAGCCGTGCGTTCCGTCGGCCCGCGACCGACGAGGAAGTCGAGGCGTTGCTGAAAGTCTTCGACCTGGCCCGGGCGAACAAACTCACGTACACGGCTTCGCTGCGACTCATGCTCAAGGCGATTCTCGTGTCGCCGCAGTTCCTCTTCATCACGCCCGCGAAGGTCGTCGAGGCTGACAAGTCTATCGTTCCACTGGACGACTATCAACTCGCATCCAGGTTGTCGTACTTTCTCTGGGCCACGATGCCGGATACCGAACTGGCCGACCTCGCCGACAAGGGCAAGCTGCACGAACCGGAGGTGCTCCGTGGGCAGGTGAAGCGGATGCTCGCCGACCGCCGCTCTCGGGCATTGTTCGACGGCTTCGGGTCACAATGGCTTGGGGTTGGAACTCTGAAGACGAAGCCGTTCGACACCAAAAAGTTTCCGCAGATGACGCCCACGATGCGGACCGCGATGTACGACGAGGCCCGGTTGTTCTTCGACAGCATCGTTCAAGAGAACCGCAGTGTCGTGAGCTTCGTCGATAGCGACTATACTTTTGTGAACGGGACGCTAGCCCCTCTCTACGGTCTGGAGAAAACCGTCACTGGCTCGGAGATGCGTCGGGTAAAACTCGCGGACGTCAACCGCGGCGGTATCCTCGGCATGCCCGGCGTTCTGGCAGTGACGTCGTTCCCGGAACGGACGAGCCCCGTGAAGCGCGGCGTGTGGGTGCTCGAACAGGTACTGGGTCAGCACATTCCGCCGGCCCCGGCGAACGTCCCGACGCTGGAAAAGCAGAATCAAAAGCAGGTCGCGACCATGACGCTGCGCCAGCGCACGGAGTTGCACCGCAAGAACCCGACTTGCGCCAACTGCCACAAGGTTCTCGACCCCATTGGATTCGGACTCGAAAACTTCGATGCCATCGGCCGCTGGCGCGACAAGGATGATTCGGGCGGCCCCATTGATGCCGCTGGCGAACTGCCCGGTGGCAAGGGATTCTCAACACCGAAGGAACTGAAAGGCATCATCGCCGGCCGCAAGGACGAACTCGCCCGCAACCTTACCGAGAAGCTGCTCGCCTACGCACTGTGCCGCCAACTCGAAGGCTACGACGAGATCGTGGTGGATGGCTTGATGGAACGCCTCGCCCGTGACAAGTACGGCATGCAGTCGCTCGTCATTGAAATCGTTACCAGCTACCCCTTCCTGAACCGCCAGGTTGCAACCACCAATGCCAGGTAACTACCTCCTCAACCGGCGAACGTGTCTCAGGGGCCTCGGGGCCGCGCTCGCCCTGCCTCTGTTCGATTGCATGGGCTGGGCCGATACCGGGGCAAAACCGGCGAAGCCGCCGGTGCGACTCGGATTCATGTACATGCCGCACGGCGTGATCCCGGGCGAGTTCTGGCCCAAATCGCCGGAGACGTTCCTGGCAGCGCCGCCGCCCGCGCTGGAACCCCTGAAGCCCGTGCTCGACCGGTGCCTCATGGTCAAGGGCATCTCCGGGGTTCCCATCGCCCCGTTCAATGGGGCACCGCACGCACTCGAACTTTCCACCTGGCTCACCGCCAAGTTGCCCAATGCGACCCATCGCAACAAGATCGACATCGGCATCTCCGCGGACCAGATTGCCGCGAAC